>DXHY01000053.1 GCA_019113175.1 Candidatus Eisenbergiella stercoravium | reverse complement strand
CATTTTCTCATCCTTTCAGGCAGGCTGTGCGGCCCGCCTTTTTTGATTATACTACAATATCTGAAAGAGAAAAAGGAATAAAACGGTAATGAGGCCGCAGGATTGACAACAGGACAGGCGGGGCATATAATCCCGTCTTTGACAGTTGACGGAAGAAAAAATCGCTGTATCCCTTGTATTTACTGGGTTGCAGCGATTTTTGCCGTTGTTACGGACTATAGTAATTTATTCTTTTCCTTTACTTTTTTTCTGGATTGTTCTCATCTTGCTTTTGGTTATGAATTGATAGTCTGTCCGGAATCCGCAGACCTCGTGTAGATCATCGGTGATTGTTTCCCGTCTGTACAGTGGGATGAATCCCTGTTCCTGTATCCCAGCGAAGTTCATCGCTTTTAGTGTGTCCAATAGTTCCTCACAGGTGTATTTCAAATCCAGTTTTTTCTCAAGGTAACGGTAGATGGTTAATGCAAGGAAACAGATCAGGAAATGTGCCCTGATCCGGTTCTCATCCTGTAAATAAACCGGCCTTGCAGAAAAATCTGTTTTCATGATCCGGAAGCATTCCTCGATCCGCCATCTGCTTTCGCTTACTTTTAAAATGTCGCCGACCTCATCATCCAAAAGATCCGTGCATACGGCATAAAGCCCATCATACTGTGCCTCTTCAGTAATCTTATCCTCATCCAGATACTGCTGGATATCCGCCGCTTCCCCATCTTTTGTAACAGCCATCTTTCCAATGAAACGTGCCGGGTCATTCGGGTTCTTCCGGTTCTTTTTTGCATTCCCTGAATCCAGCATTTTTTGTGCCCGCTCCACCTGTTTGTCACGGATGGATTTCTGATATAAGGCATACTTGGGGGAATAAGTTATGATTAAGCGCTGATGCAGTTTTTTAGTGGTATACGGTTCATCCTTGTAATAAAGCCCTTTATCATCTTCCGGCAGTTTTGTGATATCGACAGGCTTGTCATCGGAGACCCGTTTGAATCCCTGTGGGCTCAGCGCCCACTCTTTTTCTTCTTTCTTTAGCTTCTTGATCGACTGGGTTACAATATACGCCCGCTCTCCCATATGGTTGTATTCCCGGATGGATTCCGAACCCAGCCCGGCATCGCTGCAATAAATAAATTTCTGGCATCCGAACTCCCCAAGGATTTTCTTCTCCAGCGGCTTCAGCGATGTCTGCTCGTTTGCATTTCCCGGAAAGAGAGAAAACGCAAGAGGGATCCCGTCCCCGTCCATGAACAGCCCCATTTGAATAATCGGGTTTGGCCTGTGTTCTTTACTCTTTCCGTATTTCCTGCTGCCATCTTCCTGTTCGATCTCGAAATAATAATTCGAACAGTCATAATAAAGGATCTTATCATTCCTCTGACCCAGGAAATGGCTGTTTTTATAGACTTCTGCCTGGATCATATCGCATTCAGCACCAAGGACATCCAACGCGCGGTATACATCATGAAGCTGATAGGAAGGTTTTTCTAAAAACTCTGATGCGGCCTTGTAGGAAGAACGCTTGCTGCAGGGTTCCAGGATCCTTGCATAGATCAAGTCAGAAAGGATTGCATTGATGTCGTATTTGAATTTATATTTTTGTTTTAGCTTCCGGCAGGTCTTATTCATCTGCATCTGGTAATAAACGGATTGCAGGAAAAGGTATCCGCCACGGAAAAAGGCCTGCTTATTATAGTCCAGATGTCTGTCTGCATGAAAGGGGATCAACACTGTTTTTTCTTCTTTTTCTTTTTTGTATTTTTCAGTTTCTATTTTCACTTCGTTTTTTGCCCATGCGAGGACATCGTCTCTTGTCGGGCCATGCTCAACTAAAAGCTGTTCTAAAGTGCCAAGTTTGCGGATAATCATGGAAGAGGTACTGCCGTTAGCTTTTACATAAGATTTGCAGATATAAAATGATTCTGCGTTTCTGGATTTCGATATGTGAAGGTTCATCCGTTATTCCTCCTTTTTCCTTATTATACCACACAATAACATAAAATAACATACATAAAAACAAAAAATTTGACACAAAAAAAGCAGACTTTATGCGGCCTGCAAGTACTTTTCTTGTTATTCAACTGTCAAACTCCCGAGTCCCGTTCGATGCCTTTTCAAAAATTCATGAAAGAATGTTATCACAGTGTTTTTGAAAATGCAAGTGCTTTTTTCAAAAAAATTTTGCAATCCTGGAAATTCTCATGCTATAATCAGGTCATAAAGAAACAACCGTCCCACAAGGGGGTTGACCATAGTTGGATGGCAGATAAGCCACCTCGTACAAGCCAGGTATACATCTGTAAGATCAGAGTCAGCGGTCAAATTCCTCCGGGATTTGACTCTCGCGGCAGCCGCCAAATGTGCATACAAGTATGCCCACTTGACTCGTTGCTCGCGGAAATGCAATGAGAAACATTCCAAAAGACATTAAATCCTTGAAATCAAATCTCATACGCATCACCTCCCCTCTTATGTAAGGTGGGAGGCCAACGCCCTTGCAGGGACACGGTTGTTTCTTAATGAGCAGTATATCATGTATACAGTCGTTTGCCTTTGAATTCAAAATTCAATTTCTGTCTATCTCCAAATCACCATACCGCATCATTTTTCACACGGAGGAATCATGTTCGAAGCGTATATTCATGAACTGGAACAGTCCATAACACAGAAGGAAAATTTAAAGTTGATCCGCTCCCTTTCACAGGATTTCGTCCGAGACCACTCTCTGGCGGAATGCTGGATTTTTTCCAGGGAGACATGGGGGTCTCCTTTTTTTCAGGTGCAGGAGCTTGGTGTATTTATCTGCGGCCATATCGGAAATCAGCATGAAGAGGCGCTCGCCTTCCTTGAAAACGAAGTAGTCCGGCATCCGGACTGGCGCGTTCAGGAAGTCCTGGCAATGGCCTTCGATATCTGCTGCAGCCATATTGGCTATGAGCAGGCTCTTCCCCTGATTCAGAAATGGCTCAGCAGCGACAATGAGAAACAGCGCCGGGCCGCCGCAGAGGGTCTGCGTGTCTGGACGAGCCGACGCTATTTCAGAGAAAATCCACTTGTCGCCATCAAACTGCTTGCAGGCCTGCGCGGCGATGAAAGCGCCTATGTCCGCAAATCAGCGGGCAACGCCTTAAGGGATATCAGCAAAAAGTTCCCGGAACTGGTTTCTGCCGAGCTGAACAGCTGGGATCTTTCTGATAAAAAAATCGCGCAGGTCTGTCAATCCGCCGGCAGGTATCTGCCTACAGCGCCTTAATCCGGTCCACAGCCTTCACCGTATTCTCCCAGGTGCCGAAGGCAGTCAGGCGGAAGTAGTGCTCTCCGCTGGGACCGAAGCCGGAGCCGGGGGTTCCCACCACATGAGCGTTTTCCAGCAGATAGTCAAAGAATTCCCAGCTCGTCATCTGATCCGGAGTTCTCAGCCACACATAGGGGGAATTGACGCCGCCGTAAACCTCGTAACCGGCCTCCTTCAGGCCGTTCAGGATATAGGAGGCGTTTTTCATGTATTTTCCCACCATTTCGCGGACCTGAGCCTGTCCCTCGGGCGTGTAGACGGCCTCTCCGGCCCGCTGCACGATGTAGGGTGCGCCGTTGTACTTGGTTCCGTGTCTTCTGGCCCAGAGCGCATTGAGGGACGTGCCGTTCTGATCCTTCAGAGCCTTCGGTACCACCGTATAGGCCAGGCGCAGTCCGGTGAAGCCGGCGTTCTTGGAGAAGGAACGCAGCTCGATGGCGCAGGTTTCAGCTCCTTTGCATTCATAGATGCTGTGAGGAATGTCCTCCTGAGAAATATAGGCTTCATAGGCCGCGTCAAAAATGATCACACAGCCTTCTCTGTTGGCATAATCCACCCATTCCTGCAGCTGCACTTTCGTCAGAGTCTCGCCGGTGGGGTTGTTGGGGAAGCACAGGTAAATCAGATCCGGGCGTTCCTTCGGAAGATCCGGAACAAAGCCGTTTTCCGCCGTACAGGGCATGTAGATCACATCGCTCCAGGTCTCTGTGGCCGCATCGTATGTGCCGGTCCTGCCCGCCATCACGTTGGAATCCACATATACCGGATAGACGGGATCACAGACCGCGATCCGGCTGTCCGCCGCAAAAATCTCCTGAATGTTGGCGGAATCCGATTTGGCGCCGTCGGAAACGAAAATCTCATCCGGGGTGATCTGGCAGCCTCTGGCCTGAAAATCGTTCTCCGAGATCGCCTTTCTTAAGAATTCATAACCCAGATCCGGTGCATAGCCGTGAAAGGTGGATGCATTTCCCATTTCATCCACCGCCTTATGGAGGGCCTCAATGACCACAGGGGGCAGAGGCTGGGTCACATCCCCGATGCCGAGGCGGATCACGGTCTCCTCCGGATGCGCCGCCGCATAGGCGCTCACTTTTTTCCCAATGGTTGAGAACAGATAGCTGCCGGGCAGCTTCAGATAATTTTCATTCACTCGAAACATGATTTTCTCCTTCCGCTTTCTGAAATATCGTAACTTTTAAAAAATCGTAACCGCTCCGGGCGTCACAACCACTCGGCGTCACGTCCACCCGGCGTCACAGCCACTCAACCTGCCCCTCAAACACCGTTTCGGCAGGGCCGGTCATGAAAATTTCTCCCGTATTTTCATCCCATTCAATCTGAAGCTCTCCGCCCAGCACGTGGACGGTAACGCTTCTTTCCGTCAGGCCGTTCAGCACACAGGCAGCCACAGCCGCGCAGCAGCCGGTTCCGCAGGCCAGCGTCTCTCCGCTGCCCCGCTCCCACACCCGCAGTTCCAGAGTACTGCGGTCGATCACACGGATGAATTCCGTATTCACACGTTCCGGAAACATGGGATGATTTTCAAATTTGGGGCCGATCTCCGTAAGAGGCAGGCTCGCCACATCCTCCGCCAGCACCACCGCATGAGGATTTCCCATGGATACGCAGCTCATCCTCCACTGTCTGTCCGCCACAAAGACAGGCCAGTCCAGCACCTGCTCCTCATCGGAAAGCACTGGGATTTCCGCCGCCTTCAGGATCGGGCGGCCCATATTCACGCGCACCCGCTCCACATGTCCGTCTGCCACATACAGCTTCAGCCTCTTCACACTCCCCGCACTCACCACTGTGATTTCCGTCTGATCCGTCAGGTGTCTGTCATAGACGAATTTCGCCACGCAGCGGATTCCGTTTCCGCACATCTGCGCACGGCTTCCGTCCGCATTGTACATTTCCATTTCAAAATCCGCCTCCTGCGACGGATTGATGAAAATTACGCCGTCACCGCCGATGCCGAAATGACGGTCACTCATTTTCCTGACAAAATCCGGCTTCTCTTCCTGCGGAATCTTCTGCGTGGAGCCGTCAATATATACGTAATCATTGCCGCAGCCCTGCATTTTTGTAAACTCTATTTTCATTTATTCCTCCATTCCGGAATAATTTCCCGGCCTCTCCTGTCACAGCTTTAATACCGCATGGTTGCAAGGACCATTTTCGCTGTTTCCGCCATATTGTTTCCGCTGTCCATACTGCATTTCTGCAGATATCTGTGAGCTTCCTCCTCGGACATCCGGTTACGGTCCATGAGAAGCTCCTTCGCCCGCCGGATCGCCTCCTGATCCTCCGCATTCCGCTCTCTGGGCTTCTGCCGTCTCCTGCGCCTGATCCTTTCCTGCGTCTGGCACATCATGCCGGCTGTGCTGATCAGCTCGTTCACTTTAAGCGGCGTGCTCAGACAGACGATCCCTTCCCGGTCCACCTCGCTGAGAAAATGCGGCGAAGCGACCACCAGCATCTCCATCCCCTTCGGCATTAAGTCAAACAGCTCCAGGCAGACCATGTCTACCAGCCGGTAGCTGCAGATGACGATCGCCTCGTTGTAATCTTCCAGCTGGGACAGCGCCTGGGCTCCTGTGGTGCAGGCCGCTGTGACGGAAAAGCCGTTTCTCACAAGGACATTCCGAATGCTTTTTGCATTTTCAAGCTTGGGAAAAACCACTATGATGTTCGTCATGCGCTGCCTCCTCTCCTTTCTGTCCTGCCTTCGGGGGAGTATGCAGCGTCAGAACCGGTACAGGTACTCATTGATCTCCCAGTCCGTCACCTGACAGCGGTAGCGGTCCCACTCTTCCTTCTTTTCATCGATATATTTGTTCGCGGCATGCTCGCCCAGCGTTTCCCGGATGTATTCATCCTTTTCCAGTTCCGCCACAGCATCCGGCAGCGTCTCCGGCAGCCTCTGGATGCCCATCAGCTTCCGTTCGTCCTCGGTCATGGCGAAAATATCGCAGTCCACGCTCTTAGGCGGTTCGATCTGGTTCCGGATTCCGTCCAGTCCCGCCCGCAGGCACACAGCAAGCGCCAGATAGGGATTAGCCGCCGGATCGGGGCTTCTCAGCTCAATCCTGGTCTCCTCCCCTCTGGGAGAAGGAACCCGGATCAGCGGGCTTCTGCTCGCCCTGCTCCAGGCAATATAGGTGGGCGCATCATAGCCGGGAACCAGACGCTTGTAGGAATTGATCAGCGGATTGGTGACGGCTGTAATCGCACGGATGTGCTTCAGCAGTCCTCCGATAAAATAGTAGGCTTCCCGGCTCAGGCCGTTTTCATCGCTGCTGTCCTGAAAAATATTTTTCCCGTTCTTTAAAAGCGCCATGTTGATATGCATTCCGGAGCCGTTAATTCCCGCGCGGGGTTTTGGCATGAATGTGGCATACAGGCCGTGACGCTTGGCGATGGTCTTCACCGTCAGCTTGAAGGTCTGAATATTATCCGCCGTGGTCAGCGCCTCCGCCGCCTCAAAATCCACCTCATGCTGGGCCGGCGACGCTTCATGATGAGAACTTTCCACCACAAAGCCCATCTCCTCCAGCGTCAGCACGATGTCCCGCCTGGCATTCTCACCCAGATCAAGGGGGCTCACGTCAAAATATCCGGCCTGCTCATGGCTGATGGTGGTGGGTCTTGCATCATCATCCAGATGGAACAGGAAAAATTCGCATTCCGGCCCCACCTGGAACAGATATCCCATTTCCGCCGCTTCCCTCAACGCCCGTTTCAGAATATACCGGGAATCTCCCTCAAAGGGAGTCCCATCCGGGCGGACGATGTCGCAGATCAGACGCGCCACCTTGCCCTGCTGCGGCCTCCACGGGAAAATTTCCAGCGTGTTCGGGTCCGGCTTCAGATAAAGATCCGAATCCTCAATGCTGGCAAAGCCTTCAATAGCCGAGCCGTCAAACATGAACCTGCCCTCCAGCGCCTTTTCCAGCTGACTTGCCGTCACCGCCATGTTTTTCAGGCTTCCGAATATATCCGTAAACTGAAGGCGGATAAACTCCACATCCTCCTCTTCCACCAGCTTCATGATATCTTCCTTGGTGTAGTTGTTCATATGCTTTCTCCAATCTGCCGCCGGAGCGGCCTGAGCTTTTCCTGAAAAAAGGCGCATCTTACCCGAAGGTAAGAGCGCCTTTGCCCTACCACGTATGATAACAACCAGACTTCCGGTTTGTCAACAGCTTTTTCCGGATCTTCCGTATTCCCGGCCGGTTGGTTGTATCATAGTAGATTTTGGGAAAACAAAATACGGGATTACTGCTTTTATTCTTGCAAAATGTGCTTTCTACAATGAAAAGCTCCGTCTCACCTCTGTCAGGCAGCGGCAGCGTTATCTCGTCTGTCCGCTTTCCAGAATCTCACTGATCCGGGCCGCCATGGCCTTTGCCACCTCCGGATAACGGTCCTTCACATTTTCCCGCTCCCCGATGTCATACATCAGATTATAGAGCTGTCCCTCCGGACTGTTTCCCAATTCGATGCCGGTGTTCGGATCCACTGCCGGTCCGGCGCTCGGCTCCAGATATTCCCATTTGCCCCGACGCAGCACCTTTGCCTTGGATTCGCTTTCGTACATCAGCTCCCGTCTGCCTTCCATGCTGCGTCCCAGTAGCACATCCAGATGATTCTCGCTGTCAGGAAAATCTCCGTCCTGCACCGGTACGTCAAGCATTGCCGCAAAGGAGGCGGCCAGATCACACTGGGAAAGAAGCGCGTTCGACACCTGCGGCCGGATCATACCTTTCCAGAAAGCAAGAAACGGTATCCGCGCTCCACCGTCAAATTTGCTGTACTTGCCTCCTCTCAGCGGACCTGCCGGACGATGCGCACCGTTTTTTTCCACGGCCTCATCCACATATCCATCATTCAGAACAGGACCATTGTCGCTGGAAAACAGAATCAGCGTATCCTCCAGAATTCCCTTTTTCTCCAGATGGGAAACCAGCTCCCCCACACACCAGTCCAGCTCCGCGATCACATCGCCTCTGGGTCCGAGTCCGGTGGCTCCCCGGAATCTTTCGTTCGGAACCCTTGGCACATGGGGCTGATGCACAGTATACAACAGGAAAAAGGGAGTGTTCTCACTGCTGTCGATGAAACGAAGGCTTTCCCGCAGGAAGTCCTCTGCCAGATCTTCATCCCTCCATACCGCTTTTTTCCCGCCGCGCATATAGCCGATTCTTCCGACACCGTTGATAATACTCATGTTATGGCCATGAGAGGAAAGCATTCGGAGTTTTTCCGGATTTTTTTCATAGGTATCAATGTCATCAAAGGGGCATTCCGTTTCATAGGATACCTCGATAGGATCTGACGGCTCCAGCCCTTCCACCCTGCGGTTTCTGATATACACGCAGGGAACCCGGTCTGCCGTTCCGGGGAAAATAAAGGATTCGTCAAATCCCATATCATTTGGCGTGCAGGAAATCTCCCCGTTCCAGTCTATGCTGCCGTCTCCGAGACCCAGATGCCATTTTCCAACCACTCCGGTCCGGTAGCCCGCCCGCTGAAAAACGCGTGGAAGGGTCATGGTATCCCTGGCTATAATACATTTCGCGTTGCCCGGCAGGATAAAGGTATCCGGATTTCGGAAGGGATACTTCCCGGTCATCAGGCTGTATCTCGCCGGCGTACAGACAGCCGATGTGGAATAGGCATTCTGAAAACGGATTCCCTCTCCGGCCAGCCGGTCGATGTTCGGGGTATGAATATCCTCCGCTCCATAACAGGACAGATCCCCATACCCCAGGTCATCTGCATAAATGATGATTACATTTGGTTTCGTATGCATTTTTTCCTCCTTTTTCTTTTGCAGCCGTTCCCCCGGACGGCCTTCTGCCCCTATTATACCTCATAAGGAAAGCAACGTAAATTGACATAAATTCTTCAGCAGCGGAGTAAACTGTATAAACAACATGAATCGGGGATATGGATATGAGTTCAAAGACCAGAATTGTGGTACTGCATCTGAAAGAATTGATATATACCGGAATCTTTGCGGTACTGGGAATCCTATTTCTCCTGCTTCTCATCATCATGTTCCTGCCCGGAAAGAGTCAGACGCCGGAGGGCGGAGGGGAGGAAAGCGACCGCTTCGTTCCGGGGAAATACACCACCTCAGTGATTCTGGGAAATTCCTCCATAGATGTGGAGGTGGTGGTGGATGCCAACAACATCAATTCCATCCGGCTTGTGAATCTGGATGAAGCGGTCACCACCATGTATCCGCTGATGGAGCCCGCGCTCAACGATCTGGCCGTGCAGATCTGTGAAAAGCAGTCTCTGGAAGACATCCGCTACTCAGAGGACAACAAGTATACCTCCCAGGTTCTGCTGGAAGCGATCTCCTCCGCTCTGGAAAAAGCGGAGGCCACGCCGGGAAGTTCTCTGGAAACGCCCCGTTCCAAAGGCGGCTCCTCCAGAGATAACTCCTCGAGAGGTATTACCTCTTCCTCAGACAGCCCTGCCGGAAGCGAAACGGAAAGCGCCGCTCAGGAAACCTCCGGCACAGAAACCTCCGGCACAGAAACCTCAGGCGCAGAAACTTCCGCCTCTCAGACCGGGGGCTGTCGGGAAATAGATAGTTCCAAACAGGGGCAGGTGTGACTCATGCGAGTCACGCCTGCCCCTGAAATTTATCCTCAAAAAAGAGAAAAAGATGACTAACGACAGCCATCTTTCTCCCCGTTCCA
>DXHY01000052.1 GCA_019113175.1 Candidatus Eisenbergiella stercoravium | reverse complement strand
CGGCCCACGACATGGTTCGGCAGGCAGCCGAAGGGCTGCAGAATGACGAACGCACGGCAGCCCTCCTTCGCGTGATGGATGATCTCACCCGGAATCAGGATGCCCTCGCCGGTATCGAAGGTATGGTAGATGATCGGATCGCTGCCCTTCGCCAGATCCGGCAGACGGCAGGGAGGCTCGTACAGCGGATGGGCGGAGGCAATTTTGTCCGTGGCCTCATGAGCCAGGTCAAAGATCACATCCGTGGCGGCGTACCAGCCTTTTTCCATCAGGTTGGAATCCAGCTTATATTCCCGTACCTGGCTGCCTATGGAAAAGTAGGTTTTCTGGATCACGTCGGTCATGGAAGCCTCGATGATCTCCAGGCCGTTTTTCTCCAGATAGGCCTCAATATCATGGTTGGCGCCGGGATGGAAGTTCAGCAGGTATTCGCCCACGATCAGCACCTTCGGCCGTTCTTCGCTCCTGTCATAGGGAACCGCTTTCAGCAGCTCGATGGCTTTGGCGAAGCCTTTTTTCGCTCCGCGGATGCCGCTCTTTTCCAGACCGTCGCAAAGGGCGTTAAGGCCTTCCTCAAAGGCTCTGTCCGCAGCGCCCGCCTCCAGCTCATAGGGCCGGATCTTTCTCAGCAGGCTTTCCATGGCGTCGATCATGGGAAGGGCGTAGGCGATGCGCATGGAGGTGAGCAGGTTCATCTTGAAGCCGGGATGGAGCTGGTGGGCGTCATGGTCGTCGTTGGTGAGGATGGGAACCTCCGGGAAGCCGGCGTCATCCAGCGCCTTTCTGAGCAGCCTGCTGTAGTGGGTCAGGCGGCAGTCTCCCATGTATTTTCCCATGCCGATGGCAACGTTTTTGGTGTCATATTTCCCGCTCTTGAGAGCCGCGAGTGCTTCTCCGATGACCATCTGGGCAGGAAAGCAGATATCGTTATGTACATATTGCTTGCCGTAGCGGATCGCTTCCTCCCGTCCCAGCTCCAGAGATTCGGTGCGCAGCCCCTGTCCGGCGAAGGCGGCGGCCATGATTCGGCTGAATGCGTGGGAGGTGTTGGGAACCAGAACCAGTTTTTCCCTGTCGGCGGCGGTGAATTTTACCGGATAGGGCTCCGGAAGCTCCCGCACTTCCTCTTTTTCCCCGCGCTCCCTTCTTAAGGACAGAGTCTCCAGGAAGGAGCGGACACGGATGCGCAGCGGTCCCTGAATGTCGCTTTCATCCAGCTTTAAAACCAGAGGCGTCTTTCCTGAGATTTCCCGCATCAGGCGGATGATTTCATCGGAAAGATAGGCGTCGTGGCCGCAGCCGAAGCTGACGATCTGGACGTATTCCAGCTCGGGGCTTCTGGCGGCGAGCATGGCGGAGGCGAGCATTCTGGCGTGGAAGTTGTTGACGATTTCCACTGTGCTCCTGCT
The DNA here is from genome assembly GCA_019113175.1 of Candidatus Eisenbergiella stercoravium. Taxonomy (GTDB): domain Bacteria; phylum Bacillota; class Clostridia; order Lachnospirales; family Lachnospiraceae; genus Eisenbergiella; species Eisenbergiella stercoravium. The sequence continues at coordinate 35,793 of DXHY01000052.1, read as the reverse complement.
TAAATCCACCGATTCTACTCCCGGAAGGGAATCTACGGTGAGCACCGGGATGCCCTGAGAGGTAAACATTTCCGGCAGGTCGTGGTTGACCAGCGCGTCGTTCTGGTAAGGGCGTGAGGCGAGCACCACGGCGTAAGTTCCCTGCCTTTTCACATCCTCCATCACCTTTTCTCCCGCCTCTTTCAGGGCAGCGTGAAAGGCTTTTATGGCCGCGTCTCCTGCCTGAATGGCGGCCTTTGTATCCGCCTCGGAGATCTGGAAGGTTTCCGCCATGTATTTCGTAAGCTGGCTGTCCCTGTCATGGTTGGTACGCCAGTGGAACATGGGCATATCCAGAGGAATGCCGAAGCGCTCCTGCGGATTATCCGAATTGCGTATGACCAGAGGATAGCCCTTTACCACCGCGCACATGGACTGACTGGTATCGGAAGTGTTTTCCGAAGGGACGGAAGCGATGGAGGGCAGGAAGATGCGGTCCACCTTCTGCTTGGCCAGATTGCGCAGATGTCCGTGCACCAGCTTGGCGGGAAAACATACCGTGTCCGAGGTGACGGCGGAAAGCCCGCTTTCGTACATGGCCCGGCTGCTGGGAGCGGAAAGCCGTATCGTGAAGCCCAGACTCCGGAAGAAGGTGCTCCAGAAGGGCATGGTGTCCCAGAAGGAGAGCACCCTGGGCAGGCCGATGACAATACCTTTGTCGGCAGGCTGCGTAGAAAGGGGATAGTCCTGAAACAGCAGCCGTTCCCGCAGTTTAAACAGGTTCGGCGTGCGTTCCCGTTCCTTCTGTTTTTCCTTTACCGCGGCGATGACGGAAGCCTCTTTGGGATCGCCTACCACTTCGCCCCGTTCGCAGCGGTTGTTGGTCACCCAGCAGCTTCCGTTGGAAAAACGCAGGATCGTCCGTTTGCAGTGGTTGCCGCAGAACGGGCAGGGGGAATCCTCCGCCTGGGAATAGGAAAAGTCCTGCATGGCGTCCAGGCCGATGAAGGTACGCTTCGGCTCCGTCCCTAAAGCGAGCTGCTTTTCCCGGTTTTCCTTCGCCAGGATGGCGGCGCCGATGGCTCCCATCACGCCGGGATAGGGCGCGCGCACGACCTCCCGTCCCAGGTACTGCTCCAGAGCGCGCAGCACCGCGTCGTTGCGGAAGGTGCCGCCCTGCACTACGATTTTGTCGCCGAGAGAATCCAGATTGGAAACCCGGATGACTTTGGTGAACACATTTTCAATGATGGATCGGCACAGGCCCGCCATGATGTCCTGAGGCTGTCTGCCGCTTCTCTGGGCGGTGACGATGCTGCTGTTCATGAAAACGGTGCAGCGGCTTCCGAGGGCTGCCGGGCTGTCGGAGGCAAAGGCCGATTCCGCGATCTGTTCCACCGGGATGTGAAGGGTCGCTGCGAAGTTTTCCAGGAAGGAGCCGCAGCCGGAGGAGCAGGCCTCGTTGACCACGATGTTGGTGATCACGCCCCGGTCCAGCCAGATGGCCTTCATATCCTGTCCTCCGATGTCCAGAAGAAAGGTGGCGTCCGGCACGTACTTTGCCGCCGCTCTTGCATGGGCCACCGTTTCCACCACATGATATTCCGCGCTGAAGGCGCGCTCCATCAGAAGCTCTCCATAGCCTGTGGTGCCGACGGCAAGGATGGAGAGGGGAGTCCCGGCCGCATCCCATTTTTCCTTCATTTCCCACAGCGCCTTTCTTGCCACCTCAAGTGGTTCTCCCGCGTTGGAGGCATAGAAGGAATCCAGAAGGTTTTCGTCCTCGTCGATCAGAACGAATTTGGTGGTGGTGCTGCCGCAGTCGATGCCGAGATAGGCACGCACAGGCTCAGATGCGGGTCTGGCGTTCCGGACCTGCTTCCCGTCCGCCTCCGCCGGAACGGCATGGACCTGCTGTCCGTCTGCCTGAGCACTTCCTTCCACTTTTTTCCGGCCGGGACAGAAGCTCTGCTCCGGCAGCGCGTGACGGCGCAGAAATTCTTCCTTTTCCTCTGCCGATTCAAAGAAGAGGGGCGTGGTTCCCACATTTTCAACCTGAATTGCCTCATGAAGTCCGTCCAGAGTTTTCAGCAGGCTGTTCAGGTCTATGGGAGTGCGGCTCTGTGCGAACAGGCTGTCCAGAGAAAGCGCCGCTCCATAGGCCACGATGGTTTCCGGATGCTCCGGCACCAGAATCTCATCTTCCAAGAGGTTCAGACGCTGGGCAAACACCCGGATCAGCGTCGGATTGAAGGTCATCGGGCCGCCTTCAAACAGCACGGGACCGCGGATGTCCAGTCCCTGTGCCAGGCCGCCGATGGTCTGCTTCGCAACGGCATGGAAGGAGGAGAGTGCCAGGTTTTCTTTGGAAACGCCCTGGTTCAGAAGGGGCTGGATGTCCGTCTTGGCATAAACGCCGCAGCGGCCGGAGATGTCATAGACCGTTTCGCCCTGTGCCGCCGTCCGGTTCAGATCCTCCACAGGAATGCGCAGGATGGCGGCAACCTCGTCCAGAAAGGCGCCCGTGCCTCCGGCGCAGCTTCCGTTCATCCGCATGTCCGCCACCTCAAGCTGGCCGCTCTGCGCGTCTTTGCGGAAAAACAGAACCTTGGCGTCCTGACCGCCCAGCTCAATAGCGGTGTTTACATCTTTGTACAGCTTCCGGATGGCGATGGAGTTTGCCACTACCTCCTGTACATAGAGAAGGCCGAGCCGGTCCGAAAGCGTCTTGGCACCGGAGCCGGTGAGGGCGAGGAAAAATTCCGCCCCCGGAAATTTTTTCAAAAGCTCTTTCAGGCATTCGATCACGCTCGCTGCCTGCTGGGCGCTGTGCCTGCGGTAGACGGAATGGATGGTCCGTCCGTCCCGGGCGTCCAGAACGACCGTTTTGGTGGTGGTTGAGCCGATATCGATGCCGGCAAACAGGATTTGTTTCTTTTCAGTATTCACAGTTACCTCCATGTCGGAGCGCCCTTTGCTCCGACCGCGCGAAAAAATCGCGCATGTGATTTTTCCACTGCGATCACAGCAGTTTTGCGTAGGACGCAGGGATTCTTCTGTCTGGTGAGTTTAACACAAAAAGACGGCAGAACCGATATCTCCGCCGTTTGCCGGAAAACCGCGGCCCTCAAATCCACCGGCTTCCAACAAATCGTCGAAGACTCGTTCCCCCCGTCTGATCGATAGTGTGCTATATATATGTCTATAAAAATAAAACACGGAGCGCCGCAGAAAGTGACACCTACCGGATCGACCGGTGAACCTTTATCAGAAGGGAATGAAAAATCATCCGTTCCGTTTCCGTCAGACCGGAGAGGAGCCTTTCCTCCGCTTCTTCCAGGTGTCTGTCCGCCAGATAGCAGCACCGTTCGCCTGTCTGAGTCAGCCTTACCACCTTGATCCGCCTGTCCTGTGCGCTTCCGAAGCATTCTACGAAGCCCTTCTGTTCCAGGCGGTCCACGATGCCGGTGGTGGTTGACTGCGCCACATGAAGCTCCTTTTCCAGCTCCTTATAGGAAAGCTGTTTGGCAGAAGTGCGGTTCAGAACAAGCAGGGCCCCGAGCTGGGCCATGGTCAGATCATTGGCCCGCAGGCTGTTGTCAGCCATCTTTTTCAGTTCATCGTGAATCTGCTTGAGCAGAACACTGCACGTGTTTTCCTCCGCCATCTGTGTACCTCCTTTGGCACGAAGAATAATAGCATGCTATTATTGCTTTGTCAACATAAACCGGGCGGACATGCCATCCGTCAGGTCTTGAGCATATCTGTCCTCCGCCCGGTTTTGAGCGGATGCGCCTTCTGTCCGGCTTTATGCGTGTGGGCAAACCGTGGTGCTGAATTTTCAGCCGTTTACAGCCGATGCGGAATTTGCTACCATGGGAGCGGAAAGAAGAAGGGCGGAAGCCGGCGCAGCCGGCTTCTCCGAAAAAAGACGCCGTCAGACGGCGGCAGAAAGAGGGAAACATGCAATATCAGAATCCGGTGATCCGGGGCTTTCACCCGGATCCCAGTATCTGCAGGGTGGGAGAGGATTATTATCTGGTCACCAGCTCCTTTGAATACTTCCCGGGGATTCCGGTTTTTCACAGCAGGGATCTGGTGAACTGGAGACAGATCGGAAACTGCGTGCAGGATGCGGAGGCTTTTCCGCTTCTGGAGGCGAAGGACTCCGGCGGAGTGTGGGCGCCCACGATCCGGTATGAGGAAGGGATTTTTTACGTGACGGCAACCCTGTCCATGTATGGAAATTTCATCGTGACGGCTTCCGATCCGGCGGAAGAATGGTCTGCGCCCGTCTGGGTGGAGGCGGGAGGAATCGATCCTTCTCTTTATTTTGAAAGCGGGCACGCCTTCTATTGCACCAATCAGTCTCTGCACCCCGGCCGGGAGGAGATCACGCTGGAGGAGATCGATGTGCGCTCGGGAAAACGGATCGGGGAGCAGCATTCGATCTGGGCGGGTATTGGAGGCGGTTTCCTGGAAGCGCCTCACATCTACCGGATCGGGGAGCGGTACTATCTGTTCGCGGCGGAGGGAGGAACGAATTTCAATCATATGATTACAGCTGCGGGAAGCGCCAGTCTGTTCGGACCTTATGAAAGCTGCCCGGACAATCCCATTCTGACCAATGTGCACGACACCAGCAAGGAGGTGCAGTGCGCGGGACACGGCGATCTGTTTCAGGATCACCGGGGAAACTGGTGGCTCGTCCATCTGGGGATCCGGCTGTCCAGAAGAACAATGAGCCATCTGGGAAGGGAGACCTTCCTGACGCCTGTGGTGTGGGAAAACGGCTGGCCGAAGGTGGAAAACAACCGGAGGGCGGCGCTTTGCTGCGATGGGCCTCTCTGGGAACCTCAGCGGGATGTGCCTGCATGGAAGGCCGATTTTACGAAAAAGGAATGGGAGCCGGAGTGGATTTTTTTAAGAAAGCCGGAGATGGCTTCCTATGAAAGAGGGGACGGCGTTCTGCGGCTGCATCCGTCCTGGATCACCTTCCGGGATGGGAAAAATCCCACCTTCGCGGCGGTCAGGCAGAGAGACTTTGATTGCGTGGCGGAGGCGGAGCTTTCCTTCTCGCCAAAGCAGCCGGGGGATGAAGCGGGAATTGCCGCGCTTCTGTCTTCGGAGTTTCATTACCGGTTTGGAAAGAAAAGGACGGAAGAGGGAGACATGCTGATTCTGGAAAAATGCGCGGAGGATTTCCGGCAGACGGCCTTCTGCATGCCCATTCCGGCAGGGCGGCTCCGGCTGCGGATGGAAGCGGAGAAGGAAGCCTTTCATTTCTTCTATGCCGCAGAAGACGGACCGTTTGTGAAAGCCTGCAGCGCCTCCACCCGCTTCCTGGCCTGTGAGGTGGCGGGGCGCTGCTTTACCGGGACGGTCGTCGGCCTGTATGCCTTTTCGGATGCTGACACGAAAGCGGTGATGGAGGTGTCGGCCTTTTCCATGGGGCCGAAGGAGGAAGGCTGACCCGCTCAGGATTTCAGCCGGTAGGTGTTTTTCCTGCCGTTTCTTTCGGAAACGATGATATCCTCGTCTCTCAGAGCACGAAGATATTCGCCCGTGCGGGAAGGACTCAATTCCACCGCCTGGGAGATCTGTCTGAGATCCGCTGATGGAACTGCGGTGAGATATTCCAGGATGGTCTGCTTGCGCGCTTTCTGCGCAGGTGTGTCCGTCCGTTCATCCTCTCCCCGTTTCAGGCGCAGGGTAAGGGTGATCCGGGCGGGGCTGAGCTGTTCTGTCAGGCTTGGCTTTTCCCAGCCCTGTTCCTTCCAGGCCCGGTGGATGCCTGGGATGCCGCTTCCTTCCCCTCTGCCAATGTGGATCAGGGAAAACATCCGGGCCAGGGTGGCGTTTCGTACATCTGATTTTCCACCGTCCGCGGCTTCCGAAATCAGGATGCGGAAGCTTCCCGGATTGGTGATGATGACGCTGTCGGGTTTCCTCAGGATTACAAGCCCGCTTTTTGCTCGGTAATCCGCATGGATCAGACAGTTGGCGAGCGCTTCCCCCAGCGCATGGCGGACGCCGGAGAGACCGGACGCCGGGCGGACGGATGCGTCGACATCCGGCTGGACGGATGGAAGCTCCGGGACGGGGAGTTTCTCTTCCAGCCCCTGAAGAATCCTGTGATAGACCAGAAAATAGAAGTCAAACAGGCTGCCGCTCCAGTCCTCTGTGCGGGAGGTGAGCTGCCAGATGAGTCGGCCGGAATCGTCAAGCTCCTGATAATCCAGAAGATAGTCGGGAAATTCCCGGCGTATTTCCGCGCTTTTTCCGAACATGAGCAGTCCGGCGGCCGTGGGGTGATACGCTCCGTCTCCGCCCCTGGCAACGGCTCCGATGCAGGGCAGGAAGTGGGTGAAAATGGAATGCTGCCAGGCGGGGCCGGGATTCAGATCGGAAAGCCGGACCCGGTATCGGCTGACACACCCGGGATCCAGGCAGTCCGTAGAAAGCTCCTCCAGCACCAGGGCGTCCTGGGGCTCATCCGTCCGGTCGCGCAGCATGGAGCGCACTTCATCGGGGCCGCAGCGGTAGTCCCCTTCTCCATCTCTGAAATAGGAGCCGGAAAAAGGGTCCGTTCCGATATAGACAGGACGCTCATGGCGGCCTGCCCGCGGAATCCGGATCACGACGATCCGGTTGCCGCCGCTTTCCACGATCTGTACATCCTGCTCAGAAAGAATATTCGCGCTCACCCGCGTGCGGTCATTTACAATGTTCCGGAATTCGGAGACCAGGCGCTCGGGAGAGGGAAGCGGGACGGAGACAAAGTGTCCCCGGGCGTCCTCAACCACTCCCAGAAGGAGAATGCCGCCGAAGGAATTGGCGAAAGCAGAATAGGTTTCCCAGATGCTGTGCGGAAGGCCGCCCTGCGCTTTCTTCGCTTCGATCCGGTTGTTTTCCCGATAGATTTCCAGATTGGCAAAATCCAGCATCATATCTGCCATCGTTTCTCCACCTTTCGTTTCTCATTCCTGTTCCTGCGTCTTCCTGTACTGGGAAGGAGACTGGCCGAAATGCTTTTTAAACAGCTTGCTGAAATGGTAGGCATCGTCATAGCCCACGCACAGCGCAATATCCTGGATGCTGGTGTCCTTTTTCTGATCCAGAAGCTCCTTCGCCTTTTCCATGCGCACACGTATCAGATGGTTGATCGGCGTGTCCCCGGTCTCGCTTTTGAATATCTTGGAGATGTAAAAAGGGCTCAGATACATGTTCCGGGCGATCTGATCCAGAGATATTTTTTCATTATAATGGTTGTCCAGATAGTCGATGATCTGCTCCACCACGTACCGCTTGTTGGTGGACTCGAACTCATATCCGCTCTCCGCGGCGGAAGGCGCTGCCGCCTGTTCCCGGTAAAGAAGCAGGATCATCTGGGTGACGTAGGCCTTCAGCATGAAATAGCGTCCCGGCTGGCGTCCCTGGCTCTCCGCCTGAATCAGGGTACAGAGGCGGGAGAGAAGAACAAAGGTTTTCTCACCGGGGTGAAGCAGCAGCTCCCGTCCCGGAAAACGGATCTGGTTGCGTTCCATTCCCCGGAGCTGAATATCGGTGAAGGAAACATAGAATTCCACAAGAGGAGCGGAAGGAGAGCTGTATGTACATTGGTGAACGGTTCCGGGATTGAATAAAAGCACATCCCCTTTTTGGGCTTCCAGCCATCTGCCGTCGATGACAAAATGTCCTTCTCCGGACAGGATGAGGGCGATTTCACAGAAATCGTGGCTGTGCGCCGCTTCCGGCGTGCTGCTGCGGGAGAGCTGGCAGGAAAAGAGAAAAGTGGGATTCAGATCCTGATAGGTAATGTCATACTGTACTTCGCACATGGGATGTGTTACCTCGCTTTGTGTATCTGATTTGGATATTTTAAATATGCATTGCTGTATGTGCTGCACGCATAAATTTAATTCCATTATATCACCCCCCGGAAAAAAGGAACAGGGAAAGAAGGCTTTCTTTCTGAAAGACTGAATTTTTTCTTAATTCGTCCGGTTAAGGTTGCATAACGGAGAAAAGTTTAGTACACTGTAATTTGAATAATTCCCGTCAGGTAAATGGTATTTTCCGGAAAAAACTTCCATATTATGAAGATGCGGCCGGTCTCTGGCTGCCTTCTGCGGGAAGAACGGGAATCAGGCAAAAGAAACGTTCTGCCTGCCGGCATGGCTGAGTGCCTTTACAGGATGAGGTGTGCGCAGCTTCGGTGTGATGGAACGGGATACTGCGAACATACAAAAGGCCGCATGTGCGGCTGTAAAGGAGGAAAAGAAGTGGCACAGGTTGGTATTGTAATGGGAAGCGATTCGGATATGCCTGTTATGGCGAAGGCAGCCGATATTCTGGAGGAGCTCGGAATTTCCTATGAGATGAGGATCATTTCCGCCCACCGGGAACCGGATGTATTCTTTGAATATGCGAAAAATGCGGAAGCGGCCGGATACAAGGTGATTATTGCAGGAGCGGGTATGGCGGCTCATCTTCCGGGCATGTGTGCGGCAATCTTCCCCATGCCGGTAATCGGTATTCCGATGCATACCTCTTCCCTTGGCGGAAGGGATTCCCTTTATTCCATCGTGCAGATGCCCAGCGGGATTCCTGTGGCTACGGTGGCGATCAATGGAGGCGCGAACGCGGGACTGCTCGCGGCCAAAATCCTTGCCACCTCGGATAAAGAGCTGCTTGAGAGACTGAAAAAGTACAGCCAGAGCTTAAAGGAGAGCGTGCAGAAGAAGGATGCCCGCCTGCAGGAGACCGGCTATAAGAACTACGCGAAATAAGGGCGTGGTATAACAGGACAAAGGATAAGGATGCATGGAGGTAAAAATGGATTATAAGAATGCCGGAGTGGATATCGAAGCCGGTTATAAATCGGTGGAACTGATGAAAAAATATGTGAAGGAGACCATGCGGCCAGAGGTCCTTGGCGGTCTGGGCGGCTTTTCCGGAGCCTTTTCCATGGAGAGCTTTAAAAATATGGAAAAGCCCACCCTGGTTTCCGGAACGGACGGCGTAGGAACGAAGCTGAAGCTGGCCTTCCTGATGGACAGGCACGACACGGTGGGAATTGACTGCGTGGCCATGTGTGTCAACGATATCGCCTGTGCGGGCGGTGAGCCGCTGTTTTTCCTGGATTATATCGCCTGCGGAAAGAACTATCCGGAGAAGATCGCTTCTATTGTAAAGGGCGTTGCGGACGGCTGTAAGCAGGCGGGAGCGGCTCTGATCGGCGGAGAGACGGCGGAGATGCCAGGCTTCTATCCGGAGGATGAATATGATCTTGCCGGTTTTGCCGTAGGAATTGTAGACGAGAAGAACATGATTACGGGAGCGGACTTAAAGCCCGGCGACGTGCTGATCGGTCTCGCCAGCTCTGGCGTTCACAGCAATGGTTTCTCCCTGGTGCGTAAGGTGTTCGAGATGACGAAGGAGTCTCTGGACACGTACTATGAGGAGCTTGGAACCACGCTTGGCGAAGCGCTGCTCGCTCCCACGAAGATTTATGTGAAGGCTCTCCGTGCGGTGAAGGAGGCGGGCGTGGCTGTTAAGGCATGCAGCCATATCACCGGAGGCGGTTTCTATGAGAATATCCCCAGAATGCTTCCTGACGGAGTGAAGGCTGTTGTGGAGAAGGACAGCTACGAGGTCCCTGCGATTTTCCGGCTCCTTGCGAAAACGGGAAATATTGAAGAACAGATGATGTACAACACCTATAATATGGGAATCGGCATGGTGCTCGCCGTAGATCCTGCGGATGTGGACAAGGCCGTGGAAGCGGCCCGTGCGGCGGGAGAAACCCCGTATGTGATCGGCAGAATTGAAGCCGGGGAAAAAGGGGTGGAGTTATGCTGAACATTCTTGTCTGCGTATCAGGAGGAGGAACCAATCTTCAGGCAGTCATTGACGCGTTGAAGGACGGCCGCATCCACGATGCGCGGATCGCGGGAGTGATCAGCAACAACCGTTCCGCTTACGCGCTTGAGCGCGCACGGCAGAACGGAATCGATGCGGTGTGCCTCTCTCCGAAGGATTTTCCGGACCGGGCGGCATTCAACCGCGCTTTTCTGGAGAAGGTGAACGAATACGCGCCTGATCTGATTGTGCTGGCAGGCTTTCTGGTGAATATTCCGCCGGAGATGATCCGCGCCTATCCGAACCAGATCATCAATATCCATCCTTCCCTGATCCCTTCGTTCTGCGGAACCGGCTACTATGGCCTGAAGGTACATGAGGCAGCTCTCGCAAGGGGCGTGAAGGTGACGGGAGCCACAGTGCATTTCGTGGACGATGGAACGGATACCGGCCCGATCCTTCTGCAGAAGAGTGTTGACGTGCTGCCGGATGATACTCCGAAGAGCCTCCAGCAGCGAGTGATGGAGGAAGCGGAGTGGATTCTCCTTCCGAAGGCTATTGATCTGATCGCTGCCGGAAGGGTGGAGGTCGTGGACGGAAGGACCGTAATCCGGTAAGAATACTACAGTAGAAAGGACACCGCCTGATGGCGGCAGGAATAAAAAAGATGAAGATTCTGATTGTGGGAAGCGGGGGACGGGAGCACGCCATTGCGGCTGCCGCAGCCAGAAGCCCGAAAGCGGAAAAGATATACTGCGCGCCCGGAAACGCGGGAATTGCTGCGATTGCGGAGTGCGTGCCGATAAAAGTAAATGAGTTTGAAAAGATCGCATCCTTTGCAAAGGAGAAGGCGGTGGATCTGGTCATCGTGGGACCGGACGATCCGCTGGCGGAAGGACTTGTGGACGTGCTGGAGGAGGCTGGACTGAGGGCTTTCGGTCCCAGAAAGAACGCAGCCATCCTGGAGGGAAGCAAGGCGTTTTCCAAGGATTTGATGAAGAAATATCACATTCCAACGGCGGCCTATGAAACGTTTGAGGATGCGAAGGCAGCTGAGGAATATCTGGAAAAGGCGGACTATCCCATCGTTCTGAAGGCGGACGGCCTGGCGCTGGGAAAGGGCGTTCTGATCTGTAAGACAAAGGAAGAGGCGCTTGCCGGTGTGAAGGAAATCATGCTGGATAAGCATTTCGGGGCAGCGGGAAACCGCATGGTTGTGGAAGAATTCCTCACCGGGCGGGAGGTTTCCGTGCTGTCTTTTGTGGATGGTAAGACGATTCGGATCATGACCTCCGCGCAGGACCATAAGAGAGCCTGCGACGGGGATCAGGGGCTGAATACCGGAGGTATGGGAACCTTTTCCCCATCTCCGTTCTATACGAAGGAAGTGGATGAATTCTGCCGGAAGTATATCTATCAGCCTACAGTGGATGCCATGGCAGCGGAGGGAAGGCCCTTTAAGGGCGTAATTTTCTTCGGCCTGATGCTGACGGAGAAGGGACCGAGGGTTCTGGAGTATAACGCCAGGTTCGGTGATCCGGAGGCTCAGGTGGTGCTTCCGCGGATGAAGAACGACATTCTGGACGTGATGGAGGCCTGCATCGACGGCACGCTGGATCAGATCGAGCTGGAGTTTGAGGATAACGCGGCGGTCTGCGTGGTTCTGGCTTCCGAGGGATACCCTGTCAGCTATGAAAAGGGCTATCCGATCAGCGGTCTGGAGCGGTTCGCGGATGTGGATGATGCCTTCTGTTTTCATGCCGGAACCGCCTTTGATGAAGAGGGACGTATCGTGACAAACGGCGGAAGAGTGCTTGGCATCACTGCGGTCGGGAAGGATCTTAAGGCAGCAAGAGCCAGGGCGTATGAGGCGGCCGGCTGGGTGGATTTCGCCAATAAATATATGAGGTCGGACATTGGTAAGGCCATTGATGAGGCCTGAATACAAAGGACAGGTCACGGATTTAAGCGCCCGTTTTCCGGGAATGCTTAAAAAAGAGAAAGGCATGGTATGCAGATGAACAGAATAAAATCAGGAAGAAAGAAAAGAAGCCTGCGGATTGCGGCGGTTCTGACCGCGATGGCTCTCTGCGCGGGAATGTGGGGACAGAGCGGTCTCGTCAGCCGCGCTTCGAACAGCCTTGGGAGCCAGACCGGACAGGAAGCAGGCGGAGACGGCGGCGAGGAAGCTCCGGCAGAGAATACGGATAACGGGGATGTGGAAGCTGAAATTGTGGATGAAAATACGGAGGATATGTCCGGAACTTCCACAGCGGCAAGAGTGAGGGTAATTCCTGCAAGCGCCAGAGTGAGAAGCGAAGCTTCGACGGATTCCTCTCAGTCCGGAAGTCTTTCTTCCGGAGATGAGATTGACGTGGTGGGAGAGACCACCGGAAGCGACGGAAATCTGTGGTATCAGGTTTCCGGAGAAGTGGACGGACAGACGGTTACCGGCTATATCCGTTCCGATCTGGTGGAGGTAACGGAGACCGCACAGGCGGAGACTCCTGCGGAAACACCTTCCGAGACGCCATCCGAAGCTCCTTCGGAAACGGTAAATACCCCTACGGATGAATACAGTGTCAGCTATGCGGACGATGGAACGGGAACAGGCGTCAGCGACTGGTATCTGAACGATAATATCAATGGTACCAGATATAAAATCGGTGACCTGCTGAACGCGCAGCAGACGAATGAAAGCAACATCGCGGTGATGGAAGAGCAGACCGGAAGCATGCGTATGGTCATAATCGTTCTCGCCGTGATCATTGCACTTCTTGTTGTCGTTGTTACTATTCTGATCTTCAAGCTGAGAAGCTCCTATGAGGATGATGGATATGATGCGGACGATTATGGTGATGATGACGATGATGCCCGCTATGATGACGATGAGGATGAGGACGACGAAGAAGAGGATGAAGAAGAGGACGATGATGAGGAGGACTATGCGCCCAGAAGACGCCGCGGTGCGGTGAGACGTCCTGTGCGTTCCAGACAGCTTTCCCGCAGGAGTCGTTATGAAGAAGACGAGGAGGATGAGGACGAAGACCGTTATGATGAGGAGGATGATGAAGATGAGCCTCCGAGACGATCCTCCCGCCAGTCCGGCAGAACGAAAAACCAGAGAGGTCAGAAGAGCTACAGGCCCAAGGACTTCCTGGATGTGGATGAGGATGATGATCTTGATTTTGAATTCCTGGATCTGAAATAAATGGTCAAAGGCCGCTGTGGAAAGGACCGAAATCTGTCCGCAGCGGCCTTTCCGGTTGACAGAATGTGCCTTCTGTTATATTATATATATAACAATAACAGATCCGGTTTTTGTCATATGCCGGACAGGAGAAAGAAGAGCGATACACAGTGAACATGGTATTGGAAATTGATTTTAACAGTGACGAAGCCATTTATATCCAGCTCAGGAATCAGATCATCCTCGGGATTGCGACCAACCGCTATCGGGAGGGCGACGTGCTTCCCAGCGTGCGGCAGCTTGCCGATGAAATTGGAATCAACATGCACACGGTCAATAAGGCGTATACGGTGCTGAAGCAGGAAGGCTTTGTGAAGGTGGACCGGAGGAAAGGTGCCGTCATATCCATAGATGAAGGAAAAAAGAAAGCGATGGAGGAAATGCGGCAGGAGCTGTTGCTTTTGCTGGCAAAAGCAAGCTGTAAGAATATTTCCCGTCAGGAGGTGCATGATTTAATTGATGAAATTTATGAAGAATATGGAGGACTGGAATAATGCAGTCGCAGTTTACAGATAAGGCCAGAACGGCCCTCCAGCTTGCCGAACGTTCTGCAAGGAAAATGAAGCAGGGATATGTGGGAACAGAACACATCCTGCTGGGACTTCTGGAGGAGGGTACGGGAACGGCGGCTAGAGTGCTTGTGGAAAACGGCGCAGATGAACAGGAGCTGAAGGAGATGATCCGGGATCTGATCGCTCCGGTCTCTCCGATCCCGCAGAAGGAAAGAGACGGCTATTCGCCGAGAGCGATGGCAATTCTGGAAGAGGCACACAGACAGGCGGCCCGTTTCAGCTCTTCCCTCACGGGGACAGAACACATTCTGCTCGCCCTGATCCGCGAGGGAGAAAATGTGGCAGTCCGGCTTTTAAATACCTGCAGTCTGCAGCCACAGAAGATTTATGCAGATACTCTCGCGGCGATGGGACAGGATCCCGCCCTTTACAGGGAGGATCTTGGGAAAAAGCAGAAAAAGAAGGGACAGACTGCCACCCTGGAGCAGTACAGCAGAGATATGACAGCGATGGCTGCGGCGGGAAAGCTGGACCCGGTCGTGGGAAGAGAAGAGGAAATCAACAGGGTGATCCAGATTCTGTCCAGGCGGACGAAGAATAATCCCTGTCTGGTGGGAGAGCCTGGTGTGGGTAAGACTGCTATTGTGGAGGGCCTTGCCCGTAGGATCGTGGAAGGAAACGTGCCGGATACCGTGAAAAACAAAAGGGTTCTGACCCTGGATCTTTCCGGAATGATTGCGGGAAGCAAGTACCGGGGAGAATTTGAGGAACGGATTAAGAAAGTGATTCGTGAGGTGACAGAGGCAGGCAATGTGCTTCTGTTTCTGGATGAGCTCCATACTCTGATCGGCGCAGGAGGTGCAGAGGGTGCGATCGATGCATCCAATATTCTGAAGCCTTCCCTTGCCCGCGGAGAGCTTCAGCTCATCGGAGCGACCACGATTACAGAGTACAGAAAGTATATCGAGAAGGATGCAGCTCTGGAGAGAAGGTTCCAGCCGGTGAATGTGGAGGAGCCTTCGGAGGAGGAAGCGGTCCGGATTCTGGAAGGGATCGCTCCCGGATACGAGGAGCATCACCAGGTAAGATACCTTCCCGAAGCGCTGGAGGCGGCGGTACACCTTTCCAGCAGATATATCAATGACAGAAGGCTGCCCGATAAAGCAATCGATCTGATTGACGAAGCGGCTTCCGCTGTAAAGCTGTCTGGTATGGAGCAGCCGGAAGAGATCCGGAAGCTGAATGAACAGATCCATGAGCTGGATCGGAAGATAGAGAACGCAATCCGTATAGAAGCTTTTGAACAGGCCGGAAAGTGGAAGCGGGAGCAGGATGCCGTGATGAAGAAGCTGGCGCAGAAAACGGCGCGGCTGAATAAAAAGAAAGCGGAAAATCGTCAGGTAGTCACAGAAAACGATGTGGCACAGGTGGTTGCTGCCTGGACTAAAATTCCGGTGAGCCGGCTGGAGGAAAAGGAGAGCGAACGGCTCATGAAGCTGGAATCGATCCTGCATAAGCGTGTGATCGGCCAGGAGGAAGCCGTTTCCGCGGTGGCACGGGCCATGAGGAGAGGGCGCGTAGGGCTTCAGGACCCGAAGCGGCCCATCGGCTCCTTCCTGTTCCTGGGTCCCACTGGCGTGGGAAAGACGGAGCTGAGCAAGGCGCTGGCAGAAGCCATGTTCGGCAGCGAAAACGCGCTGATCCGGATTGATATGTCCGAATATATGGAAGGCCATTCCGTTTCCAAGCTGATCGGTTCCCCGCCCGGCTATGTGGGCTTTGACGACGGCGGCCAGCTGTCGGAAAAGGTGCGTCAGAATCCCTATTCCGTGGTGCTTTTTGATGAGATCGAAAAGGCGCATCCGGATGTGTTCAACATCCTGCTGCAGGTGCTGGATGACGGCCATATCACTGATTCCAGGGGCCGTAAGGTGAGCTTTAAGAATACGGTGCTCATCATGACCTCAAACGCGGGGGCACAGAGGATTATAGATCCCAAAAGCCTGGGCTTTTCTACAGGCACGGATGAGAAAAGGGATTATGAACGGATGAAGGCGGGTGTGATGGAAGAGGTAAAACGGCTGTTTAAGCCGGAATTCATCAACCGTATTGATGAAATTATGGTATTCCATCCGCTTACTACGGAAAACATGAAGCAGATCATCACGCTTCTGGCGAAGGATTTAAGCGCCCGATGCAAGGATCAGCTTGGCATCAGCCTGACCATTACGTCAGCAGCGAAGAACCTGATTGTGGAGAAGCATTCCGATTTGAAGATGGGAGCCCGTCCGTTGAAGCGCGCAATCCAGAGCATGATTGAGGATGCGCTTGCGGAAGAGATCCTGAGCAGGCGGGTACAGCCGGGAGATCGTGTGACGGTTGGCTGCAGGGATGGAAAGATCAGTTTTCATGTGAAAAACTGACAGCTTACATTTGTAAGCACCTTTTTGATAAAAACCGAAAAAAGAACAGGAGGACAAAAGCAATGGCAGCAGTAGAGGAGTTGATCCGCAGGGAGGCAGACGGAAGCATCAGCTTCGGAAATCATACGCTTTCCGAAAAGGCAAAGGTGGAGGATTTCTCCCATGACGGCGATCTGTACAAGGTGAAAACCTACCGTACCATGACGAAGCTGGAAAAAAACGGTATGTTTGCCTATGAGTCCGTTCCCGGAACAAGCGTACTCTTCTTTACCGAGCATGAGGACGGCGTCAGCTTTCTTGTGGAAGGAAGCGAGGATGCGCAGATTACCATCGGTCTTCAGGATGATACGGAATACGATGTGCGGATCAATGGAGAGGATGCCGGAAGGATGCGCACCAACCTTGGAGGAAAGCTGAGCCTGAGCGTGGAACTGGCCGGAGCCGGAGAGGTGAAGGTAGAAATCAGAAAATAAGGCTCTGCAGCCGGAAGCCGCAGGAGGAATCGGAAAGGGAAGGCAGGTTCTGCCGGAGAAAAGATTCCCCTGCGGCTTTCTGGCGCAGAAGGCCTGGAAATAAGAGGAAAAATGGCTAAAGCAAAATCATCTACCGTTTTTTATTGTCAGGAATGCGGCTATGAATCCGCAAAATGGATGGGACAGTGCCCGGCCTGCAGAACCTGGAACAGTTTTGTGGAGGAGCCGGTCAGAAAAATGCAGTCGGAAAGCGGCAGGGAAAGAAAGGCCGGCATGTCCTCCGGCGGAAAGAAGCCGTCAAAGCTTTCAGAGATTTCTGCCGATGAGGAGGAACGGATTCCTTCCGGAATCGGGGAGCTGGACAGGGTGCTGGGAGGCGGTATTGTGCCGGGTTCACTTGTTCTGGTAGGCGGAGATCCGGGCATTGGTAAGTCCACCCTCCTTCTCCAGGTGTGCAGGCTGCTGTCTGAACGCGGGAAAAGGGTGCTTTATGTGTCGGGGGAGGAATCCCTGAGGCAGATCAAGATGCGTGCCCAGCGCATCGGCCCGTTCCAGGATTCTTTTCTGCTTCTGTGTGAGACGAATCTGGGCGATGTGGAGGAAAATATACTGCACCTGAAGCCGGAAATTGTGATTATTGATTCCATTCAGACCATGTACAGTGAGGAGGTTTCTGCTGCGCCTGGAAGCGTTTCCCAGGTGCGGGAGTCTACGGGCGTTTTCCTGCGTCTGGCAAAAAGCTGCGGTATTTCCATCTTTATCGTGGGCCATGTGACGAAGGAAGGAACGGTTGCCGGACCGAGAGTTCTGGAGCACATGGTGGATACGGTGCTTTATTTTGAAGGAGACCGGCATGCTTCCTACCGTATTTTGAGAGGTGTGAAAAACCGTTTCGGTTCCACCAATGAGATCGGCGTGTTTGAGATGCGAAGAGAGGGACTTTATGAGGTGAAAAATCCCTCTGAGTTCATGCTGGATGGCAGGCCGGTAGGAGCGAGCGGCTGTGTGGTTTCCTGCTCCATGGAGGGAACCAGGCCCATTCTGGTGGAAATTCAGGCACTGGTCTGTTCCAGCAATTTCGGCTTCCCCAAAAGGCAGGCGGCAGGCACGGATTTTAACCGGGTAAATCTTCTGATGGCGGTGCTGGAAAAGCGTCTGGGCCTTCAGATTTCAGGCTGCGACGCCTACGTAAACATTGCCGGAGGAATAAAGATTTCCGAGCCGGCCATCGATCTGGGCATCGTAATGGCGGTTATTTCCAGTTTTAAAAACCGGCCCATCGAAGAAGGCGTGATGGCCTTCGGTGAGGTAGGATTAAGCGGCGAGGTGCGCGCGGTCAGCCAGGCGGAGGGCAGGGTGGCCGAAGCGAAAAAGCTGGGCTTTCAGACATGCATCCTGCCTCAGGTGAGCCTGGAGCATATGCCGCCGGTGGACGGCATCCGCCTGGTCGGCGTGCGTTCCGTCAGAGACGTGATCGATTATATTTAGTTAAAATAAAAGGGCGGGATCGGCGGCATGTTATCCGGCGCTGATCCCGGAAGGGAACCCGGTACAGCTCCCGGCAGAAGGCCGGGAAACAGCAGTCTGTCTTTTTCATGGGCGAGCTCCAGTTCCTGATCCCGATTGACGGGATTGCAGCCGTCATGTGACATGACCGTGCGCGGATCCATATCTGATGCCTTTCCGTTTTCATCAATGCGGACGCCTGCAGCAGCGTCCGGATTATATGCCGCTTCTGTTTTTTTCTCCATTGGTACCTCCATTCTTTAGTCAGGCTTTTCAGCGTTCCGAACGTGAATTTTTCCGCCCGGAGGCGTTCTGACACAGCGTTTTATTTCTGCTTCCCCGAACAGTATCTGTTTTTCTGCTTGAAATTATTTACCGATAATGTACAATAGTGTTATCAAATAAAAAATTTGTGAGGGAAATATCGTGGCAATTAAATCCAAAGAGCTGGCCGGTATGCTGGGGGTATCTGCGGCCACCATGTCGCTGGTCCTGAATCATAAACCCGGCATCAGTGAAGAACTGAGGAATTCTTTGTTGGAAAAAATCCGGGAAATGGGATACGGATATATGATCCGGGAAGAGGATGAGAAAGGAGAAAGGGAAGAAACGGTTCCGAACAAAACAATCGCTTACGTGGTTTTGTCAGAATACCATGACGATGTGGAAGAGGCAGCCTTCTTCCCGAAGGTTATTGAGGGAGCGGAAAGAGAGGCCAGAAAACGCGGCTGCCGGTTTACAATTCTTCACATGTATGATGAAATCGGGACGAAGCTGAGAGAGAGTATCAATAAGGAGCAGTTTGACGGAATGCTTGTTTATGCGGCCCAGATCAGCGACAGCATGAAGGAGGCTCTGGACGCGCTGGAGCTGCCGTATCTGCTGATCGACTGCTTTTGTCCGGCGGTAGATGCCAGTGCCGTTACGGTCAACAACAGGCAGGGGGTTTTTGCGGCTGTAAAATATCTTTATGGAAGAGGTCATCGGAGAATCGGATACGTCAGCTCCGGCAGACCGCTCTGCTCTCTGATAGAGCGGCGCAAGAGCTTCAGCTATGCGATGGAGGAGCTTGGTCTGTCTGAAGATCCCCTGCTGTGTGTGGAATGCGCGGGAACCGGTCAGAAGGCTCAGGAATTTCTGGAGGAGCTGTGGAGGGATACGGGAAGAATTCCCACTGCACTTCTGGTTGAGAATGATGTAATGGCAATTTCCGTGTACCGCGCGCTGAGAAGCAACGGGCTTCGGATTCCTGAGGATGTGTCCGTGATCGGATTTGACGGAAGGAGTATCTGCAGCATGCTGGAGCCTGCCCTCACTACGCTGCGGGTTCCCAGAAGGATGATGGGAAGGCTGCTGGTCACACTCCTTCTTCAGAAAATGGAGCTTCAGGAGCATACGGAGGAGATGGTGACGGTGAGGCTGGAAATCAATGCCGAGCTGGTGGAGATGGACAGCGTGGCGGATGTACCTGACGTGAACGCCGGAAAAAAATCGGGAAGTGAGCTGTGACAGAGAGAAAAGGAACAGAAGAGTTTTTAAAAAGGAAAACATAAATTTTTTATAAAAATCGTTGACAAATTTATAAATATATTTTATGATAAAAAACGAGTTGAGACATCATCAACCCAAGCTGGTGCGGTTTGATCCGCACCAGTCCCCCCCTCTCTTTTACAGGATTATGAATGCTTCTTACGGACTCCATACCGTTTTTTGATAACATCACAGTCAGTCAGCATTATGGAGATGAGGAAAAGGCACAGAATGCTTTTTCCTTTTTTTGTGTGATAAGCCCGGAGAGCAGCCGCATGGATGGCAGGTTTACCTGCACAGATATGCGGATATTCGACGGGCAACGGACAGCGAGCAGCATGCTGCGAGCCGGATCGATAAGCCCGGAGAGCAGCCGCATGGATGGAATAAAAAATGCATCCGCTTCGGATGCAAAGGCTTTCTGAAATGTGCTGCGGCGGCAGGAGATGTTTCATCTCCTGCCGCCGCAGATTTAATTCATAAAATATTAAAATCCTGAAATCCCTAAAACCTTTAAACTTCTAAAATCCGCACTGCTTTTCCAGGCTGCTGCAGAGATCCGCAAGCCAGGGCGCATCTACCTTTTCAATCTCGCCTCTGTCGCAGGAAGCGGCGATGGAGGGATCGATCGGAAGGCGGGAAACGGAAGAAATACCATGCTTTCCGGCGATTTCCTCAATATGGCTTTCTCCGAAGATGCTGTGGCGGCTGCCGCAGTCAGGACATTCAAAGTAGGACATGTTTTCCACAATGCCGAGAACCGGTACGTTCATCATCTCAGCCATGCGCACGGCCTTTTCCACGATCATGGAAACCAGCTCCTGGGGGGAGGTCACCACGATGATGCCCTTAACGGGAATAGACTGAAATACGGTAAGCGGAACATCGCCCGTTCCAGGAGGCATGTCTACAAACATGAAATCCACATCGGACCAGATCACATCCGTCCAGAACTGGCTTACCGCACCGGCGATGACCGGACCGCGCCAGAGCACGGGGTCCGTATCATTGTCCAGAAGGAGATTGATGGACATGAGATCCACGCCAAGGCGGGATTTTACGGGAAGAAGGCCGTACTCATTGGCATAGGCCTTCTGGTGAACGCCGAACGCCTTCGGAATGGAAGGACCGGTGATGTCCGCGTCCAGAACGGCGGCATGGTAGCCCTTCTTCTGCATGGAGGATGCCAGCAGGGAGGTGACAAGGGATTTTCCGACGCCGCCCTTGCCGCTCACCACGGCAATGACGTTTTTGATGGTAGAAAGCTCGTGAGGCTTCTTCAGCATGCTTTTCGGGTCACGGTCAGCGCACGCCTCATGACAGGTTTCACAGTTGTGGGTACAGTTTTCACTCATTTTTCTTCTGATTCCTTTCTTTTGGGGGACGCCCTTTGATGACAGGACATCCTTCCTTATATGATATGCGGTATGGCAATTTTTTTATCAGAAAACTTCTCCCCAATTATACAACATTGCGGGCATATGTCAATAAATGAGGAAGCGGGGGCTTGCCTGGACGGCCGGAATCGGATATAGTGGTAGCAGACGCGCCGGAGAAAAGTGCGGAAGGCGCGGACTGTAAGAAAAAAGGAGAAACGGGGAATGTACAGGCATCATGAAGAGTCATTGAAAATCATGGAAGATTTTTTTCGAAACAGAGAAGAGGTCATTGCGCTCATTTTCGGCGGCTCGGTGGCAAAGGGAACGGAACGGCCGGATTCCGATCTGGACGCGATGGTGATCGTGCCGGACGAGTATTATGAAAAGCTTCTGGAAGAGAACAGGACGGCGGAGACGATCAACGGACTCTGTACCTATGAGGGCGGGTATTTTGATGTGAAATATATGACGAAGGATTATCTGCGTGCGGCGGCGGAAAGAGGAAGCGAACCCACCCGGAATTCTTTCATCAAGTCCCGGGTGCTCTTTTCGGATGATCCGGAAATTGAGCCACTGGTGGCGGCCATTCCTGTTTTTCAGGAAAAAGAGATGGAGGAAAAAATGCTTTCCTTCTTCAGCGACCTGCAGCTGAATTATAACTATTTCTGGAAATGCTGCGCGCCGGAGGGCTATATGAGGACGCGCACGGCGAGCGAGATCGTTTACTGCATCTACCGCCTGATCCTGCAGGAAAACAAAGTGCTCTTTCCCTGCAACAGAAGGCTGGAGGAAACGGTGGCAGGTCTGGATAATAAGCCGGAGGGAATCGTGGAGCTGTGCCGCAGATTCTGCGAGACGATGGAAGACGGGCTTGCGGACAAAATAGTGGAACGCTATCTGGCCTGGACGGGCTATGATTACAGGAAGGATTCAAGCATTTACCAGTCCCGTTACTGTATGGACTTTGAGAAATGGTGGCTCTATCCCAGACCGCTGATCGCCGAGTGGTAAGGGAAAAAGGCTCTGAAAAAGGAGGAAGCCGGTATCGGAATACTCCGATACCGGCTGGTAATGAAAAAGAGTATCTATATTCGAAAAGCCCGTCGGCTTCTATGGTTTCTATCCTACAGGAAAAATGTGACATATCTATGTAGAAGCTATAAAATAAGTGTGAAGTATGAAAAAAATTTCGAACCGGACAATGAAAAAAAGAAAGAGACAGACATAAAGGCCATATGAGATTGTAAAGAGCTTTTCTTTTTGTTATAATAACCACGTATTTGGAAAAACTATCATCAGAAAGGACAGGTAGAGAAAATGCAGAAGTATGTTTGTGATGTATGCGGTTATATTTATGATCCCGAGGTGGGCGATCCGGACAATGGTGTAGCGGCAGGAACCGCTTTTGCCGACATCCCTGAGGACTGGGTATGTCCTCTGTGCGGAGTAGGCAAGGATCAGTTTTCTGTAACGGACTGAACGCCGTTCATCCGGGGGCTGCCTGAAGCGGCTCCCGGATAATCCGGCCGTACATAACGGGAGGCGCAATGCCTCGGCATGGAGGTTAGAATATGGCGATTGTATTTGACGATTCTCTGAAAACCGGTAACGGGCTGATCGATTCCCAGCATCAGGAGCTGATCGACAGGGTGAACCGGCTGACGGAAAACTGCAAGGTAGGAACGGAGAAGCTGGCGGCGGTTCAGACGCTTGGCTTCCTGATGGACTACACCAACATCCACTTCGCGGATGAGGAAAAGCTGCAGGCGGATAACGAATATCCGCTTCTGGAGGCGCATAAGGGGCAGCATGCCGCTTTTGTTAAGGCGGTGGAAGAGCTTCAGGATATGCTGGAGGAGGAAGAAGGCCCCAGCGAAGCCTTTGTTGAGGCAGTGAAGAAGAACGTGGTGGACTGGCTTTTAAACCACATTTGTGTGTGGGACAAGCAGGTAGCCCAGTTCATTCGGGAAAAATAAAAATGATAAAAATGCTTCCGGCAGGAGACCGGAACACGGGCAGCGGGCGCGCAGAAAATGCGAAGGCCCGTTGTTTTTTTGTACAACAGGAGAATTCCTGTCGTACAAAAAAACGGTGGATCGCACTACGCGGAATGGAAAACGGATGCGGACACCTTTTGAACCGGGCGCATATAATAAAAAAAGGGAATACGGATGCGGCAGACCCGGCCTGTAGGAAAAAGCTGCGGGCGGCGGAACGCGGAGAGGAAAATCATGTGGAAGGGAATTGATGTCAGTGACAATCAGGGGGTGATTTCCTGGGAGAAGGTGGCGGGAGCGGGATGTCAGTTCGCAATCTTAAGAAGCGTGAAGCGGTCGGGAAAGCCGGATGGACAATTCGAGGCGAATGTGTCGGGCTGCCTGACGAACGGCCTGCCATTTGAAGTATATAAATATACTTATGCTTCCGTCCCCTCCAGGGCGGCAGAGGAAGCAAAGCAGGTGGTCGATCTGCTGCACAGGTATCAGCTGTCCTGCCGCATCTGGTGGGATGTGGAGGACACATCACTGAAAAAGGCCGGAACGGGAGTCCTGACCGGACTGATTCAGTCTGCCCGGAACATTGTGGAGGGTGCGGGAATGGAATTCGGCATATATACCGGCCTGTCCTTTTATAATGAGGGATATTTTGACGCGTCTGCATTCGACTGCCCCTTCTGGATAGCCCGGTATCCTGCCGGCGCGTCTTATCCGTTCTCCTCTGAGCCGCCATCCGACCGGTATTGTCCGCAGATTGCGCAGACGCTCGCGGCGTGGCAGTATACGAGCAGAGGAAGGGTGAACGGCATCAGCGGAGACGTGGATCTGAATATACGTTATCTTCCGCTCTGAAGACGCCGCCGCATTTCGTGCTGCATCGTGCAGTATTTCTGCCTGCTTTCACTCATTTTATTCTGTGCCGGAACAGAAAAGAAAAAAGCTGATAACCCGCGCAGTTATCAGCTTTTTCTCCGTTTATCGCTTGTTCAGCGGAAGCAGGAGCAGTAGGAATCGAACCCACATCGATGGTTTTGGAGACCACTGTTCTACCTTTGAACTATGCTCCTATTTTGGTTCAGATCGAACCGACGAATTGTATTATAGCAAGCTTTTCCGACAAAAGCAAGACCTTTTTGTAAAAAAAGAAGGGACGGGCCGGAAGAAGCGTTCCGTTCTGCTGGAGACGCTGTGGGTTAGTGAGGGTGAAGGAAATGTAAAATTTTTAAAAGCTCTATGTAAAAGGAAATATTTATAGTAGAATAGTACAAAATGGAAGCAAAGGAAGGCGGGCGTCATGCCCGCCTGTGGAAACGGAAGATGACAGAAAGAATACGGGTCGTTGCCAGCGACTTTGACGGAACCATATTAAAAAATGGCGCTCAGGAAGTGGATGACATTTATTTTCCACTGATCCGTTCTCTGAAGGAACGGGGGATTTTTTTCATCGCGGCCAGCGGCAGGCAGTATGGCAACCTGCGCCGCCTGCTTTCCCCGGTCGCAGATGAGATCGGCTATATCTGTGAAAACGGCGCCCTTATCGCCCAGGGGAACAGAATCCTGTATCAGAATGAGATTGAGCGCGGACTCGCCCTTTCGCTGATTAAGGATATGGAACAGGTGAAGGATGCGGAAATTCTGGTTTCCTGCGCGGACACATCCTGCGTGGCACCTCGCGATTCCGGATTTACGGAGTATATGAAAAATACGGTGAAAAATACGGTTACCGTGTTTGATTCCCTGACGGAGGTACAGAAGCCGATGATTAAAATGGCGCTTTTCTGGCCGCAGGGAATACCACAGGAGCAGGAGATATGGTTTCAGGAAAAATACGGTGGACAGCTGAGCATTGTGGACGGAGGAGGAGGGTGGCTGGATTTCACGAACCAAGGAGTGGATAAGGGAAGCGCGCTCCGCTATCTTGCCAGAGCAGGGGGCTTCCGGCTAAAGGAAGTACTGAGCTTCGGAGACAGCGGCAACGATATAGGAATGCTGCGGGCCGCAGGCTTAAGCTACGCGATGGATACGGCGAAGGAAGAGGTGAAGGCCAGTGCGGACAGACAGTGCAGTATGGTGAGCGCCGTGCTGGAGCAGCTTCTTTCCGGAGAGCTTATACAGGAATAAAACATTTTAAAATACACAAAGAAAGGCGGAAACAGAATGAAAAAAGTGATCAAAAACGGTCCGAAGCTTCTTCACGGAGGAGACTATAATCCGGAACAGTGGCTGGACTGTCCGGAGGTACTGGAAGAAGATATCAGGCTGATGAAGGAGGCTCATATCAACTGTGTCTCACTGGGAATTTTTTCCTGGGCAAAGCTGGAGCCGGTGGAAGGGGAATACCACATGGGCTGGCTGCGCAGAATTATCGACAGACTTTATGAAAACGGTATCTATACCATCCTTGCGACTCCGAGCGGAGCGATGCCCCACTGGCTTGCCGGACAGTATGATGAGGTCAGACAGGTAGGGCCGGACGGAGTGCGCAATCTTCCCGGGCGGAGACATAATTTCTGTCCCACATCGCCTCTGATGAGAAGAAAGGTAAAAAAGATTGACAGGGAGCTGTCAAGAAGGTTGGGGGATCATCCCGGAGTGATCCTGTGGCACATTTCCAATGAATATGGCGGAAGCCGGCTGGGAGGTGCCTGCCACTGCGAGCTCTGTCAGGAGGCGTTCAGAGAGTGGCTGCAGAAGAAGTATAAGACGCTGGAGAATCTGAACCATGCCTGGTGGACAACCTTCTGGAGCCATACCTATACATCCTGGGATCAGATCCATAGCCCGGTTCCCCATGGGGAAATCGGACTTCACGGTCTGAATCTTGACTGGAAGCGGTTCGTGAGCGATCAGATGCAGGATTTCTGCATGGCAGAGATCAGGGCAGTGCGCAAGTACAGCGACAGGCCGGTGACCATCAATATGATGGAGTTTTTCAGACCCTTCAATTACTATAAATTTGCAAAGCAGCTTGACATCATTTCCTGGGATTCCTATCCTCAGTGGCACAGAGAGGCTGATGACAGGGATACGGCCATGCGCACGGCGGCCTGCCATACGCTGATGAGAAGTCTGAAAAAAGCGCCGTTTCTGCTGATGGAGAGCACACCTTCCATCGTGAACTGGAAGGATGTGAACACCCAGAAGCGTCCGGGCATGCACGAGCTGTCCTCTCTGCAGGCGGTGGCCTGTGGGTCCAACAGCGTGCAGTATTTCCAGTGGAGAAAGAGCAGGGGAGGAGAAGAAAAATTCCACGGAGCGGTGGTTGATCACCGAAACGGCAGCAATACCCGCGTATTCCGGGAGGTTGCGACGCTTGGAGAGCGGCTGGAAAAAATCGGTGACGCGGTTGTTTCCACCTGCAACAGACCCAGGGCGGCGATTCTGTTCGACTGGGAAAACTGGTGGGCTGTGGAGGATATTCAGGGACCGAGGAAGGACATGGCCTATCTCGAAACTGTGATTTCCCATTTTAAGCCGTTCTGGGAGCTGGGCATCGAAGTGGATTTCATTAACGAAGAGGATTCCATGGAGGGCTACGCTCTGGTCACCGCTCCTCTGGCCTATCTGTATCAGGAGGGCTATGCGGAACGGGTGAGAAAATATGTGGAGGAGGGCGGCTGCTATCTTGCCACCTATTTTTCAGGCGTTGTGGATGAAAATGATCTGTGTATTCTGGACCGGCATCCTCTGGAGGATGTACTGGGCATCCGGACAGAGGAAATGGATGCGGCTGTGCCCGAAGTGCTTCCCAATACCATCTCCTTTGCCGGAAAGAGCTGGAATGTGGGGCAGCTTCGTGAGGTTTCCCACGTTGTGGAGGATCCGGAGCATCCCGTAGAGGTGCTTTCTTCCTATGAGCAGGATTATTATCAGGGCTTTCCTGCGCTCACCCGCAGGAAATACGGGAAGGGCTGTGCCCTTTATCTGGCCTGCGAGACGGAGGAGGGCTTCCTGAAGGCACTGTATGAAAAGCTCACTGAAGAATGCAGGATCCGTGGAGAATTTACGGGAAGGCTGCCGCAGGGCGTTGCCGTTTCCCGAAGGGATGGAGACCGGCCGGTCTGGTTTCTGCAGAACTTTAACCGTGCGGCAGTGCAGGTCAGCCTCCCCTTTGCCTTCCATACGGTGGAGGACGGCAGGGAGATGGAGGGCAGCGTGACACTGCGGCCCTATGAGTGCCTTGTGCTGACGAACTGACCGGAGACTGTTCCTTTACATGACAGAAACGGGCGGGCCGCAGAATCTGCGGTCCGCCCGGAAAAACAGAAGAAAAAGAGTGTTCTTTCTACAGTGAACTCATGTTCCGAAATTCTCTGTGCGACGGCCGGTCGGCTCTGTCTGAATATACACGGCCCGAGGCAGGAAATCTTCCAGAGGAACGACCTGAAGAATGTTTCGAAGAGGTGCTCTTTTTCAGCGAAAGGGGACTGAAGATGGTTTTACGTCCGATCCAGCAGACGATTCTGGTAACATAGATACCAGCAAGACTTCCGGCGGCATCGATGAAAACGTCCCGCACAGCGGGTGTACGGCCGGGAACAAAGGACTGATGCCATTCATCCATACCGGCAAAGCCCATACAGAAAAGTCCGGCAGAGATCACCAGTTTCCAGCCTCTGAGCCGATAAACATAAAGAGGGAAGGCAACCGTTACGGCCAGAAGGAAGTATTCCGTCATATGGGCGGCCTTTCGTACATAATGTTCCATAATTCCCGCATAATAAACAATCTGCTGCGCGTTCCAGCCACGGTCAAAGATATCGCCGCACAGTTCAACCAGATCCGTGGTAACAGTACTGCTGAGCTGGCCGGAAAGGTTTCCGTTCTGGGCAGAAAAGTTAAAAATGATATACATCATCAACAGTGCGGGCAGAAAAGAAAGCGGCTTGAGCAGATAGCGGAGCAGTTTTTTCAAAAAAAGTCCGAAATATTTCATATGTGTTTTAACTCCAATTCTTTTACAGGTCAAAATCTTCTTACATCTTCAGTGTTCCAATTATCCTGCCTATCATACCATAAAAAGATGAAAAGAAAAGTACGGAAATCATAAAAAAATTCTGATTTTTTTATGAAGACACATTTTCCGCCTCTGAAGCAAAAGACAGAAGAGAGGAGAGGTGATACGTTTGCGGATAAAACTGACGGTATTTACAGCGTATATGACGGCTCTTGCAGCGGCGGTTCTGTCCCGGGAGGCCCAGAGCGGAAGCTTTTGGGAGCTATTGCTTTTCGCGGCCTTTTTTGGGGTCATACATGCCGCAGGACGGACTGACCTGAAAAGCGGAAGACTCCCGGACCGGTATGCGGTCTGTGCAGTCCTGCTTGGAATATGCGGTCTGCTTTTTTCCTGTGGACCATCTCTGAGCGCCCGGCTGGAGGGATGTATTGCGGTCAGCCTGCCCCTTTTGGTGATCTGTCTGCTCTGGCCGGGGGCATTCGGAGGTGGAGATGTGAAGCTGATGGCAGCCTGCGGATTTTTCCTGGGAGAAGAGGCGGTCAGTTTTTCCTTTGCGTACGCGGTTCTGGCCGGAGGGGGATGGGCGTTTCTGTTGCTGCTCACAGGCAGAGCGGGGCGGCGGGCCCGTTTCCCATTCGGCCCCTTTCTCTGTGCGGGGATGGCTCTGGCGGCGCTTCTTCGGTTTCCTTAGGCGGATTTTCAAAAAAAGAGAATTATTTTTTTCAAAAATCAGGAAAATCTGACGATGAGAAGCGAAAGATTCCTTTTTCTGTGTTTTTATGATAGGATAAGAAAGGAGAAAAATGCGGCTTTGGCAGATGAGGATTGAAAAAGCCCGTGTTTTTACGTATAATGGTTACCTGGAAACGGCCGCAGGCCGAAAGGTCCCGCGGAAGGGACAAAGACGCGGAGGCGGACTTTTCCTTCATACCAGATAAAAAACGGAGGAGCATCGATGGGAAACGTAAGGCGTATCTATGTGGAGAAGAAGGCCCCTTTTGCCGTGAAGGCAAAGGAGCTGAAGGGAGATCTGAAAAATTACCTGAATCTGAAAACGATTGAGGATGTTCGGATTTTCATCCGGTATGATGTGGAGCACATCAGTGACGAAGTGTTTGAGCGCGCGTGCAGGACGGTATTTTCAGAGCCGCCGGTGGACGAGCTGTACCGGGAGGAGATCGATATTCCGGAGAATGCGCATGTGTTTTCCGTGGAATATCTGCCTGGACAGTTCGACCAGAGGGCGGATTCCGCAGTGCAGTGTGTGAAATTTCTGAACGAGGAGGAAAATCCCATCATCCGCACGGCGACCACCTATCTGATCACAGGAAGCCTTACCGATGAGGAATTCGGACAGATCAAAGCCTACTGCATCAACCCGGTGGATTCCAGGGAAACGGGCATGGTGAAGCCGGATACGCTGGAAACTGTTTACGAAGAGCCTGAGGACGTAAAGGTGCTGGACGGCTTTGCGCACCTTCCGGAAACGGAGCTGAAGGCGCTGTACGATTCCCTTGGACTGGCGATGACCTTCCGGGATTTTCAGCATATACAGAATTATTTTGCGGGAGAGGAGCACAGGGATCCGACCATGACGGAGATCCGGGTGCTGGATACATACTGGTCTGACCACTGCCGTCATACCACCTTCTCCACAGAGCTGAAGAATGTGGAATTTGAGGACGGCTATTACAGCGAGCCCATCAAAAAGGCCTATCAGAGCTATCTGGATACCAGAGAGGAGCTTTTCGCGGGAAGGAAGGACAAGTTCGTCTGCCTGATGGATCTGGCGCTGGCGGGAATGCGTAAGCTGAAGAAGGAAGGAAAGCTTGCGGATATGGAGGAATCCGAGGAGATCAATGCCTGCTCCGTCATCGTTCCGGTGGAAATGGATTACGGAAATGGCCCGGAGACGGAAGAATGGCTGGTGTTCTTCAAGAATGAGACGCACAACCATCCCACGGAAATCGAGCCCTTCGGCGGCGCGGCCACCTGTCTGGGCGGTGCGATCCGGGATCCCCTTTCCGGCCGCGGCTATGTATACCAGGCCATGCGTGTGACGGGTGCGGCGGATCCCACGGTTCCGGTGGCAGAGACTCTGAAAGGAAAGCTTCCCCAGAAGAAGCTGGTGCGCGGCGCCGCAGACGGCTATTCCTCTTATGGAAACCAGATCGGTCTTGCCACAGGCTACGTGAAGGAGATCTATCATCCCAACTATGTTGCGAAGAGAATGGAAATCGGCGCGGTGATGGGAGCGGCTCCCCGCAAAAATGTGGTGCGTGCTTCCTCCGATCCGGGCGATATCATCATTCTGCTCGGAGGGCGGACCGGAAGGGACGGCTGCGGCGGCGCGACCGGCTCATCCAAAGTGCATACGGAGGAGAGCATCGAGACCTGCGGCGCAGAGGTACAGAAGGGAAATGCGCCTACGGAAAGAAAGATCCAGAGGCTGTTCCGCCGTGCTGAGGTGAGCCGGCTGATCAAGAAATGCAATGACTTCGGCGCAGGCGGCGTATCCGTTGCCATCGGTGAGCTGGCGGACGGCCTGCGGGTGGATCTGGACAAGGTGCCCAAAAAGTACGCGGGTCTGGACGGCACGGAGCTTGCCATTTCCGAATCTCAGGAGAGAATGGCCGTGGTGGTGGATCCGAAGGATGTGGACGCCTTCCTCGGCTATGCGGCGGAGGAAAATCTGGAAGCGGTGAGCGTGGCTGAGGTAACCGAAGAGCCCAGACTGGTGCTTTCCTGGAGAGGAAAGGAGATCGTGAACCTGTCCAGAGCCTTCCTGAATACCAACGGAGCTCATCAGGAGACGAATGTATACGTGGAGGTTCCAAAGAAAGGTACCAGCTATTTTGATACCTGGGCTGTTCCTGCGGCGGGAGAGGCAGTGGAAGCGGGAGACGCGAAGAAGGCATGGCTTT
Source organism: Candidatus Eisenbergiella stercoravium (assembly GCA_019113175.1). Lineage (GTDB taxonomy): Bacteria > Bacillota > Clostridia > Lachnospirales > Lachnospiraceae > Eisenbergiella > Eisenbergiella stercoravium. Next base: position 4,999 of record DXHY01000052.1, on the reverse strand, counting down.
CTCTGCTTTCAGATCTGAACGTCTGCTCCCAGAAGGGACTGGTGGAGATGTTCGACTCCTCCATCGGTGCGGGCAGCGTGCTGATGCCCTACGGTGGAAAATATCAGCTTACCGAGACGCAGGTGATGGCGGCAAAGCTTCCCGTTCTGGAAGGAAAAACGGATACGGTGACGCTCATGAGCTGCGGCTTTGACCCCTATCTGTCCACCTGGAGCCCTTACCACGGAGCGGTGTATGCGGTGACGGAATCCATCGCCAGAATCGTGGCGGCGGGCGGAGATCATACGAAGATCCGTTTTACCTTCCAGGAATACTTCCGCAGGATGACGGAGGATCCGAAGCGCTGGAGCCAGCCCTTCGCGGCGCTGCTCGGTGCCTTTGATGCACAGCTGGGCTACGGCCTTCCCTCCATCGGCGGCAAGGACTCCATGTCCGGAACCTTCAACGATATCGATGTGCCGCCTACTCTGGTTTCCTTTGCGGTGGACGTGGAAAAGGGTTCCCATGTGATCACGCCGGAGCTGAAAGCTCCCGGCAATAAGCTGGTACGTTTCTGTCTGGAGCGGAATGACTATGATCTGCCGGTCTATGAGGAAGCGCAGAAGCTGTATGCCCGAATCACGGAGCTGATCCGGGAGGGTGCCATTGTTTCCGCCTACGCTCTGGACAGCAGAGGAGCGGCGGCCGCTCTTGCGAAGATGGCCTTCGGAAATCATCTCGGCGTAACCTTCGCTGAGGATGTGCAGCTTTCCGATCTGTTCGAGAACGCCGTAGGCGACATCGTGGCGGAGGTTCCTGCTGACCGGCTGAAACAGCTTGGCGCAGCGCATGAGCAGCTTGGCGCAGCTCATGAGGAACTGGGAACGGTGACGGAAAAACCTGTCTTCGTATTCGGCGGGACGGAAATCTCTCTGGATGAAATGCTCTCCGCCTGGAAGGGCACGCTGGAAAAGGTGTTCCCCAGCACGGCGGAGCAGGGGAATGATCCGGTGGAAAGCCCGGTTTATCAGGCAAAGGAAATTCATGTGTGCAGAAATAAGGTGGCAAGGCCCACGGTCTTCATTCCCGTATTTCCGGGAACCAACTGTGAATACGACAGCGCGAAAGCCTTTGAGCGCGCGGGAGCGGATGTGGTGACGAAGGTATTCCGCAATCTGACCGCCTCAGACATCCGGGAATCCGTGGACGAGTTTGAAAAGGCCATCAGCCAGGCCCAGATTATCATGTTCCCCGGCGGCTTCTCCGCAGGTGACGAGCCGGACGGAAGCGCCAAGTTCTTCGCCACCGCCTTCCAGAACGCGAAGATCAAAGAAGCGGTTACAAAGCTGGTGGAGGAAAGGGATGGCCTGTGCCTCGGAATCTGCAACGGCTTCCAGGCCCTCATCAAGCTGGGACTGGTTCCTTTCGGAAAGATTACGGGACAGACGGAGGATTCTCCCACGCTGACCTTCAACACCATCAACCGCCACATTTCACGCATGGTTTACACGAAGGTGGTAACGGACAAATCGCCCTGGCTGGCCGGAACAAAGCCGGGAGCTGTGTACTGCACGCCCGCATCCCACGGAGAAGGCCGCTTCGTGGCAAGCGATGAGTGGCTGAAAAAGCTGTTTGAAAACGGCCAGGTTGCCACACAGTACTGCGATTTGGAAGGAAACGTGAGCATGGACGGAGAGTGGAACGTGAACGGTTCCTATGCCGCCATCGAGGGCATCACCTCTCCCGACGGCCGCATCCTCGGAAAGATGGCCCATGTGGAGCGCCGCGGCGACGGTGTAGCCGTGAACATCTACGGGGAACAGGATTTGAAGATCTTCGAGTCCGGCGTGGCGTATTTCAAATAAGATTTTGAAACGGGTGACCGGTCAGAAATTCCGGCAGGCAGATCGACATTGGGCTTCTGACCGGCTGATTCCGGTATTATCATGAAAATAAAATTCAAAAGGTCATGCGTTCCGCGTCTGTGCGGACAGCATGGCCTTTTGAGCGACAGGCCCGGCAAGCGGCTGTCATGCTTGCATGAATGGCCATTTGCCGGGTAAGTACAGTGAACGGCAAAGATGTTCGCTGTACGGGGGCGAAAAGTATCATTCCCAAAAAGTTTATGGTAAGAGGAGACGAATACATGGAACTCTGGGATGCATATGACAGAAATCTGGAAAAGATCGAGGGCATGACGCTGATCCGCGGGGAAAAAATTCCGGAAGGAGTCTACCATCTTGTCTGTGATGTCATCGTCAGGCACACGGACGGAGAGTATCTTCTGATGCAGCGTGACAGGAGGAAGCATTACGGCGGAATGTGGGAAGCGACGGCCGGAGGCTCCGCCCTGAAGGGAGAGAATCCTCTCGACTGCGCGATCAGAGAGCTGCGCGAGGAAACCGGAATTCATACGGAGCGGCTGGAGGAGGTTGGCAGGGTATGGGCGGCCGGACGCAATACAGTTTACTGTGAGTTTTTGTGCATCACCGACTGCAGAAAGGACAGCATCATTCTTCAGGAGGGAGAAACCTCTGCATATCAATGGGTAACGCAGGACGAACTGCTGTCCATGAAGAGGGAAGAACTGGTAACAGAACGGATGCAGATGTTTGTCGATGGTTTAAAACCCGGAATCAGGTCAGATGAGGATCGCAGCATATATGAATTCGTTCCGGAATAAAGATTGAAAAATGCGCTCAATAGCACATTTTTTAATCAGGATTTGCGATGCTTCGGCGTAAATCCCATTATTGCAACGCCGAACTGGAGGTTCGGCACACGCCTCAGCGTAAAACGCTTCGGCATGGAGGTAAAAATGAAATTCAAAAAGCTGACGGCGGCAGACGCCGAATGGAATGCACTGGCGGATTATGCCGAAAACTGCTCCTGGGGAGCGGGCAGGACGCTGGCGGAGGAAATGAGACAGAATCAGTTTACAGGCTGGGAGCGGGTGATTCTCGCGGAGGATCACGGACACATTGCAGGATACTGCACGGTTTCCGGAACTGACTGCATTCCGGATGTGCCCTATATGCCATACATCGGCATGCTGTTCATTGGAGAGGAATACCGGGGAAAACGGCTGAGCCGGAGGATGATCGATTATGCATCGGATTATCTGAAGGAGATCGGCTTTGCGGAGGTATATCTGGTCAGCGATCATGAGAACCTGTATGAGAAATACGGCTTTCAGGTAATTGATGAGAAAATGGCGCCCTGGGGGAGGATGCAGAAAATATACCGGAGGACATGTGAATGATACTTCCTTCAGAAAAGTGTATGTACAGAGGAGATTCTTGTTCAGAAAAATGTGATAATTAAATCGACTTATATGGAAAAGAGGGGATTTCAGGGCAGGTTAATCAGCATTTCCAGCGCTTCGTGTACGGTTGTAAAAGTATGTGTGCCTTTGAAAAGCCATCGATCACTTTCGAATGTGTTGTCAGGAGATCGTTTCGGCATACTGTCTTTTCCTGCTCGTTCCAATACCCATTTGCCGTTTCTCAAGGCTGTGTGAAAGGTGCCTTTTTCTCCATGGATAAAAATTGTCGCTTTGTTTGAAAAAAATTTTTTCAGGTATTTCGTGTAGACTTCTTCTCTTTCGCCTTCCCAGAATACGTAGATTGCTTTTCTGGGAGACAGAAATCCTGTTTTTCGTGCCAATTAATCCACCTCCTCAATGGAAGGAACCGCGCCAAATTTTCCAAGAAGATAAGCTTTCTGAATATTGGCGTCATTCCGGATATTGAAATCTGCTAATGAATAAAGGGAGGAAGCACCGTCTTCCTTCTTTTTATCAACAAAATAGATCTGATCTCTCCGAAGAATTTCCTGATTGAGCAAAGAAGTATCATGCGTTGTAAAAATCAACTGCGCATGAGCGGGATTATTTCTTTTTTCCTGATACCGCCCCAGTACATATTCGATCAACATCAGGTGCATTTCTCTTTCAAGTTCATCAACGACAAGAGTACCGCCTTCCTTTAAGGTACGTTCAATAGCGGGGGCCAGTGCCATGAGCCGCCGTGTACCATCAGATTCATCGCTTAAAGTAAGTTCATAGCGGGAAGCTTTTCCTTCGCAGTTCAGGCCTGTATGATATGTGGTGCTTTTTAATTTTCCCATATTCAGACTCACTTCCGCTTCATTTCCATTTTGCTGCAGCGCATCGCTGAATGCACGGAGTGCAGCGCTCATTCCGCGCATCTGGTCGGAAACACTCTGGTTTTTTAAATCAATCGTTTGCTGATTAATTTCAAACTGAATGTCCTCAATTCCTACATCTGCCGTTTTGGCAGCAGATACAATGGCCTGAAGCATGGTTTCATCTTCTCTGTAATCAATCAGATTGCGGTTGATATCGGTAAAATCACGGGAAAAAACAATTTTCTCACGAAACCATTGCATGGCCTCAATGCAGGGCTTGTAATTCATTGTACAGGAAATGGCAAAAAAAAGCTGGTTTTTCCCGACAGCTTCCTTTATTAATTCTTTCCGCTTTTTTTCGTTGTCTTTTGGAAAGATGAATGACTGACCATGCCGTAAAAAAATATTTTTTTCTCTGCCTTTTGGCCATGCTTTCAGATATTCGCTTACGATATGATCTCTTGTTGCTGAGAAACCGTAAATATATCTTACCATATTTTGTACATAAGCAAATTCAAAAGCTGTTGGTTCATTGACGGAATAATCGTTGAGCATGAAAGGCCTTACGGGAACAGGTTCATTTTCAGTCTGTGTCTTCTGTGCATTGCAGATAAACTGAACTGCGAGCCACATGGAACGGATCAGATTACTTTTCCCACCGCCGTTTTTCCCATATATGGCAACGGCAGGAAGATATTCTTTTTTCCCAAAGGGCAGAAGATTTTTGGCTGCATCATGCAGACCTGCGGCTTCCATATCCAACACTGCCTCATCACGAATGGAACGGTAATTTTTAACTTTGAAGTAGAGCAGCATCAGTATCACCTCCTGGAAATAGTATACTTCAATATAAATTTTTTATCAATAATTT
>DXHY01000051.1 GCA_019113175.1 Candidatus Eisenbergiella stercoravium | reverse complement strand
TGGAACGGGGAGAAAGATGGCTGTCGTTAGTCATCTTTTTCTCTTTTTTGAGGATAAATTTCAGGGGCAGGCGTGACTCGCATGAGTCACACCTGCCCCTGTTTGGAACTATCTATTTCCCGACAGCCCCCTTCTTTCGTGTTGTCTGAATTCCATAATCAACATTGCCATTCTGACAATGATTTTTGTGAGAAAGAAGCTGTTGAAAGCCGGAATCCGGAAGCCGCTGCTTTTCAGGTTATTTTCTGTGCATCCTTTTCCTCTGGAAGAACTTCACCGCTTCCACAATGGGAATCACAAGCGCGCCCAGCAGGATGGCGATGAGGTATTCACTTGGCTCAACGCTGGTGAACTCGAACGCAGCGGCGAGGAAGGGAACCTCGCAGACCAGGGTGGTGGCCAGGAAGGAACCGACGGCGGCGATGAGAAGCATCCGGTTCTGGGAACCGAGCCGGAAGATGCTTCCCCGCTGGGAGCGCATGTTCAGACTGTGGAAGATCTCCGCCATGGACAGGGTCAGGAAGGCCATGGTGGTACCGTGAGGGCTGTTGGTGATTTCCCAGACGCCGCTTTCCATGTAGTGACCTAAAAAGAAAGAAAACAGGGTGAGTATCGTCACCAGAATGCCCTGGTAGGCGATGTCAAAGCCCATGCCATTCGCGAAGATGCCGGCGTTTGCATTCCGGGGCTTTCTGCGCATGATATCCGGCTCCGCCTTTTCCGTTCCCAGCGCCAGGGCAGGGAAGCAGTCCGTGACCAGGTTGACCCACAGCAGATGAACCGGCTGCAGGATGGTAAAGCCCATCAGGGTGGCAAAGAAGATGCTGAGAACCTCGCTCATGTTGGAGCCGAGCAGGAACTGGATGGCCTTGCGGATGTTGTCATAGATCCGGCGGCCCTCCTCCACTGCGCCCACGATGGTGGCAAAGTTATCGTCGGCCAGAACCATGTCGGCCACGTTTTTGGTGACATCCGTGCCGGTGATGCCCATGCCGACGCCGATGTCCGCTGCCTTGATGGAAGGAGCGTCGTTGACGCCGTCACCGGTCATTGCAGTGACGCAGCCCGCCTTTTTCCACGCGTTTACAATACGGGTTTTATGTTCCGGCTGAACGCGGGCGTAGACGCTGATGGAGCGGAACTGTTTTTCAAATTCTTCATCGCTCATATCCGAAAGCTCGGAACCGGTGATGGCGCGGGTGTCCTCCGTGAGGATGCCGAGCTCTCTGGCAATGGCGGAAGCGGTGTCGATGTGATCGCCGGTGATCATGATAGGACGGATGCCTGCCTGCCGGCATTCCACAATGGCGTCCTTCACCTCCGGGCGGACGGGATCGATCATGCCGCACAGGCCGGTGAAGCAGAGCTGCTGCTCCAGATACTCCGGCTCACAGCTTTCCGGCTGAACGTTCCAGCGGCGCTCCGCACAGGCCAGGACACGCAGGGCCCTGTCTGCCATGTTTTTATTGGCGGAAAGGATTTCCTGTCTGTAAGCGTCGGTCATGGGAACGGGGCTGCCGTTTTTCAGGTAGAAGTCGCATTTCCGGATGACCACATCCGGCGCGCCTTTGGTGTACTGGATATATCCGTTGCCCGTTCTGTGTACGGTGGACATCATTTTCCGGCCGGAATCGAAGGGGGCTTCGCCGCAGCGGGGAAGCTCTGTCTTCAGCTCAGGCTTTGCACGGCCGGCCTTTGCGGCCCAGGAAACCAGTGCCGCTTCCGTGGGTTCTCCGGTCACGGTGCCGTCCGCGTTCTGCTCCGCGTCGCTGCAGAGCGCCATGGCGGATGCAATGCGCGTTTCGTTCTCTCCGAAGAAGTCCACTACAGTCATTTTGTTCTGAGTCAGTGTTCCCGTCTTATCGGAACAGATGATCTGAGCACAGCCAAGAGTTTCCACAGCAGTCAGCCGGCGGATGATGGCGCCCTGTTTCGACATGTTGGTCACGCCAATGGAAAGAACCACGGTGACTACGGCGGCAAGGCCTTCGGGGATGGCCGCCACAGCGAGGGAAACAGCGATCATGAAGGAGTCAAGGGCGAGGGAGAGATCAAAACGTCCGGCCCGGATGATCTGGACGGCGAAAACCACCACACAGATGGCCAGTACGATCCAGGTCAGGATGCGGGAAAGCTGGCTGAGCTTCCTCTGCAGGGGCGTCTGACCCTCCTGCGCCTGTTCCAGTGCGTCGGCAATTTTCCCCATTTCCGTCTGCATTCCGGTAGCGGTGACAACAGCGCGTCCACGGCCGTAAACCACGGTGCTTCCCATGTAGACCATATTTTTCCGGTCGCCAAGCGGGACATCCTTCTGGCCGTCTGAAAGCCTGAGCATCTCGATGAATTTGGTGACAGGAACGGATTCTCCTGTGAGAGCGGCTTCCTCCACCTTGAGGCTGGCGCTTTCCAGAATACGGGCATCGGCGGGAACGGCGTCGCCCGCTTCCAGAAGGATGATGTCGCCCTTTACCAGGTCCTCACTGGGGATGGTCTGAATCTGACCGTCCCGCAGAACGCGGGAGGTGGCGGCGGACATTTCCTGCAGCGCCTCAATCGCCTTTTCCGCCTTGCTTTCCTGATACACGCCGAGGATGGCGTTGATGATGACCACGGCAAGAATGATGATCACGTCTGCAAAGCTGTCGCTTTCCACAACCGCCAGCGCGCCGCTGACCGCAGCGGCTGCCAGAAGGATGAGAATCATCGGATCGGCAAGCTGCTCCAGAAATCTCCGGAAGAGGGATTTCCCTTTCGCGGCGGCAAGACGGTTTTTTCCGTCCTGCTCCAGCCGTCTTTCGGCTTCTGCCTGGCGCAGCCCGTCATCGGAAGCTGAAAGCTCCTTCAGAACCTGTTCTTTTTCTTCGCAATAATATTTCATTGTACCTCCTTTACCGCCTGACGGCGGCGTATGAATATAAAAAGTGCGCGCTTTGGCACGCACTCGCGCCGAGCGCGATTGCCGTCAGGCAATGGTTTCCAGGCAATCTTTGATTGCCCGATAAAAAATCCGGATATAACCGTCAGGCTATATCCGGAGCTGAATTTAAAATAAAAGGAGACTCACGTAAGCCTTTCGGTTATACATGAGTCTCGCAGTTTAAAACAAGCCAGACCGCTTCAGAGCGGCCACGATGTTGACTTGTTACGTATTTCTACGCTTGCTACTCCCTCACGGGATTTTGATGCGAAGAAAACTATACCACCCTTTGGAAAATCTGTCAATCCTCAATTGCAGCTTTCTGAACGTTAATGTCATGGAAAAGCTTCACATCCACCTTTTCCTTCCGGTCATAGGTGTAGATGCCGTTCTGTTCCTGTTCCACGTCGGTCAGCTGAGTATAGCAGAAGCCGAACATCTTCGGATTGGAAAGAAGCGCTTCCGTGAGTCCCTTATAGCGGGCCACAAATTCCTCCTCGGTTTTCGGGCCATTGCCATAGCCCCAGGCTTTTTCGTCGGAAGCGTCCATAGCCCATTTGATGCCGCCGTATTCGCTGACAAACATGGGGAGGCCCTCAGTATAGTGCTGTCTGTCGCCGTGTCCATCGCGGAAGGGGCCTGTTCCGTTTTTGAACGGCTCATAGGAGGCGGCAAAAACAGCCGGATCCTGTTCGTAGTCATGTACGTCGTAGATGTCCGTGATCACATGGAAGTTTCCGCTGGTATCGATGCAGGGACGAGTAGTATCGTACTGTTTCGTGAGATGGTAGGTAAGAGCGAGCAGATTGTCGATCTGCCTGCGTCCTTCATAATCCCAGGTCTCGTTGAAGGGGCACCAGCCGATGATGGAGGGATGGTTGAAATCCCGTTCGATGGCCTGCATCCATTCCGGAATGAAGGCTTCATAGCTGGTGTAGGAAGAAATATCAAATCCCCAGTTCGCCATTTCTCCCCAGGTCAGATACCCCATCCGGTCACAGTGATAGAGGAAGCGGGGCTCGAATACCTTCTGATGCAGACGTGCACCGTTAAAGCCTGCGGCCATGGACAGACGGATGTCATTCTGGAGAGCTTCGTCAGAGGGAGCGGTATAGATACCATCAGGATAAAAGCCCTGATCCAGGACAAGGCGCTGGAACACGGATTTCCCGTTGATGAGGAAGCGGTATCCATCCAGCTTCACCTCGCGCATGCCGAAGTAGCTGTTTACATGATCCTCTCCAAAACTGAGGGTGAGGTCATACAGCCTTCCGGCTCCGGGCTCCCACAGATGAAGCTCCTTTAAGGGCAGAGTCAGAAATACGTTCCCGCAGGAGCTGGCCGCTGAAGCGCTTCCGCAGTCCTTTCCCTCATAGGAGGCAGATGCGGTGAGCACACCTTCTCCCTCTACCTGCGCCTTGATGGTGAGCGTGCCTTCCGAAATGTTGGGATAATACTGAACCGCCTTCACATAGGAAACGGGAGTGAACTCCAGCCATACGGTCTGCCAGATGCCGGTGGTTCTGGTGTAGGAGCAGGCATAGGAAGCATAGCGGTCGCTCTGCTTTCCGATGGGCTGCAAGGGGCTTCTGGTATCATCCTGTGCGTAAACAGTCAGGTCATTTTCTCCCGCATGTACCAGGCTGGTGATATCAAAAACAAAGGAAACGTAACCGCCCTTATGGCGTCCAGCCTCTTTGCCGTTTACGAATACGCGGCAGTCATAGTCCACTGCTCCGAAGTGGATGAGCACTCTGCCCTGAAGATTCTCTTCGGTCAGAGAAAAGGTGCGGTGATACCAGACGGCAGGGATGAAATCGGTGTATCCGATGCCGCTTAAAACGCTTTCCGGGCAGAAGGGAACGGTGATTTTATCCTTAAAATCCGTTCTGCTTCCGAAGCCACGCTCCAGCCCGCTCACGCCAAAGTCAAACTCAAAATCCCACGTTCCGTTCAGGTTCATCCAGTTTTCCCTTACCATCTGAGGAAAAGGGTGTTCCGGTCTTGGTATGTTTGTTGTCATTTCTCCTCCTTTTGCCGCCGTCAGGCGGCACTAAAATCATGGAAGAATGGCGCAAGCCATTCTTCGGCACGAACCGTGTTCGTGCCCCTCTCCTTCCGCCGCTGATAAGCGGCATGTAGTACTTGTGATGCTTGAAGTATACTGCTATAATCGGAGATATAAAATGAAAAAAATACGCATATAAGTGAGGAATACACGCATAATGGAGGAGATCGTTACATTCCTTCCCGGACAGATGCCGGGAGAGGAGCGCTTTGCCGTTGAAATGACGGGAATTACCTGGCCGGACCCACGTTACCATATTGAAAGGGAGCATTCTCCCCTGCACTGCATGGAGTATGTGATCAGCGGGGAGGGACATATTGTGATGGACGGAAGGGAATACCGTCCGAAGGCCGGGGATGCCTATCTGCTGGCTGCCGGAAAGGATCACAGCTACTGGGCGGATGCGGACAGACCCTGGAAAAAAATCTGGATGAACATCTCCGGCAGCCTGGCCGATTCACTGGTTGCAGGTTATGGGCTTGAGCGTGCGGTGGTGTTTGAAGACTGCCCGGTTTATCCGCAGTTCTGGGAGTTTCTGCGGGTCTGCAGGAATTATGAAAAAAACAGTCAGGAGCTGGCGGAGAGGACAGTCCTTCTGTTTCATGAAATTCTGCTGAAGCTTTCCGATAACCTGCTTTCCGCCCGGCTGGCTCATGGAGAACGGGAGAAAAGCGCGGTCTCGGAGACGGCGCTGCAGGTAAGGGAATACATTGACGCGCATATCTATGAGAAAATTGTGGTTTCAGATTTGGCCAGAGTTGCCAGTCTTTCCGCATCCCAGCTTACCCGAGTGTTCAGGGATGCATACGGACAGAGCCCGTATGACTATGTGCTGGCAAGAAAGATTGACACAGCCTGCCGTCTCCTTCAGAATACGGGAATGAGCGTGAAGGAGGTAGCGTACCGGCTGAGCTTTGTGGATGAACATTATTTTTCCAATGTTTTCAGCAAAAGGATGGGAATGCCGCCGGGAAAGTACCGGACGGAGGGCAGGAGCAGACATGTACGGGAGAAAAATGAAAAATAACGCCTGGGAGCAGCGTTTTATCCATCGGGGAAAAAGATTGCGGAAAGAAGCGCAGTATGGTAAGCTGAAACCAGATACCGGAAACAGCTCTTCCTGCATCGCCGAATGCGGGAAAATCGGAACGGGCGGCAAACCGCCGCGGTTCTGAAGCGTTTGGGAAAGGGGGATTTCCATGAACGAATATCTGTTGTGGCTGATCATTGTAGTTACCGCTGTGATTCTGATTCCGATTGCCGCTGCTGTGATCCGGAATATCGATTATAAGCGGCAGATTTCAGGAAAGAGGAAGGTACGTACCCTGAAGGAGGGAGAGCAGGTGAAGGTGGAAGGCGGCGCTCCGAATATGGATATGGAAATTCTGGCGGCGGAAGCGAAGATGAAGAGCGCGCAGAATGTGATGGGACCGGGAGGACTGGGAGGATGACCGGAAGGCGGTCTTTGGCTGATTTCCATTTGAAAGCACATTTTAAATCCTTAATGAAATGAAAAAGACAGGCGGGCATTTCGATTCGGAAGCCCGCCTGTTTTATGGTGTGCCTGGCGGCGCACGTTTCTTAAGGGTGCAAGTCCCAAATCCGCCCGGTAGCGGGAAGGATGTAGCCGAAGGCAAGGGTGTCCATCGTGAGGTGGAATCTGAAGGAAGCCGGATGTGGGGAAC
>DXHY01000050.1 GCA_019113175.1 Candidatus Eisenbergiella stercoravium | reverse complement strand
GGATACTGTTTTCCGGATGATCTACAGGGACAGGGAGGAGCTGCTTATATTATATAATGCGCTGAACGGGACGGATTATGAAGACCCGGAGCAGCTTACCGTCACAACGCTGGAAAATGCGATCTATTTTGGTATGAAAAACGATGTATCCTTTCTGCTGGATTCCAGGATGATGTTATACGAGCATCAGTCCACATGGAATCCGAATATCCCTCTCAGGGACCTGTTTTATATTGCCCGTCTGCTGGAAAAATATGTGAATGAACGCGGAAACTCACTGTACTCTTCTGCGCTGATCCGTCTTCCGGAGCCCCGATTCGTGGTTTTTTACAACGGCCTGCGGAATGTGGAGGATGATTTTAGCCTGAAGCTGTCGGATTCCTTTAAAAGAACGGAAGGTGATCCGGCGCTCGAACTGAAGGTACGTGTTCTGAATATTAATCCGGGATCGAATCCGGAGCTTATGAAAAAATGCAGGACGCTTCGGGAGTACAGTGAATTCGTTGCCCGTGTGAGGAAATGTGTGAAAGAAGAGGCGTCTCTTGCAGATGCAGTGGAAAGAGCCGTGACGGAATGTATCCGGGAAGGAATCCTGGAAGGCTTCCTGCGCAGTCAGAGATCGGAGGTGGTAGCGATGTCAATCCTGGAATATGACCGGGAGGAAGAACTGAAAAAGCTTCGCAATGCGGAGTATGAGAATGGAAGAATGGAAGGAAAGGCAGAAGGAAAGGCAGAAGGAAAGGCGGAAGGAAAGGCAGAAGGAAAAGCGGAGGCGTTGCTTCTGATATTAGGGCTCCGTGGGGATGTGCCGGCCTGGCTGAAGGCCAGGATCCGGGGGAAAACGGATCCTGCTCTTCTGGAAAGCTGGCTGATGGCGGCAGCGGATACGAAAACAATATCGGGATTTCTGGACAAAACCGGCTTGAAACCGAATGAAAAAGAAAGCAGGATGGACGGAATGCCGGTACTCTGAAGAAATACGAAATTCTGAATGACGGTTTGAAGCAGGAGGGGCTCCAATCGGAGCCCCTCTGTCCACTATATCCTATTTTCCCGCCCCAGGCGTTTTGGCAAATCTCTCAATATGAGCATGTTGAAAGGTTTTTTTGAGACAGGAAGCGATCCGGCGCTGTTCGAGGGCTTGAAAATTATGCGGGAAAAGGACCTGTGTGAAAAGTACATGGGGAAATTCCCGGTGATCTCCATCAGCCTGAAAGGTGTGGGTGGATTGAATTACAAAGACAAGTGACCGTATACATGATATACTACTTATCATAAGAGGGGAGGTGATGCGTATGAGATTTGATTTCAAGGATTTAATGTCTTTTGGAATGTTTCTCATTGCATTTCCGCGAGCAACGAGCCAAGTGGGCATACTTGTATGCACATTTGGCGACTGCCGCGAGAGTCAAATTCCGGAGGAATTTGACCGCTGACTCTGATCTTACAGATATGTCAGTAGCTTTTCGTTACTACTCAGCCAGGTCTGCGCATTTACTGCGCAGACCGTACGAAAACGTATAGCGAGGAAGCATCCGGCCCATCGCGGCACTCGCCCTATTGTGCTGCGAATGGAATGGCCGGATGCCGTTACAGTTCTGCCGAAGGCTGAACTGTAACAGCTTTTCCGTTATTCACACAAGGATAACAGAAGAGCCACCCTTGTATACTTGCCGAGTATGCGGTGGCTCATCTGTCATCCAACTATGGTCAACCCCTTGTGGGACGGTTGTTTCTTTATGTCCTGATTACAGCATGAGAATTTCCAGATTGCAAAAATTTTTTTTGAAAAAAGCACTTGCATTTTCAAAAACACTGTGATAACATTTCTTCATAAATTTTTGAAAAGGCATCGAACGGGACTCTGATCAGGGGAAGCGACAGGAATGCGGCGTCACCGACTGAGAGCGCTGCTTGTGAAAGCTGGTTATGGGAACACCCGGGAGCTGATTATCTGAAAGTTCTGTCTGTCAGGCGGAAGATCTGTTCCACGGACAGAAGCGTAGGGTAATACGTGAACGCGCGTTAAGCGTAAGAGTGGATAAGGCGAAGAAGCATTTTGTTGGAAGTGCCGCCTTGTCAATGCGGGTGGTACCGCGGAACTATGAGAGTCCGTCCCGGAATGCGAAAGCATTCCGGGATTTTTTTTCGCGAGCAACGAGCCTGGCGGCCATGCAGGCATGGTTCGCCCAGTCATGGACAGCATATCTGAGGCTGGAAAGAATTTTCAGCCGGGTCTCTGACGGTTTATGGCAATTCAGGAGAAGCATTTTTCTGAAGGGAACTCTTCATATTTCGCCCCGCAGCCGGAGCCTGATAACCAGCAAACCAAAGGAGACCAAAAATCATGCAATTCTTAACATCCCCCATCAAAAAAGAAACCCTTGAAATCTCAGAGCTTCTCGATCCGCAGCTCCTCGGAACAGAGGTGTGTGTTACGGGAGCCATTCACACAATCCGCGATATGGGAACCGTGGCGTTTGTCATTCTGCGTAAGAGAGAAGGGCTGCTGCAGTGTGTTTATGAGGAAGCCTGTGCGGAGTTTCCGCTGAAGGAGCTGAAGGAAGCGGATACGGTGAAGGTTCGTGGAATCCTTGCCGCGTCGGAGAAGGCACCGGACGGAATCGAAATCCGCCTGCAAAGCGTTTCCGTGCTTTCCCGGGCTGCAGCTCCTCTTCCCATTCCCGTAGCCAAGGCAAAGATGAACATTTCACTGGAAACCAGCCTGGATCTGCGGCCCGTTTCCCTCAGAAACATCCGGGAGCGCGCCCGTTTCCGCATTCAGGAGGGAATTGTGAGAGGCTTCCGGGAATATCTGAACGAACAGGGATTTACGGAAATCCACACTCCGAAGATCGGCTCAAAGGGAGCTGAGGGCGGTGCCAATATTTTCAAACTGGACTATTTTCATCATCCCGCAGTCCTGGCGCAGAGCCCCCAGTTTTATAAACAGATGATGGTGGGCGTTTTTGACCGGGTGTTTGAGACTGCTCCCGTGTTCCGGGCAGAGAAGCACAACACCAAGCGGCATCTGAATGAATATACTTCCCTGGATTTTGAAATGGGATATATCGACAGCTTTGAGGATGTGATGGCGATGGAAACCGGCGTGCTCGGCAGAGTGATGGAGATCCTGAAGAGGGATTATGCGAGAGAGCTTTCTCTGCTGTCCATTACCCTTCCGGACGTGAGCCGCATCCCCTGTGTGAGGTTCGACGAGGCGAAGCGGCTGGTGAGTGAAAAGTACAGCCGTCCCATCCGCAATCCTTACGACCTGGAGCCGGAGGAGGAAGCACTGATCGGCCGGTATTTTGAAGAGGAATGCGGTTCCGATTTCGTATTCGTTACCCATTACCCCAGCAAGAAGCGGCCCTTCTACGCGATGGACGATCCGGCGGATCCCACCTATACCCTGAGTTTTGACTGTTTGTACAAGGGCATGGAAATCACCACGGGCGGTCAGAGAATCCACGATTACCACATGCTGCTGGAAAAGATTGAGAAGCGCGGCATGACCACGGAGGGAATGGAGCATTATCTGATGGCCTTCCAGTACGGCCTTCCGCCGCACGGCGGCCTTGGAATCGGCCTGGAACGCTTTACAATGAAGCTGGTGGGAGACGACAACGTGAGACGCACCACCCTGTTCCCAAGGGATATGAGCAGACTGGAGCCGTAACCACGGATCGGCCGTGACAGAAAAGCCCGGCGCCGAAGCCTGACCGGCGGGCGCCGGGAAAGCAGCACCGCCTGGTGCAAAAGAAATGGAGACAGATATGGCACAAATCGCACATCAGATCAGTGATGAGACAATTGAATATGTGGGAATCCTGGCGAAGCTGGAGCTGTCAGGAGAGGAAAAGGAACAGGCAAAGGCGGACATGGGACGTATGCTTGATTATATTGACAAGCTGAACGAGCTTGATACCGAAGGCGTGGAACCTCTGACGCATGTGTTTGATACCGTCAACGTATTCCGGGAAGATGTTGTGACTGGAACGGACGAGAGAGAAGAACTGCTGGCAAATGCGCCCGGCGTCAAGGACGGCATGTTTAAGGTTCCCAGAACGGTAGAATAGAAGTTACAGTTCACTCGTCCGCCAGAACCAGTCAGATGTCGTGCTCGCACGAACAGATGACTGGCTCTGAGCGGACGAAGGGAGCGCCATTTTATGAGCAAAGGTAGCTGCGAAGTAGCGGAAAGCGCGAAGCGCGGCTTTGCGAATGGCGCGGAGTGAACTGTAACGAATAGAATGACTCACGTCATTCTCCCATGATTCTAATGCCGCCTGCGGCGGCAACAAAAAAGAGGTAGATATGAGCATATTGGAATATACGGCCCTGGAGCTGGCAGGGCAGATCAAAAAGAAGGAAATCTCCTGCCGGGAGGCGGTGGAAGCGGTCTTCGGGCAGATTGAAAAGAAGGAAGAGGAGCTGAACTGCTACATTTCGCTGGACCGGGAGAAGGCCCTGAAGCAGGCGGATGCAGTGCAGAAAAAAATCGATGACGGAACCCTTACCGGCCCGCTGGCAGGGGTGCCGGCGGCGGTGAAGGATAACATCTGTACTAAGGGAAGAAAGACCACCTGCGCATCAAAGATCCTTTCGGATTTCGTTCCTCCCTATGACGCCTTTGCGGCAAAAAAACTGGAAGACGCGGGCTGCATTCTCATTGGTAAGACCAACATGGATGAATTTGCCATGGGTTCCACCACGGAAACCAGCGCCTTCGGTGTAACCAGAAATCCATGGAATCCGGCGCATGTGCCGGGAGGCTCGTCCGGCGGTTCCGCGGCGGCGGTGGCGGCAAAAGAAGCGTTTCTTGCGCTGGGAAGCGACACGGGCGGCTCCATCCGTCAGCCCGCAGGCTTCTGCGGCGTGGTGGGCATGAAACCCACTTATGGAACGGTATCCAGAAACGGGCTGATCGCCTATGGCTCGTCCCTGGATCAGATCGGTCCCCTGTGCAGAGATGTGGCGGACTGTGCGGCCCTGCTGGAAGCGGTCAGCGGCAGAGATGTGATGGATTCCACCAGCCTGGAGCGGGAGACGGATTTTTCGGCGGCCCTGTCTCAGGATGTGAGGGGCCTTCGGATCGGTATTCCCCGGGATTATTTTACGGAGGGGCTTGACGAAGAGGTGAGAAAGGCCGTTCTGGGCGCGGCGGAAAAGCTGGCGGAGCTTGGCGCGCAGGTGGAGGAGTTCGATCTGAGCCTGGTGGAATACGCCATCCCCGCCTACTATACCATCGCTTCGGCGGAGGCATCCTCCAATCTGGAGCGGTTTGACGGGATCAAATACGGTTATCGTGCGCCGGAATATGAGGGCCTTCATGACATGTACAAAAGAACCCGTTCCGAGGGCTTCGGTACGGAAGTGAAGCGGCGCATCATGCTGGGCTCCTTCGTCTTAAGCTCCGGCTATTACGACGCCTATTATCTGAAGGCGCTGCGGGTCAAGGCCATGATCAAAAAGGCCTTTAACGATGCTTTTTCCCGCTATGACTGTATTCTCGGACCGGTTGCACCTGCACCCGCGCCGAAGCTGGGAGAGAGTCTGACGGATCCGATTCAGATGTATCTGGGCGATATTTATACCATTTCCGCAAATCTTGCGGGACTCCCCGGTATCTGTCTTCCCTGCGGCCTCAGCGGGGAGGGGCTCCCCATCGGCGTCCAGCTCATGGCGGACTGTTTCCAGGAAAAGAAGCTGCTGAATGCGGCATATGCCTATGAACAGGCGAGAGGACGTTTTCCGGCCTGTCCCGTAGACACACAGGAAACGGATGGATGCAGACTTGGAGGGAAATAAGCTATGGCAAAACAATATGAGACTGTAATCGGCCTGGAGGTTCATGTGGAACTGGCCACCAAAACGAAAATATTCTGCGGCTGCTCCACGGCGTTTGGAGCGGAGCCGAACACCCACACCTGTCCGGTCTGCACGGGAATGCCCGGTTCTCTTCCCGTCCTGAACAGACAGGTGGTGGAATACGCCATGGGAGTCGGACTGGCGACGGACTGTGAGATCACGCGCCTGTGCAAATTCGACCGGAAAAACTATTTTTACCCGGACAATCCGCAGAACTATCAGATTTCCCAGCTCTATCTGCCCATCTGCCGGAACGGGCATGTGGAGATAGAGACGGCGGCAGGAAAGAAAAATGTGGGAATCCATGAGATCCATATGGAGGAGGATGCGGGAAAGCTGATCCATGATGAATGGGAGGATATTTCCCTGGTGGACTACAACCGCTCCGGCGTTCCCCTGATTGAGATCGTGTCGGAGCCGGACATGCGCAGCGCGGATGAGGTGATCGCCTATCTGGAAAAGCTCCGTCTGATCATCCAGTATCTGGGCGCTTCCGACTGTAAGCTCCAGGAGGGCAGCATGCGTGCGGACGTGAACCTTTCCGTCAGAGAGGTGGGATCGGAAGCCTTTGGAATCAGGACGGAGATGAAAAACCTGAATTCCTTCAAGGCGATCGCGCGCGCCATCGAAGGAGAAACGGCCCGGCAGATCGAGCTTCTTTCTGAAGGAAAGAGCGTGATTCAGGAGACCAGGCGCTGGGATGATAACAAGGAGTATTCCTACGCCATGCGTTCCAAGGAGGATGCAAAGGATTACCGTTATTTCCCGGACCCGGATCTGCCGCCCGTATTTATCAGTGAAGAGTGGCTGGAGCGCGTACGTGCCGGCCTGCCGGAATTCCGCACGGAGAAAATGGAGCGCTACCGCAGGGAATACGAGATTCCGGAATATGATATCGACATCATCACCGGTTCCAAGGCTCTGGCGGATCTGTTCGAGCAGGCTTCCGCTCTCTGCGGCCAGCCCAAGAAGGTATCCAACTGGATCATGGGAGAAACCATGCGCCTTCTGAAGGAGAACGGAGAGGAACCGGAGGCGCTCCGGTTTTCTCCGGCCCACCTGGCGGAGCTGATCAGCATGGCGGACCGCAGGGAGATCAACGGGGCTCAGGCAAAGGAAATCTTTGAGGCCATGTACGACCGGGATGTGGACCCGCAGGAATATGCGCAGGAGAAGGGCCTGAAGACCGTGAACGACGAGGGAGCGCTGCGTGCAGCTGTAGAACAGGTAATCGCGGAAAATCCCAAATCCGTGGAGGATTATCGGGGCGGCAAGGAAAAAGCCCTCGGCTTCCTGGTTGGTCAGACCATGAAGGCGATGAAGGGAAAGGCTGATCCGGCCGGTGTAAACCGGATTCTGAAGGAGCTGCTGGGATAGGAAAAAGGAAGGGCGCAGACAAATTTTCCGTCTGCGCCCTTAAATTATGTTCTTTATTGTGATACCGATATGACAGGCAGTTCAATGCTCCTCAAAGATGTATTCCAGAAACTTTGCAGCGTTGTCCGCGTGTTCGGTATTCACGACAATGCCATAATAGACCTCATCGTATCCTGCATAGGCCTGTGTTTGCTGGAGAAGCGCACAGTCCGCGATCTGAATGCCGATGGGAACCTCCTCGTCCGTGTCGTCGTCCGGAATATCGGCGTAGATCAGGCGATCCTCATATTTCGCAAGTGTTTCCTCCGAAAAAAACTCGTTCAGCCCGCCGAGATAGCCGTTTTCCGCATATCGCAGGAAGGTGTCCGGGTCTGAAATCATTACATCGACTCCCTGAGCCGCCACCTCTGCAGCGAATTTCTGGATATTTGCCACCGTATACGTATCCGTGGAATCCTGGTTCAGGGTGAAGTTGGTTTCCAGCGTCGTGCTGTAATGCTTTGTGTCGATTTGGGCGTATTCATCAAATCCGGCCATGTATTCTTCCGTATCCATATCGGTGTAGCCGTTGACGAATACGGCATAAAATGCGTTGTCCTTTGCAGTCGCAATGGTATAGATCAGATTTCCGACAAAAACAGCCACGACGATGACGATAAGCGTTGCGACCCTGTAATATTCCCAGAAATACTGAAATTTCTCCTTCAGGCTTTTGCCTTTCATTTTTTTATGCTGTTCTCTGATTTCATCCATGACGGAATTGCCCGCTGCCATATTTTCCTCTTTCTGCCGCGAAAGGCGGCTTTTCATTCTTTTTACTATGATAGTCGGTCGGCGAAATAAAGTCAATGAAGCGTCCGGGACAACTTCTGAAAATTTTCTAAATTCCCTGTGAATTTTTGGTGTCCTTGCAGTTGCTTCTTGCAACCTGACGAAATTTGTAATATCATATTAACCAGTAGAAAAACAGCCTCCAAACTGCGTATATGTTTGAAAACGCCTGGCATCACTGAGCGCTGACGTTATGGAATGTATGGCATTTCAGGAGCAAAAGGAGTCGGAAATGAACGAAACCTATGTGGAATGTATGGTAAAAAGAAAAAAGAACGGCCTGCTCACGGCGCTGAAGGTGCTGCTGATCGTGATTGCGGTGTTCGCTTTCCTGATCGGAAGCGTTGGCAGCATCATTTTTTACATCATTGCCGTAGCGGCAGGAGTCGGCGCCTATTTTGTGGGACTGAACGCGAGCCTGGAATATGAATACCTGTATGTGGACAGGCAGCTTTCCGTGGACAAGATCCTGGCGAAGAGCAGAAGGAAGAAGGTTGAGACCTTCGATCTGGGCCGGATGGAGATCCTGGCGCCCATCAAGTCCTGGCACATGGATGAATTCAAGAACAGACAGCTCAAGGATGTGGATTACAGCTCCGGCGTGGAAGAGAAGCCGGACAGGCGTTACTGCATGATATATAATGGAGAGAAGCGTGTCATTTTCGAGCCGAATGCGGAGATGGTTGCGGCGATCAAGTCCATCGCTCCCAGAAAGGTATTTACGGATTGACATTTTCCGGCAAGTCTGGTACACTTCTTAAAACACACAACTGTCAGTAAATTTTACTGGCAGTTTTATATTCACCGTTTTCCAGGCATCTGTCCGTTTATTGCGGACGGATGAGGAAAACATCACCACAGAAGAACAAAAGGAGGAGACAAGATGGGTCAGATTATTGGCGATGGCATTACCTTTGATGATGTGCTGCTGGTTCCGGCATACTCTCAGGTAATTCCGAACCAGGTGGATTTATCGACCTGGCTGACGAAGAAGATCAGACTGAACATTCCGATGATGAGCGCCGGAATGGATACCGTTACCGAACACAGGATGGCAATCGCGATGGCCAGACAGGGCGGAATCGGAATCATTCACAAGAACATGTCTATTGAAGCGCAGGCAGAAGAAGTGGATAAGGTAAAGCGTTCAGAAAACGGAGTCATCACCGACCCCTTCTCTCTTTCTCCTGAGCATACTCTTCAGGACGCGGATAACCTGATGGCGAAGTTCCGCATCTCCGGCGTACCGATTACGGAAGGCCGCAGGCTGGTTGGCATCATTACCAACCGTGATCTTAAGTTCGAAACAGATTTCACGAAGAAAATTAAAGAGTCCATGACCTCGGAAGGACTGATCACCGCAAGAGAGGGCATCACCCTGGAAGAAGCGAAGAAAATTCTTGCGAAGGCGAGGAAGGAAAAGCTTCCCATCGTGGACAAGGATTTCAATCTGGTGGGCCTGATCACCATCAAGGATATCGAGAAGACGATTAAATATCCGCTTTCCGCAAAAGACTCCCAGGGACGGCTGCTGTGCGGTGCCGGCGTGGGAATCACGGCAAATGTGCTTGACCGCGTGAGCGCCCTGGTGGACGCGAAGGTGGACGTGGTGGTTCTGGATTCCGCGCACGGACATTCCGAGAACGTGCTCCGCTGCCTGCGCATGATCAAGGAGAAATTCCCGGATCTGCAGGTGATCGCCGGAAACGTTGCCACCGGAGAGGGTACGAGAGCTCTGATTGAAGCAGGAGCGGATGCGGTGAAGGTGGGCATCGGCCCCGGCTCCATCTGTACCACCCGCGTGGTTGCCGGTATCGGCGTTCCGCAGGTTACGGCTATCATGGATTCCTATGCGGTTGCGAAGGAGTACGGTATTCCGATCATCGCGGACGGCGGCATCAAGTATTCCGGAGACATGACCAAGGCTATCGCCGCCGGCGGAAACGTCTGCATGATGGGAAGCATCTTCGCAGGCTGTGACGAGAGTCCCGGAACCTTCGAACTGTATCAGGGAAGAAAATATAAGGTTTACCGCGGCATGGGATCCATCGCCGCCATGGAAAACGGCAGCAAGGACCGTTACTTCCAGTCCGACGCGAAGAAGCTGGTTCCGGAAGGCGTGGAAGGCCGCGTTGCCTACAAGGGAACCGTGGAGGATACCGTATTCCAGCTCGTTGGCGGCATCCGTTCCGGTATGGGCTACTGCGGTGCGCACACGATCGATGAACTGAAGGAAAACGGCAGATTTATCAAGATCTCTGCGGCAGCGCTCAGAGAGAGCCATCCTCATGATATCCACATCACCAAGGAAGCTCCGAATTACAGTGTAGAGAACGACTAGGAAAAAGACAGCCCTATGGAATTCGGGTGCAGACAGTGCCGGATTCCATGGGGAATCTGTTTTTAGGCAGAAAAAAGGAGAAGGGACGGCTATGACACTGGCAGATACTGCGAATGGACCGGACTGGATCGTGTGGGCAGTTGTCATTGTGATCGCAATCCTGTCCGCCGCTCTGCTTTCCGGTCATGGAAGCTGGCTGATCGCCGGATACAATACTGCATCGGAAAAGGAAAGAAAGAAGTACGATAAAAAAAAGTTGTGCAGAACAGTGGGAGCCGGTCTGGCTGTGGCGGATGTGATCATCCTGATCATGGAGCTGTTTGAAAATGTGCTCCCGGCATCCTTTGCCGGGATCGCCGCCATGCTGATTTTTACCGACTGCTTCGTGATGGTCATTTTGGGAAATACGATCTGTAGAAAGAAAAAGGACAAATAAAAGGAAATGGTAACCGTTCAGAACGGTTACAGGAAAAGAACGGCTGAAGGAGTGAGCGTTTTCATTCCTCCAGCCGTTTTGCGTCCAGTTCTATAATCTGTGCGTTCTGCGTTCGATACCGTTTCACCATTTCATGAAAGGGCGTGCGGTTCAGATGGGAGAGCAGGGACATGATGACGGCGCTGTGGGTGACGATCAGAATCCTGCGGTCAGCGCTGCTGCCGCCTTCTTTTTGGATGATGTCCTGCAGGGCGGGAACCACCCGGTTCAGAAGATCCTGATAGGATTCGCCTTCCGGCGGATGTCCGTATCTCCGGTCCGTGTGCCAGATCTGATAAAGCTCCGGATATTTATCTTCCACCTGTTCCCAGGTGAGCCCCTCCCAGAGTCCGAAGCCGATTTCCTCCAGCCCCGGATGAATGAGACAGGGGATCTGAAGCCGTTTTGCAGCAATTTCCGCCGTTTCCAGCGCCCGTTTCAGGCCGCTGGTATACACGATGTCAGGCCGGTCTTCTGAAAGAAGCAGGCTTTCCGCAAGCTGCATGGCCTGTCGGCGGCCGGTTTCATTCAGGTCCGTATCCGTACTTCCCTGGATCCGCCGCTGCAGATTCCAGTCCGTTTCTCCGTGTCTGGTGAGAAGAAGTTTCATTTGAGGTCCTTTCCTTCGACTGTGCTGTCCAGCCGGTGGTTTCAATTTCAGCAATTTTAATCTTAGCATGGAGAAAGGAGCGGTGCAAGCGGGAAAGAATCCTGCCGCCCGGAACCCCTGAGAAATATGGTAGAAAAAAACAGAGCAGTGGGGTAGAATAAACGGAGTGAAGATTTTTTGAAAAAAGAGGTATGAGAATAGAAATGAGAAAAAAACGTAACAGAATAAAGCCTGTCCTGTCCCTCCTTCTCTGCGCTGCCCTTCTTCCCGGATGCCTGCAGAAGAGCGGCGTGGAGGCTGGGAGCAATGCCGTAAAAAGCGCCATTGAAAAGGAAAGCGCCGGAGAACCGCAGACAGGGCAGGAAACCGCCGTCTCAGGTCCGGCAGAACGGCTGACGGAAAGGGCGAAGAAGAGCCTCGAAGAGAAGCGGCAGCCACAGATCATGGAGACGGACTGGTCGGAATATTTTCAGGGGCTAAACGGCACCGCCGTTCTGTATGACGCAGAAGAAAACAGATATCTTGTATACAATCCTGAGCTGGCGGAGACGAGAAGATCGCCCTGTTCCACCTTTAAAATCATCTCTTCCCTGCTGGCGCTGGAAAACGGCGTGATTGATCCGGAAAATTCTGTCCGGAAATGGAGCGGGGAATACTTCTGGAACGGGGAATGGAACCGGGATATCGGTTTTGAGGATGCCTTTCATGCCTCCTGCGTCTGGTACTTCCGGCAGGTGGTGGATGACATCGGAAAGGAACGGATGCAGGAGGGGCTGGATGCGCTGCGGTACGGAAACTGCGATATCTCCGACTGGGAGGGCAGTCTGAATACCAATAACAGCAACCGGGCGCTGACGGGCTTCTGGATCGAATCCTCTCTGAAGATTTCTCCGAGGGAGCAGACAGAAGTGATGGAACGGATTTTCGGGGAAGATGGATATGCCTCGGCAGCGACCGGGGAAAGGCTGAAGCAGGTCATGCTCCTGCAGGAAGAAGACGGGCTTTCCATTTACGGGAAAACAGGGATGGGAAAGGCGTCCGGCGTTACGGTGGATGCCTGGTATACGGGCTTTGCCGAAACGCCGGAGGGAAACCGGTACTTCTGCGTCTGGCTGGGACAGACGGACGGGGCGGAGGTGACCAGCGTGAAGGCAAGGGAAATCGCGGTCCGCATGATCAAAGATCACTGGTGGATGGAGTGAACCCCGGACGGATATTTTCTGAGCATTTTGTGAAACCTTTCTGTCCGCAGGCCTTCCGCACTTGATAGAACCTCCCTCTTTGTGTTACACTAATCCGGCAGTAAGTAAAAACCGGAAGAGGAAGCAAGATGCGTTTTTTAAAGAAACTGATCCTTTTTACCCTGCTGGTTCTGTTTGCCGGCGCCGCCGTGGTGGGCGGCAGGCTGATCTGGCAGGGATATCAGATATATAAACAGGTGACGGGAGAAGAGTCCCTTTCCGAAAAAGTGGCGGAAATCCGGGCCAATCCCCATTATACCACGCTGGACGAGCTGCCGCAGACCTATAAGGATGCGGTGGTCGCAGTGGAGGACAGCCGTTTTTATAAACACGGCGGCCTGGACCTGATTTCCACAGGCCGGGCGGTCGTCATCAACCTGCGGGAAGGAGAACTGGCGGAGGGCGGAAGCACCATTACCCAGCAGCTTGCCAAGAACATGTATTTTACCCAGGAAAAGAAATTTCTCCGTAAGGTGGCGGAGCTGTTTGTGGCCTTTGATCTGGAGCGGGATTATACCAAGGATGAGATTCTGGAGCTGTATCTGAACACCATCTATTTTGGCAGCGGCTATTACTGCGTTTATGATGCGGCGGAGGGATATTTCGGAAAGGAGCCCTCTCAGATGACCGATTATGAGAGCACTCTGCTGGCGGGAATCCCAAACGCGCCTTCCGTTTATTCCCTCACCAACAGCCCGGAGCTGGCTGCGCAGAGGCAAAAGACGGTTCTGGAGTGTATGGTACAGCAGGATTACATCACACAGGAGCAGGCGGATGAGATTCTGGCGGAGGGAAAAATTCTGCCGGACGGAGAGATTCAGCAGGCGGGAGAGGAATAAGATTGAAATGAAAGAAATCCTGCAAAATGAGCAGATACTTCGACAGAAACTGACAGCGGCTCTGCAAAAAAAGAACGCTCACAGGTAATGAGGCACCATCACCAGAAAAACGGAATAGAACAGAGCCGCGATGGTAAAGAGGATCACGATGCCTCCTGTCACGGCAGAGATATAAGAGGAAAGCGCGCGCAGCTTCAAATGGTCACATAGTGACTGAAGCAGGTGCGCGGCTTTTTTTTCGCCCAGTGTCACCAGGTACATGAAGGCAGGAAGCATGGGCAGCAGGTATCTTCCCTGCGGCTGAAAATCCCAGGTATAGGAATAGATCACGCACAGAAAGATGGGAATCAGGCAGGTGAGCACCATGACAGCGTTGGTAAAAAGCCGGTGTCCCCTGTCCATCCAGGTCAGATACAGCCCCTGGCCCACAGGAAACAGGGCGGCGATCAGCCCGATGCCGAAGAGCCAGTAGTATGCGTTATAAATATAATAATGGGTGGGCAGGTTCATGGGGCCGAACATGGCCACAAAGCTGCGGCAGAGCAGGGTGAAAAAGTCGGTGCCAAACACCATGGAAAAGACGCTTACACCCATGCCCTGATAAGTGGTCCGCAGGAGCGGATGGTATTCCGGCAGGCACGTTTCGGCGACACAGGCATTTCTTGCTGAAATGCCGAGAAAATCTCCATGATAGAGAACCGCGTTCCGGATAAACCACCAGCCCGCTCCGAGAAGGACGATGGCGCTGATGAAAAGTCCCTTTTTCAAAAGGGGAACCAGGTGGATGTGGAAACGTTCCTTCGGGAAGGCGGTTCCGTCCGGCAGGATGGTCCCGGCCTGCATTCGGCTGACAAAGGCGGAAATGAAAAGAAAGATAACCGCAATCACCGCACCATAGGCATTGTAATAGGAGAGAGCGCACAGAATGATACCGACGGCGAGGCGGATGCAGACAGGTCGGCGGAATCCGTCCCGCAGGCCGCCCAGAGCCTCTGTAAGCATCATCATGACGGAGAAAATGGCACAGGAGTCCGTATTCACATAGGTATGGATGAAAATGCTCTGGGGCAGAAAAACGGCAAGACAGGAAAAGACCCACTGCGAAAGCCGGTCGGGAAACAGCAGCCTGGACAGCATTCTGACGTAAATGGCCGCGCCGAGCCCAAACAGGGCATTTATCAGCCGGGCCGAAACCAGGAGAACATCAAAACGGTCGGTGAAGAGACGGAGAAACCATAAAAGATACCCCTGCAGAATGTAGGTCAGCATGGGCTGGAAGGCATAGGAGCCGCCATAGCCCGGAATCAGGACCGCAGGGTCATCTCCTTTAGGGAGCCGTCCGTTCTGCGCGATGTACCAGACGATCCGGAAACGGTTGATTTCGTCCGGCCCTTCTCCAAAGGGCTGTATGAAGATGAACGCCATCATACACAGAAGTGCGAAGGCGAAAAACAGCAGATCATAAAAAAGATCGTTCTTGAAGATGCTTCGTACCTTGGTCATTTTTTCCTCTATGCCGAAGCGTTTTACGCTGAGGCACGCGCGCCGAACCTCCAGTTCGGCGCTGCGATAACGGGATTTGCGACGCTTCGGCGCAAATCCTGATTGAAAAATGCGCTATCGAGCGCATTTTTCAATCTTGTCCTCTGTGCCGGAGGAAGCGCTTCCTGCCGCACGCATTTTGCCTGAAGTCAGAATAGGAAGATTCTACTCCCATTATAAAC
>DXHY01000049.1 GCA_019113175.1 Candidatus Eisenbergiella stercoravium | reverse complement strand
AGCTTCTGGGGACAGACCTATGAGCAGCAGCAGGAATCCGCAGGAAGCGGCATTATCATCGGACAGAATGAGGATGAGCTTCTTGTGGTAACCAATAATCATGTTGTGGAGGACGCCACACAGCTGTATGTGAGTTTCATTGATAATTCCATCGTGGAAGCACAGGTCAAGGGTACGAGCCCTTCCATGGATCTGGCTGTGGTAGCGGTGAAACTGGATAATATAGAAAGCGATACCATGAATGCGATCACCATTGCGACGATGGGAAATTCCGATTCGCTGAAGGTAGGTGAGCCTGTCATCGCCATCGGAAACGCGCTGGGTTACGGGCAGTCGGTTACAACCGGCGTTGTAAGCGCACTCAACCGTGTTCTTGAGATGGATGAGACAGGAACCAGCAACGCCATGATCCAGACGGATGCGGCGATCAATCCTGGTAACTCCGGCGGCGCTCTGCTTGATATCAATGGACAGGTGATCGGCATCAATTCCAACAAGATCGGCGGAAACGCCATTGAGGGCATGGGCTATGCGATCCCGATTTCTTCCGCACAGCCGGTAATTGAGCAGCTGATGAATCAGGAAACGAGAGAGGCGCTGGACGAGGCAAACCGGGGTTATCTGGGAATCTCCTGCATCAATGTAACCTCTGCAATGGCGGAAGCTTATGGCATGCCCGAGGGCATCTATGTGGCACAGGTCTATCCGGGAACCGGAGCGGATGAGGCCGGCATCGTCAAGGGCGATATCATTACGGGAATCAATGGAATGACGGTGACCACCCAGGATGATCTGCTGAATGCCATGCAGTATTACGCGATTGGAGAGACCATAGAGATTACGGTTATGCACGGTAATCCGACGGAAGGATATGCGGAGGAAACGAGAACCGTAACGCTGACCTCTCAGGAAGCCATGAATTCCACGGAGCAGTAAGCGTTTTCGATTGAGGAGAAGAGACCCGGTCATTCAGGCCAGGGTCTCTTCTCCTCTTTGAAATTTAATCCGGATTCGGACAGTCGTCCCGGCGCCCGGACGACTGGTAATACGCAGACGGTACTCCGGCCCAAAGTAGCGGGTAAGGCGCTCATTGATATTATACAATCCATAGCCGCCTTCTTTTGAGGAGGAAGGGGGAAGGGAGTCGCCATACAGCTCAAAACCATTTCCGTTATCTGTCACTTCAAAATAAATGTCATTTCCTGATATGTAATTGCGTATCAGAATTTTTCCTCCCTGATGAATTTCACGAAAGCCATGCTTGATGGAATTTTCTACGACTGGCTGCAGAATGATTTTTGGTGTCACACAGCAGCAGGTATCTTCATCGATTTCCCAGGTCACCTGAAACAGATTGGGAAAGCGGATAGACTCAATTTCCAGGTAGCTTTTTACATGCTCCAGTTCCTGTGAAACAGGAATCATATCCGCGCCCTTGTGAAGGCCAATCCTGAAAAAAGTGGCAAGCGTGACGATCATGTCGTCAATTTCATATTGACGGTTTTCCTTGGCCTTCCAGCTGATTGAATCAAGGGCATTATAGATAAAATGCGGGTTGATCTGAGACTGGAGTGTCCGGATTTCCGCTATGCGCTGCTTTTCCTTTTCCTGTCTGATTCCCGCAACAAGGGCCCGGATTTCGGAGGCCATTTTATCAAAGCTGATTTCCAGCGCCGCTATCTCGTTGGAGGGATTTTTACAGATTACCGAATTCTGATTCAGGTCAAAATGCTCCATGGCTTTTTTCAGCCCGGTCAGGTGCCTGAGCAGACGGGAAGAAAGCAGGGTCGCCAGGAGGAAAGCAAATATCAGGATCAGAAACCAGGAAATCAGAAGCGCGAAAAGGAGCCGGTTCATTTTGCTGAAAATGGCCTGATTGGATAAAATGCAGGTGATTTTCAGAGAATTTTGAATGGAGGGATTTTCCAGGGAATATTCCGTATGAAGATAACCCGGCTGAGTCGATGGAGTTTCCGGAGAGACGGAAAGGAGTTGAGACGGAATATAAGGTCTGGAACCGATCCAGGTTTTGTCCGGATGAAAAATGATGACCTCATTTGACGAAATGAAAAAAAGACAGTTTTCGTCCGGGGAAATGGAATACAGAGAGCTCAGATTGCTTTCATCAATATAGAAAATGACGGCCCCAAGCTCGGTATTGGTGGAATAGTTATAAAGCATCCTGCCAATGACATTGTAGGACTTATCGCCCAGATGTACTATATCTTCAGAAAACAGAAATTTATGACGGGACAGAGAGGAAAGAAAATTGGTGTCCGGTTCAGAAAAATCGGAGGCATTCGCGCCGAAACGGTACAGATTACCGGCGGTATCGATAAAATCAATCATGGAAACGGTGGAAGTTCTGTTGAGGAGTCCGTAAAATACGGAGTGCAGGGCCTCTTCCCTCTGATCAGACCCTGCAGAGGGCGTCTGACATATTTCATAAAGCTCTCGGCTGGTCATCAGCTGAAGATAGGCATTGTTCAGCCGAAAGACGAGAAGGGAAAAGTTAGTCCGGATTTCGGAGGAAATGGATTCCATATAATTTTCCGTGAACTCTTCCTGAATGGTATGTCTGACAAAAAAATGCGTAAAAAGAATCGCTAAGCCGGAAGGAAGCATAATGCTGCAGAACAGGAAGAGAAAAAGGAAATTTTTGATTTTCATTTTCATGCCGATTTTCATGAGATGTCTCCTTCCTGATTTTCAGGGGAATAATCGTCAAGTTTTTGAGAAAGTTTTTCCATACGGGAAACAAGGTTCCCGGTATAAATACGGATGAGGATGATGACGCAGAACAGGGTAATCAAAAAGATGTCGAGCAGACAGGCGGCAATGATCAGCTGCTTCTGAAAGAGGGGCTGAAGGTAGATGGACGCCTGAAAACACAGGTTAAAATTCTCCAGAGGTATGCTGATATAAACAAAACGTGAGTCTGACCAGGAATATTCAGTCATCCGGAACGAAAGCGCTTCCGGAAAACCGGACTGCACAGCACGCTGACCGGTCTGAATCGGAAGGAAGCTGTCGTCATCAAAACGGAGGCCGGCGGAGAGATTGTCATGGTAGATGGCCTGCAGAGGTTCGAGACTTTCCGTGAAAACAGAGGAAGAGGGAAATAGGATCAGATATCCTGCCGGGATATCGTCCGCATCTCTGACCAGGTGAATGTAAACCAGTTCGCAGGAATGGGATGAGGCATTTTTCACGGAAATACACTGCCAGCTGTTTTCCGGAAGGCCGGTATGGAAGTTTTCCTGTATACGGGAGATAACCTCTTCCAGCCCGTCTCTGGCATAATCAGTGGTATAGTAATAATAACTGTCTGATTCAGTGACAAATATGAGGCTGGAAAGCTCCGCATTGGAGGAAAGCATATCGCGGAACGCCTGATAAAGAGCCGTGTGGAAGTCAAAGACTTCGCTCTCCTCATTGGATGGAACGGAAAAAAGAAGGGCGGCTTCTTCGATATTGCTTAAGTGTGCTTCAATGGACTGAGACAGTATGCTTCCGGTATGGATCACCTTCTGCAGATAATCCTGACGGAGAAAGCCGGAATACAGCAGAAAAATGACGATCATGTAAATCAGGACCATACCGGAAGCGGCGATGGAAACGGCATAATTTATTTTTGCGCGGAATCTGTGGAACATAACTCCTCCTGTGATTGTCGGCTGCGGTATTCGGAAGGCAGAAGGCCGGTCTGCTTTTTGAACACCTTGCAGAAGTAATTGGAATCTGGATAGCCTGCGTTGGCTCCTGCCTCAGAAATGGAGCATTCCCTGCATTTCAGGAATTCACAGGCCATTTTGACCCGGTGCCGGGTTAGAAATTCATTGATGGTGCAGCCGGTTTCCTGCTTGAACAGACGCATCAGATAGAAGCGGTTCATGTGCAGAGAATCGGCAATGGAATCGACAGAGATATGGAACGGATAATTCAGGAAAATAAAGTTCTGGACATCTCTGACGGGGGCAGAAAACTGCGCTGGTATCTGCCGGATCAGGCCGGCATGATCAAAAATCCGGCCGGTCAGACGGCGGATATATTCCTGCATTTCGGAAAGCTGCGTCATGGAAAGGATCTCCACGGCAGGAAGCGGCTTCCTGCCGAAGATCAGCTTTGTCATTTCCGGGGTGGCACATGCCGTCGAAAGAATCTGAACGGCAAGCTCTGCCAGAGAATTTTTCAGCATATCCCAGTTAATGCTTTTCGTGGAATTCAGTCTGGAAAAATACTGATTCAGGATCTGCTCCGTCAGAGGGCGATTAAGCGTTCTGATGCCGGCCAGCAGCTGTTTCTGTTCGGCAGGAGAAAGCATGGCGGAAGGCTGTCCGGCGTGACCGGACGATTCCCCTGATGAGGAACGGAAAAAGAACAGCTGGTCATCCGGACGAACCGTTTTCTGTTGTAGCGCCCAGGATGCCTCCAGATAAGCGTCGCGGATGGAGGTGATTTCTTTAAAGAGACTGCTGACGCCGATGCTCAGAGACAGTCCTGTTTGGGATGAAAAGTTTTTTCCCGCTTCTTCCAGCTGTGCACACAGGGTGGTCTGGACAGGGACGCTGCCGCAGAAGATAAGGGCTGTGATATGAGGGTGTTCTCCGCCTTTTCGACAGAGAAGGAGACGGGAAGGTGCCGTATAGTTTTTCCGAAGAAAGGCAAGCAGTTTTTTGCAGGACTCTCTGCCGACAGAAGGGTCAGGCTGTTCCGGACGGATGACGGACAGGAAAAAGCTGCCGGAAGGCAGACGAATCCCATATTCGGCTTCGAGGGACGAGATCCCTTCCTGTGTATATAAGGACAGCTGCAGAAGCTGTGAAAGGAACAGGGAGGCCGTCTGAGAGTGTTCCTCGAGTATTTTCGCGCGTATCCTGGCAAGAGTTTCAAAAAATTCGGCATTTTTCAGCGGCTTCAGCAGATAGGCGAAGGCTCCCTTTTCAATGGCTGATTTGGCATAACTGAAATCCGGATAGCCGGAAAGGATGATCACCTCGGTGGCTGGATTCTGTTCCTTCAGTTCCGAGATCAGAGTGAGGCCGTCCTTTCCGTCCATACAGATATCCGTGATGACCACATCGGGCTGGTTCTGTCTGGCAAGAGAAAGGGCGAGAGCTGCCGACCCGGCCTCTCCAACGATCGTAAAACCCAGCGCGTCCCAGTCATAGCTGTTGCGCATCCCTCTTAACACATTTACTTCATCGTCAACGAACATGATTTTCAGCAGATTTTTCATGATGTCTCCTTGAGGCAGAATGATTTTGCACAATAAAAATTATAGCATAATTATCCGGAAGAAAAAGGGCGGAAGAGGATTCCGGCACGATATTGCTATTTCCTGTCATTCCTGTCTTCTTGCCCGGGACGAATGTGGCGGATAAAATAAATCAAATAGCCTGCTGTAGGGAAAAGGCTGCGTTCGGGTTCCCAAATGAATTCATCGCCGCCTGAAGGCGGCAGAATAAGGAGGTGGCGATTTGAAGAAAAGATATGATTTGGCCGTTGTGGGCGGCGGTTTTTCAGGCTGCGCCGCGGCCATAAGCGCGGCGAGGTGTGGGCTTCGCGTATTGCTGGCAGAACAGGGCAATTCTCTTGGCGGGAGCGCGGTCAACTGTCTCGTGAATCCTTTTATGCCGTATTGGACACAAAAGGATGGGAAGAAGCTGGTTCTTTCGGAGGGGCTGTTTGCAGAAATTTGCGGAGAGATGAAAAAGATCAGTCCGCTTGCTATTGACGGGATCACCTTTAACGAGGAATATTTGAAAATTGTGTTGAACCGTATGACGACGGAAGCTGGTGTCGAACTCCTGTTTCATTCCATGCTCACGGGTGCGTCGGCGGAAAAGGGAAGGGTAACCTCCATTGAGCTCAGAAACAAATCCGGCCGGCTTGATATTTATGCGGACTATTTTGTCGATGCCACAGGAGACGCGGACCTTTCCGTGCTGGCTGGATTCCCAGTCAGAAAGGGAAGGAAAGGCGACGGTCTGTGTCAGCCCATGACGCTGTGCTTTCGAATCGCGGATGTGGACTGTGAGGCCTATGCAGGGGAATACTCTCAAATAAATGAACTATATCAGAAGTTCCGTAAGGAAGGAAAAATTCGGAATCCACGCGAGGATATCCTCACGTTCCGCATGCTGGTCAACGGCGTGGTGCATTTCAATTCAACCAGGATCGTAAAAAGGGATCCGACGGACGCGTTTGATCTTACCAGGGCAGAACTGGAGGCGAGGGAGCAGCTTTTTGAGCTTTATACGTTTCTACGCGACAATACGGAAGCCTTCAGAAACAGCACACTGCTTACAAGCGCTTCCTCCATCGGTGTCCGGGAAAGCCGCATGATAGACGGAGAATATCTCCTTACGGGAAAGGAGCTGATAGATTGCGTGAAATTTGAGGATTCCATCGCACTGGGGAATTATGACATTGATATTCACAATCCGGAAGGGACGGGAACCAGCCATTACTATTTCCCGGAGGGGCAGTATTACACGATCCCTTATCGGGCACTGATCCCGAAGGACTCCGAAAATCTGCTCGTCGCCGGAAGATGCATTTCCGTGGATCATGAGGCCCAGGCATCCATCCGGATCATGCCCACCGTCTGCTGTCTCGGACAGGCTGCAGGATGTGCAGCAGGGCTTGCGGCTTCTGACGGATGTAGCGTACGGGACGTGAGTATGGACCGGCTGCATGAGTTGCTTTCCCAAAATAACGCCCGGTTTTAAAGAAAGAAGAGGGACGCACGATATTGCTATTTCCTGTCATTCCTGTCTTCTTGCCGGCTGTCTCCGTGTAACATAAAATAAACACATACATCAATTCAGCTGAGAGGTAGATGTACGGAAAACATTCATCAGAACAACAGAGGAAAGGGGAAGACCATGAAAAAAATACGGCTTGCAAAAAGTCTGGGAAGCATGTTTCTTGCAGGAGTTCTGACGGTTTCCTGTCTGGGCTGCGGGAATACAGCGCAGAATCAGGAGACAACCCCGGAGGCTGTCCCGGCGGAAAGCGTCGTGAAAGAGACAGCGGACACGTCAAAATCCGAAGGAACGGCAGCAGCGGGAGAAGAGGATCAGACTCCTGTGGAGATTACCATAGGCGGATGGGCGGGTAAGGACACAAATCCGGAGGAATATGAGGCGATGGAAACGGTGAAGGCCGCATTCCAGGAAAAATATCCCTGGATTACGGTGAAGGAGGATACCTGGGGCTACAGTGTGGATACCTTCCTGCCCAAGGCAGCGGCCAATCAGCTTCCGGATCTTTTTGACGTATATCCTACGGAAATAAGCAAGATCGTGAACGCGGGCTACGCCGCTGACCTGACTGAGATGATGGATAAATACGGATATACGGACGCATTGCAGGACAATGTGCGGGATATGGTGACGGTGGACGGAAAGATCTACTTTGTGCCGGAATATATGTATACCCTTGGCCTTGTGGCAAATTCGGCAATTTTCGAAGAAGCGGGAGAGCTGAACGAAGACGGAACGATTCCCTGGCCAGATACCTGGGAAGAACTGGGAGAACTGGCAGGAAGGATCAAGGAAAAGACCGGAAAGATTGGCTTTCAGATGCCTACCATGAATAATACCGGAGGCTGGCTTTTCACGAATATCGCATGGTCCTACGGAGCGGAATTTGTGAAGCAGGAGGACGGAAAGTGGGTTGCCGCCTTCAACAGCGAGGAATGTGCACAGGCTTTGCAGCTCGTGAGCGATCTGAAATGGAAGTATAACGCTCTGTCGGACAATCTCTTTGTAGACAGTAACGAGTACTACAGCACTTATGGTTCTGAACAGGTGGCCATGATGATTGGGGACATGAGCTATTCCAACATGGAGTGGTATATTGATCAGTATCAGATGGATGGAACGCACATGGCGCTTGGAAAGATGCCCGGTGGACCTGCCGGACGCTTTGCTCTCACAGGCGGAGCGGTATATATGATTCCTTCCAGCGTGGATCCGGCAAAATATGACGCGCTTTTCAAATGGCTTGATTTTAATGGCGCAGGTCCCGAGATGACGGAGGAAGCGGAAGCGAATTACGAATCCACACTTCAGCGGCAGGCGGAGAAGGGTGTGCCGATCCTGGATCAGCTCTGGTTCAATATCTGGAAGAGCGGCGACACCTATGACAAGGAGACGGCGCTGCACCAGGAATACGCGACGGCGAACATGAAAAATTTTGAGAGCTATCTGGATTTCAGCGATGTGAATATTCATGCGGAGCCGGAAGTGTGCGCTCAGGAACTGTACAGTATCCTGGATAACTGCATTCAGCAGGTACTGCAGGATCAGAACGCGGATATCCCGTCCATTCTGGAAAAAGCGGCAAACGATTACCAGATTAATTATCTGGATAATGAAAACTGAAAATCAAAAGGCGGGGCAGGCAGGTTCGCTCATGCAGGCGTACCTGCCTGTTTTTTAAGAGAATAGGGATTATCATGAGAAAAGAACGAAAGATGAAAAGAAATCTGGGCGGATGGATCCTGTTCCTGCCCTTTCTTATATGTATTACCTATACGCTCTGGATGCCGACGGTACAGGGTATTATCTGGTCCTTTTTTGATATGCAGGGCTATACACCGACCGGATTTGCGGGGCTGAAAAATTACAGGATCATTCTGAAGGATACCGGTTTCCTGCGGACTCTTCTGAATACCCTTCTTTATGTTTTCTGGTCTCTGATCATTGGATACTGGGTTCCCTTCGTACTGGCGGTGATGCTGAATGAGGTGCTGCGGGGAAAGAACTTCTTTCGATTTGCCATGTATCTGCCAAGCATGGCTCCGGGCATAGCGATTTCCATGCTCTGGTATTA
Source organism: Candidatus Eisenbergiella stercoravium (assembly GCA_019113175.1). GTDB lineage: Bacteria > Bacillota > Clostridia > Lachnospirales > Lachnospiraceae > Eisenbergiella > Eisenbergiella stercoravium. The sequence goes on along the minus strand of DXHY01000049.1, from coordinate 1,463 downwards.
TATGTATTATCCAAATGGAAGCGGCCTTTTGAACATGCTGCTTGGCTGGTTTGGCATAGAACCCCAAGTATGGTTGCAGAATGCAAATATGACAATTCCGCTGATCCTGATTTCCTCAACATGGAAATCCATGGGGGGGACCCTGCTGTTGTATCTTGCCGCACTCCAGGGAGTGAACCGGGAGCTTTATGAGGCCGCCCTGATGGACGGAGCCGGAATATGGAAAAGAATCCGTTATGTGATGCTTCCCGAGGTATCCGGCATTCTGCTCTTAAATCTGGTCAGACAGATCATTTCCGTTTTTCAGATCATGGAGGAACCGCTCGTCATGACAGGCGGAGGACCAAACAATGCGTCCATGTCTCTGGGACTCCTGGCATACCGCAACGCCTTCCAGTATTTTAAGATCGGAAATGCGCTGGCGGTAAATGTGATTATGTTCCTGCTGCTGGTTGTGCTGACGCTGTTCTATTTTAAACTGGAAAAAAAGATTAACGCGGAAAATTAGGAAGGGAGGAAGCTGCATTGAAAAAAGAAAAGGAAAACAGGACGAGTATGATCCTGGATGTGGAAATGCGACAGAAAAAAGCAAAAATCATACAGATTTTTCTGATGATCTTCTTCATTATCGTCAGCATGGCATTTTTTCTGCCGATTCTGTGGATGATGGTTTCTTCCTTTAAGGGAACCCAGGAATTCATGCAGGTTCCGCCAACACTTCTTCCGGAACATTTTGATCCGGGCAAGATCGGACGCGTCTGGGCCAAGGGGAAGCTGAGCAGAACCTATCTGGTCACCTTTGTGATGGTGGCCGGGGACGTAGCATTTTCTCTGTTCTGCTGTGGGTTGGGCGGCTATGTTCTGTCCCGGCTGAAGCCAGCAGGTACAAAAGCGGCTTTGGCAGTGGTCTTATGGTCCATGATGATGCCGAGCAACCTGGGTATGGTGCCGCTCTTCATCAACCTTACAAAAGGAATTTTCGGGATCAGCATGATGGATACCTACCTTCCTCTGTGGATCATGCAGGGGGGAAATGCTTTTAATACGCTTTTGTTTAAGAGCTTTTTTGATGGAATTTCCAAAACCTATCTGGAAGCGGCACGCGTGGACGGCGGCTCTGAACTGACCATATTCTGGAAGATTATCATGCCTTTAAGTAAGCCGGTGTTCATGTCCGTTGCAATTTTCACGGTTGTCGGAGGGTGGGGCTCCTTCCTCTGGCCTTCCCTGATTTTGAAGAATGAAGAGCTGCAACCTATTGGATTGGCACTTCTGAATATGGAAAAGACGCTTCCGATCGACGAATATCTGATGCTGCTGATTTTTGCGATTGTGCCGCCCATTCTATTTTTCATCCTGTTCCAGAAATACATCATGGAGGGCGTTTCCGTGGGAGGCATTAAGGGATAAGGGTATCCTGAAGCAGAGGATTGGACTGAAAATGAAGGGGATTATTTTTGACA
>DXHY01000048.1 GCA_019113175.1 Candidatus Eisenbergiella stercoravium | reverse complement strand
ACAGGCGGCTGGCTGGACCTTACCTGATAGGATTTTCCTACTGTATTGTTATCAGCTTACCAGGGCTTGCAGAGTTTCCTCCGCTCGCCAGGGGAAATCAGCTATGCTGATTTCACAGCTCGCACTTGCATCAATTTATTCCATAAATGTGTAAAAATGTTGGCTGAAGTGTGATTTTTGTGTGAATCGGGCCAATCGGTCCCTGCCCTGTCCGGCTCTGACGGAGACTGGAACAGAAGCGCGGAGACTCTTGCCCAGGCGGCAGACGGCTGGAAAAGGCGGGGGCGGATTTTATTGCCATATGTACGAATACCATGCATAAGGTCGCACCTGAGATTATCCTGGGCTGCACGGAAATAGGCCTCCTGATACGGCAGAGTGATACGGATATTCCCCTTTTTGATACCACACTGATTCATGCGCGGGGAGCGGCGTTGTATGCGGTGGAATGATTCGACCGGTCATTGACTCTGCAGAGCGCCGGTTCATTGCATATCTGCCGGTATATCCTGGTCTGATTGATATAGCACAAAACATTCTGAAAAAGCAGGGAAGGCGTATATGCCAAAACCGGCCATATACGCCTTCCCTTTATTTTCTGCTGTCGATTTTCTGTCCGCCATCTATTCTGTCATTCTGATGGACGGACGCAATTTCTCCTGTCCCGCGCTCAGCCTCTCTTCACATGAAAAGCATCGAATCCGGGATACACGCTGCCTGCTCCGAGCTGTTCCTCGATACGCAGAAGCTGGTTATACTTGGCGACACGCTCCGAGCGGCTGGGCGCTCCGGTCTTGATCTGACAGGTATTGAGCGCAACCGCCAGATCCGCAATGGTGGTGTCCTCCGTTTCTCCGGAACGATGGGACGCGATGGCGGTATAACCGGCGCTGTGCGCCATCTTGATGGCTTCCAGCGTCTCGGACACGGAACCGATCTGATTGAGCTTGATCAAAATTGAATTGCCGCAGCCAAGCTCGATTCCCTTCTTCAGCCGCTCCGTATTGGTCACAAACAGATCATCGCCCACCAGCTGCACTCTGCTTCCCAGCTCTTCGGTCAGCTTCTGCCAGCCTTCCCAGTCCTCTTCATCCAGCGCATCTTCGATGGAAATGATGGGATATTTATCCACCAGCTTCTTCCAGTGTTCAATCAGCTCCTCAGAAGTAAATCTGGTGCCCGCCTTTGGAAGCACATATTCGCCCTTCTTCTCACCCTTCCATTCGCTGGAAGCCGCGTCCATGGCGATCACAAAATCCTTTCCCGGCTCATATCCTGCCTTCTTCACTGCCTCCAGGATGTACTCAATGGCTTCCTCATCGCTGGCGAGATCCGGCGCAAATCCTCCCTCGTCACCGACAGAGGTTGCAAGTCCTTTGGATTTTAACAGCGCGGCAAGCGCATGGAACACCTCCGCGCACCAGCGCAGGCCCTCCTTAAAGCTGGGAGCTCCGGCAGGCATGATCATGAATTCCTGCACATCCACCGTATTGGCCGCGTGGGCTCCGCCGTTTAAAATATTCATCATGGGAACGGGAAGACGGTTTCCGTTTACCCCGCCCAGAAAACGGTATAGCGGGATATCCAGCGCGATGGACGCAGCCCGCGCACAGGCGATGGAAACAGCCAGAATGGCGTTCGCCCCGAGCTTTGACTTGTCCTTCGTTCCGTCCGCCGCAATCATCGCCGCGTCAACCGCATAAATATCAGAAGCGTCCATTCCGGTGATCGCGTCGCAGATCACGGTGTTAATATTTTCCACCGCCTTTGTAACGCCCTTTCCCAGATATCTTCCCTTATCGCCGTCTCTTAATTCCAGCGCTTCAAATTCTCCCGTGGACGCTCCGCTGGGAGCGGTTCCTCTGCCCATCGTGCCGTCTGCCAGCGTCACCTCCGCTTCAACGGTTGGATTTCCTCTTGAATCCAGAATTTCCCGTCCAACTACCTTTTCAATCTCCAGATAATCCATGTTTACCTCCATTTTTATTCAGCAGCTTCTCCGCCGGAAGGGCTCTTCCGGAACCAGGCGTCCGGCGACAGTCCCCTCCGGTAAAACGCTCTCCGGCAAGAGCCGCATTCAAAAGGAGAAGTCCGCATGATCTATTTTTTGTTAGTTTTAACTAACTATCTGTATGGTACCATGGACATGACGCAAAGTCAACAGGAAAAACAGCCGCTCCTCTTCCTCATCCCAGCGGCTGCGGGTCAGGATAGTCCGGCTTCGGATACCCCAGTACCTCAATATTTTCTTCCGTCAGCTTCCGGAAAGAAATATCCATTTTCGCCGCTCCATCCAGCCAGGAGTTTCTCCTTTTTCTTGAAACAGTCACGCATGTGTTATATCATAAGAAAAAAGCGCTGAGGTGAATCAATGAATCTGAAAGTCAAAAAAATATTATCTCTGTTTGCCAGTATTCTGATCCTCATCCCCCTGTACATCGTCCTGCACGAAAGCGGGCATGCTCTGACAGCAGTTCTGTGCGGCGCACGGATTACACAGTTCCGCATTCTGGGCGCATACATGGCCTACGAGGGTGGCATATTCACTTCCTTCACGCTGTCCCTTTTCCATATCTCGGGAATGCTGCTGCCCGTTCTTGTATCCATCCTTTACTCGCTGACCTACCGAAGCAGAATAGAAAGTATCTTTTACCGGATTTTTTCCTTCCTCTTTATTCTCATTCCGGCAGGCTCCATACTCGCATGGATGATTGTGCCGGTTCTGTATCTGCTGGGTCAGGCGCCTCAGACGGATGACGCGGCAAAATTTATCGACAGCTCCGGCTTAAGTCCATGGGTCGTTCTTTTGGGCGCAATCCTGCTTTTTGCCTGCTGTCTTTTTCTTGCCTGGAAGAAAAAAATCGTTCAGAATTACTGGGCCGCTGTCAGGCGTGACATATAAAAGGGCAAGATTCACAACATCCTGTTTCCCTTTTGCAGAGCTGCATTTTCTGCTGATTTTTTTATTGATAACGGACGCATATCCACTGAATATCCTGCATTTGTTATAGCAGTTTATTTATTAGCGTTTGCCAAAATGGACGTTACATTATTTGTTTTGCATACAGAGTTATGGCTTCCCGGAAATATTCATATTCCTCCATCACAATATATGGGCTTTCATTTTTTAGGAAGTTCTCTTCAACATCTTTCATTTCTTCAACATCTTTCATTATATCTTTTAGAAAATCGACTTTACTCATTTTTATTCCCCCTACTATAATTCATTTTCCATCATTTCTTGTATTCTTTCAATATCTGGAAAAATCAAACGGATTCCTCGTTTATACATAGCCAATACCTCTCTTAAGTTGATTGTAAGCTCTCGCTCCAATTTTTTATGTATGGTAATCGGATTATTCTCAATCGTATGCACATGATCAAAATATTTCGCTAAAATAGGGAAAGCATTTTGAATTAAAAACGCATTATCCTTTCCGGCGAATTTACCTATTATAATTGTATTGCATTTTCCGTATCTTTGTTTTTTCTTTTCTATAATGACTTTATATTTTTCAACCTGTGAACTAATGGGAATCATCCAATACAAATTGTTATTCTTACTATCTTGAATTGCAAGGAAATGTGGACGATAGTTTCCCCCTTCTTTGTTACTCATCAAATACTTATCTTGTATCATATCAAAAAATTCATCTTTGATATGATAAGAGTATCCCTGTTTTATTTCCATTTTTCTCCTTATGAAAAATCCCCATCATTGACTGACGGGGATTTTTCTACGCACTATACTATTTGTATCCCACCTGTATAGCAAGTGGCAATCATTTACATACCGAATCATTTATATCCCACACCATCGGCAAGCGGCAAAATTACTCGTTATACATCTTGTACCCCGTCGTATAACAAACGGCAAACATTTACTTCTATACATAGTATAGCAAAAACTCTAAAAAAAGCAAGTCGGAATTTTTCCGTGTGCCTATATTATATTACGCAACTACTCATTCTATGCTACTGCACTTTCTATATCTAATCTCATTACGAATTATTCCTGCAAAAAGTCACAAAATCATTTTGTCCGCCTGGTATCATCCAGTCCGTTTAGTCCTATTCTGTCCACAAAATCTGGACAAAACAGCACGAAAAAGTACTAAATATACCTCATTTTCCTGCCCCGGCACACTACGAAACAAAATATTCCACCGCATCATTTAGGAAAAATCCCTTAAATTCACTGTAAAGCCGGGCCGCCAGTGTCTTGTTGTGGGCGGTAATCAGCGTAGGCTTGTTTAACGCCTGGATGACGTTTGCCTTGGTAAATGTCTTGCCGGAGCCGGTGACGCCTGGCAGCGTTTCAATCGGAATTAATCAAAACAAACATGGCCTCTCTCGCCGTTCTGTCACTCTGAATATATTGAGGATTTGCTTTTGAAAATTCAACTTCCTTCAAAGCCGAATGCTCTTCAGCTCCTGCCTTCTTACCGGCACAATTCCAGAATGGCCAGGGCAAAGATCACCGCGCTCTTCTTCATCTGATCCACCACCATGAATTCATCCGCTCCATGCATGTGATTATCCACTTCAGGATCCGCGCAGCCAAATGCCACGCCGTTAGGGATATGATGCACATAGGTGCCTCCGCCGATGGCGACAGGTTTTCCTTTCTTTCCGGTCACACGGCTATAACAGGACAGTAGAACCTGTACCAGCTCGCTCTCCTCAGGCACATAATGCGCCTCAAACATCCTCTGCTCATCTGCATGAAAGCCCGCTTCTCTGACTCTGCGGCGGATCACGTCTCCGGTATTCTCTTCGTTGGCACAGAGCGGTGCACGGCAGTCAAAGGAACCGGAAAGCGTCTTTCCGTCAAAGGAAAACAGGTTCAGACTCAGCGTCAGGCAGCCGGAAAGCGCATCCTCATGATCCACCCCCAGCGCCGCTCCCCGCCAGTCTCCATGGGGAAACAGCTCAGTCAGCCTTAAAAAACATGTTCTCACCCCTTCAGAGGAAAAGGGAACCCTGGACAAAAGAAGAATCAGCGCGGTCAGCGCATTGTTTCCCATCTGCGGGCTCGCCGCATGGGCAGGCTTTCCCTCTGCAAGCAGATGAATGCCGTCCACCTCCTGCTCCATTGTAAAGGCAATCCCTGTCAGCTTTTCCACATCGGCGGAAAGCTCTGACAGAGCGGATGTATCCATCCCGGAAAGAACCGCCCGTGCCTTTCCCGGAACCACATTTACCTTGGTTCCCGCCTGCGCGGAAACCAGCCGGATTCCTTCCGGCTGCTGAGGGATCTCCGCCTCCAGCGTCATATGAAGGCCGCCTTTTTCCAGATTGATCACCGGAAAGTCCGCGTCCGGGGAAAAGGTCATGGGCGCGTGCGGTTCCCGCTCAAAATAGTACCGGATATCGCTGCTGCCGCATTCCTCATCCGCTCCAAGGATCAGACGGCAGTTTCCCGTGACGGAAAAGCCCAGCTCCTTTACAGCACGCATGGCATAAAGCGCCGCCACAGCCGGCCCCTTATCATCCGCACTTCCTCTTCCGTAAAGCTTTCCCTCTTTTACCACCGGGCAGAAGGGCTCCGTTACCGTAAATCCCTCGCCTGCCGGCACCACATCCAGATGGGCGAGAATATCCAGCCTGGGAGCGCCATCGTTCAGGTCCGCGGCGAGCACATAGTTATCATAATTTTTTACGGGAAAACCGTGTCCGGACAGAATCCGCTGTGCTTCCTCGAAAGCCCTTGCGGTCCCTTCTCCGAATGGCTTGCCCGGCTTTGCTTCCATTTTTTCACTGTTGATGGAAATGAGAGCCATTGCGTCCTGAAGCATCTCCTCTTCATGGCTGTCCATGTAGCTTTCCAGTTTTTTTATGCAGACTTCTGCCTGTTCCTGATTCATCATTTTTACCTCCTTGCCAAAGCGTCACAAATCCTGATTGGGAAATATGCTGTCAAACGGATTTTCCAATCTTTCTCTCCGCTTCAGCTGTTATCGCACTCATTTTAGCATCCGACGTTTTGGTTATCAAGTAAGAAAACGATTTATGAGCGGCTTGTACTGTTCGAGAGACCGAATTATAATGGTTCTGGAGGTACGGTTATTGATTACATGACATTAAAAGAAGCTGACAGACGGCAGAACCAGACAGGGAAAGGAACAAAAAAATGCCAAAAATACTCTATGTTGAAGATGATTTAAGCCTGATTGACGGCCTGCAATATACTCTGGAGAGCAGCGGATATGCCGTGGACAATGCGAGAACCGTCAAAAATGCATTGTCATTGTTTCGAAGCTGCCATTACGATTTGCTGCTATTGGATGTCACTCTGCCGGACGGCACAGGATTTGATGTCTGCAAAGAGGTACGGAGCAGTTCAACTATCCCGATTATATTTTTAACTGCATCCGATCAGGAGATCAGCATTGTTAAGGGCCTTGACATGGGCGGTGACGATTACATCACAAAGCCCTTCAGGCTCATTGAGCTGCTTTCCAGAATAAAAGCACTTCTTCGGCGTTCTCTGCAATTTTCCAAAACAGAGTCCAATTTAGAGGCAAACGGTATTCGTGTAGATACCGCCGAAAGGCTTGTCTGGAAAAACGGCGAGCCGGTTGACCTGCCTCTGGCAGAGTACAGACTTCTGTGCCTGTTCATGCAAAATCCAAATCATCTCATGCCGCGGGAAATGATTTTAGACCGGATGTGGGATGGCAACGGGAATTTTGTAGACGATAATACTTTATCCGTTTATATCCGGCGGTTACGAAACAAAATTGAAGATACGCCAAATGCGCCCAGATATCTGCTGACCGAACGGGGAATCGGGTATAAGTGGGTTGTTGAGTGAGGGCGGATTTATGGGCAAATCAGGGAAAGAAACAAAGACACTGTTAATCGCCGTTACTGCCATCTGCCTCGTTTCCTTTCTTCTGGCCGGAGGGCTTGCCACACTTCTGGCAAAAAATTTTCAGCGGGAATTATTGCTCCATGATTATGGTGTCGCAGGCCATTTGATAAACAATGAAAACGAGCTGTCAATCTCCGCTTTTACTTCGCAGCCAGACGAGAATGACCTGGAACGCGGCAGGGAGGCTTTGGCTTCTGTTGGATATGATGAAACGGCTTCCATGCGTTTTCTGCCTGCTGTCCAGACATACCGGAATCAGACGATGCTTTCTGTATTTCTGCTGCTGGTTTTCCTGTTCGGGGCAATCTACTTGTCGCTGTTTCTCTATCTTCTCCGCCAGCACAAGGCTTTCAGTAACGCTGAAAATACCATCTGCCAATTTCTGGACGGCAATACCACGTCCCGCATCGAATGTTCACAGACCGGTGACTGGTACAGCCTTTTTCATGCCATCAATGAAATGGCGGCTATCCTCTCTGCTCATGCCGAGAACCAGCGGCAGACCAGGAAATTTTTGCAGGACATTATTTCGGATGTATCACATCAGATGAAAACACCGCTGTCTGCTCTGAAAATGTACCAGGAGATTATAGAGAGCCATAAAGATGATGCCGCAGCCGTAAGTAACTTCACCGAAAAATCTCAGCGGGAGATCAGGCGGATGGAAGATGTGATTTATACCTTACTGAAACTGGCGCGGCTGGACGCAGGAATCATCCAGATGGAAAAGAGTCCGGAAAATCTTTCCGTTCTGATGCAGGATGTTTGCGAACGTTTTGAAACCCGGGCGGAACAGGAGCATAAAATAATTACGCTTTCCGGTAAAGAAGATGTTGTTTTATCATGCGATGCTCTATGGGTATCGGAAGCCATCGGCAATATTGTAAAGAACGCCCTGGAGCATACAGAAAACGGCGGGCATATCGAAGTAAAATGGAGCCAGTCCCCTTTAATGACACAGATTGAAATTTCCGATGACGGAAAAGGAATACACCCGGAAGATCTGTATAATATTTTCAAACGGTTTTACCGCAGCCGCTTTTCTTCGGATGTTCATGGTATAGGCCTGGGGCTGCCGCTGGCTAAATCCATTGTAGAAGCTCACGGCGGAACCATTTCCGTAACCAGCAGTTTAGGCGCAGGAACCACATTTACATTGAATTTTTTCAACCTTACAGATGAGTAAGACAGATGTCACCTGGAAGTAAGTCATGGGGGCTATGCTGTGTCTGTAAGGAGGTCTTGAATATGAATATTCTTGAAGTACAGAACCTGTGCAAAACCTATGGCACAGGCGAAACAGAAGTTCACGCTTTGAACCATGTATCATTTTCTGTCCGTAAAGGGGAGTTTATCGCCATCATTGGTGAGTCGGGTTCGGGCAAAAGTACCCTGCTGAATGTGATCGGTGCTCTGGACAGCGCCACTTCCGGCAGAGTGTGGATTGACGGGCAGGATATTTTTTCCATGCCGGAGAAGAAATTAACTGTGTTTAGACGACAGCACATCGGATTTATTTTCCAGTCATTCAATCTGATCCCGGAGCTGAATGTGGAGCAGAACATCACATTTCCGCTGCTGCTTGATTATAAAAAGCCAAATCAAAAGTTCGTCAATGAGTTGTTGCAGGTACTTGGATTGAGTGAACGCCGGAAACACCTTCCCGGCCAGCTTTCCGGCGGCCAGCAGCAGCGCGTGGCGATTGGCCGGGCATTGGTTACACATCCCGCCCTGATCATGGCGGATGAACCGACCGGAAATCTGGACAGCAAAAACAGTCAGGAAGTTCTGGCTTTACTGCAAACCATGTCTGACAGGTATCAACAGACCATTTTGATGATTACCCACAACAAAAACCACGCCAGTGCGGCAGACCGTGTGTTCCGCATGAGCGATGGCGTGCTGAAGGATTTGGGGGTGTCGTCGCATTGAAAAGCTATCTTGGACTGGTGCCGCAATATGAAAAGGTACACCGCAGGAACAATCGGATTTCGGTTCTCTGCATTGTCCTTTCGGTGCTGCTGGTAACCGCTGTTTTCAGCATGGCAGACATGGCGCTGCGCGCACAGAAAAATTATTTTATCAGGACGAATGGTGAATACCATATCAGTTTGACCGACATTGATGAACAGACGGCAGAACTCGTAAAAGCGCGGGTAGATGTTGCCCTCTGCGGATGGGTTTATCAGGGAAGCACAGGCAGTATCGGCTCCAAAGCGGTCAGTTTTGCAGGTGCGAATGAGGACACGTTTTCCATTTTGACAGAAATGGATATGGAAGGCGGCACATACCCCACCCGGCCCGATGAAGCATTATTGAATCAATCGGCTTTGGAACAGCTGGGCCTTGCGGCTGGCGATACCGTGACCGTCACAGTGCCGGATGGTTCCAGCCGGGAATACCGCATTACCGGCATCCTTGCCGATATGGGAAGTCTGCTTAGAGCGGATGTATATGGCATGGTATTGACCGAGGACGGTTTTTGCCAGATTGCAGATGAAAATGCCAAAAACGGAACCACTTTCCGCGTTCAGTTCAAAGATGGCGTAAACATTCAGAAGGCCATAAATAAAATAAAAGCGCAATATGGCCTTTCAGACAGTCAGGTAAGCGAAAATACGGCGCTCCTTGGATTGATGGGTCAAAGTGAGAACAGCACAATGCAGTCCTTATACATTGTCGCGGGCTTTCTTGTCCTTCTGGTGCTGATTGCCGGTGCTGTAATGATTTCCGCCAGCTTTAACACAAATGTTCTGGAACGGGTTCAGTTCTATGGTCTTTTACGGTGTCTGGGGGCATCCAGAGCACAGGTAAGGCACTTCGTCATTCTTCAGGGGCTGCGCCAGAGTATGAAGGGTGTACCGATCGGGCTGGCTGCCGGACAGATCATTACATGGTGTGCCTGTCTTTTGCTGAAATCCATCAGCGGGGAACGCTTTTTGGAAATACCGCTTTTTCAGTTCAGTATAAGCGGTCTGACTGCCGGTGCAGTGATCGGTTTTCTGATTGTGCTGCTGGCATCCCTCTCCCCGGCGAAAAAGGCTTCCAAAGTATCGCCAATAGCTGCAATCAGCGGCAGTACACAGCTTACGCAGAACAGAAGGGCTGCAAATACAAAGCTGTTCCACATTGAAACCGGTATGGGAATTTTCCACGCGCTGTCCGGCAAAAAGAATGTATTCCTTATGACCTGCTCGTTTGCTATCAGCATTATGATGTTCCTGTCGTTTCAGGTAATGGTGGCCTTTCTCAATCAGGGGATGCCTGCGCTCTCTCCATCGGCTGCAGATGTATCGGTTACAATGGGGAATACGCCTCTGGACAGGTCGCTGGTGGAACAGATCAGCGAAATAGATGGTGTTGACAAAGTTTTTGGCCGTATGGAAATGACCGGCCTTTCTGTTTCCTCCGATGTGGGGGAAGGAACCGTCACTCTCATTTCCTACGATGATAACCAATTCAGGTGGGCGAAAGAAGAACTAATTGAGGGCAGTATTACGCCTGTTTTGGAAAATACGGATCGTGTTCTGGTCACTTATCAGGATGGCGTAAACTGGAATGCTGGGGATACCGTAGTCATTCATACATCTTCCGGTGATAAGCAGGTAACGATTGCCGGAATTCTGGAAGCCGCTGCGGCCAGTGCGGCGGGCGGAGCAGGCAGCAGCGGATATATGATCTGCTCGGAACAGACATTTACCGCTTTGGCCGGCGCTTTGGGCTATACGACGATTGATGTTCAATTTTCTTCTGCTGGCGGGGATGATACTGTTTCCACAATACGAAGCATGATCCCATCCGACAGCACTGTTTCAGACAAGAGAATTACTAATTCCGAGTCCCAAAGCTCCTACTATACAGGCGCGCTGTTTATTTATGGTTTCCTCATCATTATTGCACTTATCACGGTGTTTAACATTTTTAACAGCATGAACGCCAGTGCAGCGTCCAGAACAAGGCAGTACGGCATTATGCGTTCTATCGGAATGGGGGCAAATCAGCTTTACAAGATGATTGCGGCGGAAGCCTTTACCTATGCGATACTTGGCTGTATTGTCGGATGCGTCCTGGGGCTGCCGCTGAACAGGCTGATGTTCCAGTTTTTGATTGCAGATAAATGGGGAACTGCATGGCAAATCCCTGTGGGTTCCCTTCTTTTGATCGTGTTCCTCTGCCTTGCGTCTGCTGCGGTTGCGATCAGACGCCCCATCCGGCAGATCAGCAGAATGGCAATCGTGGAGGCAATTAAGCTCCAGCAATAATTTTACATACGATTAACAATCTTTTCAGACGAAATCTGATATGATGGGAATTGGCAAAACAGCGGTTTTGAAAGGCGGTTTGTGATGCGGTACTGGCTGACAGTTCTATGGATTCCATTTTTAGTCTTCATCTCAATCATGGTTACGCTTATTCGAAAACGTTTCCATAGAGAAGAAAAAATTGATCAGGGATTTGTATTTTTCTTCTGGAAGCTGAGCAGCCGGAGGAAGTTTATAAGAACACTATGGCTGCTTCCGCTCTTTTTTACCGCCCTTATTCTTGTACAGATCACCTTTGAGGATCATCTGTTCACTGCAGTTATTGGATCTGAAATTCTTCTTATTTTTATAGTTCAGCTTGCTTATTATTATTATGTTAAATGGAAATCGGACAAACAAAGTTCCCAATCTGATCAATGACGTTTTTGATTCAATACAGTTCCGGCCCGCATGTCCAGTATGGACGGCGGGCCGGAATATTTTTTCTTTTCCTTTTATTTACATACAATATTGATGATCTTTCCGGGTACGTAAATCTCTTTTACGATATTTCCGGTGATCTTGTCCGCGGCCGCTTCCTTTCCGGCAGCAATCGCCGTATCCTTATCCACGTCAGCCGGCAGCTTCACAGTGGCACGCAGCTTTCCGTTCACCTGAACGGCGATTTCAATCACGGATTCCACGGTTTTCGCCTCATCCCAGACAGGCCAGGTGGTCTGGTACAGCCTTCCGCCATAGCCCTCCATTTCCCAGAGCTCCTCTGTGATGTGTGGAGCAACAGGATTCAGCAGAGTGATGAAAGTTTTGAACTCATCTCTCGTTACTTTTCCTGCCTTATAGAAATCGTTAATCAGAGACATCAGCGCAGCGATGCCGGTATTATATTTCAGGTTCTCATAATCATTGGAAACCTTTTTAATGGTCTGGTGCATCTTCGTTTCCAGCTCTTTGGAGTAGCCTTCCTCGTCCGTTACCAGCTCCTGCAGCTTCCAGACACGATCCAGGAAGCGGCGGCAGCCCTTCACACCCTCCTGACTCCAGGCGGCGCTCAGCTCAAAGGCTCCGATGAACATCTCATAGGTACGCAGCGTATCCGCGCCGAAATCGTTCACGATATCGTCCGGATTTACCACGTTTCCGCGGGATTTGCTCATCTTCTCCCCGTTTTCTCCCAGGATCATGCCGTGGGAGGTTCTCTTCTGATAGGGTTCCGGACAGGGTACCACGCCCTGGTCATACAGGAAGCGGTGCCAGAAACGGGAATACAGAAGATGCAGGGTGGTATGCTCCATTCCACCGTTGTACCAGTCAACGGGCATCCAGTATTTTAAAGCCTCAGGGCTTGCAAGGGCCTCGTCGTTATGCGGATCCGTATAGCGAAGGAAATACCAGGAGGAACCCGCCCACTGGGGCATGGTATCCGTCTCTCTCTCCGCAGGGCCTCCACAGCAGGGACAGGTGGTCTCCACCCAGTCTCTCATCGCAGCAAGGGGAGATTCTCCGTTATCGGTGGGCATGTAGCTTTCTACATCGGGAAGCTCCAGAGGAAGCTGATCCTCCGGTACGGGCACGTAACCACACTTCGGACAGTGCACGATCGGGATCGGCTCACCCCAGTAACGCTGTCTGGAGAATACCCAGTCTCTGAGCTTATAGTTCTTCTTCGGCACACCGATGCCGTTCTTCTCCAGATATTCGATGATGGCCTTCTTCGCCTCCGTCACCTCCATACCGTTCAGGAAACCGGAATTCACAAGCTTTCCGGTGGCAACGTCCGTAAAGGCGGCTTCATTTACGTCCACCGGGCCGGCGCTGCTCTCCACCACCTGAATGATGGGCATGTTGAATTTCTTTGCGAACTCCCAGTCTCTTTCATCGTGAGCGGGAACAGCCATAATGGCGCCCGTTCCGTAGCTCATCAGCACGTAGTCGGAAACCCAGATGGGAATCTCTTCGTTATTCACCGGATTGATCGCGGTGAGTCCCTGGATCATGACGCCCGTTTTGTCCTTGGCAAGCTCCGAACGCTCGAAATCAGATTTTCTCGCCGCCTGCTCCTGGTAGGCGCGGATCTCGTCCATGTTCTGAATCTCATCCGCAAACTTTTCAATATAAGGATGCTCCGGCGAAATAACCATGTAGGTTACGCCGAACAGAGTATCCGGTCTGGTGGTATAAATGCGGAGCTTATCTTCTTTTCCCTTGATGGAGAAATCAACCTCAGCGCCCTGAGAACGGCCGATCCAGTTTTTCTGAGAAACCTTAACGCGCTCAATGTAATCCACCGTATCAAGGCCATCGATCAGCTTGTCCGCGTATTCCGTAATCTTTAACATCCACTGGCTCTTTACCTTGCGGATGACCTCGCTTCCGCATCTTTCGCAGCGGCCGTTTACCACTTCTTCATTGGCAAGGCCCACCTTACAGGAGGTACACCAGTTGATCGGCATCTCCGCCTTGTAAGCGAGTCCCGCCTTGAACAGCTTCAGGAAAATCCACTGCGTCCATTTATAATAGTTGGGATCGGTGGTATTGATCTCCCTGTCCCAGTCAAAGGAATAGCCGAGGGACTGAAGCTGGGTCTTAAAACGATGTACGTTATTCTTCGTCACGATCTTCGGATGGATGTGATTCTTGATCGCGTAATTCTCCGTGGGCAGGCCGAATGCGTCCCATCCCATGGGATACAGCACGTTGTAGCCTTCCATCCTTCTCTTTCTGGCAACGATATCCAGCGCCGTATACGGACGGGGATGTCCCACGTGAAGCCCCTGGCCTGACGGATAGGGAAACTCCACCAGCGCATAATACTTGGGCTTGCTGTAATCGTCAACCGCAGCGAAGGCCTTCTCGTCCTCCCAGATCTTCTGCCATTTTCTCTCGATTTCTTTCGGATTGTAAACCTTTTCCATTTCTGCAATCAGCCTTTCTTCCAGTTGTTTCTTTTATGCAGCAGGATCTTTCCGTGAAAAATTTTTCCAAAAAAATTTCCGTGGAAAGCTTATCCGCCACATAAAAAAACCCTTCCGTCTCCGTTTTCAGAGACGAAAGGGAATCTTCCGCGGTACCACTCTGTTTCACGGCAGACAGCTGATACTCCAGCGCCCCGTGCACTCGTTTCTGTCTGTAACGGGACTTCCCGCCCTTCACTACTCGCTCTGCTTTGGCAAAGGGAGCTCGGAGGCCAGTTCAAAGCTGGGCGCTGCCGCCTCGCACCACCCGGCGGCTCTCTGAAACGCTTGCCTTCTACTCTTCCTCGTCATCGCTTCATATTGACTTTCCTTATTTTAAGGGCAGAATACGGGTTTGTCAAGCCATTATGCACAAAATTTGTCCTCCTGGACTTTAAAGGTGGGCGCACTTACTATTTACAGCACCCTCATTCGCACCTGCCGCCTCTTCAAGGCTCAATCTTCTGTACCGGATTCAGTCCGTAGTTCTCCACATATACCAGGCTGATCCGGTCGCCTTCCTGATAACGTACTATCCCATAAAGACCTTCGTCGGAAACGTCCACATCAAACAGCTCGTCACTGCCGCTAATCCCGATATAATAGTGGGTACTGCCATCAATAACAACGGGTGCAATCAGTTCAATCACGCCGGAAATCTCCAGACTTTCTCCATCATTCTGACTGACGATTCCATTGGTAGAAAGCAGTTCCTTATAGTCCTTTTCGCATTCCTCAATGGTATCTCCGATGGCAACCCACTGATACTTCTGTACGTTGACCATGGCATATTTTTTCACCAAGCCGGCATCATCCTTGAGCGCCATAAAATAGGTGGGCTCATCTGCAATATTCAACAGCAGAGGAAACGTAGCCCGGTATCCCAGGTTCTGCACCTGGCCTTCCGCAGAGGACATGGCGGAAAGCTCCGTCGCTCCCTCCACCTCATAGTAGCGGGTTTCCATGGTCCGCTGGTTCATGAGCACAAAGCCCACATTGGACTGATCACCGTTTACAGATGTCACTCCCGTATAAACCCACACATCATCATCAAGTGCAAGATAATTGTATCCATTGGTCGTCACCAGACAATCTCTCTGTCCCAGAATGCTGTTAAAAAAGCCGTGCTGATACATGCCATAATAATCATAGAGCTGCATCAGAAGCTCGGCGGAATATACCTTGTCAATCCAGGTCGGTACATCCTCCACCGCATAGTCTGTACATTCTCCGGTCACAGCGTTCACCAGCACCACTCTGCCCACCGTTTCTCCGCCAAACAGGCCGATATTGAACTTTTTCACCGGGCAGACCCAGTAGGGCACGCCGTTATCATCAATTTCAAAGAAAAGCTGATCCCCGAAGATATAGGTGGGAAACCGGAACCGGATATGCCGGTACAGATTCCGGTTAAAATATTCCGATTTGGAGTATTTGATGCCTTCATCCAGCATGACGCATTCCGTATCCTGGGTAGTCATGTCAATGCGGATGTAGGCGGGAATTCCGTTTCTCTGATTGGTCAGCCATTTAATGGGGCTGGCATAGACCAGAGGCGTAACGCGTACCGGAATATTGTTGTAATTGATCTGGGTATAGTCGTCCGCCACCTCAAACTGGGAAACCATATCCACCAGACTTCCCATTTTCCGGTCGCCCAGAAGAGCCGCGGAGTCCTTGTCCAGAAGAGGAATGGAACGATAATCCGCTTCGGCAATATCCTCCGAAAAATTCCGGGTCTCCACGGTCATGAGCTGCTGATACTGTTTCGCGTTAATCACCGGCGAGGACAAAAGCGTTCCAATCCCATAGACAGCGAGCAGCAAAAGGAACAGGATCCCCAGCCATTTGACGGCGGGAAATTCCTTCAGCGAAAAATGCAGGGACGCCACTCCGGAAGTGAAAATTTCTTTTCCCGCCTTCCGGAGCACATAAACCGCCGCCACAAAGGCAACAGCTCCCAACAGGAAAAACCAGAAGCCGCTGGAATGAATATTAATGGCCGGAAGTGTAATATAGTAATACACAAAGGCCGCAATCAACGCCGCCACAGCAATCACCGGATATAAAATTTTCTTTTTCATCATCCCTCTCATTCTGAAGCCTGCTGTTCCTCTGACATACGGAGATATTTCTGCGTACGGGCGCATACCGCGAAGCAGAGTCCGCACAGATCCGTATCAATTGCCTGCAGCACGCTTCATTCTCTCTGTCTGCACTCTATTTTTCATATAAGAAGCGTTCCGGAAGCTCCAGATGGAAAGCTCCTGCCAGATCACGGAAGTTTTCGGGAGTGATAGTCTGCAGTTTGTCCGGCTTCATTGAAAGCACCTTGATCAGGATCTCGGCGGACTTCTCAATGGTATGCATCAAGCCGAAGGTGAGGTCGAAGCTCTCACCGGAGCAGAACATACCGTGATGCGCCCAGATCACCGCGTCATATTTTTCCATCAGCTTTCCTGTCTCCAGAGCGATTTCCCTTCCGCCGGGCACCATCCAGCCGATCACTCCGACGCCGTTAGGGAACACGATCGGGCACTCTGTCGCCATTTCCCACAATTCTCTGGTGAAGATCTCATCCTTCAGAGGAAGAACGAAGGTAAGAGCAATCACATTGGTGGTATGAGCATGATAAATAACCCTGTGCTTTCCGCCGCTGACGCGCTTCTTCACCTCATGATTCATCAGATGGGTAGGAAGCTCGCTGGTAGGGCCGCCGCCTTCCACAAGTCCCCAGCGCTTACGATAATTTTCTCCCTTCTCATCGATTTCAATGATCGTCAGGCAGGCTTCCGGATCAACGATTATGTTTCTGAAATACTTCCCGGTTCCCGTCACCATGAAAAATTCTCCTGCAAGATCCGGAACGCTGACGCCGATGGGCACCCACTCTCCCTTTTCATCCAGACGGTTTCTGATGATCTCCACCTCTTCAGGCTTGATCCTGTAGGAAAGATTGCCGCCGTTTCTCTCATGCCATCCCTGCTGATATCCGTCGTCAGCCATTTTGATAAAGTCCTGTACAAATTTTGCATCCAGAATTTTCATTTTCATTTTCCTTTCTTTGATTTTATTGGTTTTCTAAACGTTTTTTCATGCAATCCTTTTTCCAAGCCTCATCATACACCTGTTTCAGGCATAAATCAACATTATTTTTGTGGTTTTCTGTTTAATATATGGCAGCTATGCCATTCAGGCCCGTACCGGCCGCCTGTCTGCTGACCGTATGACAAGATAATACTTTTCGGCAAAATGCACGGAAAACGGCGTGCATCCCCCAACGCACGCCGCTTCCATACCCACATTATTCTTCTCTAAAAAAGTGTTATCCATTCTGAATCCGGACTGCGAATAGTAACAAAAAGTCCTTAATCGTCGTTTCCGTCCTCAAGCTTCGCCGCTCTTGCTGCGACCTCCTTCTCCTGAATATCGGAAGGAGCCTGCTCATAGCGGGCGAATTCGTAGGAGTAATCCCCTCTGCCGCCGGTCATGGAACGCAGATCCGTGCAGTAGCCGTACAGCTCCATCATGGGAACGTCAGCCTCAATGACCTGCTTGCCTCCGGCAATCGGGTTCATGCCCAGCACTCTTCCGCGGCGCTTGTTCAGGTCTCCCATCACGTCGCCGGTGTACTGATCCGGAACCGTCACCTTCATGGAGGCGATGGGCTCAAGCAGAACCGGTCCCGCTTCCATGAAGCCCTTCTTGAAGGCCTGGATCGTTGCCATCTTGAACGCCATTTCGGAGGAATCCACCGGATGATAGGAGCCATCATACAGAATGGCCTTCACGCCGACCACCGGATATGCGGCCAGCGGACCCTTTTGAACGGATTCCTGCAGTCCCTTCTCCACAGCGGGGAAGTAGTTCTTCGGAATTGCTCCTCCAACGACCTCCTGCTCGAAAACATAGGGTGATTCCAGATCTCCGGAAGGCTCGAAGCGCATCTTGACATGGCCGTACTGGCCGTGTCCGCCGGTCTGCTTCTTATACTTGTATTCCACATCGGATTTCTTGCGGATGGTCTCACGGAACGCCACCTTCGGCTTGCTCAGTTCGATCTCCACCTTGTATTCATTGATCAGGCGGCTGACCACCACATCCAGATGCTGATCTCCCATACCGTACAGAAGAGACTGATGGTTCTCAGAATCATTGACCACCTTCAGGGTCAGGTCCTCATGCATCATCTTGGTCAGAGACTGGGAAATCTTATCGATATCCGCCTTATTCTTCGCCTTATATCTCTTGTATGTATAAGGAACGGAGATTTCCGTCTTACCATATTCAATGGGCGTATTCTTCGTGGAAAGCGTATTGCCCGTGCGTGCGCCGGTCAGCTTCGCCAGTGCGCCGATGTCTCCCGCATGCAGTTCGCTGACCTCGATGGGCTTATTTCCCTGCAGCACGTACAGCTTGCCGATCTTCTCCTCCACATCCTTGTCATAGTTGAAAAGCAGATCATCCGGCTTCAGAACACCGGAGCAGACCTTGATGAGGGAATACTTTCCGATGAAGGGATCCACAATCGTCTTAAAGATATACGCGCTCTTAGCCTTGGAGAAATCATAATTTGCCTGATAGATTTCCTTCGTCTTCATATTGATGCCGGCGATCTCGCGTCCTTCAGGGCTGGGCAGATACTTCACGATATCGTCAAGCAGGGTGTAAATGCCCTGGCAGAGCACATTGGAACCCATGGACATGGGAACGATGCTTCCGTCATCCACATTCGTCCTCATGGCTGCGCGGATTTCCGCCTCGGAGAAGCTCTCTCCGCCGAAGTAGCGCTCCATGAACTCCTCGCTGGTCTCCGCAACCGCTTCCAGCAGCGTATCTCTGCAGATCTGCAGATTGGACTTGCTGTAATCGGGGATGTCACACTCCACGACTTCCTTGCCCTGCCAGCGGTAAGCCTTCTCGGAAACCACATTAATATAGCCGACAAACTTCTCATTCTCACGGATGGGAAGATGGAACGGGGCGATCTTCTTGCCGTACAGAGCAGTCATATCCTCTACCACCTGACGGTAAGACGCGTTGTCGATATCCATATCCGTTACGAACACCATGCGGGGCAGCTTATACTTGTCGCACAGCTCCCATGCCTTCTGAGTTCCGACTTCTACGCCGGCTTTTCCGGAAACCACGATAATGGCCGCATCCGCAGCGCCCACCGCTTCTTCCACCTCACCTACGAAATCAAAAAATCCGGGAGTATCCAGTATATTAATCTTCACGCCTTCCCATTCAATCGGAACCACAGACGTGCTGATTGAAAATTTCCTCTTCTGCTCTTCCTTGCCGAAATCGCTGACCGTATTTCCGTCGCTGACCTTACCCATTCTGGATGTGATACCGGACAGATACGCCATTGCTTCCACCAAGCTGGTCTTGCCTGATCCGCCGTGTCCCAGGAGCACGACGTTACGGATCTTGTCAGTTGTGTAAATGTTCATAGTGCATTCCTCCGTATTATGCAGTTTACGGGTTTTCTGTCAAAGTCCCCAATCCCATTTCAACCTGATTTCCAGACTGTATTTTTCTCTTCCAGAACCCCATGGGTATATTTTACTAAATGTCAGGAAATATTACAAGCAATTTTCGTAAGGTTATACAATTTATTTTTTCTCAGGTTTTTCCAGCCGGTTTTACCGGTTTTTCTTTTATTCTCAGAACGCAATTGACTTTCGCACTTTAACGTGCTATATTGATTTCGGTAAGAAACAGGAATCCGGGAGAACTCTCTCAGGCAGACCGAAACAGCCGGTACGGCCAGTTCCGGGACCGGACGGACACAGAAAGGAAACAGAACTATGATTATCGTCATGAAACCGCACGCGGCGGAAAGCAGCATAAAAGCAATTACGGATTACATTCAGGGAAGCGGGCTGAATGCCCATCTCTCAAGAGGTACGGAGGTCACCATCATCGGAGTAGTGGGGGATAAAAACCGCCTTTCCACGGAGAACCTGATCAGCTTCAAGGATGTGGACCGCATCGTCCCCGTCACCGAGCCCTACAAGCTCGCAAATAAGAAATTCCATCCGGAGCCATCCACGGTCCGGGTTGGAAATACCTCCATCGGTCCCGGCACTCTCACCGTCATGGCAGGACCCTGCGCGGTGGAAGGGGAAGAACGGCTTCTCTGCGTTGCCCGAGCGGTAAAGGCCTCCGGAGCGACCATTTTAAGAGGAGGCGCCTACAAGCCGCGCACTTCACCCTACTCATTCCAGGGGCTGGAGGAAGAGGGCCTGCGCTACATGCAGCTTGCCGGGAAGGAAACGGGCCTTGCCACCGTCTGTGAGGTGGTCAGCCACGAATCTCTGGAAGCCGCCGTCAAATACGTGGATATGATCCAGATTGGCGCACGGAACATGCAGAATTTCATTCTGTTAAAGGAAGCCGGCCGTTCCGGCCTGCCCGTCCTTCTGAAAAGAGGCTTAAGCGCCACCATTGAGGAATGGCTCAACGCCGCGGAATACATCATCGCGGAAGGGAATCCCAATGTGGTTCTGTGCGAACGCGGCATCCGCACCTTTGAAACCGCAACCCGAAACACGCTGGACATCAGCGCCGTCCCCGTCCTGAAGGAGAAAACCCACCTTCCGGTCATCGTGGATCCCTCCCATGCCTCCGGCGTTTACAAATACGTCACACCGCTGGCCAAGGCGGCGGTTGCCTGCGGCGCCGACGGTCTGATGGTTGAGGTGCATAATGATCCC
This sequence comes from Candidatus Eisenbergiella stercoravium, assembly GCA_019113175.1. Taxonomy (GTDB): domain Bacteria; phylum Bacillota; class Clostridia; order Lachnospirales; family Lachnospiraceae; genus Eisenbergiella; species Eisenbergiella stercoravium. The sequence goes on along the minus strand of DXHY01000048.1, from coordinate 47,691 downwards.
GCGCATGCTCTGTCGGATGGTCCGCAGTCACTCACCTTTGCAAAATTCGACGCGCTGATGAAGCAGCTCGCCCCTTATGCAAAACTGGAAGGCAGAAGCCTTCCGGAGGGAGAAGAATGAAAAGTGCGCCCGATAGCGCATTTTTCATTCAGCGCAGCGAAAAAAAGTCACATGCGCGATTTTTTCGCGCTGTCGGAGCAAAGAACGCTCCGACATGGAGGTAACCATGAAACCTGTAACCTGTTCTTTTTACGGACTCGGCCTGATCGGAGGCTCCATTGCAAGAGCCCTGCGGGAGGCCAGGCCGGACGCACGGATTCTCGCCTGCGACATCCAGGAAAGCGCTCTGCTTCAGGCAAGGGAGGAAGGAATTGCAGATGAAATTTTTCCAAAGCTTGATGCGTCCAGCGCTCTTTCCTTCTGCAGCAGCGATTATATTTTTCTCTGTGCACCGGTTGCCCATAACAATGAGAATCTCCGGTTCCTGAAACAGTATCTGCAGCCGGGCAGCATTCTCACGGACGTGGGAAGCGTCAAGGCTCCCATCCACGAGCTTGTGGAACGGGAAGGCCTTTCCAACCGCTTCATCGGCGGGCATCCCATGGCTGGAAGCGAGCGGATCGGCTTTGCCAATTCACGTGCTTCCCTGCTGGAGAACGCCTATTATATCCTTACGCCCTCCGCTCAGGTGCCGCAGGAGCGGATTCGGGAATTTTCAGAACTTGTCCGGTCCATGGGAGCCATCCCGCTGATTCTGGACTACAGGCAGCATGACCACATCACCGCGGCGGTCAGCCACCTTCCTCACGTGATCGCATCTTCCCTGGTCAATCTGGTCCGGGACAGCGACAGCGAGGACGGACTCATGAAAATGATAGCGGCAGGCGGATTTAAGGATATCACCCGGATCGCTTCCTCTTCTACCGTCATGTGGCAGCAGATCTGTCTGACCAATTCGGTCAATATTTCTGACCTGCTTGGTCAATATATAAAAAGCCTCCAGAAGGTAAAGGAGGAAATTGACAGAGGGGATGAAAAGGAGCTGTATTCCTTTTTCGACGGAGCAAGACGCTACCGGGATTCTTTCATAGAGGCTTCCAGCGGCCCTATTAAGAAGGTTTACACCGTCAACGTGGAAATTCCGGACGAAGCCGGTTCCCTTGCCTCTGTGGCCACTCTGCTGGCCTTAAACGGCATCAGCATCAAAAACATCGGCATCACTCATAACCGTGAAGCGGAGGAAGGCGTGCTGCGCATCGAATTCTACGAGCCGGACGCCATTGAAAAGGCCGCTTCTCTCCTGACAGCCAGAGGCTATGTGATTTTCCTGAAAAAATAATTTCTCTGAAAAAAGGCGGCGGAACGTCTGTTACTGACGATCCGCCGCCTGCGTTTCACCTATTCACTTTTTCTCTTACTTGCCGTTCTTTTTGGTACTGCCAAGTTTCCTGTTCCTGTCAGCACCGGGATAATCCTTTTCTTTCGTCCGTCCCAGCAGATAATCAGCCGATACATTGTAGTAGTCACACAGAAGAGGGATATAACGGACCGGCATCGCATTTTGTCCGCGCTCGTACCGGGAATATACTCTCTGATCGATTTTCAGATAATCCGCAACCTCTCTCTGCTTCACATCATTGTCTTCCCGCAGGCCGCGCATAATTGCAATATAATCCAACATCTTCAGCACACCTTACTTCCAATATTTACCAGGCCCGGTACGAGTTTAGTTTACCATATTCCAAAAGTAAGAATTGCTTTTTCCACTGAACTGTAGTAGTATTTTATCGTAAATTCTGTCACTTTTCCATAAACACATCAACCCGTTTCCCGATCAGTGCCATATGTGGCACATCCAATAAATTTCTTCCGGCATATTCTGTTATTCTGCATAAAAATGTTGGATTGTCATCCATTTCTGATGTTTATAAAGTTTATTTATTCATCTGTTGCATTTTTTACGGCCAAAAAACGGCATCCCCGAAGGGACGCCGCCTCATTCCTGATCTCTGTATATGCACGAAAAAACAACTATCTGCCGATCTGTCAGCCGATCTGCGCAAAACTCCTTCTCTTCCTATTTCGCCCCGCTCTCCGTAAATACCGCGAGAACCGTTTTAACCAGAATCTTGATATCCAGAGCTACGGACCAGTTGTTGATATATTCCACATCCAGCCGCACAATTTCCTCAAAATCCGTAATATCACTTCTGCCGCTTACCTGCCACATTCCTGTCAGCCCGGGCCGGAAGCTCAGACGCTTTTTGTGATAGGTCTTATACTGTTCAAATTCATCCAGCGTCGGCGGTCTCGTTCCCACCAGGCTCATATCGCCCTTCAGAATGTTGATGAACTGCGGGAACTCGTCCAGGCTTGTCTTTCTCAGGAACTTTCCGACCTTCGTGATGCGGGGATCATCCTCCATCTTGAACATCAGGCCATTCATTTCATTCTTCGCCATCAGCTCCTTCTTACGTTCCTCAGCATCAATGTACATGGAACGGAACTTGTACATTTTGAAAATACGGCCGTTTCTCCCCACTCTCTTCTGGGCGAAGAATACAGGACCGGGAGAATCCAGCTTGATGATGGGTGCCAGTACAACGGTAAGAACCGCGAGAATCACCGTTCCGACCAGAGCTCCCACAATATCCATCAGACGCTTCAGCAGGAGCTGTCCGAAGGGAGCTACCTTATTGGCATAGGTAATCATGTGGAGCTTTCCGAACTGGGACAGCATCCTCTGCGGAGCCTCTTTCAGCTCGAGCACGGGGATCTGAAGGTGGATGGTCAGCCCCATCGCCGCAATGTTCTCCATCTCATCGCTCAGGCTCTCCTCCGTTTCCCTGTCCGCGCTGATAATCACTTCATCCAGAGACGCGGAAAGACAGTAATCCACCAGCTCCTTCCGCCCTCCTACAACCGGAACGCCGTCCACATCAGAAGCATCGGTACCATCCAGCACAATGATTCCCTTGATTTCATAACTGCAGTCCCTGATCGATCTCATCTCTTCCACCAGACGGGAGGCCATATTCCCTGGTGCGACGAGCAGAAGCTGCCTTGCCGTTCCGCTCATCCGGTAGAATATGGGCAGATATTTTTTATATATCTGATGTACAATGAACATCAGCACCACATCGATGACGATGAACAAAAGCAGCACAGTACGGGAGTATTCATCGATAATTCTGGTGAGATACAGCGCGAAGGAAGCTCCGGCCAGCGTCACCAGATTCATCTTGATGACCTCAAGCAGCTCCTGAAACGGTCCTCTCAGAAGCATCTGCTTATAGAAATTTTTATACAGATTGATTACCAGAAACACCACCAGAAAAACGAAGATCAGCACCTTCATATCCGATGGATTGTTCAGTCCACGGAAAAATTTCTGATGCCTGATGTAGTTTGCGATACCGAGACTGAGCACCAGCACAATACAATCGATGGTGATGATGATCAGATTCTGCAGATTTGATTTCTTTTGATACATAACCGCTCCCTCAAAGATCTTATCATGCGCACATTTTTCATCCGCCGGATACTGCTCCTTTTCTCTTTTTCCTGCCAAGCAGGAAAAGGAACAGGACAGCGCAGAAATAACCCAGCGCTGCAAAAATAAAGCTTTCCAGACATTCCGCAAACGCGTAATGTCTTCCATCTATGAAAATTTTCATCTTTTCCGTAAAATAGGAAATACCAAAAAGCACCAAACAGGCGCTGACACTCCTGCCCCGGCCGTTCCAGCGCCTGAAGCTGAGAGATAATCCACAGCCGCCGCAAAATCCAAGGATCAGGAACAGAACAGCTCTCCCTGCCTGACGTATATAGAATGTAATCGTAAGGACCATTTCTCTGGAAAGCTGCTGCTCCACTGTTCCAGTCACGCTTTCCACGAACGGCTTTTCCAATGCCTTCGTTGCGTTTCCGCTCTGAAAGGACAGCACACATATCACCGTGAGAACAAAGAAGAAAAGCATCCACGAGATAACCGCTATCCGTTTTTCCATTCTGCTCATAAATCCCCGCACAGACGGCAAACTCCGGCTGCCGTCCGCATCCTTTTCCATAATGAAAAAGGCCTTCCGCATTTTCCGCACACCTTCACACTTGTCCGTTCTGCTGTGGAACCGCCTTCAGGTCAAGTATATGCCGCTCCGGACCAGCCTGTCAACAGAATTATAGCCGTCGGAAAGTATGGAAATAAAAAAACATTCCAAAGGCCGTTTTCAGAAATCAAGGCTTTTGGAATGCTTCTTTTGTAAAAGTGCTGTCTTTCCCACTGATTTGCTCTGCGGGCCGGAAGCTGGAAAAGGGACTCGAACCCTCGACCTACTGATTACGAATCAGTTGCGCTACCGACTGCGCTATTCCAGCATTTGCGACAGGGATTATTATAGCGTTTCTTTTCACGTTTTGCAAGAGATTTTTTCTTTTTTTGTCATTCGCCGTCCGTCCGCTCTTACGCCTTCTATTTTCCCCGATCCATGGGCGGATCCAGATGCACGTCCATCTGCGGAAAAGGAATTCCGATTCCGTTTTCATCAAACGCGTATTTGATGTCCTCCAGCATCTTCCAGCGTACAGGCCAGTAATCCTCAGTTTTCGTCCAGAAGCGCAGGCCGAGAACCACCGAACTGTCTCCCAGCTCATCCACAAAAATATTGTAGCCAAGCTCTCTGCGGACCCGCTCTTCCTCCGTCAGAAGATCTTCCAGCACCTGCTTTGCCTTCCGGATATCCGCCTGATAGGAAATCCCCACCTTCAGCTCCACGCGGCGGTTTTCTTCCCTGGTCACATTCGTGATGCCGGCATCGGCCAGAGGGCCATTGGGAAGAATAATGGTTCTGTTATCCAGAGTCGCCAGTCTGGTGTAGAAAACCGTAATCTCCGATACGGTTCCCTCGCTGTTGTAGGCGGACTCTATGATGTAATCCCCCACCCGGAAGGGATGCAGGATCATGATCATGATACCGCCGATGCAGTTCTTCAGGCTCCCCTGAAAGGCAAGGCCAACCGTTACGGTTGCGGAACCGAGTACGGTAGCGATGGTCGCCGCGTTAATGCCGAGGTGCAGAGCAATCTGAAAAATCAGAATGGAATACAGAACCACCCTGACACAGGAATCCACAAACTGCCCGCCCTGTCCGGCGGCTCCGGTCCGCGCCATGGCCTTTCCGATCAGCTTCCGGATCAGATTGATCACCCGGGAGCCGATCAGAAAGGTGATGATGCAGAGAGCCACACGCACCAGAAAATCCAGCAGGGACTGCGGAGCAGCCTGCAGAAGCTGCTGTCCGATTGCCAGCTCTTCGGAAACGGAGGTTTCCGAAGAGAGAAGGGAAAACATTCTTCCTCCCCGTACTGCTTCTGCTGTTGCTGCCATGGATGCCGCTGCCCTGTTCCAGATCATTTACTTCGTTCCTTCCCTGTTTTCTGCCGTTTTTCCGGTTCCCGGAGTTTCTTCTGTTTCTGCGGTCTCCGGCATTTCTGCCGTTTCCTCTGTTTCAGCCGCCTGTACTGCCCTTTTCCGCGGCTTTGTCACCCTGACGGGCTTTTCCACCTCACCCTTTTCGGAGATTTCCGCTTCGGCAGCGAATACCTTTTCCGCCAGCTCCTCCTTCAGGGTTTTTGCAGCGCGGCCTGACGCTGTCTTCTTCGCGTTCTTTTTCTTTCTGGCCGCTTCTTTCTCCTTACGTGCCTTTTCCGCCTTCTTTCTGGCGATTTCCTTCAGTTCCTCTTTCGTATAGGGCTGATAGGAGAAAATGCTGACGCTTAAGGGAGCCTGGGTCATTTTGATGGAATATTCCCTTCCATCCCATTCTTCCTCCAGAGCCGTCTTTACTCTGGGATTCGTTCTTCCCTCTCCGCCGTACTCTTTTGCGTCGGAATTGAGAATCTCCTTATATTTTCCGTTCAGAGGCACGCCCACCTGGAACCCCTTCCGTTCCACATTGGCAAAATTCACCACCACCAGAAGCATGTCCTCGTCCTTCTTTCCCTTGCGGACAAAGGAAAGCGTGCATTCATTGGCACTGATACAGTCAATCCACTCAAAACCATCCCAGCTGGTATCCTTCACAGAGAGGGCAGGTGCAGAGGTATAAAGATGATTCAGAGCCTTCACGAATTCCTGAAGTCCCTTATGATCCGCCTCCTTCGTGAGATACCATTCCACCTCCCTGTTTTCGTTCCACTCGTCATACTCTCCGATGTCCTGTCCCATGAACAGAAGCTTCTTACCGGGATGGCACATCATATAGCCATAGCTGGCCTTCAGATTGGCAAACTGCTCTTCTCTGGTACCGGGCATCTTGCCCAGCATGGACGCCTTTCCGTGCACCACCTCATCATGGGAGAGCACCAGCATGAACCGTTCACTGTAAGCATAGACCATGCTGAAGGTGAGCATGTTATGGCAGCCGGAACGGAAATAAGGGTCCTGTCTGATATAGTTCAGGAAATCGTTCATCCAGCCCATGTTCCACTTCATGTCAAAACCAAGGCCGCCTTCCTCCAGACTCCCCGTAACCAGAGGCCAGGCAGTGGATTCCTCCGCAATGGACAAGGCACCGCGGCCTCTCTTGTGAATCATGCTGTTAACATGCTTCAGGAATTCCACGGCCTCCAGATTTTCATTCCCTCCATAGATGTTGGCCACCCATTCGCCGTCCTGTTTTCCATAATCCAGATAGAGCATGGAAGCCACAGCGTCCATGCGGATACCGTCTGCATGGTACTGTTCGATCCAGAACAGGGCGTTGGCGATCAGATAGTTGGAAACCTGCGGCCTGCCGTAATTGTAAATCAACGTTCCCCAGTGGGGATGAGCTCCCTTTCTGGGATCCAGGTGCTCATACAGGCAGGTTCCGTCAAAGGCGGAAAGTCCATAGGTATCTCTGGGGAAGTGTGCGGGCACCCAGTCCAGAATCACGCCGATTCCCGCCTTATGCATCTCATTCATGAAATACATGAAATCCTCCGGTGTGCCGTACCTGGCGGTGGGCGCATAATAACCGATTACCTGATAGCCCCAGGAACCGTCGAAGGGATGCTCCATTACGGGCATCAGCTCGATATGGGTGTATCCCATCTCCTTCACATAGGAAATGATGGCGGGAGCCAGCTCCCGGTAATTGCAGTAGGGTCTGTCATCCTCCGGACGTTTGAAGGAGCCCAGGTACAGCTCATAGACGCTGACCGGAGCTGTACTGTAGTCCATCTTTTCCCGCTTTTTCAACCACTCCCCGTCCTCCCAGGCAAAGCCGGAAATATCCCGGATCACAGAAGCCGTATCCGGACGGAGCTGCTGGCTGAACGCGTAGGGATCTGCCTTCAGATAGGTAAGACCGCCTTTTGTTTTCAGCTCGTATTTATAGTTCTGCCCTTCCAGCTCACCCGGAATGAACAGCTCAAAGATTCCCGAATCCCACAGCCGTCTCATCTGATGGACGCGGCCGTCCCAGTGGTTAAAATCTCCCACCACGCTCACACGCAGGGCATTTGGCGCCCAGACCGCAAAATGCACGCCCTTTATGCCGTCAATGGTGCGCACATGCGCGCCCAGCATGTTATAGGCCTCATAGTGGATTCCCGCCGCGAAACGGTCCGTATCCTTCTTGCTGATGACCGGAGCGAAACGATAGGGATCTCCTTCCATTCTCACTGTGCCGTCCGGCCAGGTCACCCGGTACTGATAAGATGGAACCTCCTTTCCCGGAATCAGAGCCGCATAATACCCTGCTTCGTCCGCAAGCTCCATTTCCACTTCCTTTCCCGTATCGGGAAACACAAGTTCCACCTTCTGCGAATCCGGCCAGAACGCCTGAAACACGGTCGAGCTTCCGGCCGTATGCGGTCCGAGCAGCCTGTGAGGATTATCCTCCTCCGAATAGATGATCGCCTCAATTTCCGGCCAGTTCATCAGCTTATACAGTTTGTCCTTCATATCAGATCCCTCTTCCTTCCCTCTTTTTTATTAATTTCTTTCCTCAGAATGAAGCATATCCGCGGGGACATCATTTTCATCCTTCAGACTGTGGATAAACAGCCCGCTTCTCAGCTTCGGCTCAAACCAGGTTGACTTCGGCGGCATCAGAAGCCCCGCGTCCGCCACGGAAAACAGCTCTCCGATGGAGGTGGGATACAGGGAAAAGGCTGCGGCGCAGTCCTGGTCACACCGCTTTTCCAGCTCCTGAAGTCCTCTGATTCCTCCCACAAAATCAATCCGCTCATCCGTCCTGGGATCCCTAATTCCAAGAACCGGCTCCAGGATCAGACGCTGCAGGACGGCCACATCCAGCGCGCGCGCCGGATCTGATTTTTGAGATCCGTCCCCTGACGCCTCTGTTTTTTCGTACTTTTCCCCGTTCTCCGGCTTCCGGGACAGACGGTACCACTTCTTTTCCAGATACAGACCGAACAGCCCTTTTCTTTCCGGCCGGTAAGGTTCTTCCATCGGGGTAATTTCAAAGACTTTTCCGACTTTCTGCAAAAATTCCTGCGGCGTCAGGCCGTTCAGATCACGAACCACCCGGTTGTATTCCAGGATGGTGAGCTGATCATCCGGAAACAGAACGGAAAGAATGAAGTTAAACGGCTCTTTCCCCGTATAATCCGGGCATTTCCTTCTGCATTCCTTCGCCACCCGGACAGCAGAGGCACAGCGATGATGCCCGTCCGCTATGTACAGCCTCTCCACCTTTTCAAACGCCTCATGAACCGCCCGGATATCCTCTTTTCTGCCGATCCGCCAGACCCGGTGGGTGATTCCGTCCGGAGAAACAAAATCATACAGACAGGCTTCCCTTCTGCAGCGCTCCGTAACGGCCTCGACCGCCTTTGCCGCACGATAGGCGAGAAACACCGGACCGGTCTGCGCCTCACAGGCCTTCACATGTCTGGTCCTGTCCTCCTCCTTATCGCTTCTTGTGTTCTCATGCCTGCGGATCACACCGTTCAGATAATCGTCCACCGACACGCACGCGGCGATTCCTGTCTGGACATGCCCGAGTCTTTCCAGCTCGTAAATATAATAACAGGGCTCCGCCTCCTGCTGAAGGCTGCCCTCCTTCATCCATTGCCGTAAAAGCGTTCCGGCCCGTTCATATACCCGCTCCTCCGTAACGTCTGCGTCCTCCTCTTCAAACTGCGTTTCCGGCCTGTCCACCGCCAGAAAGGAAAAAGGCTCCCGCCTCGTCTCCTCTCTCGCCTCTTTTCCATTCACAACATCGTAGGGAAGAGCTGCAATCCTTTCTGCCAGTCCCTGCGCGGGCCTCCAGGCCCGAAAAGGTCTTACTTCCGCCATTTTCACTCCCATCTGCCGATATCTGACTGCCCTTTCACATTTATTTACAATATACAGTATACCCGATTCCGCTTTCGGATACAAGCAGAAAAGGCACACCGCATCTGATGTGCCTTTCTTCCCTGTTGCATCTCTTTGCCCCATTCGCAAAGCCGCGCTGTCCTATTTCACCACACGCACGCGGAATACGCCGGGTATGGCGCGAAGCATGCCGATGATTTCCTCCGATGCCTGTTCCTCCACATCAAACATGGTGTAAGCGACTTCCCCTTTTGATTTGTTGATCATGTCGGAGATATTGATTCCTTTTTCGCCGAACACCGCCGCGAAGCGGGTGATCATATTCGCCACATTCTTATGGAAGATACTGATGCGTCCCGCCTGTGTGCAGACGCCCATATCACAGGCAGGATAATTGACGCTGTTTCTGATGTTTCCATTTTCCAGATAATCCATCAGTTCCTTCACCGCCATCGCCGCGCAGTTGTCTTCCGATTCCTCCGTGGAAGCGCCCAGATGAGGGATCACAATGCAGCCCTTCTTCCCCGCAGTCACAGGATTGGGGAAGTCAGACACGTATCTGCGCACCTTTCCGCTCTCAATGGCGCGGATCACCGCCTCCTCATCCACCAGAAGGTCACGGGCAAAGTTCAGAAGGATCACGCCATCCTTCATCTTCTCAATGGCCTTCTCATCGATCATACCCTTCGTACTGTCCATGAGGGGCACGTGGATGGTGATGAAATCGCATTCCTCATAAATCTCATTCACATCGATCACATGCTTCACATCCCGGCTCAGGTTCCACGCCGCATCCACTGATACATAGGGATCGTAGCCGTAGACCTCCATTCCCAGATGTTTCGCCGTATTCGCCACCTTCACGCCGATGGCGCCGAGTCCGATGATGCCCAGCTTTTTGCCCTGTATTTCGGTTCCGGCAAAATTCTTTTTTATCTTTTCCGCCGCTTTAGCCACGTTTGCATCACTGCTGTTTTCCCGTACCCAGTTGATGCCCTCCACGATATCTCGGGCGGCGAGCAGCATTCCCGCAATGACGATCTCCTTTACACCGTTGGCGTTCGCTCCGGGTGTATTGAACACCACAATGCCCTTCTGTGCACATTTTTCCAGCGGGATGTTGTTCACGCCAGCGCCGGCCCTGGCCACCGCCAGCAGATTTTCCGGCAGTTCCATATCGTGCATGGAAGCGCTGCGGACAAGAATGCCGTCCGCCTCTTCTATTTTCTGTGTATTCTGATACTCTTCCGTAAAACCCTCCAGACCCACCTTCGAGATGGGATTGAGGCAATAATAATGAAACATGACCTTAATTCTCCATTTCAAATTTTTTCATGAACTCCACCAGGCTGCGCACACCTTCCATCGGCATGGCGTTGTAAATGCTGGCCCGCATGCCTCCCACGCTTCTGTGGCCCTTCAGGTTCTCCAGCCCGTGCTCCTTCGCTTCCTTCACAAACTTTGCGTCCAGCTCATCGCTTCCCGTGACAAACGGAACATTCATCAGGGAGCGGTCCTGCCTGCGCACAGTCCCCTTAAACAATCTGCTTTCGTCCAGAAAATCGTATAGAATTGCGGCCTTTTCCTCATTTATTTTCTGAATCGCTTCCAGTCCTCCCAGCTTCTTCAGCCATTTGAAAACCTTGCCGCAGATATAAATGCCGTATGCCGGAGGCGTATTATACAGGGAGCCGGCGTCCGCATGGATCTTATACTGCAGCATGGTGGGCGTGCCCGGAAGCACATCCTCCGTGATCAGATCCTCTCTGATGATGACGATCACCACGCCCGCAGGGCCGATGTTCTTCTGGACGCCGCCATACATAAGCGCATATTTCGTGATGTCCACGGGTTCGGACAGGAAACAGGATGAGACGTCCGCTACCAGCGGCTTGCCTTTCGTGTTGGGAAGGGTTTTGAATTTGGTTCCGTAAATGGTGTTGTTTTCACAGATATAGACATAGTCTGCATTCTCTGAAATGGGAAGATCAGAACAGTCTGGTATGTATGAGAAGGTCTGGTCCTCAGAGGAGGCAATTTTGTTGGCCGTTCCATATTTGGAAGCCTCCTGCCAGGCTTTTTTCGCCCATTGACCGGTCACGATATAGTCCGCCACCCGGTTTTTCATCAGGTTCATGGGAATCATCGCAAACTGCTGGCTTGCACCGCCCTGCAGGAAAAGCACTTTGTAGTTGTCCGGGATTCCGATCAGGTCTCTCAGATCCGCTTCCGCCTCATCCAGAATCGTCTGGAAGGTTTTGGAACGATGGCTCATCTCCATGACAGACATGCCGCAGCCTCTGTAATCCAGCATTTCAGCCGCCGCTTCCCTTAAAACCTCCTCCGGCAGGACCGCAGGGCCCGCGGAAAAATTATATACTCTCGCCAATTTTGACCTCCTCCTCCAGCTGCAGAGATTTACGGACATCTGAATATCCGCTGTATTTCTCTGTTTCTGCGCCTTCCGCCGCTTCACAGCCGGATCACTGTGATTGTTTCAAAGTTATGAAGCCTATTTTACCCACTTTTATCACTTTAGTCAACTGCTTCATTAAAATAACAAAGCGGTTTCTTAACCTGACTTTGTCAAAAGGAGGAAGCTTACGCTCCCTCCTCCTCTGTTTACGGACATGTAACGTCAGGCTTCCTCTCCGCGTTCTGCCAGATCAGCCGCGTCAAACGCTTCGCTGATGGAGCCTCCCGGCGAAACCATCGGGAACACCTTGTCATCCTCCGGAATCACGCACTCGATCAGCACAGGGCCGCCGTCCGCGATGGCAGCTTCAATGGCAGGGGCCACTTCTTCCTTTTTCGTCACGCGGATGGCCCTGCAGCCCAGTCCTTCTGCCACCTTGCAGAAATCCACCTTATCCTCCAGCACGGTCTGGGAATATCTGTGTCCATAGAAAAGCGTCTGCCACTGACGGACCATTCCCAGCACGTGATTGTTGATCACGATCTGAATGACCGGAATCTGATACCGGCTGGCAGTCGCCAGCTCGTTCATATTCATCCGGAAGCAGCCGTCTCCGCCGATGTTCACACAGATTTTATCCGGCCGTCCCATCTTCGCGCCGATACATGCACCAAGCCCGTAGCCCATGGTGCCAAGGCCGCCTGAGGACAGGAAGGTTCGGGCTTCCGTAAAATGATAATACTGAGCCGTCCACATCTGGTGCTGGCCCACGTCCGTGGTAATAATGGCCTTTCCCTGTGTCAGCCGCTCCAGCTCCTGAATGACATAAGGACAGCTCAGAGTCCCGTCATCATAGGTCAGTGGATATTTTTCCTTCAGCTCCATGATATGCGCCATCCATTTCGGATGTGACTGCTGCGGCAGTCTTTCCTCCAGAGCCGTAAGCACACTTTTCAGGTCTCCTACCAGAGAAACATCAGCGTGAACATTCTTATTGATCTCCGCCGCATCGATGTCAATGTGAAGGATTTTTGCTCTGGAAGCAAAGGTCTTCACATTGCTGACCACACGGTCGGAAAACCGCGCCCCCAGAGCTACCAGCAGATCGCAGTCGCTCACACCCAGATTGGAGGTTTTGGTGCCGTGCATGCCGATCATGCCGGTATAACGGGGATCAGTGCCGTCAAAGGCCCCCTTTCCCATCAGCGAATCGCAAACCGGAGCATCCAGCAGTCCTGCGAAGGCGCGCACCTGCTCAGACGCGCCGGAAAGCACTGCTCCGCCGCCTACGAACAGAAACGGCCTTTTTGCCCCGGTAAGAAGCGTAAGCGCCTCTTCCAGCTGTTCTTTTGTATACCGGTCCGTGCGTTTCGGCGGTTCCGGCTTCACAGGTGTATACTCCCATACCGCTGCCGTCACATCTTTGGTCACATCCACGAGCACGGGCCCCGGACGATCGGAGGTTGCGATCTGAAACGCCTTGCGGATGGTATCCGCAAGAATCCGGATATCCTTCACGATATAACCGTGCTTGGTGATGGGCATGGTCACACCTGCGATATCTACCTCCTGAAAGGAGTCCTTTCCCAGAGACGGAAGGTTCACGTTGGCCGTGATCGCCACAACGGGAATGGAATCCATATATGCGGTTGCTATGCCGGTGACCAGGTTGGTGGCTCCCGGGCCGCTGGTGGCCATGCAGACACCGACCTTTCCCGTAGCTCTGGCATAGCCGTCCGCCGCATGCGCCGCCCCCTGCTCATGGGAGGTCAGCACATGAAAAATCTCATTCTGATGCTGATAGAGCGCGTCGTACACGTTCAGGATCGTGCCGCCCGGATAACCGAATACGGTATCCACTCCCTGCTCCTTCAGACATTCCACAATGATTTCAGCTCCTGTAAGCTGCATCTGCATCAGCGCCTTTCTATTTGATCTCCAGTACAGCTCCCCGGTTCGCGCTGGTCACCATCTTCTCATATCTTGCCAGATATCCTGTGGTTACGCGGGGCTGTCTGGGCTGCCATTTTTCTCTTCTCTTCTGCATCTCCTCATCAGACACCTTCACATCCAGACGGTTTTCCGGAATGTTGATGCTGATAATATCGCCTTCCTCTACCAGGGCGATGGGGCCTCCCTGCGCCGCTTCCGGACACACATGGCCGATGGAAGCGCCTCTGGAAGCGCCGCTGAAACGTCCGTCCGTAATCAGCGCCACGGTGGAGCCCATTCCCATGCCCGCAATTGCGGAAGTGGGGTTGAGCATCTCTCTCATGCCCGGGCCGCCCTTCGGTCCCTCATAACGGATCACCACCACATCTCCGGGAACGATTTTTCCGCCCTTGATCGCGGCAATGGCATCCTCCTCGCAGTCAAATACTCTGGCAGGGCCCTCGTGAACCATCATCTCAGGCGCAACCGCAGACCGCTTGACCACAGCGGTTTCCGGAGCCAGATTTCCTTTCAGCACCGCGATACCGCCCGTCTCGGAATACGGATTGTCGATGGGGCGGATGACCTCGGGATTCTTATTCACACAGCCTTCGATGTTCTCCGCCACAGTCTTTCCCGTCACCGTGATCAGATCAGTGTACAGAAGTCCCTTCTTGTTCAGCTCGTTCATCACCGCATATACGCCGCCCGCTTCGTTCAGATCCTCGATATAGGTCGGGCCTGCCGGAGCCAGATGGCAGAGGTTCGGCGTCCTTGCGGACAGCTCATTGGCGATCTCCATATTCAGCTCCACGCCTGCCTCATGGGCGATGGCCGGAAGGTGAAGCATGGAATTGGTCGAACAGCCCAGCGCCATATCCATGGTAAGGGCATTCAGGAAGGCTTCCTTCGTCATAATATCTCTGGGGCGGATATTCTTCTCCACCAGCTGCATGATCTGCATGCCCGCATGCTTGGCGAGACGGATTCTCTCGGAATATACCGCAGGGATGGTTCCGTTTCCCTTCAGGCCCATTCCCAGCGCCTCGGTCAGGCAGTTCATGGAGTTCGCAGTATACATGCCGGAGCAGGAACCACAGGTAGGGCAGGCCTTCTCCTCATATTCCCCCAGCTCTTCCATGGTCATGGTTCCTGCGACAACGCTTCCCACCGCTTCAAACATGGAGGAAAGGCTGGTCTTGTGACCGCACACATGGCCGGCCAGCATGGGGCCTCCGGAAACAAAAATGGTGGGAATGTTCACTCTGGCCGCCGCCATCAGAAGGCCGGGCACGTTTTTATCACAGTTGGGAACCATCACCAGGCCGTCAAAGCCATGCGCCATGGCCATGCACTCCGTGCTGTCGCAGATCAGATCTCTGGTCACCAGAGAATATTTCATACCGATATGTCCCATCGCAATGCCGTCGCAGACGGCAATGGCCGGAAACACGAAGGGAGTTCCGCCCGCCATGGCTACACCCAGCTTTACGGCCTCCACGATTTTATCCAGATTCATATGGCCCGGAACAATCTCATTATAGGAGCTCACAATTCCGATCAGGGGCCTTTTTCTCTCTTCCTCGGTGATTCCGAGGGCATTGAACAGGCTTCTGTGAGGAGCCTGCTGTACTCCTGTTTTCACTGAATCGCTTCTCATAGCTTTCTTCCTTTCCTCATCATCAAATTCAAATCCGTTCCGCATTCAGGTCCCCCATCTCGCTGCAGGAACATTTCCGGCAGGAGGCGGCTCCGCCCTCCGGCATAATATCCACCGTCCGGAAGCCTTCCTTCAGCACCTGCTTCACCGCCCGTTCGATGTCGTCCGCTTCTCTGTCCAGATCGAAACTGTAGCGGAGCATCATGGCGGCGCTGAGAATCGTGGCAATGGGATTTGCGATGTTCTTTCCCGCAATATCCGGCGCACTGCCGTGGCTGGGCTCATACAGGCCGAACTTCGTGTCGTTCAGGCTGGCGCTGGCCAGCATCCCGATAGAGCCGGTCACCATGCTCGCCTCATCGGAAAGAATGTCTCCGAACATGTTCTCGGTCAGAATCACGTCAAACTGCGCGGGATCCTTCACCAGCTGCATGGCGCAGTTATCTACCAGCATATGGGAAAGCTCCACATCCGGATAATCCGCCGCCACCTCGTTCACCACCGCCCTCCACAGGCGGGAGGAATCCAGCACATTCGCCTTATCCACACTTGTCACCTTTCCCCTGCGCTTGCGCGCGATATCAAACGCCCTGATGGCAATTCTGCGGATCTCATTTTCATTATAAACCAGAGTGTCAACCGCGGTGCGCAGTCCGTTTTCCACGGTGGTTCTGCGTTCTCCGAAATACAGTCCTCCGGTCAGCTCTCTCATGATCAGAAGATCAAAGCCCTCTTCGCTCGTTTCCTTTTTCAGCGGGCACGCGTCCGCCAATTCCTCATAAAGTACCGCAGGACGCAGGTTTGCAAACAGTCCCAGCTCCTTGCGGATGGCAAGAAGGCCGGCCTCCGGGCGGCGGTCCGGCGGAAGCTTATACCAGGGAGAAGTGTTCGCATCCCCTCCAATGGAACCCATCAGCACGGCATCGCTCTCCTTCGCCGCCTGTACAGCTTCCGGAGTCAGCGGAACGCCATGCACATCAATGGACGCTCCGCCCATCAGAATCTCCGTATACGAAATCTCATGCCCGTATTTCGCCGTCACGGCGTCCAGCACCTTTTTCGCTTCTCTTACAATTTCCGGTCCGATACCATCACCGGAAATACATCCGATTTTCAACTTCATCCTCTCTGCTCCTTTTCCGCGCCGGGCGGCGCTGTTTCAGCCATTCTTTTCTTTTTCAAAAAACGGCTGTATATGGGAAAGCCGGGCGCTGAGCGCTCCCACGCCCGATGCCCGGAATTCTTCACGTAAGATTATCTCTTTTATCATAGCTTATTGAATATCGAATTTCAACAAAAAAGATCCTTTGAAAACAAAATCAGCCATATCCTTTCGATATGGCTGAAATAACCTGCAGTAATGGATTCTCTTTCTGTCATAGCTACAGCGAATAGTTTCCCCTGTCCTTCATCACCATGGAATACACCACGGCACATACACGTCATTTATTCCTCGTCCGGCTTCTCCACCTGCGCAATGGCAGATTTCTGCATGGGAATACGGCAGTTCTTGTTATTGCCGAACTCCACGATAACCGTATCATCCGTGATATCAATAATCACGCCGTAAAAACCGCTGTTGGTAAGAACGCTGTCTCCGATCTCCAGAGAAGAAAGCATGGCGTTCATCTTTTTCTGCTCCTTCTTCTGCGGACGATACATTACGAAATAAAAGAACGCGCCGAAGATAACCACATAGACCAGGATCATACCGATCATTCCGCCTGTGCCAGCAGCCGCCGTTGTTTCACTCGCCAAAATACCCATTTCTTTCAAATCCTCCTAAGTTCGTACCGCTCCTGCGGCCATTCATTATCCCGTTACATTTTCAGTTGTAACGCTATCCCTACAATCATACACAAAAAATGCCGATCACGCAAGCCCCATTCCGGTTTCTTTCCGGATTTTCCTGTCTGCATCAGGCCGCCCGCCCTGCCGTTTCACAGGATGTACAACAGAATCCGCTATGCGGTCTCTTCGGCGCCTCCGGCGTTCATGCGGTCCAGTTTTTCCTTTTTATATGCCGCGAAACGGCCTTCATCCAGCGCATCCCGGATTTCTTCCATCATGGTGTTGTAAAACCACAGGTTATGCAGCACGCAGAGACGCATTCCCAGCATCTCCTTCGCCTTCAGCAGATGGCGGATATAGGCTCTGGAATATCTGCGGCAGGCCGGGCACCCGCATCCCTCCTCAATCGGTCTGTCATCCAGCTCGTACTTCGCATTGAACAGATTGATCTTTCCGTGATTCGTATACAGGTGTCCATGCCGCCCATTTCTCGTGGGATAAACACAGTCAAAAAAGTCCACGCCTCTCTCCACGCCCTCCAGAATGTTTGCCGGAGTTCCCACGCCCATCAGATAGGTGGGCTTGTCCACCGGAAGATACGGCACCGTTTCATCCAGCACATGATACATCTCCTCATGGGTCTCACCAACCGCAAGACCGCCGATGGCGTAGCCGTCCAGCTCCATCTCCGCGATCCGCTTCGCGTGGTCGATCCGGATATCCGTGTAAACCGCTCCCTGATTGATGCCAAACAGAAGCTGATTCTTATTGATGGTATCCTCCAGACCGTTCAGGCGCTTCATCTCGTCCTTGCATCTCGCCAGCCAGCGGGTGGTTCTTGCCACGGAATTTTCCACATAATCCCGCTCCGCCTTCGCAGGAGCACATTCGTCAAAGGCCATGGCAATGGTGGAAGCCAGATTGGACTGGATGCGCATGCTTTCCTCCGGCCCCATGAAAATCTTTCTTCCGTCCACATGGGAATGAAAATAGACACCTTCCTCTTTGATTTTTCTCAGCGTTGCCAGAGAAAACACCTGAAATCCGCCGGAATCCGTGAGGATGGGCCGGTTCCATGACATGAATTTATGCAGGCCGCCAAGCTTCTTCACCACCTCGTCACCGGGCCTCACATGGAGATGATAGGTATTGGACAGCTCCACCTGGGTTTTGATCTGCTCCAGATCCTCCGTAGACACCGCTCCCTTAATCGCAGCTGCGGTTCCAACATTCATGAAAACCGGGGTCTGAATTGTGCCGTGTACGGTCACCAGCTCTCCCCGTTTCGCTCTTCCTTCCTGCCTGATCAGACGATACATGCTGTATATTTTCTCCTTTCATCAGGCAGAACCGCAGATTCCGGTTCTGCCCGGGTCATTTACAAAATCAGAACCGTTTTATCTTATCATATTCTTCTTTCTCAATCAAGCTTGCCCGGCTTTTTGATCGGGGGTATAATGTAGGTTACAGTTCACTCGTCCGCCAGAACCAGGCAGCTGTCGTGCCTGCACGAACAGATGACTGGCTCTGAGCGGACGGAGGGCACTCGCCCTACCGTGCCGCGCCCGTATATGAGCAAGAAATCGCCAAGGCGATTTCTCGTAGCTGCGAAGCAGCAGAGAGCGCGTAGCGCGGCTTTGCGAATGGCGCGGAGCGAACTGTAACCAATGAACGCACTACAACGAAATCCCAACAGGAGGAGCTATTATGGCCGGAAATACATTTGGAAAACAATTCAGAATCACCACATGGGGAGAGTCCCATGGAAAAGCCCTGGGCGTCGTCGTGGACGGCGTTCCTGCGGGACTTCCCTTAAGCGAAGCGGAAATTCAGACCTTTCTGGACCGCAGGAAGCCGGGAGGAAGCCGTTTTTCCACACCGCGGAAGGAAGCGGATGAGGTACAGATCCTTTCCGGTGTCTTTGAAGGGAGGTCCACCGGAACGCCCATCAGCCTTCTCATTCCCAACACCTCTCAGCGATCTTCTGATTACAGCGAAATCGCTTCCTATTACAGGCCGGGGCATGCTGATTACACCTATGATATGAAATATGGCTTCCGGGATTACCGGGGCGGCGGACGCTCATCAGGGCGGGAGACTGCAGGAAGAGTCGCAGCGGGGGCTATCGCATCCCTGTTTTTAAAGCAGCTCGGCATCCGGGTCTGTGCCTATACCAAAAGCATCGGCCCCATTGCCTGTGAAAGCTTCTGTCAGGAAGAAATATCCAGAAATCCTCTCTGCATGCCGGATGCGGATGCCGCTGCCCGGGCGCAGGATTATCTGAATGAATGCATGAAGCAGTTTGATTCCTCCGGCGGCGTGGTGGAATGTTTTGCGGACGGCGTTCCCGCCGGTCTCGGCGATCCCGTATTCGATAAGCTGGACGCCGCTCTCGCGGGAGCCGTCATGTCCATCGGCGCTGTAAAGGCGGTAGAGATCGGAGACGGAACCGCCGTTTCCCAGGCACGCGGCTCTGAAAACAACGACCCCTTCCGCATGCGCGACGGCCATGTAGAAAAGGAAACCAACCATGCAGGAGGAATTCTCGGCGGCATCAGCGACGGAAGCCGTATCCTTCTTCGTGCCCACATCAAACCCACTGCCTCCATTTTTTCGGATCAGCGGACAGTAAATCAGGCCGGGGAAAACATCACCATCCGTATCAAGGGACGTCATGATCCCGTGATCGTTCCCCGCGCCGTGGTGGTGGTGGAGGCCATGACCGCGCTGGTGCTTGCCGACGCCCTGCTTTCCAACATGACCGCAAGGCTGGACCGGATTCGGGATTTCTATAAGGTATGACCGGGCAGACTATTTCTTTATTTTTGGTAATGATACTCGTTTATGAGCTTTCCGTTTTCTGGCGGTCCAGGGCAGGAAGGGCAGCCAGTCCTGCCATAAGGACATAAGCTCCCGCGAACAAAAGCATACACTGGTTGAGGGAAAAACGTTCCGCAATCTGTCCCAGCACATTGCTCCCAAGGGTATCCCCAATACTTCCACACAGAGAAATCAGAGCCAGTTCCAGACCTTTCTGTTCCTTTCTGATATAGCCGGCTCTTTCTTTGGGAATTCCGACAAATGTGCAGGAAATCGAAATGCTACAGAGCAGAAAAACGGCCATGAATGATACTGTGGATGTGGTCCGCATCAAAAGCACTCCTCCTGCTGCCGTCAGGATCAGGAAGATCACGTTGAAACGGATCACCGGAAATCGGTCTACAAGACGACCTGCCAACATATATGTAGGCGCGCTCACCAGTTCGTCCAGCGACATGAGCACGCCGAGCGCGGCAGGCGAAAAGAGCAACACATTATAACAGTACATCGGAATCAGGAAACTCCACATGGGTCCTGCTACAAAAGACTGCAGGAACACGATCAGGCAAAACAGAAGAATCCGTCTGTTCATGGAACAGAAAATCTGAGTCACTGGCTGCTTTTTCCCTGATACCTGCGTACTCTTTTTCAGCGCATACCCTGCCCATATGACGGATGCTCCCATCAGAATTCCGCACAGATACAGAGCATATTCCCCTTCTTTCTGGAAATACAGCATTCCGGCCGCCATGCCTCCTGCGCTGGCGAACAACGAGGAAATACCCTGCACCGCTCCATATATTTTCCCATAGCCTCCTCCTTCCGCCATATCCATCACAAAAGAGCCATTTACCGAAAGAAAAATCCCCCGAAAAATCCCCAGCGCCGCCATCAGTACAGCATAGGACGCTAGATCATCTGCCCGTCCCAGCAGTACGGAAACAACGGCAAGTCCCAAAAGTGCAGTTAAAATAAACCGCTTCGTTCCAAGCCGGTCAGAAAGGTGACCAAACACCAGCTTCACTACCAGCAGTCCCACCGCAACAGCGGACATGGCTCCCCCGATTCTGTCATATCCCAGCCCCCGGTCCGCCATCCGCAGTGGAATCACTGTCATGACCACGTTATAGGAAAAAGAAATCAAACCTGAAATCATCGTAAATGCAGTAAACTCTAGAGCGTCCCCATTTTCTCTTTTTCTCTTGAATTCTCCCATAATAGCCCTCCTCAAAACATATGTTCGTTTATTTAATTATAGCACATATGTTCGTTTTTTCAAGAAGCAAACAGAATTCATGAAACTGACCTTTGACATTCTTTACGATTCCCTTTCGAGAATTTATTCTCTGCACCGATACAGAACGGTTCGGGAGAAACTGCATATTACGGCGCTCCGCTTTTATACGGAGCACTGGAGCTCGAACAACATTTATCTGCTGGAGAATCAGATTTTACCCAAGGGCTTTTCAGCGCGGTCATCTGTACCGCTCAGAGGTCTCGGATATCTCCCGGACCGCCGGGTTGTAACAACGGTTCTTTCCCGTTTTCCTGTCTTCAGGCCGATGGGATGAAGCAGCTGAAAACCTATAACACGTCCTCTCAGGTGAACTATCATCTAGCACAGGAGTTCATTCTTTTATCTAAAGATCTTCCCTTCCTGCATAGCAGGGGATTATTTTTACTGTTACACAAAGAATCCGCCCATTCCGACGCGACACTGACGTGCATCGGATTGGGCGGATTTTAAGTTTTTAAATATCAGCGGAAATCAGCTTTTTCAATCAAACTTCATGATGGTTTCCAGCACCCGCCTGGCGCAGACCGCGATTTCCTCACGGGTCACCTTTCCTTCCCGGAGGGCTTCCAGCACAGCGTCAGGCTCTCCGGCTCCCATCTTCAGATCGTTTCCGGCCTTGATCTCCTTATACTGATAGGCCTTGTTCCACCAGTCTGTGGTCACCATGCCTTCAAAGCCCCACTCTTCACGGAGGATACCTGCCAGCAGATCCTTCCGTTCGGAAGCGTACTGCCCGTTCACCAGATTGTAGCAGGTCATCAGAGTCCAGGGCTGCGCTTCCTTTACGGCGATCTCAAAGCCCTTCAGATAGATCTCACGAAGCGCCCGTTCGGACACCCTGGAGTCGCTCTCCTTGCGGTTGGTTTCCTTATTGTTACAGCAGAAATGCTTCACGCTGGCGCCGATGTGGCGGGACTGGATGCCGCGCACCATCGCCGCGGCCATCTTTCCGGCGATGAGAGGGTCTTCTGAATAGTATTCAAAGTTCCGGCCGCACAGCGGGCTTCTGTGGATGTTCATGGCAGGAGTCAGCCACACGCCGAGGTTGTTTTCCTTCATTTCCAGAGCTCCCGCAGCGCCCACCTGCTCCACAATCTGCGTATTCCAGGTACAGGCAAGCAGTGTGGCGCACGGCCAGGCCGTGGTACATACACCCATCTGAGGCTGAATCCGCACGCCGGCGGGGCCGTCCGCCGTCATCAGGTTCGGGACACCGTATTCCGGCAGATTTCCCATACCGAAGGTATTCGCTACTCCCGTATTCGGCTGGCCGCAGAGAAGGTCAATGAGCTGTCCGTTGGTGAGCTGTGCGAGGAAATCATCCATGGTGCAGACGCCGTTTACCACATCCATGAGCATAAATTTCCGGTCGGACGTCTCAGCATTCTTTCCCGTTGAAAGCGCCAGATCATCCCGCCAGTTCCCCTTATGGGGCTGCATGCCTTCCACAAAGCCGGGATTGATATCCCTGCTTCCGTCTGAGGTCACAGGAAGCGCTTCATAGCTTCCGTCCGCCAGCATCCGCTTCGGGAGCGCCACGGGAGCTACCCGCTTCGTAAGCTGCTGCACAATGCGGTCCGCCGGTTCTGTATGAACAAAAGGCACCTCAACCGTATTTCTCACAGAATTTCCCAGATAGAAGCAATAGTCTCCCGCTTCGCAGACATATGCCGATTTTGCCACCTTTCCAAGGTCGTCGTAGCTGGCAAGGGAATCCGCAGTAAAGGAAAGAAAGACCATCTGTGTCTCTCCCGGCGCAAGAAGCCTGGTTTTCACAAAGGCAGCAAGGGCTTTTGCGGGCTTGCCCAGCTTTCCCTGAGGGGCCTGCGCATAGACCTGAACCACTTCCTTACCTGGCCGTTCTCCCACATTGGTCACGCAGGCCGAAAGGCAGATCGTTTCGTCCTTTTCCTCTCCCTTCACCTGATCAATTACGAACTGTGTATAAGAAAGGCCGAAACCGAAGGGATAATTCACCTTCTGCACTGCGCCCGGAATCGTCTCGAAATAGCGGTACCCCACATAAATATCTTCCGTATATTCCACATAATCCTCGGAATCATTGAAATGCGCGGAGGAAGGATAGTCATCAAAGGAGCCGGCAAAGGTATCCACCAGCTTTCCGGAAGGATTTGCGTCTCCACACAGAAGATCCGCAATGGCAAGCCCTCCCTCAATTCCCGCCTGCCAGGCCAGAAGCACGGACTGAATGGCCGGTACATCCTTAAACCAGGAAGAATCCACCATTCCTCCCACATCCAGAACGGCGATCACTCTCGGGAACGCAGTCTTTACCGCCTCCACCATGGCCTGCTCCTGCGCGGAAAGATAGAAGTCACCGTCTCCCGGAACCCCCTTTCTGTCCCATCCTTCTCCGGAAAACCGGTTGATCACGATCACGGCCGTATCGGTAAATCTGCGTGCCGCCTCCAGAAGCTTTTGGGAAACATCAGGCTCCACCGTCTTTCCGATTTCCGCACCGGCCGCATACTGCTGTCTCACATTTTCCTCATAAAAGACGGAAAGCGCGTCAAATACCTGCACCTTTCCCTCCGCCTCTTTGATTTTCAGTCCCTCATAAATATTGCGGGTGTAAGAGGTTGTAACCTCTCCGCTTCCTCCTCCGCCCCGGACATAATCGATCTGCCCTTTTCCAAACACGGCAAGCTTCGTCCCCACAGGCAGCGGAAGCACGCTCCCCTCATTCTTCAGAAGCACCATTCCCTCCTCTGCCGCAGCAAGCGACAGGGCAATGTGTTCTTCGCACGCCGTTACGCGTCTGCCATCCTTCCCCATGGGAAGGCAGGGCTGGTGTGCGATCCTGGTCCATTTTTCCATTTTCTTTCCCTCCGTTTTTATCATCCCGTAATCTTATGGAAAATCACGCAGTTCGGCTGCGCCACCTTCAGCTCCGGCCCGTTCATGACCAGCAGACCTTTTTCCAGATCCACACTGAAAAAGGTCAGAGTTCCGGAATCCTGATTCAGAGATACCAGATGACGGTTGTCCGGGAATAAGGCCACGTCCTTCGGATACTCCCCGCTGACCGGCAGACACAAAAGCCTTGTCAGAAGTCCCGTCTTCTGATCGATCCGGTAAACCGCCGCGCTGTTGTCGCCCGCGTTGGAGCTGCACAGATAATTGAAATCCTCAGACAAATTCAGCGCGCTCGCTGTGGAGCCGCCAGCATGGTAATCGTTCAGAGTGCTGACCGTCTGAATTTTCTCAAAGAACGGATTATTCTTTTCCTCCCGATAGGAATAGACGTCGATGCAGTTCTTCAGTTCATGGACGATATACAGATATTTCCCGTCTCTGCTGAATTTCAGATGTCTGGGGCCGCTTTCCAGATCGCTTCGGATTACGTCAACCAGGTTGAGCTTTCCGGTCGTATGATCCAGACGGTACACGTTGGTATGATCCATTCCCAGATCCGCCACGCAAAGATAATGATTGTCCCTCGTCATCTTGGCACAGCTGATATGCGGACGGAAATTCCGCTCCGCCACAATACCAAGACCCTTGAAATAAATTTCCTCCGTGATCTCTCCCACGCTTCCGTCATCGTTTATGCGCAGGACCGTGAGTTTACCGTCATGATATCCTGCCACGAACAGATATTTATCCTCATAGTCCGTCGAAACATAACAGCCGCGCATACCGTTAATGGAGCCAAGATTGATGGCCGTAAGGCTTCCATCCGCTCCAATGGAAAAGGATTCTACGCCAAAATCTGTGATGGAATACAGAAATTTCTGGTTATGGGAAATCGTCACATAGGAAGAATTGGTGATCTTAATTCTCTCCTTTTCATAAAAACGTCCCTTTTCCATATCCACATCAAATACCGTAATGCCGTATTCCCTCTGATCGCCTATCGTATAGGTGGAAACGTAGGCCACATATTTTTCCTGTCCCATTTTTGTCCCTCCGTCAATATTTAGATTGCCTTCTACAGCCTTATTTCACACTTTTTCTTATCTTACCATAAGCGGGCCGTTTTGTTAATCACTTTCCCTGTAAATTTTGCGTTTGACGCGGAACGAAGCGCGCGCCGTCCGGCACACCTGCAGCAGACGGACTGACGCCGCCAGTCCGTCTGCTGATAAGTTTGCTGATAAAATTCTGCCATTAATCTTCACTTAACTGTCCGTCAATGATATGCACAATCCGTCCCGCAGCCCTGGCCACATTCATGTCATGCGTGATCATCACGATTGTATTTCCCATATCGTTCAGCTTTTCAAACAGCCTGAGGACCTCCTTTCCGCTGCTGCTGTCCAGCGCGCCGGTGGGCTCGTCAGCAAGAAGAAGCGCGGGATTTCCCACCAGTGCCCGCGCGATGGACGCACGCTGCTTCTGCCCGCCGGACAGCTCCGCCGGCTTGTGCGAAAGCCTGTGGTCTATTCCGAGAAGCCTGATGGTGTCCATACAGCGTTCCTCCGCCTCTCTGGAACTCATGCCGCGCACCACCAGCGGCATGATGATGTTCTGCAGGATATTATAGGTGGGAATGAGCTGATAGTTCTGAAAAATGAAGCCGATCTCCCGGTTTCTGATATCGTTCAGCTCCTTTTCCTCCATTTCGTGGATGGGATTTCCATCCAGATAATACTCTCCGTCGTCAGCCAGATCCATGCAGCCGATGATGTTCATCAGCGTGGTTTTTCCGGAGCCGGAGGGCCCGAGGATGGCGACAAATTCCCCTTTTTGCACCTGAAAGCAGACGTCCTTCAGGACGGGCACCTTCTCATCTCCCAGCATATAACCCTTATTAATGTTGTTCATGTCTATAATCAGTTCACGGTTGATTTCCATATTTACCTCTTACTGCACGATCCATATTTTCAGAATATTGTCCGTCCCCGCTTCGGTGAGCACGGCGATCACATCTCCGGCTGACAGTCTGGAAAAGGTGGTGGTAACTCCCAGAGAGGTGATCACATCCGTTCCCACAGGAATCTGCCATTCTCTTGTCTCACCCGATTCTGCAGGGGATAGCTGTCCGGCAGGAGCTGGGGCCTGCCCGGATTCTCCGGCCTCCCGGGACTGTGTCATTGCTCTGTCTTCTGCCGGCATGCTGTCCGGCTGCGCACCCTCCGGCTGTGTATCCTCTGCCCTTGCGCCATTCTGCCGCCCCGCGGCATTTTCGCCTGCGTCTTCATCCGTGATTCCACTCAGAATGGTAACCTCAACCTCATTTCCCACGATGGTATTGATCTGCGCATAGGTGATCTCCTCGTTTTCTCCGGCCGAAATCTCCGTTGCGGCCTGCGCGTCGCGCACAGAACGCTGCCAGAGGAAAAATCCGGCCCCGCCTGCGGCTGCAAGGCACAGAAGAACCGCAAAAAAGATCAGAAGTCTTTTTCTGCGCCGCTTCTTTTTCTTCAGCATGAGAATTTCACGGGAATTAAGAGTGCTGTTTTCAGAGGTGGAATCAGCCCGCAGGGCATTCCGCCTGTTCTTTTCCATCTTCATTTTCCTCTTTTCTGCTTTTTTATTCATGATTCAGCGCTTCCACCGGAATCAGGCTGGATGCCTGGTATGCCGGATAGAATCCGAAAATGGTTCCCGTCAGGACGCCGAAAACAAGGGAAAGCACGCCGCCTGAAACGGAAAGAGATACGGTGATGCCGAAGTATTCCAGCGCCGGTGTGAGGCCGAGGGCAAGCATGACGCCCAGAATGGCTCCCACCAGGCTCGTGCAGCTCGCTTCCAGAAGGAACTCCACCAGAATATCCTTCTTAGAGCAGCCGATCGCCTTCAGAATACCGATCTCGTTGGTGCGCTCTTTCACGGAAACGAACAGCACGTTCATGATTCCCAGACCTCCCACGATGAAAACGATCACGGCCATGCAGACCAGCAGCATGGTCAGCGTATCGTTGGAAGCGGATGCGGCCTCCATTCTGCTGCCCGCATCGGTGATGGTGAATTCCGCGTTGGGATAGCTTTCTGCCAGAACCGTTTCTATGTTTGTGATCACAGTTTCCACATTGCTGACATCCTCCGCAATCACGGTCAGAGTGGGGCTGACGTTGTTCCCGGCAAGGTATTTCAGTCCCGTCTCATAGGGGATGAAAATGGCGTCATCCGGGCTGATTCCCGAAGCTACCGTACCCACCTGATTCAGAATGCCGATGACCTGGTAAGGCCGGTTGTCAATGTAAACGGTTCCGTCGTAGGCGTCATATACGCTCCCGAATATTTCTCTGGCAGTATCATAGCCCAGAACGCAGACCTTATCCTTATAGGTGTCGTTATCATCGTCCAGAAATTCTCCCAGCGCCAGCTCCAGATTGCTGAGAGAGGCATAATTGCTCTGAACACCGGCAACCGTTGCTGAAATGCTGTCATCCAGCTCACCTCCGTCAATGGTGGATGTGGTGGTAAAGCTCAGGCAGCCTTCGTCAACTCCGGGCACAAATGTGAGAATATCCTCCAGATCGTCGGTGGAAAGCGTGATCCGTTCCGTGTTCGACGCTTCCTGGCCGCTTCCCGGCATTCCACCCAACATTCCGCCCCCGCCGAAATCCGGCATTCCGCCGGTCATGCCTCCTGCGGGCATCCCTCCTCCGGGCGCCCCGCCACCTCTGCTTCCAAAGTCGGTTCCCTGATATTCGTAGGTGATGTCGACCGCCCCGGCATTCAGATTCTTAAACTGTTCCGCAACCTCCTCTCTGCCGCCCGTTCCGATGGCAATGACGAGCATGATCGTCGCGGCGCCCACAATAATTCCCGTTGATGTGAGTATCACCTTGAATTTATTGGAGGACAGATTCAGCCAGACAAGCCTGAAAATTTCCGTCAGTTTCATGAATCGCTCACCCCGCTTTCAATCAGCACCGTATCTCCCTCTGAAAGTCCTTCGACGATTTCCACATAACTTCCGTCCGAAAATCCCGTGACCACCTCCACGCTGATCACATTCCCGTTTTCATCTCTCATCCGCACGTAGGACTTTCCATTTTCCCGGTAAACGGCGCGGTTGGAAACATAGGTGACGTCTTTTGTTTCTTTCGTAATAAAGGTAATCTCAGCCGTCATTCCGTCATACAGCTTTGCGGTATCCCCGGACAGCTTTATGGTGACGTCCGCATATGTGGTTCCCGTGGAGCTGTCATAGGCGGCGTCTCCGATTTCACCCACCGTTCCGGAGAACGTATCATCCGGATACGCATCGATGGAAACATTCACCTCATCTCCTTCGCTGACATTTTCCAGATCCGACTCCGCCAGAGAAACGGTTACCGTAACCTCGTCATAGTCGCTTAAAACCACCAGCGCGGTCCCCGTATCCACCACGTCTCCAGCCGCCAGGGAGATCTCCGCAATCACGCCGTTGTAGTCCGAATTCACGGTCTGTTCCCCCAGAACGGCGTCAAATTCATTCAGCTTTGCCACCGCATCGTCATAATCCTCCTGCGCTGCCTGCGCTTCAAATTCCGCCATACCCACGCTCACCGCATAGCGCTCCGAAGCATTGCTGTAATCAAGCGTGCGGAGGGAAAGCTGCGCCTGGGCGTCGATCAGCCCCTGCTCCAGATCCTTCTGAGCCCCGGTCAGGCTGTCCGTCAGGCTTTCGATCTCGGCGGTTGTCTCCTCTATGGATTCTGTGGCTGTCTCAATTTCCTCCTCCAGGGTTTCAATCACGTCCGCTGCATCCTCTCGTGCATTTTCCGCCGTAATCCAGCCATAGGCATCAGTAATCATGTCCGTCGTTTCCAGCACATATTCGGCTCTCTCCAGAATTTCCTGCTCTGTCGCCAGATCCGTCTGATATTCCGTAAGCTGCTCATTCAGCTCCAGAAGCTCCTCATTGGCATCCGCTATCTGTTCTTCGATATCCGTAACCGCCTCCTCGAGCTGCTTTATCGTATTGTCATACTCCGCCTGGGCAAGCGCATCGCCGTATGCCGTATCCGTTTCATATTTCTGCTGTGCTTCCAGCTGCGACATGGCGAGCTGAGTCTGCGTCTGCTCCAGCGTCACCTGAGCGTCCGCCACATCTGAGGTCAGCTCCTCCCGTAACTTATCGATACTGTCCTGAGAAATCCGGTACAGGGGATCCCCTTCGGACACTTCCTGTCCCTCCGTAACCAGAACCTCCTCCACGATCAGAGATCTGGAGGAAGATGAGGACGAATTTCCTGCCGTCATTCCCTGAAAAATACCGGCGCCCTGTTCCCAGGAAAAGCTGCTGTCTCCGCTTTCCGTATAGGCGCTCATGTCCAGTTCAAAGGTCTGCTCCGTCGTTCCCACTTCCACGCTGCCGGTTTCCTGCAGTCCAACGGTCAGCTCTCCGTACTGTACCACATCCTCCCGGTACACAACCTCTTCTTCTCTGTTCTGAATCAGCAGATAACCCGCCGCCGTTCCAGCCAGAAGAAGGACGAGTCCGCCGGAAATCAGAAACGGTAACACCTTTTTTTTCTTCATTTTCACACATTCTCCATTCCGAATTTCAAAACGCCTCCGCTTCCTGCAGCATCCTTACGGCGCCATGTCTCTGCCCGGTCTTTCCCCTTCCGCCTGTGGAAAGGCTCCTTCCTTCTGTGGAAGGTCTCCTCCCATCTGCGGGAAATTGCCGCCTGCGCCGCCCTCTTCTCCGGCATTTTCCGCTTCGTTTTCTCCGGAAGCATCATTTTCCACACTTCCGGATTCTCTCAGAGCCGCTTCGTCAATTCCCGCGCTGACCGTGCTGGCAATGTAAATCGTATCTCCTTCGGAAAGCCCTTCCACGATTTCCGTTTCCGTACCGTTGGAAAAGCCTGTGGTAACGGGCTGAAGAACCATGTTTCCTTCCGCGTCTTCCACATATACACCGGCGCTTCCATCCTCTCCGGTCACGATCGCGCTGGAGGATACATACAGCACGTTCTCCACACTGTCCGTAACAAAGGTAATATCCGCCGTCATTCCTCCATACAGCCTGGAGGTGTCTCCTTCCACATGAATGGTAACCGGATAATTGACCGTTGCGGAGTAGCTGCTGTCCGCTGACGTTGTGATGGCGCTGACCGTTCCTTCCCAGGTTTCGTCCGGATAGGCGTTCATCTCTATGGTCACGGTATCTCCCACCGAGATGTGGAAGATATCTTCTTCTGAAACATCGATGGTAATGGAATAAGAATCTTCCGTCGCATAGGAGAGCATGGTTCCCGTCGTCATAAGGCGGTCGCCCGCTTCATAAGCGATTTCCGTGATCAGCCCGCTTCCGTCCGCATAGATCACGCCGTCCTCGCCTACAAAGGCTTCAAAATCCGCCAGAAGCTCCCGGGCATCCGTCAGAGCCTGCTGCGCCTCATCCACAGAATCCTGGAGGGATTCCAGGGTATAGCCATAGATATCCCCTGCCAGGCTCCCGCTCTGCACCGCACTGTCATACTCCTGTCTGGCAAGCATCTCTTCCTGCTCCAGAGCCGCCTGCGCTTCCAGAATCTCTTCGTTGTGCTCCTGAATCTCCAGGGTATTTTCTTCGATTCCGTCCCGATAGCTTTGCAGCAGATCATCCAGCTCCTCAAAGGCTGTGCGAGCCGTCTGATAATCCGCATAGTTTGCCACGTAGGCTGCAACCGATGAGGTATCCGTTTCGTCCAGAAGCTCCTTCGCCCTTTCCATTTCGTATTTCAGTTCATCATACTCCTCAAGCGTATCCTCATCCACAAGCTTCTTATTCCAGTCGTCAATCTCCGCCTGCAGGACCTGGATATCCGCATACAGCAGGTTGATCTGCTGCTGAAGATTATTCATGGAAGCGTCATAGGTACGCTGCGCCGTATCCGCTTCCGCCAGCGAACTGTTATAGGTGCTCCTTGCAGTCTGCGCCTGGGTATTGTATTCCGTGTTCGCCTCAGCCAGATCCACTCTGGCTTCCGACACGCTGTTTTCCAGATTTCTTCTGACTCCATCGATGCTGTCCTGAGTAAATTTGAAAAGAGGATCTCCTTCCTCCATTCTCTGCCCCTGAACGACATAAACCTCTTCTATTTCAAGATAACGGCTGGTTTCCTCATCATCATCTTCTTCATCGTCATCATCCTCCTCGTCGTAGCTGATATCCAGATCATAGGTAATGGAGCTTGCAGCCATCTCCACGCTTCCGTTCTCCATAATCCCCTGAACCAGATCTCCGGACTGCACCCGGGTCTCCATATAAATAACTGTTTCCCTGTTCATGAGGGCCGGGCGGATGAATACCGTATAAATACACACTGCCAGAAGGGCGAGGAAAGCGGCGGCAGCAGCGGTCAGCTTAAGGAACGTTTTTTTCTTCATTTTTTTCATCGTTTTCACTCTCCCTCCGCCGTTACAGACTCTTCCGTTTCCATGGGTTCTGTTTCCGCTTCCCCTTCCTGCGGCTGAAGATCCGCAGTGGAAACGCCGAAGTATACGGTGGCGGAAAGATTCTGTGACAGGCCGCTCACATCTCCCGTCAGTTCCACCACGACGGAATAGGTCACGCTGGAACGGCTGGAGGAGGAAGAAACCGGATTGATCGAGCTCACCCTGCCGTCATAGTTTCCATAATCTGATACTGCAGCCACTGCTTCTCCGCCGATTTCCAGGGAGGCGATATCCGCCTGATCCACAGAAGCCGTAACGGTAACCGTATCCGGACTGCTGTAGGCCAGCACCATGCTTCCTCCCGTCAGCGCCGCCTCTTCACGTACATTCACCATCATCACCGTGCCTGCGCTCGTGGTATACAGGTATCCGTCTCCGATCACCTCTTCAAATTTCTGCAGGTTTTCATCGGCCTCCTCCTTCGCGTTCTGCGCAACCGTGATCTCATCGTCGATTCTGTCTATTTCCGTCTGCCAGGTTTCCTGCGCGGTGCTGCTTTCTGAAACAGCGGCGTCATAGTCGCTCTGACTGCTCACCTGCTGCTTTTCATATTCAATCTGCGCTTCTTCCAGCTGAACCTTCAGAAGCTCCAGATTGGTCTGGGCCTGGGCAAGAGAAGATTCCGCCCTGGCTTTGGCAGCTTCGTAATTTTCCAGCGCTTCTTCATATGCGGCTTCATTTTCCTGAACCTCTTCGTCCAGCATGTTATAAACGGTGAGCTTTGTGCTGTCATTGCTGACCCGGTTCCCGGAACCCGTTCCCGAGCCTGCGTTGCCGCCCGCCATGCCGCCCGCTCCGGAAGCGCCTTCCCCTCCGGGGCCGTTCATTCCGGCTCCGCCTTCGGATGATGCGCCGGAGTTCGCTGCATCACCGGCGGCCTCTCCGCTTCCGGAAGAAGAGCTGTCAATGGTCGCCGCCTGATTGTGGTCCTCCAGTTCCGCAACATCCCATTCCTCATAGAGCTGCATCAGCGCGGCAAAGGTGGTGTTCAGCTCCTCTTCCTTTTCCGCAACCTCATAATATGTATAGTAGTAATCCGATTCAATGGAGGCTGTATATTCGTCAACCAGCTCCTGCGCTTCTTCGATCTGTTCCTGAAGGGATGCGATCTCGTCCTCATACTCCTTCAGGGAATTTTCGTAGGTATATGTGGCGTAGGTTCCATTCAGGAGGCTTGTATCCAGCGTCTGCTGCGCGGTGATCTTTTCCTCTTCCCCGTCCAGCAACGCCTCTCTGTAGTCCAGATCGGCCTGCGTCGCCTTTTCCTCCAGCTCTCTCCTGGCCGCTTCCACACTTTCGTCCGTCAGCTTCAGAATCGCCGTTCCGGCTTCCACCTCATCCTGACTGGACAGATACACCTCCTCGATTACCAGCTCCGTATCGATATAATCCAGATCAAAGCTTTCCTCCTGCATTCCAACAGAGGTGCTTCCTCCTGCCGTAATCACATCCGCGCCGAAGCTCAGATTCATCTCCCGTGCGCCATTTCGCTGCTGCCCTTCATAACCATCCGAAAAATACCGGACGTAAGCGCCTGTCCCTGCCGCTGCCGCCAGTACGAGGACACATATGCCGATCAGAATTTTTTTCTTCTTTCCGGGCTTTCCAGGTTCTTTCTCCTTACCGCTCATTTTTTCCTCCATGCAAAAGCGCTGCAAATCCACACTGAAAATGCACGATCAGATATGCTCTTCAGTCCTGCCTCATCAAAAAACTTAACATATTAAATACTTTTTTAGTCTACCGGAAACTTGTTTCCTGATTTTGTTTAAAAAGTGAAAATTCTGTGTTTTCCCGTTACAGTTCACTCGTCCGCCGGAACCAGGCAGCTGTCGTGCTTGCACGAACAGATGACTTGCTCTGAGCGGACGAAGGGCACCCGCCCTACCGTGCCGCGCCCGTTTATGAGCAAGAAATCGCCAACGGCGATTTCTCATAGCTGCGAAGCAGCGGAGAGCGCGAAGCGCGGCTTTGCGAATGGCGCGGAGTGAACTGTAACCTTCCGCCCGAAGCGCCGCCGGCGGGACAGCCGCTTTTACAAAAAATATGAGCCAGGTCAATCTTAACCTGGCTCGCATCTTTCCTGACAGCCCATCATTCTGCAGCCATCAGATCCACATATTCATTTTTCAGTCTCCGCAGCCACATCCCGGTCCATCGGAAAAGGGAGGGAAGGGTCTCGGCAGAGGCGCATTTCCCGGTCTGGGTTCCGGACGGGGAGGCTCCGGCCTCATATCCTGACAGGGGCATCCTCCATCGCCCGGTCCCCTTCTTTCCTCACGGTTCCGGCAGGAGGAATCCCCATTGGGAGCACAGCCGCACGACGCGCGGTCTCTGTCCTGACAGCCGCAGCCCCGGCCATCGCCGCCATTGCTCCGGCAGCCGCAGTCATTATCCCGGCAGCATCCCGTCCGGGTTCCTCTTCCGCAGCAGCATAAAAGTAACAGTAAATATAAACAGTTCATATGCTCATCTCCTTTACGATACTATATGTAAAGAAGATGAAAAGGTTCCGGCCTCGAGCAGCCGGCAGCATCAGCGCTTCTTTCCCAGAAGAGAGGTCCTGACATAACGGAAGGTCTTTTCCTCTCCCTCTTCTGCCAGCATGGTCAGAAGCTTCAGGAGAAGCGCTCTTGTATTCTCATGCATGATGGGCGGTTCCTTGGCCGCCTGAAAATACTCCAGCGGATCAGCATCCGTATACTGGCTGCCCCGGTATACCTTGGAAGCCGCAATCCGGTCCATCAGCATCTCCGCCACATATTTCACCGGCATCTCCACCGGAGCCATTCCTCCCGGCACGTCTCTCGTACTGTAATCAATCCAGTATTCATAATGATGCCGGTTTCGTCCCTTATGATGAAGCCATGCGGAGGAATATCCCTTCTCCTCCCGCTCCGCATTGTTTGGGCTCCTGTTTCCCTGAAAATATTTCGCGCCCACCAGAAATTCCGTCGGGCTGTATTTTGACAGATCATGGGCCAGCCCCTGCCGGTAAAGTCCGACAGCGAAGCAGCCCTTCATCACCAGATATTTATGATAGGTAATCGTCCTGAAATGCTTCCAGGTGCCCGCCAGCAGGCGGACACCGCCTTTTTTGCCATTATTCACTGTCCTTCGGTCCTGCTTTCTGAATCTCTTTCCGTCTTGTCTCTTCCGGCCTGATTACGGTTCGTGGACGGATTCTCTTTCTCCTCTTTTTCTTTTTTCTTTCGGACGGACCGCCGCCCCGATCTTCCTTCCATCCTGTCTTCCCTGTCCGCCTTGTCCTGCGGATCCGGCACGCTGCTGATCAGAATCCGGATGGACCGGCCGGGAACCCGTGTACTCCGCACTTCACCGGCATGCTCCTCCGGCTTCGCGTCCGTCTTTTTCTCAGCTCCCTTTTCTGCTGCCCTTCCGGTATTATCATTTTTCTCCGGCTCTTCTTCAAAGGTATCGCAGATTCTGACCCAGCTGCATCCCTCCGGCAGAGCGGGAAGCGCAAAATCATGCTCCTCCCAGTGCATGTTATAGGCGATATAGAAGGATTCGTCGTTTTCCTGCCGGTTTTTCTTCGCATATTTTCCGCAGTACATCACTCCCGCGATCCGGCTCTGCCGGTCAGTATTCAGCTTCCAGGCTTCCTCGCCGTGGTAGGACAGATCCGGACAGCCGCAGGAAAGATAATCCAGCATGGTCAGCTCCTCCGGACAGTGCAGGATCGGGTGCTCTCTGCGCAGAGCCACCGCCCATTTTACAAAGGTAAGAAAGTCCCTGTTCTCTTCCGCCAGCCTCCAGTCAAGCCAGTTTACAGCATTATCCTGACAGTAAGGATTATTGTTTCCTCCATGGCTGAAGCCGAATTCATCTCCGCTGACAATCATGGGCGTCCCCTGGGCCGTAAGAAGCAGCAGAATGGCGTTCTTCATCTGCCTTTTTCTCAGCCTCAGAACCGCCTTTCTGCGCGTTTTTCCTTCAACGCCGCAATTCCAGCTGAAATTGCTGTCGCTGCCGTCCCTGTTATTCTCGCCGTTTGCCTCATTATGCTTTCCGTCATAGGAAACCAGGTCCGCCAGGCTGAAACCGGAATAACTGGTAATATAATTTATGACGCCGGCCTGAGAAGGGTTCCTCTTCAGACAGGAAAGTGCCGAAGAGAGCACGTTTTCATCTCCCTTCAAAAAGCCCCGCATGGGATACAGGAAGCTGTCATTATAGGATGCCAGATTTTTATAGACAGGCGTCTCATTATTTTCATAAATGTCGCGACAGGGCATATTTTCGTAAAAAAGCTTGGTATTTCCAAGCATCGGCTCCGTCGCAAGAAGAGCCATCGGCACCCTGACTCCCAGCAGGTGAAAACCGTCCACATGATATTCCAGCACCCAGTAGCGGATTACCTCCAGGATATACGCCTGCTTGACGGACGGAGGAAAATAAAACTGCATGATCAGCTCAATTCCCGCCTCATGAAGCGCCTTTACCAGACCTTTAAACTCCTCCACCGGATGATCCGAAGCCGCATAGGAATATTTGGGTGCAAAATAATAAGCCTCCTTATATCCCCAGTAATTGATTCTGGGTGTCTCCTCCGCCTCCGGATTCTCCATATAACGCCTCTTCGCTTCTTCCATGGTAGGCTCCGGCCTCTTTTCCCGTTCAAGCTCCACAAACTCACAGGAAGGCATCAGCTCCACCGCCGTGATTCCCAGCTCCTTCAGATAGGGAATCTTCTCCCGGATTCCTTCATAGGTTCCCCGGTTCTTCACCCCGGAGCTGTTGTGGCGCGTAAAGCCCCTCACATGCAGAAGATACAGGATGCTGTCCGAAAGGGGCGTCATGGGCGGCCGGTCCTCTCCCCAGTCAAAGCTTCCGGAACAGATTCCCCCCTTCAGCTCGGGATCCACACGCCGTCCCCACTTTTCGTTTCCATAAATGATTGCCGCGTAAGGGTCCGTAATGACCTCTTCTCCCGCATAAAAATTATATTTGAAATCTCTGTCCGCAAGGCCATCCACCTGCAGGCAGTATATATTGCCCACTTTTTTCCCCATATGAAAGGGCAGACGCACCGGGGTTCTCCGGTCTTTCAGATACAGAAGCACACCGCATTCTTCCTTCGTATGGAGAGCTGCCGCAAAATTCAGCCTTCCATCGGAAGTTACGGATACGCCCATGGGATAAGGTACTCCAGGATAAGTCTTAATCTGCTGTCTTGCTGTCATGGTATTCATCTCCTGTTTTACGGAAATCAGTCAACGGCCGTTTTCCTGTGCCGGGCAGTATGCCAAGATTGTAATTATTATAGCATATCGTCTGACACGGTGCCATACAAAATTGGCGTTTTAAACAGAAGGAGAGTGGACCTGACGGCCCGCTCTCCTTCTATTTCTGTCCAAACAGACGCATAATTTCCAAAATGCTGTTTTTCTGCTCCCGGGTGAGCAGAACCCAGCGTTCAAACAGCTCCCGGGTCTCCGGTGTCAGCTCTACCATTTCATCTTCCGCAAAAAACTGAGAGATAGAAATTCCAAATCCGCTGCATATTGCGTGCAGCGTCGTAAGAGAGGGAAGACTGTTTCTTCGATAAATATTTGCGATCGTGGATTCCGACAATCCACATTCCTTTGCCAGACGATATTCCGACCAGCCACGTTCCAAAAGAAGCTGATCAAGTCTCCTCAATATTTTCATTTTCTCTTTCACATAAAGAATCCTTTCCTATTTCCACTGAATCTTTGGCATTCCTCTGAAATCAGCTTTTACATCACAGGAAATGGTCTCTCCTTCATGAAATTCCAGAACATCAGCATTTTTTAATGAATCCTCCTTTACCATCTTTTCTCCCAGATGAGCGCCCAGTGCCGCTCCCGCACCTCCAAACACTGCGCCTCCTATCACTCCGCCGGTAACCGTATTTGCTATGTCTGTAAATCCCTTTTTCCCTATCGGCTTTCTGGTTATTATGACGGTATGCGCTCCCGGCTCGACGGGAATCCTGTAAGGCTGACGCGCGGCACGGAGCTTTACAGGATCCATCTGATCCACATATAAGTAGACAAAATATCTGGTTTCAAACATATCCCTGATTCCAGAGGCTGATGAAGAAACTCCAGGTCCAAATGCATTATGTACCGTAATGCTGAGATAAGCTGACATATTTTTTCCTCCCTGCTTTCTCTGTTCTTAAAAATTCACTGCATTTCCTTTCTTAAAAGATTGATCATATCTGTTGTATATAATGAATCCATAAGGATCTGCAGTTCAATTTCATTTTTTGCATCTTCAATCTGAGAAGACAGTCTTGCCGCATTCAGGTTCTGCTGCAGCATCAACGCATTCAGATGCATTTCCATTTCCTGTTGCTGCCGGAGCTGATTCTGTTCCTGATTCTGACGATGCATTTCCTCATGAAATAAATTTACTGCTTCAGACAGCGTATTTACTCTTCCATCCATAAAAAAACCATAAAGAATGCAGGGAATGATTCCCTTTCTGTAATTAGGGGCCAGAATATCTCTCTTTTCCTGATATTCCAAGGACGCACAGATTTTTTCATAAGCTTCCTCCGTCTGGCTCAGCTGATTTTTCAGCTCTGCCACCGCAGGAGGATCCTGCGCGGTAACCTCACTGTTCAGATTCTGAATACGTTCCATTTCCTTTTCATATGCGGCCTTTCTTTCTTCCCAGTCCGCCTGTGCCCTTTCATTTGCACGCCTATGACGAATCAGGCTGAACAGAAGTGCCGCAATGGAAACGACAGCTACTGCCGCCTTTTCTGCCGCTGAAAAATCCGAAAGCAGAATGCATATTATTAAAAAAGGGACTCCAATCAGAGTAAGCAATGGATAGGATTCCTTCAGCGGCGGATCAGGCTCCGGAGGCAGAATTGCTTTTCCTTTCTCCTCTTTCGTTTCTTCTGCAAGTTCTGCTCTCAGTTCTTCCAGCTCTTTCTCAAGCTCCATCCTGATCAGGACATGCTGGGACAGCACTTTGAGATATTCTACCACCTCAGTCCGCTCCATCGTTCTGCCGGCATGAGTTATGGAAACCGGAATATTTCGGGTATCTGCCATTTGTTACTTTTCTCCCTTTCCTCTTAGTTTACCGCCAATGAATCTATCCTAACACAGCAGTTTCTCTTTATCCCAATAGGCACGAAAATTAGACAGAAAAAAACGTCACAGCGTTCCGCCATACTCCACAATCATTTTTTTGATCACTTCCAGAGTTTCTCCACAGGAAAGGGCCATATTTCCTTCTTCCAGAAAGCGGCAGAAATCATAAAGCTTCTGCGAAATACCCGATTCCATAATCTGATAATATTGAGGGCCATTCCTGTTGCTGCTCCAGAAAGCAATCCCATTTTCCACGTTGGAGCTGGAAACAATGGACATGTATCTGGGCAGTCTGATGCAATCTTCCCTGACACAAATACAGGAATTCGGTGTACTCTGAATATATTGATAATACCGCTTCAGAAGCCAGTTCCTCATGGGCACCTCCAACGGTCTGTAAAGGGTGTCCGGATATCCGGTTATTCTTCCCTCCTCCATCAGATACCTCAGCCCTTCCACAGAAAAAATATGCACCATATCTTCCTGCTTCATATGCAGAATGCGAAGCTGGATCGACCGCATCAGTTCTTCCCGTTCCTCTCCTTCCATCAGGATGTGCTCCTTCAGCAGATTTATGGGAATAAGATGCAGAAGGCAGGGAGACTGTTCAATATAATAATTCCGGGTCACATACCCGGTATTCATCATCTGATTTACTTTATTCATATATTGAGATATTCCGGAACGGTTCACAAGAGGCCGTGCCATCCGGTATTTTTTCCAGAATTCTGTTTTCAGAGCTTCCAGCTGACCCTTCTCTTTCAGGATAATCCCGCAATCCATGTCATCATTTACGCCAAAAGCCACATCATCTGTCAAAAACCAGTTTGGGAAAAGACTTCCGGAGAATTCTCCCGCATTTTTTAGGTAATAAAAAGAAGGATGGTAGTTATCATAAAGGACAGCCGGCTTAATGACTCTCAGCCGCTGAAGGTTTACCAGCGTATCTTCATCCTCACGATTCTGCCACATCGGAAACAGATGCTCGATGATCCCGCAGGCCATCCCGCTGATCATCTGCATCAGACGTTCCATGGCTTCCTGCCTTGCTGCCGCGGTCCAGATACAAATCCGCTTTTTCTCATTATCTGAAAATATTTCCTGGAGAAACAGAAAGACCTCCTCCTGATTCACAGCCGCACTTTTTCTCATTCCACCTTTTGGGAACCCTTTTCTGTCCATCATATATTCTGAAGCATCCTGTTCAATGATCCGGATCATCTCCTTCATACAATCCCACCGGATTTTTCCCATTTTCTCCTGTCTGTATAGTTGCAACAAAATATCTCTTGTCCGCATTACGCATTCCATGGCATCCAAAAGTTTTTTCAGCTTTTCCTCATCCTGCGGGATACGTTTGCCGCGGCACATTTTGGAAATATAGTCCAGCTGCAGACCGCTTGCCTCTGCCAGATAACGAAGAGGCTTATTGGTATTCCTGATTTCATGTGCAAGCTTCTCCGAAAAGTCGCTCATCCTGTGTATTCCTCCTTTATGCCGGGGCCCCCATTTCGGATTATTAAAAATATACCGCCAGGTCAAGACCGGCATTTTATATGATTTCCTTTCCTGCCGGCTTTCTTCTTCCATTTGCCATAACAAAACCGGAAAACAGATTTTCAGCAGAAAGTTTTAACAGTATTTTAACGTTTCATTACTGAAACAGCTACCGTTTTTTTGTATGGGAAATCAGGTATAGATGTACGCAGACCGGAATGGGATTCTGAAAAATTTTCTTCTTCCTGATCAGATTTTTATCGCCAAAGGATTTCGTTTATGTTATACTGTCGAAAAGGCGGGTTTCCCCGCCAAACACCAATTCATTTTTTAAGTGAACTGACAGGGAGGAATTATACCATGAGCAGCGATTACAGAAAACCGTCCGGAGAGCCGGAAGAGGAAATGAGCGTAGAGCTGGAGCTGGAAGACGGCACCAGGGTCAACTGCGCCGTCATCACCATTCTTGAGGTGGAGGGAAAGAACTACATCGTACTCCTTCCGCTGGACGAATCCGGAAACAACGAGGACGGGGAAGTCTGGTTCTATGGCTATTCGGAAAATGAAGAGGATCCCAATGAAGAGCCCGAGCTTCGTTACATCGAAGACGACGCGGAATATGAGATTGTAGCGGACGCCTTTGACGAATATCTGGACAACTGCGAATTTGACGAGCTGATCGACCCGGATGAGGAATAATCTTTACGCGGATTACACAAGCCGTTTTCCTGCATCCTGAAAACCGAGATCATTGAGGAACCGGGAGAGAAATCCCGGTTCCTCTTTTGTTCCCGCCACCCACGTCAGAGTCAGGCGCTTTCTGGCCCGTGTCATCGCCACATAAAACATCCTCCGCTCCTCCTCCACCTGTTCTCCCTTCATGCTTTTTTTATGGGGAATCGTCCCCTCGTTGCAGTCCGGCAGATAGACGGCGTCATATTCCAGTCCCTTGGATGCGTGCATGGTCAGGAGACTGACACTGTCCTCTCCCGGCTTTTTCGCCGTGGCACTCTCCAGTTCTTTTTCATAGAAAAGAATGTGTTCCTCCAGATCCTCCTGCGTGGAAAACTCCCTTACCTGCTTCTGAAACCAGTCCGCTTCCTGACGCAGCTCCTGAAGTCTGCCGTTTCCCTCCAGGGCGGACTGCTTCAGATATTCATCATATCCCAGTCCCCGCCGGATATAGTTGACGGCAGCGTATGGATCCATCCGCTTCAGACGCGCCAGATCCATTTCCAGCTTTCTCAGAATTTCTCTCATATAGGGTTTATCCCGGTAAAATGCCTTCAGCCGATCCAGATCTACCCGCTCCGTATCCACCGAAGAGCGGGAAATATAGCGCTTCGGACGGTTCATGATACGAAAAAAATCCGACCGTTTCTGTCCCGCGAAAACAAAAGCGAGATAGGCCCGGAGATCCAGAGCCGTCTGGCTGCGATAGGGACTTTTCAGCTTCTCCTTCATCCAGAAAGGCACGCCTTTCTTCGTCAGCAGCTCTGCCAGCTCCGCCGCATCCCGGTTCGTCCGGAAAATGACGGCGGCCTTTCCCCGCTCCTCTCCCGCATCCAGAAGCTCCTGCGCGATTTTTTCATTCTGGGCCGTTCTGTCAGGGAAGCCCAGAAAGCGGACTGCCTCTCCATGGGCAGAAGCTGCCCTGCTCTTCTTTTCAAACCTGTTTTTATTCACGGAAATCAGCGTTCCGGCGCAGGCGAGGATTTCCGGCGTGCTCCGGTAATTGATGGAAAGCTCCACCCGTTTTGCCTGGGGATAATCCTTCTGAAAGCCCAGCATGAGCTCCGGCCTCGCGCCGCGGAAAGCATAGATGGACTGATCATCGTCTCCCACCACGAACAGATTATTCTCCGGCAAAGCCAGCATGCGCAGAACCTCATACTGCATGGCATTTATATCCTGGAATTCATCCACCAGGATGTATCGGAACTTTTTCTGCCAGGCCGCAAGAATGGAAGGGTACTGCAGGAAAAGATCTCTGCAGCCCAGAACCATATCGTCAAAATCCAGCTTCCGCCTCTCCTTCGCTTCCCTGCTGTAGGCCAGATAGACGGAGAGAAACTGCTCCCATGACAGCGCGCCTGCCTGCGGCATCTCCTGCGG
The DNA here is from genome assembly GCA_019113175.1 of Candidatus Eisenbergiella stercoravium. Taxonomy (GTDB): domain Bacteria; phylum Bacillota; class Clostridia; order Lachnospirales; family Lachnospiraceae; genus Eisenbergiella; species Eisenbergiella stercoravium. The sequence goes on along the minus strand of DXHY01000048.1, from coordinate 5,388 downwards.
ACTGTCAGGAAGCGCACCGGGACAGCCGTCATTTTTATAGCGGCTGATCTGATTCAGCAGAAGCTCCAGCTGATCCTCGTCCAGAACAGGCAGACCCTTCTGCCGGAACAGGACGGTTTTTAACAGCTCTCTTTTTTCATGTTCGGATAAAATATTACCGGACTGGTAATGATAGGCACTCTTCAGAATGTGATAATAGATGGCGTGGAAGGTTCCGAAGTTCACCGGATAGAATTTTCCTTCCGTCAGACGCAGGAATCTGCCTTTCATCTCATCGGCAGCCGCCCTTGTAAACGTGATGACCAGAATGGAATCGGGTTGTGTACCGCCCTCCTCAATCAGACAGCGGATGCGCTGCGTAATGGTGTACGTCTTCCCGGAGCCGGGGCCTGCGAGAACGAGCATCGGCCCGTCCCTGTGGGCAATGGCCTCCGCCTGGCCGGGATTGGAGCCTGCTTCCGACCGAGCCGGGCCGGAAACAGGAGATCGGACCGAACCGGGAACGGGAGAACGGGACAGGCCGGAAGCGGAAGGGCGGGACGGGACGGCCGCCGGCACAGGCTTCTGCGCCGATGCGGCCTTCTGCTCCCGTTTCAGGAAATCATCCATTCAGGCTGCCCTGCAGCATCTGAATTCCGGTACGGATGCGCGCGAGGGACTCTTCCTTTCCGAGGATTTCCATGATCTCCGTAGCTCCGGCGGGGGTCATCTGCCTGCCGGATACGGCGGTACGGATCGGCCACATGACATAGCCATTCTTGCAGCCTTTCTTCTCCACGTAGGAAAGAAGCATCGCGTAGAGGGCGTCATTGGAATAATCCTCCTGCTCCTCCAGAAGGGGAAGCACCTCTGAAAGCACCTCAAGAGAGCTTTCCTGCGTGGTTTTCATCTTCTTATGCGTATACATGGACACATCGTATTCCGGCAGCGTCTCAAAGAAGTCCACCATATCCACGATGTCAGGGAAGATCTCAATTCTGGTTTTGACCATCGCTGCTATTTTCTTCAGGTCAAGGTCCTTATGAATCGCCTGCTTCAGGAAAGGTACTGCCATCTCATAGAAGCGGTCAAAATCCATGGCCTTAATGTATTCGCCGTTCATCCATTTCAGCTTGGTGTAATCGAACACCGCAGGAGATTTGGACATATGATGATAATCAAACTCCCGGATCAGTTCCTCCATGGACATGATTTCCTGATTGTTTTCCGGGCTCCAGCCGAGAAGAGCCACGAAGTTAACGATGGCTTCCGTCAGAAAGCCCTGTTCCAGAAGATCCTCGTAGGAGGAATGCCCGCAGCGCTTGGACAGCTTGTGATGCTCTTCATCCGTAATCAGCGGACAGTGCACGTAAACGGGCACCTCCCAGCCAAAAGCCTCATACAGACGATTATATTTCGGGGAAGAGGAAAGATATTCGTTTCCCCGCACTACATGGGTGATTCCCATGAGATGGTCGTCCACCACATTGGCAAAGTTATAGGTGGGATAGCCGTCGGACTTAATCAGGATCATATCGTCCAGCTCCGCATTGTCCACCGTGATATCCCCATAAATCTCATCGTGGAAGGTGGTGGTTCCTTCCGTCGGATTGTTCTGACGGATCACGTAGGGCACGCCCGCCGCAAGCTTTGCTTCCACCTCTTCCTTCGACAGATGCAGGCAGTGCTTGTCATACACGTTGATCTCCTTGCCCGCAACGGTACGGGTAAGGGTGGCAAGACGTTCCTTATCGCAGAAGCAGTAATAGGCTTCTCCCTTTTCGATCAGCTTTTTGGCATATTCCAGATAAATGCCCTGCTTCTGCCGCTCGCTCTGCACATAAGGCCCCACGCCTCCGTCCTTGTCCGGTCCCTCATCGTGGATCAGCCCTGTGCTCTGAAGGGTTCTGTAGATGATGTCCACAGCCCCCTCCACATATCTTTCCTGGTCCGTATCCTCAATGCGCAGGATGAAATCACCGCCCTCATGCTTGGCGATCAGGTATGCGTACAGCGCGGTGCGCAGATTTCCCACGTGCATTCTGCCCGTGGGACTGGGTGCAAAACGTGTTCTTATTTTCATTCTCATCGGTTCCTTTCCGGGCCGTCCGGGTTCATCCCGGACGGCGTCATATATGCATCAGTTTAAGCAAATCAGGGCGGTTTGTCAATTGCGATTTCGTCCTGCCTTCATAAAGAATTAAGAGATTCTTTCCGTCAATTTCCATGACGGCGCCGCTGCCCTGCGCTATAATAAAGACAGCAAACAAAAAATAAGGGCTGCAGAAAGTTTTTTCATGAAAGGGAGGATTCTTATGAAGATCAGAGTGAAAGAAAAAATCATCTCAGCAATCACCGTATGCCTTCTGACAGCGGCGCTCTGCGCCTGCACACAGGATTCGTCAGGCGGACTGGAGTCCGCCGGGGAGACCAATGAAGCCACAGTTCAGGAAACTGCATCCGAAGAAGCGCCAGCTGCAGAGGAAGCTACCGAAGGAACGCCAGAGACACCAGCTACAGAGACAACGGCTGAAGAAACGCCAGCCACTGAGACAACAGTTGAAGAAACCTCAGCCACAGGGACAACGGCTGCGGAAAGCTCAGCGGGCACGAATTCGGAAAGCGCTGTTTCCACGGAGCCGTCTGAAACAATGGCCTCCTCTCCCTCCGTTCTGACCGGATCATTCGTCGGCTGGGCCGACAATCACACGGTGGAGATCATCGTGGACGGTGTGCCGACCGCCTTCCAGGTGGAGGATGAAGGGGTAAAGACAGTTCTGGAATCCTTCACAGAAGGAACGGACTTTTCCTTTGAGGTACAGCAGGAAGGGGAAGTCCGGAAAATCTCAGGACTGATTCAGGGATGAGAACGTGCGCGCGCCGGACGCACTGAAAAATCGGACGGGGAAAACCGGCTTTCCCTGTCCGACCCTTTTTACCGAAGAATCAGCGATCCTACCTGAAAAACAACCACGCTCACAACCCAGGCGAGCACCAGCTGAAAGGCCAGCATGCTGCAGGTAAATTTCCAGGAACGGCTTTCCTTATGAATTGTTCCGATGGTTGCCGCACAGGGCACATACAGCAGGCAGAACAGCATCAGGCAGAAGGCGTTGAGGCTGCCGAAGGACGGATCGAACTGATGAATGTTTTCGATTATCGTCTGCATGCCGGCCGCCGAATTCACGTTGGAAACGCCGAACAGCACGGAGAAAGAGGAAACCACCACTTCCTTTGCGGAAACGCCGGAAATCAATGCTACGGCGATCTGCCACAGGCCCAGACCTGCAGGCGCGAGCACAGGAACCAGAAGACGGCCGATGGCCGCGCCGAAGCTTTCAGAAGGATCCGTAACCATGCCGTGCATGCCGAAATTCAGGACAAACCAGATGGCAATGGAGGCGATGAAAATCGTTGTTCCCGCCTTCGTCAGATAATCCTTCAGCTTATTCCACACATAGGTGCGGATGGTTCTCGCGTTGGGACGCTTATATTCGGGAAGCTCGATGAGGAGGGACTGATTCTCCTTTCCCTTCTCCAGCCGGTTCTGGATGAGTGCCACCAGAATCGCCGTCACCATACCGATCACATACATGGAAAAGGCCACAAGCATGGAGTACTTCGGAAAGAACATTTCCGAAAACAGCACGTAGATCGGAAGCCTTGCGGAACAGGACATGAAGGGAGTTACGATCATGGTGCGCCTTCTGTCGCGCTCCGTTTCCAGCGCACGGGTCGCCATGATGGCGGGAACCGTACAGCCGAAGCCAAGGATCATGGGCAGAAATGCCTTACCGGAAAGGCCCACACGTCCCATGATGCCGTCCATCACATAGGCCACCCTGGACATGTATCCGCTGTCCTCCAGAATGGCAAGGGCCAGGAACAGGATAAAGATATTTGGAATGAAGGTCAGGATACCGCCAACCCCGGCCACAACACCATCCACCACCAGAGAAATCATCCAGTCCGCCGTATGTATGGCCGCAAGGCCTGAGCGCATCAGATCGGATATAACGGCCAGGGCATATTCCAGACCGCCCTTCAGGAAGTCTCCGACCGCAAAGGTCAGGAAAAATACCAGCGCCATAATACACAGAAATACCGGCACCCCCCAGACCGGATGAGTCAGAACCCGGTCAATCTTATCCGTTCCTGCAGCCTTTTTCGCCTTATAGAACAGAACCTCATCGATTACCTTTTCAATATACTCGTACTTTTTCTCCGTAATCTCCTTTTCATAGCTGCGGTCCGCCACCCCCTTCAGCTCGATGGGGTGGTCCTTTTTTACCTCCGGGTCGTCCTCCAGCAGCTTGATCGCATGCCAGCGCAGGGAAGAATGATCCGGATAGCTGTCCTTCATCCGCTCCTCCAGAACAGCCAGCTTCGCCTCAATATCCTCCCCATAGTTCAGGATATCCCGCTTCGGTCCCTCTTCATAATGATGCACCACCGCATGCATCAGAATGTCAAGACCGGTCCGCTTTGCCGCGGAAACCGGAACCACAGGGATGTCTCCCAGCATCTCCGGCAGACGGTGCAGGTCGATCTCCATGCCCCGCTCCTTCACGATATCCATCATGTTGAGCGCCAGAATGACAGGCTTTCCCAGCTCCAGAAGCTGAAGAGTCAGATACAGGTTTCTCTCCAGACTGGAAGCATCAACCACATTGACGATCGCTTCGATATCGTCATCCAGCACACATTTTCTGGTCACCATCTCTTCAATGGTATAACAGGTCAGGGAATAGATGCCGGGTGTGTCCACCAGCTTCAGTTCATACCCTTCATAGGTGATATTTCCCTCATATTTTTCCACCGTCACACCGGGCCAGTTGGCTACCTTCAGCTTTGAACCCGTGACCGCGTTAAAAAGTGTGGTCTTTCCACAGTTCGGATTTCCCACAAAAGCCACATGAATATGATTATCTTTCCGCATATTTTTCTCCATCTTACTGTATTTTGAAAGGATCTGTCTGCAGACTCACCCTTACCCTTCCTCCTTCACCAGAATACGGGAGGAAATATCCTTTCCCAGAGCCAGCCTGGTTCCCCGTACATACAGGATCAGTGCTCCTTTTTTCTTTCTGTTCAGCAGCTTCAGCGGGGTTCCTTCAATCAGTCCAAGCGCCTGCAGCCGTCTCGTCACTTCTTCCGGCGTTTCCATTCCTTCCACCAGATACTGTTTTCCGATTTTTCCTTCATAAAGTGTCATAAGTACCTCTGTCCCATCGGACCTTTTCTCTGCGTTCTATTGATAATGATTCTCACCAGAGAAATTATATGCCCCGCCTGTCCTGTTGTCAATCCTGCGGCCTCATTACCGTTTTATTCCTTTTTCTCTTTCAGATATTGTAGTATAATCAAAAAAGGCGGGCCGCACAGCCTGCCTGAAAGGATGAGAAAATG
>DXHY01000047.1 GCA_019113175.1 Candidatus Eisenbergiella stercoravium | reverse complement strand
ACTTTGCCGGATCTGAGGCAGCTGGTACAAACATGCATCTTTTTGGAAGCTCCGTTTACCAGACACTTGACGCTTTTCACATTCGAGTTCCAGATACGATTGGATCTTCTATGGGAATGGCTTACGTTGTTACCAAAATGAACGCCCTTGCCGCAAATATCACATTTTGCCATCTTCGCACCTCCTAAACCAATATATTTTTCAAACCGCAACATGTGTATGATAACAGAAAAGAATGGAATTTGCAAGCGAAATCTGCATATTTAAGAGAGGAAAAATAAATATCTCTTCCATTTTTTTCAGAAAGCGGTTATAATATGCTTATATTTGTGCCGTTTCCAGGGAAGGGTGCGGGCAGAAGTCCATGCCGAAGAACGGCTGATGCCTTTCTTTACCATATTATTAATAATACGGCCTGCGGCGGCAGAGAAGGAGGTACTACATGAAGGGTTCATATCTGAACACCCATATGGGCAATATAACGATTGACAAAGAAGTTATTGCGCAGTATGCGGGCATCGTCGCCATGGAATGCTTCGGCATTGTGGGGATGGGCATTACGGTGAAGGACGTGGTGAAGCTCTTAAAGAGGGACAACGTTACGAAGGGAATCACCGTTACGGTCAATAACAATAAGCTGACACTGGACTTCCATGTGATCGTTTCCTACGGCGTGAGTATTCTGGCAGTATCCAATAATCTGATCGATAATGTGAAGTATAAAGTGGAAGAATTCACCGGCATGGAAATTGAGAAAATCAACATCTTCGTCGAAGGTGTGCGAGTGATTGATTAAGGAGGACAGTAGCTGTGAGTTTGCAGACAATTGACGCTGGCTGCCTGGCGAAGATGTTTCTGGCGGGAGCCAAGAGGCTTGAGAGCAAGAAGGAATGGATTAATGAGCTGAACGTATTTCCGGTGCCTGACGGAGATACGGGTACGAATATGACGCTTACCATCATGTCGGCCGCGAAGGATGTGGCTGCCATGAAAGAGCCCGATATGGTATCGCTTTCCAAGGCGATTTCCTCCGGTTCCCTGCGCGGAGCAAGGGGAAATTCAGGCGTTATTCTTTCCCAGCTTTTCAGAGGCTTTACCAAGGGAATCCGGGATTATGACGTGATCACGATCCCGATCATGGCCGCCGCCGGAGAAAAGGCGGTGGAAACGGCATATAAGGCTGTCATGAAGCCGAAGGAAGGAACGATCCTCACGGTGGCCAAGGGCGCGTCCATGAAGGCGAGAGAGCTTGCCGACGCGGGCGAGGAGGATATGGAGAAGTTCTTAAAGGAGATCATCGACCATGCGGAGTATGTTCTCAGTCAGACGCCGGAGATGCTGCCGGTGCTGAAGCAGGCCGGTGTGGTGGATTCCGGCGGACAGGGTCTTGTGGAGGTGCTTCATGGCGCATTTGATGCCTTCACGGGAAAGGTCTCCGCGGATTCCTTTGATTTCTCTGAACAGGCAAAGCCTGCCGCTTCGGAAACGCCCGCAAAGGGAAGCCTGGAGGCGCAGGCCAACATGGAGATTAAATTCGGCTATTGTACAGAATTTATCATCATGCTGAATAAAACCTTCAATATTAAACAGGAGATGGATTTTAAGGCCTATCTGGAATCCATCGGTGATTCCATTGTTGTGGTTGCGGATGATGACGTGGTAAAGGTGCACGTACATACCAATGACCCCGGACTTGCAATCCAGAAGGCATTGAAGTATGGCGCACTTTCCAATATGAAGATCGACAACATGCGGCTTGAGCATCAGGAAAAGCTGTTCAAGCTGTCTGAGAAGGAAAAGGAGCAGGAGACGACCGGGGAGACTCCGGAGGCGGAAGCGTCGGGAGAGCATAAGGAAGTCGGCTTTATCGCGGTATCCGCCGGTGACGGCCTGGCAGAGATCTTCAGAGGCCTGGGCGTGGATTCCATCATCGAGGGCGGGCAGACCATGAATCCGAGTACGGAGGATGTGGTAAACGCGATTAAGAAGGTCAATGCGGATACGGTTTACGTGCTTCCGAACAACAAGAACATCATTCTTGCGGCCAATCAGGCGAAGTATCTGGTGGAAGACAAGAACGTGGTTGTCGTGCCCACGAAGACGATCCCGCAGGGAATCACGGCGGTGATCAACTATGTGCCGGATATGGGAGCGGAGGAGAACGAGGCTTCCATGACGGAGGAGATCGCCCATGTGAAAACCGGCGAGGTGACCTACGCAGTACGGGATACGGTCATCGATGATAAACAGATCCGTCAGGGCGACTACATGGGAATCGGCGATGACGGCATTCTGGCTGTCGGCTCGGATATTTCGGATGTGGCCTATGATATGACCGCTGCCATGATGAGCGATGACTGTGAACTGATCAGCATCTATTATGGAGCGGATGTTACGGAGGAGGACGCTGAGAAGCTCAGAGCAAGGGTGGAAGAACGCTATCCTTCCTGCGACATCGAGCTGCAGTATGGCGGACAGCCCATTTACTACTATATTATTTCAGCTGAATGAAGACGGAATGAAAATTCAGACAGGATTGACATCCATTAAGGGAGTCGGCGAAAAGACGGCGGGGCTTTTCGCCAGACTCCACATTACGAATGTGGGAGAGCTTCTGGAGCACTACCCGAGAGATTATGAGAAAATGGAAGCGCCCGTTTCCGTTTCTGCGCTGACGCCCGGAAGGGTGTGCGCCGTAAAGGCAGCGGTGATCGGTACGCCGCAGATCACAAGGGTGCGCTCCCTGGTCATAGCGAATGTACAGGCCGGAGATGCAACCGGCCTTTTTCGTATCACCTTTTTTGGAATGCCCTATATCCGCAGCATCCTGAAGCCGGGGAGCGTGCATATATTCCGCGGTCTCTGTCAGTCCGGGAATGAGGGAAAGGCAAAGGGAAGAAGCGCAGCAGCTTCGCCGGGAGCCGCGCCGGTTATCCGGATGGAGCAGCCGGCCATTTTCAGCGTGGCGGATTATTCGGCCGTTCAGGATACCCTCCAGCCCAAATATGCGCTGACGAAGGGTCTGACCAACCGGCTGATGACCAGGACGGTGCATGCGGCACTGGAGGAGCTGGACAGCCTTCAGGAATTTCTCCCGGAGGAGCTTCGGAAGGAATACGGGCTGATTCCCTGGAGGGAAGCGGTGAGGAAGATTCACTGTCCGGGGGATATAAAGGAACTGGCTGATGCCAGGCGGAGGCTTTCCTTCAATGAATTTCTTGCTTTTTTTCTGGGCCTTTCCCGGCTGAAAAATGAAAATCAGGTCCGAAAGGTGGCACAGGTTCTGCACAGGGTTCCGGATACGGACCGGCTGCTGGAAAAGCTTCCCTACCGGCTGACCGGCGCTCAGCTTCGGGTATGGGCGCAGATCGAAGAGGATATGAGCAGGGATGTGGCGATGAACCGTCTGGTGCAGGGAGACGTGGGAAGCGGAAAGACCATTCTGGCCTTTCTTGCCCTGCTGATGTGTGCGGCAAACGGCAGGCAGGGCTGCCTGATGGCGCCGACGGAGGTGCTGGCGGCCCAGCATTTTGAAGCGCTCTCCGGGCTCTGCAAAGAGCAGGATCTGTGCATTCGTCCCGTTCTCCTCACCGGTTCTACCCCTGCGAGAGAAAAGAAACGGATCTATCAGGCCATCTCGGAAGGAGAGTACAATGTGATTGTGGGCACCCATGCCCTGATCCAGGAGAAGGTGGAATATCGGGATCTTTCTCTGGTGGTTACGGATGAGCAGCACCGCTTCGGCGTGCGCCAGCGGGAATGCCTGGCGGACAAGGGGGAGGGAACCCATGTGCTGGTGATGAGCGCCACACCGATTCCGCGTACCCTTGCCATCGTACTCTATGGCGATCTGAACGTCTCCATTCTGGATGAGATGCCCGTGGGGCGCCTTCCCATCAAAAACTGCGTGGTGGGAACCTCCTGGCGGCCGAAGGCATATTCCTTCATTGCAGATCAGGTCCGGGCGGGCCATCAGGCCTATGTGATCTGCCCGATGGTGGAGGAAGGGGAAATGGAGGGGCTGGAGAATGTGCAGGATTATGCGAAAAAACTGGAAGCGGCCCTCCCGAAGGAGATCCGCGTCGGCATCCTGCACGGACGGATGAAGCCGGCACAGAAGAACGAGATCATGGAAGAATTCTCTGCCGGAGAGATGGACGTGCTGGTCTCCACCACCGTGATCGAGGTGGGAATCAATGTGCCCAATGCCACAGTCATGATGGTGGAAAACGCGGAGCGCTTCGGCCTGGCACAGCTTCACCAGCTCCGCGGCCGCGTGGGAAGAGGCAATGCCCAGAGCTACTGTATTTTCATCAGCTCCAATGAAAATGAGGAAGTGATGAAGCGGCTGAAGATTCTGAATACCTCCAACGACGGCTTTTTCATCGCAAACGAAGACCTGAAGCTGCGCGGGCCCGGAGATCTGGCCGGCGTGCGTCAGAGCGGAGAGCTGGATTTTAAGATCGGTGATATTTACCGGGATTCGGACCTTCTGCTGAAGGCCAATGCTCTGGCTGAACAGATTGTTTCCGGGGATCCGGAGAAGAAGAAGCCGGAGTTTGCCGCCCTCTACCGATGGGAGGAGGAAAACGGAAATTCGGTTGACTTTCGGAGTATATAAAGGTAAAATTTCTGATAACGGTCTGGCTGCAACAGGCTGCAGCTTTTTTGAGTGTACAGGAAGCGGGCCGCAGGCCCGCCTGAAACAGCAGGATAACAGGAATGGAGAGTGTTATGTCGAAGATTGCAATTGTCACGGACAGCAACAGCGGAATTACTCAGGCACAGGCAGAGGAGCTTGGCATTTATGTGCTGCCCATGCCGTTTATGATAGGCGGCGAGACTTTTTTCGAAGGAATCAATCTGACACAGGAGGAATTTTATGAAAAGCTGAGGACGGGCATTCCCGTTTCCACTTCTCAGCCCACGCCGGACTCCGTGCTTCGTCTGTGGCGCAGGCTCCTTCTGGATTATGACCAGATCGTTCATATCCCCATGAGCAGCGGTCTTTCCGGTTCCTGCCAGACGGCGATGATGCTGGCTGACGATTTTGACGGGCGCGTTCAGGTAGTGAATAATCAGCGGATTTCCGTTACCCAGCGCCGCTCTGTAGTGGATGCCATTCATCTGGCCGAAAAGGGGATGGATGCTGTCCAGATCCGGGAATTCCTGGAAAAAGATAAATTTAATTCCAGCATCTACATCATGGTGGATACCCTGTATTATCTGAAAAAGGGCGGACGCATTACCCCCGCCGCGGCAGCGCTCGGGACGCTTCTGCGCCTGAAGCCGGTGCTCCAGATTCAGGGAGAAAAACTGGACGCCTTTGCCAAGGCAAGAACTACGGCGTCCGCCAGGCAGATCATGCTGAATGCCGTGATCAATGATGTGACGGAACGGTTTGGCAGACCTCTGGAAAACTGCGGTATGTGGATTGATTTTGCACACACCCAGAACGAAGAGGCGGCAAAGGATTTCCAGAAGGAGGTGCTCGCACACTTCCCCGGAGCGGAGAGCCATATCGATCCGCTGTCCTTAAGCGTATCCTGCCATATCGGCCCCGGTGCGCTTGCAGTGGCGGTCACGATGCGGAACGACTGAAAGGATTCAGAGGTTCGTCCCGCGGCGAATGATTCTTAAGGGAAAGAACAAGCTGATAAAGGGCGGGAAGAGGACGCACAAGGCCGCTTCCCGCGATCTTCCCGGCTGTCTGACGTGTTTTACGCCAGGCAGCCTGTGTTTGGTATGAGTAGAAAAAGGAGAGTGTGTGAAAAATGGGCTCGATAGCTCATTGTTTCACGCTCCGGAATGGAGAGGAAAATGAGCGGTCAGAACACTTACGATGCTTCCAGCATTACAGTGCTGGAGGGGCTTGAAGCGGTCCGGAAAAGGCCGGGCATGTATATCGGAAGCGTTTCCACGAAGGGACTGAACCATCTGGTTTATGAGATTGTAGACAATGCGGTGGACGAGCATCTGGCAGGCGTATGTGATAAAATCTGTGTAACGCTGGAAGCGGACGGATCGGCCACAGTGGATGATAACGGCCGGGGTATTCCCGTGGGCATGCACGAAAAAGGCGTGAGCGCGGAGCGTCTGGTATTTACCACCCTGCATGCGGGAGGAAAATTTGACCATTCCGCCTATAAGACCAGCGGCGGCCTGCACGGCGTGGGCTCCTCCGTGGTAAACGCCCTTTCCGCAAGGCTTACCGTGCGGGTGCGGCATGACGGCAAAATCTATGAGGACCGGTATGAGCGGGGCGTTCCCACCGTGGAGCTTGTGGACGGCCTGCTTCCCGTGGTGGGAAAGGCAAAAAATACGGGAACCTGCATCAATTTTCTGCCGGATGGTGAGATTTTCGAAAAAACCCGCTTCAAGGAGGATGAGATTAAGAGCCGTCTGCATGAGACGGCCTATCTGAACCCTGCGCTCACCATTGTTTTCACGGATAAGAGAAAGGATGAGCCGGAGGTGATCGAATATCACGAGCCGGAGGGAATCGTGGGCTTTATCCGGGATCTGAACAAGTCCCGAGAGGCGGTGAGCGACGTCATTTATTTTTCCGGCGAGAGCGAAGGCATTTCCGTGGAAGTCGCTTTTCAGTACGTGAATGAATTTCATGAAAATGTGCTGGGCTTCTGCAACAATATCTATAACGCGGAGGGAGGCACCCATCTGACCGGCTTTAAGACCATGTTCACCAATGTCATCAACACCTACGCGAGACAGTTGGGCATCCTGAAGGAAAAGGATCTGAATTTCACCGGAGCGGATGTGAGAAACGGCATGACGGCAGTCATTTCCATCAAGCATCCGGATCCCCGGTTTGAGGGTCAGACCAAGACCAAGCTGGACAATCAGGACGCGGCGAAGGTGGTGAGCAAAGTGACGGGTGAGGAGGTGGTCCGTTACTTTGACCGGAATCTGGAGACCTTAAAGAACATCATCGGCTGCGCGGAGAAGGCGGCGAAGATCCGGAAAACCGAAGAGAGGGCCAAAACCAACCTGCTCTCCAAACAGAAGTTTTCCTTCGATTCCAACGGCAAGCTTGCAAACTGTGAATCCCGTGACCCTTCGAAATGCGAGATCTTCATCGTGGAGGGAGATTCCGCCGGCGGCAGCGCCAAAATGGCGAGGGACCGTTCCTATCAGGCCATCCTTCCCATTCGGGGAAAGATTCTGAACGTGGAAAAGGCGAGCATCGACAAGGTGCTGGCAAACGCGGAGATCAAGGCCATGATCAACGCCTTTGGCTGTGGTTTTTCCGAAGGCTATGGAAACGATTTTGACATCACAAAGCTGCGCTATGATAAAATTATCATCATGACGGATGCGGATGTGGACGGCTCGCACATCTCCACCCTGCTTCTGACTCTGTTTTACCGCTTCATGCCGGAGCTGATTTTTGAGGGCCATGTGTATCTGGCCATGCCGCCTCTTTACAAGGCCATGCCGGCAAAGGGAAAGGAAGAATATCTTTACGATGACAAGGCGCTGGAGCGCTATCGGAAGAAGCACAAGGGACCCTTCACCCTGCAGCGCTACAAGGGCCTGGGAGAAATGGATGCTGCCCAGCTCTGGGAAACCACGCTGGATCCAGAGACCCGGCTGCTGAAGCAGGTGGAGATCGAGGACGCCAGAATGGCTTCAGAGGTGACGGAGCTTCTCATGGGAACGGACGTGCCGCCGAGACGCACATTCATTTATGAGTATGCGCCGGACGCGCAGCTGGATATCTGACGGCACGGCCGATGCAGACGTCTGGCGCTTCGGGCAGAAGGCCGGCCGACATGTCTTCACAGAAAGCAACAGTTCAGGATGGCGAGTCGTCCTGAACTGTTTCGCAGAAACAGGAGAGTGAAAATTTGGACGAGAAGATCATAAAAACAGAATATTCCGAGGTCATGCAGAAGTCCTTCATCGACTATGCCATGAGCGTCATTGTGGCCAGAGCCCTTCCGGATGTGCGGGACGGCCTCAAGCCGGTGCAGCGCCGGACGCTCTATGATATGTATGAGCTGGGTATCCGCTATGACAGGCCCTACCGGAAATGTGCCCGTATTGTGGGCGATACCATGGGTAAATATCATCCTCACGGGGACAGCTCCATCTATGACGCGCTGGTGGTGATGGCTCAGGACTTCAAGAAGGGAATGCCCCTGGTGGACGGGCACGGCAACTTCGGAAACATAGAGGGAGACGGCGCCGCGGCCATGCGTTATACGGAGGCCCGCCTGGAACAGGTGACCCAGGAGGCATTTCTCGCGGACCTGGACAAGGACGTGGTGGATTTCGGCCCGAACTTTGACGAGACGGAGAAGGAGCCGACGGTCCTTCCGGTGAAAATTCCCAATCTGCTGGTCAATGGCTCGGAGGGAATCGCGGTGGGCATGGCTACCAGCATTCCGCCTCATAATCTGGGCGAGGTAATCGAAGCGGAAAAGGCCTACCTGAAAAACGAGTCCATTTCCACGGCGGAGCTGATGAAATACCTGACCGGACCGGATTTCCCCACGGGTGGAATCGTCACGAACAAGGACGACCTGCTTTCCATCTATGAAACGGGAACCGGAAAGATCCGTATCCGCGGAAAGGTTGAGGTGGAAAAGGGAAAGGGAGGGAAGACCAACGTGGTCATCACGGAGATTCCCTATCCCATGATCGGCGCGAACATCGGCAAGTTCCTGTCGGATGTGGCGGCTCTGGCGGAAACCAAGAAGACCGCGGACATCAGCGACATTTCCAACCAGTCCTCCAAGGAGGGCATCCGCATCGTCATTGAGCTGAAGCGGGACGCGGACGTGGATAATTTCATCAATATGCTTTATAAGAAGACCCGGCTGGAGGATACCTTCGGCGTGAACATGCTGGCCATCGCGGACGGGCGGCCGGAGACGCTGGGGCTTCGTGCGATTCTGAAGGCCCATGTGGATTTTCTCTATCAGGTGACCAGCAGAAAATATGAGAACCTGCTCACAAAGGAAAGAAACCGCCGGGAGATTCAGGAAGGTCTCATCAAGGCCTGCAACGTGATCGATCTCATCATTGAGATTCTCAGGGGCTCCCGCGACCGGGCCATGGCGAAGGCCTGCCTGGTGGAGGGAAAAACCGATGGTATCCGCTTCAAATCCAAAGAAGCGAAGGTGATGGCGGGACAGCTGTCCTTTACGGAGAACCAGGCCAACGCCATTCTGGAGATGCGCCTGTACAAGCTCATCGGCCTGGAACTGGAGGCGCTGATTAAGGAGCATGAGGAAACCCTTGCAAATATCTACCGGTATGAGGATATTCTGGAACGCAGGGAATCCATGGCCCAGGTCATCGTGAACGAGCTGGACGAGCTCAAGAAGAAGTTTGCCAGACCCAGACGGACCGTGATCGATAACTGCGCAGAGGCGGTGTTCGAAGAAAGAAAGCCGGAGGAGATGGACGTGATGTTTCTCATGGACCGCTTCGGCTATGCCAAAACCATTGATCTGTCCGTCTATGAGCGCAATAAGGAGGCGGCGGATTCGGAAAACCGTTTCGTATTCCAGTGCAGGAACACGGGAAGGATCTGCCTGTTCACCAATAAGGGACAGCTGTATACCATCAAAGTTTCCGACCTGCCATACGGAAAATTCCGGGATAAGGGAACGCCGGTGGATAATGTGAGCAACTATGATTCCACGAAGGAGGAGCTTCTCAACGTCTGCAGCCAGTCGGATCTGAACCTCTGCCGCGTGATTTTCACCACGAAGATGGGCATGATCAAGGTGGTGGACGGCGGGGAATTCGACGTGATGAAGCGTACCGTCGCGGCCACCAGGCTCCAGGATGGAGACGAGGTGAAGGACGTGACCGTACTTAAGTGTCAGCAGACCGTAGTGCTTCAGACTCATAAGGGCTTCTTCCTGCGCTTTGCCGTGGAGGAGATTCCGGAAAAGAAGAAGGCCGCCGTCGGCGTGCGTGCTATCCGCCTGAGTCCTGACGACTTCGTGGAAGCGGTGCATTTCACCGGACCGGGCGGAGAGGGAAGTATTCCCTTCGGGGACAGACAGCTGGAGCTGGCCCGCCTGAAGATCGCAAAGAGGGATGGAAAAGGCACGAAGGTGCGCGCATAGCATACAGACTGTATCGAATGTTAAGATTCTTATGCTTCGCGGCCTGCAGGAACGATGCCCGCAGGCCTAAAATTCAGAAATCCGGGAGGACAGCGCCGCCTGATGCAGTCTCTGTCCTTCGTCTGAAAATTTCAGCCCGTTAAAAACGGCCGGGCGCATGACCTTCTCCAGAATGGGGAGGCCTGCGATCAGGTCGTTTTTTCTATACCCGATGACCGGATTTGTGAGAAGACGGAAGCCGAAATCGGAATAGAGCCGGATGGCGCAGACGGAAGTCGGCTGGGTGTGCAGATAGAGGGGAAAGCCAGAGCGCTTCAGAAGCTCCGACAGGAGGGCGCGTCCGAAGCCTTTTCCCTCTTCCTCAGGAAGAACCCGGAACCATCCCAGCGTGCTGACAGGAAAGCCGGAGCGGGCATAGGAAAGCCAGATCAGACCGGTGGCAACGGGCTTTCCGGAAGGATTGCAGAGGAAGAGGCAGCGCTGGAAAAAATCCTAACTTTTGTCTTCCCCGTTTCCGGCATAAACCCTTTCATAATAATCCGTGAGGGAATCCGCATATTGCTCCTCCGCAGCGAGATGCTTCCAGACGTTCAGCTCATCCGGACGACAGGTTCTGATGAAACAGCCCTCCGGCAGCGGGCGCAGGGCGGACGGCTCCGGCTTCTCGCAGATCAGGAACAGATTGAGGTTCCCGGCCGTTTCATACAGGCTGTCAAGGCCTGCCTGATGATAAAGTTCCCAGTCCTTACAAAAATGTTTCATAGCCGCTCCTTTCTCTGCCCACAGTTTAGCGTCGGAAGAGATGGCCGTCAAGAAAAGTCTGCGTAAAGGACGGCAGATTTGGATAATAACAGCGGTCAGGATTTTAAAAAGCATTGCCTTTTTTTTAACGAGCAATTATAATGAAAGGCAGACAGATTCCGGGAGAGAAAACAGGAATCGGAAAGGTATGAAAACGGATGAGAGTGATTGCGGGAGAGGCGAGAAGCCTGCCGTTAAAGTGCCCGGAGGGGCTGGACACGAGACCGACCACGGACAGGATTAAGGAAACCCTGTTCAACATTCTGCAGCCCTGGATACCGGGCAGCATTTTTGTGGATCTGTGCAGCGGAAGCGGCGCCATCGGAATAGAGGCCATCAGCCGCGGAGCGAAGCGGGCTTATTTTGTGGAAAACGCGGCAAAGGCCGTAAAATGTATTCAGGAAAATCTGCATTTTACAAAATTTGAGGACAGGGCCGTTCTGCTCAGGCAGGATGTGGTAGCGGCGCTTTCCGGCATCCATGAGAAGGAAGCTGACGTGATTTTCATGGACGCGCCTTACAGTGCAGGACTGGAGGAACCCGTTCTTGAGGCGCTCGGCCGGATGCCCTATGTGACGGAAGAGACACTGGTCGTCTTTGAAGCGGAAAAGAACAGGGATTTTTCCTTCGCGGAGGACTGTGGCTTTGAAGTGACGAGAGAGAAAATCTATAAAACAAACAAGCATGTATTTATGAAAAAGAGGGAAGCGGAGCGCTGATGGCAGGCCGTCAGGGCGCTTCGGAACGGAGAAAATTATGAAAGCAGCGATTTATCCGGGAAGCTTTGACCCGGTAACGTTCGGCCACCTGGATATTATCAAAAGGGCGGCGTCGATTTTTGATGAATTAACAGTCAGCGTGCTGAACAATACGCAGAAGACTCCGTTGTTTTCTGTGGAAGAACGTGTTAAAATACTGGAAGAGGCCACAAAGGATCTTCCAAATGTAAAGATCGATTCTTTTTCGGGACTTTTGATCGATTATGCAAAAAGTAAGGATGTCCATGTGGCGATCCGGGGACTTCGTGCCATCACGGATTTTGAATATGAGCTGCAGACCGCGCAGACGAACAGTATGCTGTCAAAGGGCGAGCTGGACACCATGTTTCTGACCACCCGCCTGGAGTACGCTTACCTCAGTTCCTCAAGCGTGAAGGAGATAGCGCAGTTCCATGGGGACGTCTCCCAGTGTGTGCCTGACTTTGTTGCCAGGCTTCTGTATGAGAAATTCGGACAAGCATAAATTTCTTTTCGGGTGATAAAAAGGGGCCGTCATGCGGCTGAATTCAGTAAAACGCTTCGGTATGGAGGGAAAACATGAGTAGCAGAATCGAACAGTTGATTGATGAGATTGAGGAATATATTGACAGTTGTAAATATCAGCCGCTTTCCAATTCTAAAATTATAGTAAATAAGGAAGAGCTGGAGGAGCTTCTGCGGGAGCTGCGCATGAAGACTCCTGATGAAATCAAGCGTTATCAGAAGATCATCAACAATAAGGAAGCCATTCTGAATGACGCCAGGGAAAAAGCGGAAGCCCTTATCAATGAGGCAACCGCGCATACGACGGAACTGGTCAGCGAGCATGAGATCATGCAGCAGGCTTATGCGCAGGCAAATGAGGTGGTCAACATGGCGACCCAGCAGGCACAGGAGATTCTGGACAACGCGACCGTGGAGGCGAACAGTGTGAAGGCGTCTGCCATCCAGTATACGGACGATATCCTGGCTAATCTGGAGCAGATCATTGAGAACGGAATTCAGATTGCAAATACGCATTACGGACAGCTTCTGGATGATCTGAACGGCTGCCTGAATGTGGTACAGTCCAACCGGATGGAGCTTCGTCCGGATGAGATTGACGATACCTCATCCCTGCCGGATATGAATACGGTCGATCCGGAGGAAGGAAGAGAGGACGGAAAGCTGGATCTGATGTAAAAAAAGGCCGGAAACAGAAGCGGATGCCGCGTTCGGCGGGGCACCCGCTTCTTTTCATCGTTATGGAGGAAAACAGGTTGAAAAAGATGCGAATGATACGGAAAATACTCATGACAGCGGCAGTGCTTCTCCTGGCAGTTCCCGTAGTCAGAACCAGGGCCAGTGAACCCGTGGTCATTGTGATCGATCCGGGCCACGGCGGAGAAAACCGGGGCGGAGAGGTGGCAGGGCAGTTCCTGGAGAAGGAGATTACCCTGCAGACGGCTCAGGCCATGAAGCAGACGCTGGAGCAGTTTGAGGGCGTGCAGGTTTACCTGACGAGGACGACGGATCAGGAGCTGTCTCTGGAGGAACGGGCGCAGATTGCCAAAGCCTATGGGGCGGATTTTTTGTTTTCCCTTCATTACAATATGTCCTCAGAGCATAACCTGTACGGATCGGAGGTCTGGACCTCCGCCTTTGGACGGTATTATTCAGCGGGCCAGACCTTCGGCAGACTGCAGCTTGCCGAAATGGCGGGAAAGGGGCAGTATATCCGCGGCGTAAAGACCAGACTGAGCAGCCGCGGAACGGATTATTACGGCGTGATCAGGGCCGCGAGAGAGCTGGATATTCCCTGTGTCATCATTGAACACTGCTACATGGATCATCCCGTTGACAGCCATCAGATCAATGCAGCCGGAAAGGTGGCGGAGATGGGGGTGAGCGATGCCATCGCTGCAGCAAAATATTTTCACCTGAAATCTTCCTCTCTCGGACTGGACTACAGCAGCTATTCCTACGAGACGGTGTCCGCCCCGCAGGGAATTGCGGCGCCGGACAAAACGCCTCCGGAAACAGTGAATCTGAGCGTCCTTTCTTCAGATGCGGCCACAGGCAGACTGGATCTTTGTCTGGAAGCGCATGACGCGCAGTCCGGCATTCTGTATTACAGCTACAGCCTGGATGGAGGCGCGACATGGTCTACTCTCATGCCTTTTGCCAATCTGGGCACACTGACCTTTTCAGTCACCGTGCCTTCAGGAAGCGCGCCTGTTATTCTCTGCCGGGCCTATAACGGCTACGACCAGTATACCGAGAGCGCGGCCGCGATGCCGGCAGGATTTCCGGCGGGATAAGAGATCAGAAAAAAACGGGAAAAAGGGCGGCGTAATATAGAAAAGCGAGCAGCGTCTGGGCACATTTATGGCAGACATACTGTCTCAGGGAAAGGTTCGTTTCCCGGATCATACTGTAGGTCTGTGCGATACAGGACAGCCCGCCGAAGGGGAGCAGAACAAAGCCCCAGAATGCGTTCTCCGGCCCCAGCCCCGACAGGCCGCTGGTGATTTCCAGAATGCAGGCACAAAGAGAACGCACTGTTTTCGCCCGGGCGGGGAGCAGAAGGTCCGGAATGAGGTTCATCAGGTTAAACAGGATCATATAACCGCCGAGAGAGGCGATGGAGATGAGCGCAGAGGTGATGGACGCCTGCGTCTGTTCCAGCAGAGACGGTGCCCGCCGAAAGCTTCCGGCGCGGCCTTTTCCCTTTGAAACGCCGGAGACCGGTGCAGAAGCGGAGACTTCCCGGACAGCAGAGACTTCCCGGACAGCGGAGACTTTCCCGGCAGCAGAGGACGCAGCGGGACGGGGTGACGTTGCAGCGGGAAGGGAAGCTGCATGCAGGAGGGAAAGAAAGGCCTTCCCGGAAAAAGCCGGCACGGCACTCCCGGTACAGGGCGGAATGTCCCGGTAAAAGGTCCAGCGCAGGATGAGGCCGTAAAGCAGCGGAAGAAGATACATACCTGCCCAGAACGGCCAGGGGCAGGGGACGGGAAAAAGGGTGAGCACGAAGCCGGAAAAATAGATGGGCCCGATGTTGTTGCAGAATGCGAGCATCAGGGACGCTTCCCTGTGCGTCAGCCTGCCGTGCTGCAGACTTTCCGCCGTCACACGGGCGCCCATGGGGAAGCCGCAGAGAAAGCCGATAACGAGTACATAAAGGCAGGAATCGGACAGGCCGAAGAGCGGCCGGAGCAGCGGAGCGAACAGGCGGGCAAAGCTGTCGGAGAGGTTCATGCGGATCAGAATTCCGGAAAGGATCATAAAGGGCAGAAGGGTCGGAATCATTTTTTCAAACCACAGATTCAGCCCTGTGAGGGAGAGTGTCAGCGCTTTTTCATTTTCCAGAAGCATGGAAAGGGTGAGTGCAGTGAAAAGGCATAACAGCAGAGCCTTTCTTGCAGTGCGAAGCCGTGCCTTCAGGGAAACGCTTTTCGGTCTGTAGAGCCGATGTTCTCTCATGGGTGCCTCCGCTGTCTTTTTTATCAATCTATGATGGAGAACGTTCCGGAATGACCGGAAAGAATGAGGAGGAAGACTTATGATCCGTCTGGACCGTTATTTATGCGAGATGGGAGAAGGAACCAGGAGCGAAGTGAAGGAACTTTTGCGTAAGGGACGCGTCAGCGTGGACGGGTGTCCGGAGAAGAACCCGGCCAGGAAGGTGGATGAAAAGAGCGTTCAGGTTTGCGTGGACGGACGGCTTATTTCCTATGCGAAAAACGTATATTTTCTGATGAATAAGCCTTCGGGGCTGCTGTCCGCCACCAGGGACGGCCATGGCAGGACGGTTCTGGACTGGATGAGGGAAAGGGAGCCGGAGAACGTCCTGCTGAGGAGGGATCTGTTTCCGGTGGGAAGGCTGGATAAGGATACGGAGGGGCTGCTTCTGATCACAGATGACGGCGCTCTTGCGCACCGTCTGCTTTCTCCGGCCAGGCATGTGAAGAAGACCTACTATGTGGAAACGGATGGAACGCTTTCCGAAGAGGCCTGCGACAGGCTTCGTGAGGGTGTGGATATCGGGGAAGAGGAGCGCACCAGACCTGCCGAAATCCGGGAGGCGAAGCTGGAAGGATGCGCGGCGGAATCCCGTGCGGCCTGTCTTCTCACCATCACGGAAGGGAAGTACCATCAGGTGAAGCGGATGATGCAGAGTCAGGGAAGAACGGTGACCTATCTCAGGCGCGTGTCCATGGGACCGCTGCTTTTGGGAAATACCCTTCCTGTGGGAGAATTCCGTCCCCTTTCACGGGAGGAGCTGGTTGCGCTGGAACTTGCCGGAACAAAAGAGGACGAAGCCCGGACAGCCTGCTCAGAAAGGACCGGGGCGGAGGAAAACGGCAGCTGCGTGAGTCCTTTCTCCGAGGATGGGACATTTTCTGACGTGCGGGAGATGCTCTCCGGCATCGATACCGTGATTTTCGATCTGGACGGTACGCTGGTGGATTCCATGTGGGTCTGGCCGGAAATTGACGTGGAATATCTGGGAAGATACGGAATTCAGTTGGATGAGCGGCTTCAGGGCGACATCGACGGGATGAGCTTTACGGAAACTGCGGAATATTTTAAGGAGCGCTTCGGCATCCCGGACAGCGTGGAGAAGATCAAGGAAGACTGGAACCGGATGGCGGAGGAGAAATATCTGCATCAGGTTCCCCTGAAAAAAGGGGCGCGGGAGTTTATCGAAGCGTGCCGGAAGAAAAAATGGAAGCTTGGCATCGCCACAAGCAATTCCAGGCAGCTGGTGGAAGGGGTGATCGGCGCCCGGGGACTGAAGGACGCTTTTTCCTGCATCCTCACCAGCTGTGAGGTGGGTAAGGGAAAACCCGCTCCCGACATCTATCTTGCCGTGGCGGAAAGGCTCGGTTCAGATCCTTTGCGCTGCCTGGTATTTGAGGACATCGAGCCGGGAATCAGGGCAGGAAAGGCGGCGGGAATGCGGGTCTGCGCGGTGAAGGACGACTGGTGTCAGACGCCGGAAATACAGCTGCGCAGGCTGGCGGATTATTACATTGCGGATTATACAGAACTGATAGACATGCCACATGATGAGGGGCAGTAGGCGCATGCGTTATGGTACATGCAGCATACCGCCCGAAAACCGGTGCGGATGACGGCCCGCACAGAACGGCTGAAAGGAAAGGAAACGGAAATGACGAAGGGATTCTTGCCGGTAACAAGAAAAGAGATGGAAGAGAGGGGGATTGACAGGCCGGACTTTGTCTATGTCATCGGGGACGCATACGTGGATCATCCCTCCTTTGGGCATGCCATCATCAGCCGCGTGCTGGAGGCGCACGGCTACAGCGTCTGCATCATTTCCCAGCCGGACTGGAAGGACGAGGGGAGCATCGACGTATTCGGAAGGCCGAAGCTCGCCTTCCTCGTCTCCTCCGGGAACATGGATTCCATGGTCAATCACTATTATGTTTCCGGAAAAAGAAGGATGGAGGATGCGTATACGCCGGGAGGAAAAACCGGAAAACGGCCTGATCATGCGGCTGTGGTCTATGGAAATCTGATCCGCCGCACCTACAAAGATGTTCCGATCATTCTGGGTGGAATTGAGGCCAGCCTGCGCAGAATGGCCCATTACGATTACTGGAGCAATTCCTTCCGACGTTCCATCCTTCTGGACAGTCAGGCGGATCTGATTTCCTATGGGATGGGAGAAAAGTCCATTGTGGAAATCGCGGATGCGCTCGCTTCCGGCATTGCTGTAAAGGATATCACCTTTGTGGCGGGAACCGTTTATAAGACGAAGAAGCCGGATGAGGTATACGGCGGCGTGCGGCTTCCTTCTTATGAGGAGATGAAGGCGGATAAGAAAAAATATGCGGACAGCTTTCTCGTTCAGCACAACAATACGGACCCCATCAATGGAAATGTGCTGATGGAGGGCTATCCCGGCGGGGTGTATGTGGTACAGAATCCGCCGCAGAAGCCTCTGACCATGCAGGAGATGGACGATGTATACGCCCTTCCCTATATGCGCACCTACCATCCCTCTTATGAGAGCCAGGGCGGTGTTCCGGCGATCCGGGAGATCAAATTTTCGCTGATCAGCAACAGGGGATGCTTTGGCGGCTGCAGCTTCTGCGCCCTGACCTTCCATCAGGGACGCACGGTGCAGGTGAGAAGCCATGAGTCCATTCTGGAGGAGGCGAAGGAGCTGGTTCAGGATAAGGATTTCAAGGGCTACATTCACGATGTGGGAGGGCCGACGGCCAATTTCCGCGCCCCTTCCTGCCAGGATCAGCTGGTGCGCGGCGTATGCAAAAACAGGCAGTGCCTGTTCCCGAAGCCCTGCCCTCATCTGAACGCGGATCACAGGGATTATCTTGAGCTTCTGCGTTCCCTGCGGGCGCTTCCGGGTGTGAAGAAGGTGTTCATCCGCTCCGGAATCCGTTTCGACTATCTGCTGGCGGACCCGGACGATACCTTTTTCCGGGAGCTGGTGCAGTATCATGTGAGCGGTCAGCTCAAGGTGGCTCCGGAGCACATCTGCGACGCAGTGCTCAAAAGGATGGGAAAGCCCGAAAACGCGGTCTATGAAAAGTTCCGGAAAAAATACGCCAGGCTGAACGAGGAGCTGGGGCTGAAGCAGTATCTGGTGCCCTACCTGATGAGCTCCCATCCAGGCTCCACCCTGAAGGAGGCTGTGGCGCTGGCGGAATATCTGCGGGATCTGGGCTATATGCCGGAGCAGGTGCAGGATTTTTATCCCACGCCGTCCACCATGTCCACTGTCATGTATTATACGGAAATTGATCCGAGGGATGGAAAGCCGGTTTATGTCTGCAAAAATCCCCATGAAAAGGCCATGCAGCGTGCGCTGATCCAGTACCGGAATCCTAAAAACTATGACCTTGTGTATGAAGCTCTTACAAAGGCCGGACGGACGGATCTGATCGGCTTCGGCCCGAAATGCCTGATCCGCCCCCGGAAGGAAGAGAGAAGCCGGGCGGGCGGCGGCAGGGACGGCAGCGGCCGGAAGACGGCAGAGCGGGCCGGACAGACCGGAAAGAGTGGCCGGATGGCCGGTAAGGGAAGGCGGACGGACAGCGTACGGCCTGGGACGGACAGGCGGGAAGCCCGTCAGCCGGAGTCGCGCAGAAAGAAAACCATCCGGAATGTGCATCAGAAGAAAACGGGAGAAAAATGAAAAATGCGCTCGATAGCGCATTTTTCATTCAGGATTTGCGCCGAAGCGTCGCAAATCCCGAGAATACAAATCCCATAACGGGATTTGTATTCTTGCGCAGACGCCGAACTGGAGGTTCGGCGCGCGTGCCTCAGCAACGCTTCGGCGTGGAGGTGAAAATGAAACGAATTCTTTTTGTGGAAGATGATCTGAGCCTGGCCGGCGGCCTCACCTTCGCTCTGAAAAAGCAGGGATATGAGCCGGATGTGGCGAGAAGCGTTTCCGAGGCGGAGAAAAAATGGCAGAACGGCGGATACGATCTGGTGATTCTGGATGTCTCCCTTCCTGACGGCTCGGGCTATGAGCTTTGCAGGAGCATCCGGAAAACGTCGAAGGTGCCGGTCCTGTTTCTCACGGCGGCCGACGAGGAGACGGATATCATCATGGGGCTTGATCTGGGCGGCGATGATTATATCACCAAGCCCTTCAAGCTGGCCGTATTTCTGGCGCGGGTAAATGCGCTTCTACGAAGAGGCGGCAATTTTCAACAGGAAGACACCGGGCTGAAGTCCAATGGAATCCGGGTGGACCTGTTAAGGCAGGAAGTCTTTAGGGGGCAGGAGCGGATCGAGCTGACGGCCGGGGAATACCGGCTGCTGTGCCTGTTTATGGAAAATCCGGATATCGTCCTTTCTCCGGAACAGATTCTGGGAAGGCTCTGGGACCGTGAGGAAAACTATATCAACAGCAGCACGCTTACCGTATATATCCGGAGATTGCGCGCGAAGATTGAGGATGATCCTGCCATGCCTGAGAAGATTGTAACCGTGCGACGTATGGGCTACAGGTGGAATACCGGGAGAAGCGCAGAAAAAGGCTCCGGTGCGTAAGGCTCCGAAGCAAAAAAAGTGACAGAACAAAAAAAACGATTGAAAACGGGGATGTTTTCGACTGGAAACAGTTATGAAAGGCACCCCCGTTTACTGTTTTATGTTGTTTATTCCTGTATGTTATTTATTCCTGCAATGCTTCTCCTGCGGAAGACGCCTCCATTCTTCTTTTCATTTCCTTTTGAAATCTGCCAAGGAGGAACAGGGACAGGATGGCGGCCAGCAGAGCGGTCCCGGCAAAATTCAGCCAGATGCCCGTAAGTCCCAGAGGCCAGAGAACGGCGATGAGAATCACGGGAAAGAGCAGGGCGGTGGAAACGGAAACGATGGAAGCGGAAACCGGCATTTCTACCGCGAGCATATAGCTCTGTGTGGCAAAGGAAAACCATCTCGTCAGATAGGTGGCCGCAAAGAGACGCACCGCGCCCTCCGCCATCATAAGAAGCTCGACGCTGTCTCCTCCGACGAACAGATGGGTGATCTGGCCGGGGAAAAGGAAGAGGACGATGGCGGACAGGACGGAGAGAATGCCGCTTGCCGTGAAGCAGCACCGTTCGATGGCGCTCACACGGCGGTAATTGCCCGCACCCCAGTTATAACCCACCGCAGGCTGGAGCGAATCGCACATGCCGTAAAGCAGGGGCTGTATGAAGCCGTCCGCATACATCAGAATCCCGTAAACGGAAACCGCGTTTTCTCCTCCGACGCGCAGCAGGATGGCGTTCATCAGGATAGAGGTGATACGTCCGGCAATATTATTCAGAAAGTTCGGACTTCCGCAGGAAATGATCTGACGGATCAGCCGCAGAGAAAAGCGGGGCCGCCTGAAACGAAGCAGAAACTTTCCGCGAAGGAAGGGGTACAGGGCAATGAGCGCGCAGACCATCATGCCAAGGCAGGTAGCAAGCGCAGCGCCCCAGATGCCAAAGCCGAGAACGCCGAGGAAAAGGAACTCCAGAACAGCGCTCAAAACGGACATGAGAATATTCAGGTACATGCTTCCCCTGATCTGTCCGCAGATGCGCAGATAATTATCCATGGCAAATACGATGGTGGTAACGGGAGAGCAGATAGCATAGACGCGGAGATACTGAACCGCGAAAACGGCGAATTCTCCTTCCGCGCCCATCAGACGGATCAGAAGAGGCGCTACCGCAAACAGGATCAGTCCTACAATGATGCCCGCGCCGATGATCATCAGGACAGCGCAGGTGAATATATTATTTGCTTCCTCATCCTCTTTTTCCCCGAGGCTGATGGAGATCGGCACGGAGGAGCCGACGCCGATCAGGTCCGCAAGAGCAAAGTTGATGATCACGAAGGGCATGGCAAGATTCAGCGCCGCAAAGGCGGTATCGCCCAGAAGCCTGCCCACAAAGATGCCGTCAAGAAGCTGGTACAGGGCAGAAGCCAGCATGCTGATTGCGCCGGGGATGGCGGCGATAAAAAACAGTTTTGTCGGTGCTACACTGGAGAATAAATACTTGGAGTCCATGTTTCTTACCTTTCTTCGTTTTGTTCTATGTCGGACATTTCGAAAATACGGTCAAATCCATTTCTCAGGTTTTCTGCAAAATCGGCATACGCCTGAACAAAGGCTGGTCCATGCTTCAGCAGAGTCTGGCGGATGGCCGCATCCTCCATCTGGTAAAGCGGTTTAAGAAGACCGGCGGCATACTCTCTTCCCTCCGGAGTGAGACAGATCGTTTTTTCGCGGGTATGCTTTTCTATATGCAGAGTCAGGTACCCTTCGGCAGCCAGTTCCTTTACAATTGTGTTAATCGTGGTCTTCGGGATCAGCCATTCCTCGCACAGCTGTTTCTGGGAATGGGACTGTCCGTCGTCGAGAGCGTAGAAGATGGCTAACGTATTGTCTTTTACGCCAAGCTTCCTGGCTGCCTGATAATAAAGCCCGTCAATTCGGTTCATTGTCAGAGTCAGTTTCCGGATTGCTTCCTGATAATTGTCCATGACCTTTTCTCCCGTTCTTATGGCTGTGCAGAAAAATTTTTCAGAGAATTTTCCCGGCAGATAGCGTAATACGCGTGCTGAGTTTCTGCACTTTTACAGTCCGAATTCGAACTGTAAACTGCATTGGGCATTATAGTACGAATTCGTATTAAAGTCAAGCATATTTTATGCTAAGGTTTTTGTAAACCAACAGGAAGAAGGAGCTTTATGGTTCTTGACGACATATACCCCTATGGGTATAATAAAATATGGCCAAAATAGGGAAACCTGTATGGGTATTAAACATGGAAATGAGGAAGAGTATGAAAGATACAAAACTGATCCGTACACTGGAAGCCTTTCTGGAATGGGGAGGCATGCGCAGGGAGATCATCTGTCTGGTGATTTCCGGAGCCGCCCTCATCATCAGTATTTTTGATCTGCTGCCGCTCCCCTTTGACGCGGCCTGGGCAGCCATTCTGCTGTGCGGCATTCCCATCCTGCTGGAGGCGTTCATCGGTCTTATCACGGAATTTGACATCAGAGCAGATGTGCTGGTGTCCATTGCGCTGATCGCTTCGGTTATTATCGGAGAGGATTTTGCGGCGGGAGAGGTGGCGTTTATCATGCAGCTGGGCGCTCTGCTGGAGGATGTGACCGTGGCGAAGGCGCGAGCCGGCATTGAACGCCTGGTGCATCTTACCCCGCAGACCGCCAGGGTGATATCGGGACAGACGGAAACTCTGATTCCGGCGGGCGAGGTGAAGGTGGGAGATGTGCTTCGCGTGCTGCCCGGAGAAACGGTCCCCGTGGACGGCGTTATCCTTTCCGGACAGACCTCCATCAATCAGGCCATTATGACAGGAGAATCCCTGCCCGTGGACAAGGAAGCGGGAGATGAGGTGAAGAGCGGCACGGTCAACCAGTTCGGCTCCTTTGACATGAAAGCTGAAAGGGTTGGGGAGGATAGCTCCATCCAGCGTATGATCCGGCTGGTGCAGTCCGCAGATGCCGGAAAGGCGAAGATCGTTGGAATTGCCGACCGGTGGGCCACCTGGATCGTGGTGATCGCCCTCAGCGCGGCGGCTCTGACCTGGCTTTTCACCGGAGAGATCATCCGTGCGGTCACCATCCTGGTGGTATTCTGTCCCTGTGCGCTGGTGCTTGCCACACCCACCGCGATCATGGCGGCGATCGGCAACGCGACAAAGCACGGGTTTCTGGTCCGCGAGGGCGACGCTCTGGAACGGCTCGCCGCGGTGACAGGCATCGCCTTTGACAAGACGGGCACGCTGACAGAAGGAACACCCCGCGTGGTGGAAACGCAGAGCGTTATGGACGGACTGAGCGGAGAAGAGCTGTTTGCCCTTGCGGCTGCCGCCGAGAAGAGGTCTGAGCATCCGCTGGGAAAGGCCGTGGTGAACTGTTATCAGGAAAAGACCGGAAAGACGCCCGGGGATCCGGAGCAGTTTTCCATGGTTCCGGGCCGGGGAGTGATGGTACAGGCAGAGGGAAGACAGATCCTTGCGGGAAACAGAGAGCTCCTTGAGGAAAACGGCGTGCCTGTGGAGGCTTCTCTCATGAACAGGGCAGGCACCTGCCTGGAGCAGGGCTGTACCGTGATCTATCTGGCTCTGGACGGTAAGGCGGCAGGCTTTCTCGCCCTGGCGGACACCCTTCGGCCAGAGAGCGCAGGAATGATCCGGAAGCTTCAGGATCTGGGCGTCCGCCCGGTGCTCCTGACAGGCGATCATGTGAGCGCCGCAAACGCCATTGCTGCGAAGCTGGGCATCCGGGAGGTATATGCAGGCTGCCTGCCGGAGGATAAGCTGGAGCATATCGGTACATACCGGAAGGAAAACGGCCCTGTCTGCATGATCGGAGACGGCATCAATGATGCGCCGGCGCTGAAAAAAGCGGATGTGGGAATCGCCATGGGCGGAGTCGGAAGCGATATCGCCGTGGATGCGGCGGATATCGCACTGGTTGATGACGAGGTGAAGGAGCTTCCACATCTGTTCGCCCTGTCACGCAGGATGATGTTTACCATCAAATGCAACCTCACCTTCTCCATGGCGCTGAATTTTCTTGCAATCATTCTGGCCATCACGGGAATCCTGAATCCGGTGGTGGGCGCGCTGGTCCATAATGCAGGCTCCGTGCTGGTCATCGTCAATTCTGCCATCCTTCTGAAATGGAAAAAGAGAGATTTATGAAAGCACGGGTACAGCGCTCAGCGGTCTTTTCAGATTTAAAAGGTCTGAAAAATATGACAAATGCCTATCTATTTTCTGACAAATCTGATACAATAGATTTTAGAAAATCGCCGGATGAAGAAGCCTCATTTTAATCAGGCGGATAAAACCGGCAGCAGAAAAGGAGGAGAATATGAAACTGGAAAACAAGGCTGTTGTTGTAACCGGAGCGTCCTCCGGTATGGGTAAGGCGATCGTGGAGCTGTTCGTGAAAGAGGGAGCTTCTGTGGTTGCGGTTGCAAGAAGGAAGGAACGGCTGGAGGAGCTGGCGGAGTCGCTGAAGGAGGAAGCCGGGAAAGTGGAAATCTTCCCCGGAGATATTTCTCTGGAAGAAACGAATGAGGCAATGATCGATCTTGCTGTCAGCAGATTCGGACGGCTGGATGTGCTGGTGAACAACGCGGGAGTGATGGACGATATGAGTCCTATCGGGGATGTGACAAACGACCGGTTTGACCATGTGATGAAGGTGAATACCTATGCGCCCATGTATGCCATGAGAAAGGCGGTACAGGTTTTCCTGGCCCAGAAAAGCGGAGGATCCATTATCAATGTGGCATCCGTGGGATCCATGCGTACCTGTGCCGGAGCGGCTTACTGTGCATCCAAGGCCGCGCTGGTTTCCATGACGAAAAACACCGCGTTTATGTATATGCCGGACGGCATCCGCTGTAACGCCATCGCTCCCGGAGGTATTGCTACGGAGATCAGCTCATCCATGGGTCAGCCCAACATGGCCGGCTACGGCAGGGTGAAGCAGGTGCTCGCCTGCGCGCCGGAACCGGGAAGTGCAGCCCAGATTGCTTCCGCAGCCCTTTTCCTTGCCAGCGATGATTCTTCCTATGTGAATGGCGACGTGCTGGTGGTAGACGGCGGCTGGATCGCCGGATAAGACGGATAACCGCGGATGCAGGAAAATTGTTAAATTGCGAAGCCGCAGGCCGGCCGGGAGAAGTGTCCCGGCCGGCTTTTTCTAAATGGTTTGCCATTCCGTACTGCGAATGGTAAAATCAAAAATATAAGTACAGGCAAAAGTCTACGGGTTAAAGCCCTGCCTGTCCGTTACGCAGTGCCGGGAAAAGGAGCGCACAAAACGATGAATGGTTTTAAGAAAAGACTTCCCATCGGAATGGAGAACTTTGAAGAAATTCGGAGGGAAGACTTTTACTATGTGGATAAGACTGCGTTGATCCGCGACCTACTCCGGAGCGGAGGAAAGGTTACTCTGTTTACCCGTTCAAGGCGATTTGGAAAATCGCTGAATATGAGCATGCTGAAATCCTTTTTTGAGATCGGATGCGATAAAGAGCTGTTTGACGGACTGGAAATTGCGGGAGACACAGAGCTGTGCGAAGAATATATGGGGAAATTTCCGGTTATTTCCATCAGCCTGAAAGAACTTTCTGATCTTTTGCGGAAGCATTGTGGCAAAAAAGCGATTATACTGATCGATGAGTATGATGTTCCGATGAAAAAGGCAAATGAACAGGGATATTATGATGAAATGAACCTTCTGATCCGGAACATGTTTGGAAATGCGCTGAAAACGAACGACAGCCTGCTGGTCAAATACCGGCAGCAAAACGATCATAAGACATCTGTTGGAAAATGCTTCAGCAACAACCCGAAGCGAGATCGAGCGGTTGATCGCCGGAGAAACGGTTCTGAAGGAAATTCGAAACGAATTAACTTATCAGGAAATCAGGGAGATTTTTGTGACCCAGATTCAGGACTGGATGCAGGCGGTAGTCAGAAAGGACACGATGGAGCTTGACCGGTTCTGCGAAGCCCTGAAAGATGGTGATCTGTCCGTGGTGGAGAGCGTCTTTACCTCCTGGCTGGAGCGGACAGTGAGCATCCGGGACACGGCGGTCAGAAAGGATTTAAAGGAAAACTTTTATCACGGCTTCCTGCTGGGAATCCTGCGGTATCAGACGGAATGGAACGTCTTTTCCAATCTGGAAAGCGGAGAGGGATATACGGATATCATGATCGAAATCCTTCCGGAAAAGATCGGTATTGTCATCAAGATGAAATATGCGGAGAAAGGGAAGCTGGAGGAAGCCTGTCAGGCGGCAATCGAACAGATTGAAGAGAAGGATTATGCTGCCAGGCTGAGCGAAGAGGGAATGGAAACCATTCTGTCCTATGGCATTGCCTGTTTCCGGAAACAGTGCCGGACGGTGCTGAAGAAAGAGAAATAAAACAGCCTCCCCGGTAGGCCGGATCGGACTGCCGAAAATTTTTCACAGCCGTTTCCTGTAAAATTTTTCCACCCCCTGAATTACCTGATACAGCCCCATGGCGATCACGCAGAGAATCAGGATGGAGGTGATCACCATATCCAGCTGGAACAGGCGGGATGCGGTGGTGAGAAATTGGATAACCGGAGTTGTTGATATTTGTAAAAATGCAATCACGATTTGGCCGGCGCTGGTTCGTACCGGTTCGCCTGGTGGCTTGATCGGTAAATAAGCTGTATGCCGCTGTATGGGGAAACTGTACAGCGTTTTTACCATAATAGGATTTGCTTTTTGCCCGGCGCATTGACTGCAATAGAGAGAAATGTTATTATGATTGCATAGATTGGAATGGAATTTAGCATTATAATAACAAATGAAGCTGTGGCAGAAAGGAGAGCTGTATGGAAAAGACAAAAACAAGGTATAAAGATTTTATCATGCAGTATCTTACCGCAATGGATCCCAATCAAGTAATTACAACAGAACAGGTCGCCCAGTATGTAGCAGGACGACTTCTGCTGGAAACAGTAATGGTAAAAAAGGCGGTCAATGTAAATATGGCACGGCTTGAAAAAGAAGGGCAAATCATGCGCTTGACCAAAGGAGTTTATTGCAGGAAAGTAAAGACTGCATTTGGATATTATGCCCCGGATAAAGAAACTCTTTTTTGTAAGCATCTGCTTCGCAATGAAAATGAGGTGATAGGGTACGAAACAGGATTGTCGGAGTTAAATCGTATTGGCCTGGTTTCTCAGATGCCAAAGAAAAGGTGTATCGCAACCAATCTGCACAAAAAGCAAATCCCGAAAGGAATGCAGATAGAGATTCGAAAACCGCCTATCATGGTCAATGCTGATAATTTTCGGTATTTACAAATTCTGGATGTTATCAGAGAACTGGATATGGCGCCGGTAGATACGGCAAAACCGGTTGATGTGGTAAGAGCGGTAGCCCAGGAATTTGCGTTAGAAACGGATCAACTGATTTTGATGGCCCGAAAGTATTACGGGCAAAAAACTTTGGTTCGAACGATAGATATTATGTTGGAGGGTAATTATGAAGCTGCACGAGGATAAGCTTGCTTTTTTGAATATTATTAGTTTGATTCATGAAGTCAGCGGTATTCGGTCAGATATTTTAGAAAAAGACTATTATGTTACACTCCTGTTGAGGGAATTGGCAGACAAACAGGCAGAATTGCCGGCCTATTTCAAAGGCGGAACGGCTCTGTATAAAGCACAAAAAAGTATCTGCCGCTTTTCAGAGGATATTGATTTAACGGTGTGTATTGATAATTGCAGTAACAGCCAGGCAAAGAAACGATTGGAGTTGGCAACAAAGAAATATCAGGTTTTGCCACGTACATCCAGAAAAGAACTGGAAGATGACCGGAAAGGCAGTATTACGGCAGTTTATGACTATATTCCGCTTGTAGGTGTTGATACAGATGATCCGCTCCAACGCTTTGGATATGTAAAAGTAGAAGGAACCTCCTTTACTGTCAGCGAGCCTTTTACATCGCTTGAAATTGAGCCAATACTTTATACTTATGCCGCAGAAGGACAACGGAAAATTCTTCAGACGCAATACGATGTTGGACCTTTTATGATAAAGACAATTCGTTTGGAGAGAATTTTCGCAGACAAGATTTTTGCCGCTGAATTTTATAATGAGCGTGAAATGTATTTTGATGTGGCAAAACATCTTTATGATGTCAGCATCATGCTGGATTTGGAACAAATTCAGGGGATGATTGGAAATCGGCAGATGTTCCTTGAAATGCTGGGATATAAAAGGCTGGAAGAGACCAGAAGAACAGGAAGCGACTTAGCCGAAAAGAAATTTTCCGATTTTCGGTTGCTTAGAGGTTTTGCTGACAATGATGCGCTTCGTAAGGATTACCAAAATATGCAACGGAACTACGTTTTTGCAAAAGAAGATGTACTTCCTTTTGATTTCGTTGTAGAACAGTGGAAAAACTCGGAGAGATATTGTTTGCGCTTGAGTGATGATGACATATGAGTGTGCTGGTTTTTCAACAGCACTTTATGATCATTCTGATTTTGTAATCACCAAAAAGTGATGGTGATAAATGGTGCAGTAAATCCTAAACTGGTTGAAAAAGGAGTATTGAGAGATGGCCAGAGAATCCGATACCTGGATCATACATGGTGTCGCGGAAGATGATACGGGGTGTATTCATACCGTAGAAGAGGCAATTCCATACATCATTGAGATTGAATTTCTCCCATTATTCAGGAATGAAATACCAGGCTTTTCCGGAATCGGAATTCAGAATAGGGAGAAAATATGACAGGATTTTTATTTGTTGGAATGGGAGGGGCAGTCGGCGCCATGCTCAGATATACCATCAGCTTAATCCCATATAAGGGAAAGTTCCCTCTGCTGACTCTATTCATCAATGTTATAGGGGCTCTAATCATCGGTACTATTGCCGGTCTTTCTGCAAGAAAAAATCTGCCGCAGAACGCAGTATTGTTCCTGAAAACAGGAGTATGTGGAGGATTTACAACATTTTCTACATTTTCGCTCGAGGCTTACAGTCTTCTGGAGCAGGGATATTTCAAGGCTTCGGCTGTATATGTCATTTTGAGTGTTGTCTGCTGCCTGGCTGGTGTAGCCATAGGGATGTATATGGCAGAACATGTCATGTAATGCTGCCCATAGAGAGACTGGATATGCGCAGTCAGAAAAAAATAGAGATAGACACATTCTGTCTATCCGGATCCGTATAATAGATAATCATAGATGGAAGGAACAGGACTGAATAAAGCTTGGAAATGAGCGGAATGTATCATAAAATCTTGCCCTCCGTCTGCTCATGCTGCAGGCGGGGATATTGTGAGATTTATCACACAGGATTGCTTTGGTAACCGGATCAAAACCGAAGCGGATCATGAAGACAATCTGGATTTCACCCATACGAATCCCGCCACAGGCCCGCTCTGCATAGACAGCGCAGAGCCGGGCGATGTGCTGGCGGTGGATATCCTGGATATTCAGGTCGCAGACAATGGCGTCATGATGACTCTGGAGGGGTATGGCGCGCTGTGACCGACCTGCGAAGCGCGGACTAAGATCATTCCGGTCATAGATGGTTATGCCCATTTTAATGACGTGGTATGGCCCATTGATCCCATGATCGGCGTAATTGGTACTGCACCTGCCGATGAACCTGTACCCTCAGGCGATTATCAGGAATTTTAAGCTGAACTGGCCTGTGACGGAAATTGAGGTCAGGCTGTATTGGATGTTAATGAGACGGATGAAGAAGGAGATACTTTCCGCGCAGGCGTACCAAAGCTTTCTTCCAGGCATCGCCTCATTCCATAAAAAACGATATTTCTCCGGATGCCTTACAAGGTTACATTCGTTGGCTTTGAAAAGGAGGAGCCGGCTGAACCACAATGGTGGCCTGATTGCGGCCGTTGGCCTTAGAACGGTACAGTGCCTCGTCAGCCTGATGAATCAGATCTGAGATAGTGTCTTCCTGACCGGGGCAGCACACTGCCGTCCCTATGCTGATTGTCACGATTCCATTGGGAGTGGTTATCGCTTGCTGCCGGACTCGCTCCAGCAGTTCCTCCGACAGCTGCCTGGCATCCTTTTCTGCCACATCCGGCAGCAATATCAGAAACTCCTCCCCGCCATAGCGGGAAGCAAGCAGGCTGTATTTCCGGGAAAAATCCTGCAGTATCTGACCAATCGACACCAGACAGGAATCACCGGCCTGATGACCCAACAGGTCGTTATATTCCTTGAAATGATCCACATCAATCATCATGGCCGCTATGGGAAGTCCTTTCTGCTGGCAATGGGAGAAACTGGTGGACATATACACATGTGCACCTCTCCGGTTTGGCAGGCCGGTAAGACTGTCCGTCTGACTGACCTTTTCCAGGAGCAATAATGTTTCACCATTACGCAGTCGCAGGTCGGAGAGCAGCAGCAGAAACAGAGAGGTAACAATCCATGTGGTTACTCCGGAAAATTGATCCAGGTAGATCATTTCCGGTGGACGGAACATATTTACTATGATCAGATATACAATG
The DNA here is from genome assembly GCA_019113175.1 of Candidatus Eisenbergiella stercoravium. Lineage (GTDB taxonomy): Bacteria > Bacillota > Clostridia > Lachnospirales > Lachnospiraceae > Eisenbergiella > Eisenbergiella stercoravium. The sequence continues at coordinate 55,991 of DXHY01000047.1, read as the reverse complement.
GAGATAACCGACATCAAAAGCATTATGCGCTGATAAGAGAAATTGAACAGACTGGCTACAACAATATACCCCAAAGGATAAAAAATAGCCGGATCCTGGGGGAATGGAAAAACGCTGATTACAATTACAAATCCCATGAGAGTGCACACGCAGGCCATACAGGAGGCCTGTATCAGCCAGGGCTTCGGTCTGTGATTACGGAAAAAATGTGTGACCAGCAGCAGAGCGGACACTATTGCACAGATGACCACATAACATACTGCCAACGGTAGATAGCGAATTGTTGATGTAGTCCAGACGCCGTACACTGCCAGAAACACCAGTAATACCCATAGCGCCGCCCAGAGCATCCTAAGGTTGTTTTCAGCTACCTGCTGTTGATTATTTGAAAAATAAGTCCGGTTACGACTACAAAATGCCGTAAACATCTGCCAAACGCGTCTCACAGCCCCTCTCTCCCTTTTTATCATTTCCGTTTTGTCGTTCTTCAAACCCAAGTATATCATACATTGAAAAATGTCGCAACGCGCTGTGTTTGCGCAATATTCAAAAGAAAATGATCGTCTTTCAGAATAAACGGATTATTAAAATTGTGCTGGATATCCGTCGGATTATCGCCAGGGACCGGTATGATTAAATACTAAAATTTTTCCATAAAAATCCACAGTGACAAATCCTGTCCACATGCAATGCTACAATGTCCATATACAGCGCTGATATGTATTTAAAAAATACAGTGAGAGGAGAAAAAGAATGTATTGCAGAAACTGTGGAGCGGAGTTATCAGAAGGCGCGAAATTCTGTTCGAAATGCGGGACGAAAGTCCAGCAGTCTTCCGGCGGGAAGGTAACGAAGGAAGATGTCACTGTAGCTGTGGGAAAGATCATGCAGGCTTCCAGACAGGCGGGCGGCGAGCTGCGGCAGAAACTGGAGGAAGCATATGGCGAAAAGCTGGCGCAGAAGCCTGATGCCGCCGGAGAAAAACAGCAGGAAACAAAGCAACAGGAAACGGGCCGGACAGATACAGCCACGATGCCTACGGATCAACCGGATGCGGGCACAACAGACGCAGCTCAGGCTGATATGGGAAATGGAAGCTCAGCCCAGACTAATGCAGAGCAGATGAATGCGGGAGGGACCAATGCAGGCCAGACAGACACAGGCCAAAAGAATGCGGGACAGGCATATGCGGATCCTGCAAATACGGCCCAGGCGGAGTCCGGCCAGCCGAAGGGGCGGACCGCAGGCCAGACGCAGGAAAAAGACGGAAACGGAAGATTTTCAAAGGTATGGAATCACCCCATCTTTACCATGGTTGCAGTGAAATTCGGCAATCTTCTTGATGTCCTGATTTCGATTGTAGGTATCTGGCTGGCGTTCAGGCTATTTTCGGAAGGCGGCATTTCCGGAACTCTGATCGGAATCGTATGTCTGGTGGGTGGAATCTGTGGGCGAGACCTGTACATCATTCCTGCGGGCATACACGGCGTAGTCGTTGTTCCCGTTGGAGAAAATACGGATATCGGATTCCTGAAGGAGAGGGCGGCAGAATTTTTAGAGCAGGAGAGAAACGAAGCGGACTGGCTGTCCGGCCATCTGTATCGCTACATTGCCAGACGGGATGTTATTGAGGAAGTTCTGCCATAAAAAAGCTTCCCCGGCAGGCCGCATCGGCCTGCCGAAAACTTTTCACAGCCGTTTCCTGTAAAACTTTTCCACCCCCTGAATCACCTGATACAGCCCCATGGCGATTATGCAGAGAATCAGGATGGAGGTAATCACCATATCCAGCTGGAACACCTGGCTCCCATAAATAATCAGATATCCCAGCCCCCGTCTTGCGGCAAGGAATTCCCCGATGATCACGCCCACCAGAGCCAGCCCGATGTTGACCTTCATGGTGCTTAAGATAATGGGGATGGAGCCGGGCAGAACGACCTTGAAAAGGGAGTCCCGGCGGCTTCCTCCCAGCGTATGGATCAGGCGGATTTTTTCCTCGTCCACCTGCCGGAAGCCCGTGTACAGGCTGATGATGGCGCCGAAGAGAGCCACGGACATACCCGCCACGATGATGGTGTTCATTCCGGTGCCCAGCCACACGATGAGAAGGGGGGCCAGGGCGGATTTTGGCAGGCTGTTCAGCACCACCAGGTAGGGCTCCAGAATTTCCGAAAGCCTGGTGGAATACCACAGAATGGTGGCGCATATCATGCTGATGAGAAAGACCAGCAGGAAGCTTAACAGCGTTTCATACAGAGTGATCCCGATGTGGGTGAGAAGGGATTTTTCTTTCAGCAGGGTGAGAAAATTGATGACTACCCGGCTGGGGCTGGAGAAGAAAAAGGCGTCGATCACATCGAAATCAGAGCACAGCTCCCATACGGCAAGAAACAGGATCAGCAGAAAAACGCGCAGGAAGGTGACCACCCGGCGGTTTTTCCTGTGGGCGGCGAGAAAGGCTGTCTGGCGGGGTGTGACAGGCGGTTCAGGCACTTTTCCCGGACGGATTCCCGTTTCGTTTTCCTTAAGGATATCTTCTTTTTTCTTATCCATGATTCAGTTCCTCCCACAACAGATTGAAATAGGTTTTGAATTCCGGCGCATTTCTTGCGGCGAGCAGGCTATCGTCCCGCAGCGTCAGGCGGATGGGGATTTCCTTTACGACCCGCGCGGGACGGCTGCTTAAAACGATCACCCGGTCCGAAAGGCTGATGGCCTCGGAAAGATCGTGGGTGATGAGAATGGCGGTTTTCTGTGCGGAACGGATGATCCGGCAGATGTCCGCGGAGACGTTCAGCCGGGTCTGGTAATCCAGGGCGCTGAAAGGCTCATCCAGCAGCAGAATGTCCGGTTCCATGGCCATGGTGCGCACCAGGGCGGCGCGCTGCTTCAGCCCGCCGGAAAGCTCGCTGGGCTTTTTGGACAGAAAAGGAGTAAGGCCGTAATCCTCCGCCATGGCGAGAACCTTCTTTTTTTTCTCCGGGGTGAGCTGATGATTGATTTCCAGGCCGAGGATGATGTTCCGGTATACGCTGCGCCACTCAAACAGATGGTCACGCTGCAGCATGTAGCCGATTCCCGGCTTTTTGTCATGGGGATCTTCCGTATAAAAAGTAATGTCCCCGGATTCCGGCTTTAAGAGGCCTGCGATCAGGGACAGGATCGTTGATTTTCCACAGCCGCTTGGGCCGACGATGGCGACGAATTCTCCGGCGCGCACATGGAAGCTGATGCTGTCAAGGGCACGTACCTCGCCGCTCTGGCTGTGGTAGGAAAAGGATACGTTTTTCAGGGAAAGCTGAGTGTCTTCCATGTCATTCCTCCATTTCGAAGCGTTGAACTTCGGCGGCATATCTTCGATATAGGATATCATATGAAAAAAGAGGAATTCTGTTCCTTTTTGTTGAAAGCGCCGCAGATCGAACGTTGCAAGAGCGGCGGTTTTGTGGTACTATCATTTTTAATTGAGCCGGAAGCCGGCCTGACGGGCGGGTCTTTCGGAGGACTGCAAAAGAAAACATGCCGGACCTGGTGCGGCGGAACGGAGGTAAATATGGCACAGCTCTGGGGCGGACGTTTCACAAAGGAAACGGATCGTCTTGCATATCAGTTCAACGCTTCCATCCATTTTGATCAGCGCTTTCTGGAGGAAGATATTCAGGGAAGCATCGCCCATGCGACCATGCTGGCAAAGCAGGGAATCCTGACGGATCAGGAAAAAGATGCGATTGTGGACGGCCTTACCGGGATTCGGGAGGATGTGGCGGCGGGAAAGCTTGCCGTGACGGACGAATATGAGGATGTACACAGCTTTGTGGAGGCGAACCTGATCGACCGGATCGGGGACGCGGGAAAGAAGCTTCACACCGGGAGAAGCCGGAATGACCAGGTAGCGCTGGACATGAAGCTTTATGTGAGAAAAGAGATCCTGGAGATCGACGGTTATATCAGGGAGCTTCTGGAAACCCTCCTTTCTCTGATGGAGGAAAATCTGGACACCATCATGCCGGGCTTTACCCACATGCAGAAGGCGCAGCCCACCACGCTGGCTCACCATCTTGGCGCCTATTTTGAAATGTTCAAGAGGGACCGGCTCCGGATGAAGGACATATATCACCGGATGAATACCTGTCCGCTGGGAGCGGGCGCGCTGGCCGGAACCACTTACCCGCTGGACCGGGAATATACCGCGAAGCTTCTGGGCTTTGACGGCCCCACCTTAAACAGCATGGATTCGGTTTCCGACCGGGATTACTGTATCGAGCTTTTATCCGCACTTTCCACGGTGATGATGCATCTGAGCCGTTTTTCCGAGGAGATCATCACCTGGAATTCCAACGAATACGGCTTTGTGGAAATCGACGACGCCTACTCCACGGGAAGCAGTATCATGCCGCAGAAAAAGAATCCGGACATCGCGGAGCTGGTGAGAGGAAAGACCGGCCGGGTCTACGGAGCGCTGATGGGGCTGCTCACCACCATGAAGGGCATTCCGCTGGCCTACAACAAGGATATGCAGGAGGACAAGGAAGGTACCTTTGACGCCATCGATACGGTAAAGAGCTGCCTGATCCTGTTTAACGGCATGGTAAAAACCATGCGCTTCCGCAAAGAAACGATGGAAAGAAGCGCTGCGGGCGGCTTTACCAACGCCACGGACGCAGCGGATTATCTGGTGGAAAAGGGCGTTCCCTTCCGGGATGCGCACGGCGTGATCGGGCGGCTGGTGCTCTACTGCATTGAGCGCGGGAAAAGCATCGGAGAGCTTTCCATAGAGGAATTCAAAAGCTTCAGCCCTGTTTTTGAGGCGGATGTTTACGATGCCGTCTCCATGAAAACCTGTGTGGAAAAACGCCTGACTCTGGGCGCGCCCGGCAGGCAGGCCATGGAACAGGTCATCGCCATCAACAGAAAATACCTGCAGGAAAACGGAAGAATTACGGAATAGAAAAAAACGGAGGATTGAATCATGGAAAAGAAGCTGAAGGTTGGTATCCTGGGCGGAACCGGAATGGTGGGACAGCGTTTTATTTCTCTGCTGGAGAACCATCCCTGGTTTGAGGTGACGGTGATTGCCGCAAGTCCCAGATCTGCGGGAAAGACCTATGAGGAGGCCGTGGGCGGCCGCTGGAAAATGGACACGCCCATGCCGGAAGCGGTGAAGAACATCGTTGTCATGAACGTGAACGAGGTGGAAAAAGTAGCGAAAGACGTGGACTTCGTTTTCAGCGCGGTTGACATGACGAAGGAAGAGATCAAAAAGATCGAAGAAGACTATGCAAAGACAGAGACTCCCGTGGTTTCCAACAACAGCGCTCACCGCTGGACGCCCGACGTTCCCATGGTGGTGCCGGAGATTAATCCGGAGCACATGCAGGTGATTGAATTCCAGAGGAAGAGACTGGGAACCACCAGAGGCTTCGTTGCGGTGAAACCCAACTGCTCCATTCAGAGCTATGCCCCTGTTCTCACTGCCTGGAAGGAGTTTGAACCCACGGAAGTGGTGGCAACCACCTATCAGGCGATTTCCGGTGCGGGAAAGACCTTCCAGGACTGGCCGGAAATGGTGGGCAACATCATCCCCTATATCGGCGGAGAAGAAGAAAAGAGCGAAAAAGAACCCCTGCGTATCTGGGGTAAGATCGAGGACGGCGTGATCGTTCCCGCTACTTCTCCTGTCATCACCTGCCAGTGCGTGCGCGTTCCCGTTCTGAACGGACATACCGCTGCCGTATTCGTAAAATTCGCAAAGAAGGCGACGAAGGAAGAGCTGATCGAGAAACTGGTAAGCTTCCGCGGTGTTCCCCAGGAGCTGAATCTTCCCAGCGCGCCGAAGCAGTTCATCCAGTATCTGGAGGAGGACAACCGGCCCCAGGTAACTCTGGACGTGAACTATGAAAACGGTATGGGCATTTCTGTGGGAAGACTGCGTGAGGATACGGTATATGACTGGAAGTTCATCGGCCTGTCCCACAACACTGTGCGCGGCGCGGCCGGCGGAGCGATCCTGTGCGCGGAGCTTCTGAAGGCCCAGGGCTACATCACCGCAAAGGAAGACTGAAAGAGGAAGAAAAGCATTGAGTCAGGATAAAGGAAAGGATCTGTTTATCGCAGAAAAGCCCAGCGTGGCCCGGGAATTTGCCAAAGCGCTGAAATACCGTATGGCAAACCGGGACGGATATATGGAATCGGAGGAGGCTGTGGTGACCTGGTGCGTTGGCCATCTGGTGACCATGAGCTACCCGGAGGCCTATGATCCGGCGCTGAAGCGCTGGAGCCTTCAGACCCTTCCCTTTCTGCCGGAGGAATACAAATACGAAGTGATCCCTGGCGTACAGAAGCAGTTCGATATTGTCAGCTCCCTGCTGAACCGGGAGGATGTGACCACCATCTATGTGTGCACGGACTCCGGAAGGGAGGGGGAGTATATTTACCGGCTGGTGGAAAAACAGGCGGGCGTGCATGGCAAGACCCGGCGCAGGGTGTGGATCGATTCCCAGACGGAAGAGGAGATTCTGCGCGGCATCCGGGAGGCGAAAGACCTTTCCGCCTATGACCATTTGAGCGACGCGGCCTATCTGCGGGCGAAGGAGGATTACCTGATGGGAATCAACTTCTCCCGCGTCCTCACGCTGAAATACGGCACGCCGGTGAAAAACTACCTGAAGCTGGACCGGGCCGTCATCTCCGTGGGCCGGGTCATGACCTGTGTGCTGGGTATGGTGGTGAACCGGGAACGGGAGATACGCCAGTTCGTAAAAACTCCCTTTTACCGGGTGACGGCTTCCCTGCTTCCGGAAGGAATGGCCGCAGGAAACGGAGAGAACGGTATGGCCGAAATTTCCGCACCGCAGGGAACACCCGCTGCATGGGAGGCATCCGCAGTGCGAGAAACCTCTGAAGCACGGGAGACGTCCGCGGTGCGAGAAACATCTGCGGCACGGGAGGCGTCCGCGGCACGGGAGGCATCCGTGCCGCAGAAAGGCTTCGAGGGCGAGTGGAGGGCCGTGGAGGGTTCCGCCTGGTATCAGTCACCCCTGCTTTACAAGGAAAACGGTTTTCTGAAAAAAGAGAGCGCCGAGGCGCTGATCGATTTTCTGAAAACAGAGGAAGAAGTGCCCGTGATCGAAAAGATCGAGCGGAAGAAGGAGCAGAAGTACCCGCCTCTTTTATACAACCTGGCGGAGCTTCAGAACGACTGCTCCCGTCTGTTCAAGCTCAGCCCGGATGAGACCCTGCGGATCGCCCAGGAACTTTATGAAAAGAAGCTGACCACTTACCCCCGTACGGACGCCCGTGTGCTTTCCACCGCTGTCGCGAAGGAAATCGCAAGGAACATCGGCGGGCTTAAAAGCTATCAGCCGCTGGCCGCATTCGCGTCTCAGGTGCTGGAATCCGGCACTTATAAAGGAATCGCGAAAACCAGATATGTGAACGATAAGCTGATCACGGATCATTACGCGATCATTCCCACCGGTCAGGGGCTTGGAGCGCTCCGTTCCCTTGCGCCCGCGTCGGCCAGAGTGTATGAACTGATCGTCAGGCGGTTTCTGAGTATTTTTTATCCGCCGGCCGTTTATCAGAAGATTTCTCTGGTATGCATCATGAAAAAGGAGCGGTTTTTCTCAAGCTTTCGCGTGCTGGTGAAGGAGGGCTACCTGAAGGTGGCGCGCCGCCAGGACAAAGGAGCCGCCGCGAACCGCACAGGCCGGGACGGAGCGGACCAGAGCGGCGGGATGGATCAGAACGGCGGGGCGGAGCCGGAAAGCGCCTCCGGTGCGGATGCACAGAAGGAGGAAGGAGGCCAGACGGAAGAAAAATATGACGCCGCCTTTCTCGCCGGCCTGCAGAAGCTGAAAAAAGGAATGAAGCTTTCCTGTCAGGGCTTTTCCATCAGGGAAGGAGAGACATCTCCGCCCAAACGGTACAATTCCGGAAGCATGATCCTGACCATGGAAAATGCGGGCCAGTTCATCGAGGATGAGGAGCTGCGCGCGCAGATCAAGGGAAGCGGAATCGGAACCAGAGCCACCAGGGCGGAGATCCTCAAAAAGCTGGTCGCCATTCAGTATCTGTCCCTGAACAAAAAGACCCAGATCATCACGCCCACCCAGATGGGGGAAATGATCTACGACGTGGTATCGGATTCCATCCGCCCTCTTTTAAATCCAGCCCTCACGGCGAGCTGGGAGAAAGGGCTTGCCATGGTGGCGCAGGGAGAGATTACCAGCGATGAGTATATGGAAAAGCTCACGGATTTCGTGACGAGAAGAACCAATATCGTAAAACAGCTGAATAACCAGCAGGTCCTCTACAGACAGTTTGAGGACAGCGCAAGATATTATGCAAAACGTCCGGCTGCTGTCTCCGCCCCTGCGAAAAAGGCGGAGACGGCGTCCGGAAAGCAGAAATGAGTTGGAATGCTGCCCCTGGCAGCAAAAAGGAGGCCGGTACGAACCGCGGGTTCGTGCCAAAAAACAGCTTACGCTGTTTTTGACAGAATGTAATGCCGCCAAAGGGCGGTGCCGCCCAAAGGCGGCAGAAAAAGGAGGAAACATGAAGGCATGCAGGATTGACAGGCTTTATGATTTGAGGGAAACCATAGCGGCTGCTGTTTTTGAAGGGGCGGAATATCCCTGGGAGATTCTTCCGAAGATTAAGGATTTTATCATCGAGCTGGGCAACAGCCTTCCGGAGGATCGTTATGAGAAGCGGGGAGAAAACATCTGGATTGCGAAGAGCGCGAAGGTGGCTCCCACAGCCTGTCTGAACGGACCGCTCATCATCGATGAGGAAGCCGAGGTGCGCCACTGTGCCTTTGTCCGGGGCAGCGCTATCGTGGGAAAGGGAGCAGTGGTCGGCAATTCCACAGAGCTGAAAAATGTGATTCTCTTTAATAAGGTTCAGGTACCTCACTACAACTATGTGGGCGACAGCATCCTTGGCTATAAGGCGCACATGGGAGCTGGCTCCATTACCTCCAACGTCAAGAGCGACAAGACTCTGGTGGTGGTCCGCTGCGAGGGAAAGGAATGCCACACCGGCCTGAAGAAGTTCGGGGCCATGCTGGGTGACAACGTGGAGGTGGGATGCAACAGCGTTCTGAATCCCGGAACGGTGATTGGACGCGGCAGCAATATCTACCCCCTGTCCATGGTGAGAGGCTATGTCCCGGAAAATTCCATTTTCAAAAATGCGGATGAGATCGTCGCAAAAAGAAGAATGGACTGAAAAAGGATGAACTGAATACGCAGGCCTGATGGCCCTGCCCGCTGCTGTCTTCCGGTCTGCCGGTGGACAGCAAAGCCATGCTCCGCCGCCTTCGGAGCATGGCTTTATTTTCTGGTTGACGAATGTTGGTATTTCGTGTATAGTAACAGTTGAACGCATTAATGCTTTCACGCATTGAAGCGATCAAATTGAGGAAAGAAAAGGGGAATCAGTTATGAAAAAGTTATTGGCGGTAGTAACAGCATTCACCATGACCGCTGCCATGCTGGCAGGTTGCGGAAGCAGCACAGGAAACTCCGCTTCTTCGGAAACGCAGTCCTCAGAGGCGGTAGCTTCGGAGACTTCAGCAGCGGAAACTGCTGCGGAAGAAAGCACGGCGGCAGAGAGTGTAGCGGAGAGTACGGCGGATACAGCCGGAAGCGATACGGTTTATCATATCGGCATCTGCCAGCTTCTGCAGCATGATGCGCTGGACCAGGCGACCCAGGGCTTCAAGGATGCCATGGTGGAACTGCTTGGCGAGGACAGGGTTGTATTTGACGAACAGAACGCTTCCAACGATTCTGCAACCTGCGCCACGATCATTAATCAGTTTGTAGCCGAAGATGTGGACCTGATTCTGGCAAATGCCACGGCAGCTCTTCAGGCGGCTGCACAGGGAACTACGGAAATCCCGATTCTCGGCACCTCCATCACCGATTATGCCACTGCACTTGGAATCGATGACTGGACGGGAACCACTGGAATGAACATTTCAGGAACCTCCGATCTGGCACCCCTGGAAGAGCAGGCTGCGATGCTGAACGAGCTGTTCCCGGATGCGAAGACCGTTGGCCTTCTGTACTGCTCCGCGGAACCCAACTCCATTTACCAGGCGGATACCATCCGCGGTTATCTGGAGGGCTACGGATATACCTGCGAGGACTATACCTTTGCGGATTCCAATGATCTGGCTTCTGTTGTTACCAACGCGGTATCCTCCTGTGATGTGATCTATGTTCCTACGGACAATACCGCAGCAGCAAATACTGAAGTTATCAACAATGTGTGCCTGCCTGCAGGAATCCCGGTTATTGCCGGTGAGCAGGGTATCTGCGCCGGCTGCGGCGTAGCGACGCTTTCCATCAGCTACTATGACATCGGCTATACGGCTGGTGAAATGGCGGTTGACATCCTTGAAAACGGCGCGGATATTTCCACCATGGAGATCAAGTCCGCTCCCAATGTAACCAAGATGTACAACGAGGCGATCTGCAGTGAGCTCGGAATCACGGTTCCGGACGATTACGAGCCGATTGCCGCTGAATAAAGCGCAGGCTGTCCGTTTGTTACGGACGAAAACATATCATGTACAAAACGGGGATGCCGCATCTTCTGGGCATCCCTGTTTGTGGGAGCGGCACGAACGAAGTTCGTGCCAAAGAATGCCTCCGGCATTCTTTTATGAACTTATGCCGCCTGTGGCGGCAGACAGGAGGTAGAAAGTGAATATTATGGCTCTTTTCAATGCGCTTCCAGGTGCATGCGCACAGGGCCTGGTCTGGGGAATCATGGCGATTGGCGTTTATATCACCTATAAGATTCTGGACCTGGCGGATCTGTCGGTGGACGGTTCCATGTGTACCGGGGGTGCGGTCTGTGTAATGATGATGCTCAGCGGGCATTCTGTATGGGTATCGCTGCTGGCTGCCTTTCTGGCGGGCGTACTCGCGGGACTTGCAACAGGAATTTTCCACACCGCCATGGGAATCCCGGCGATTCTCGCGGGAATCCTGACCCAGCTCGGTCTGTATTCCATCAACCTGCGGATTATGGGAAACCGCGCCAATCAGGCGCTCAGCGCATCCCAGTACGATCTGCTCATTTCCCTGAGAAATGTAAAGGATGTTCCCTTTTATGAAAATACGCTTCTGATCTGTCTGATCATTATTGTCATCCTGATCGCCGTACTTTACTGGTTTTTTGGTACGGCGCTGGGCTGCTCCATCCGTGCGACGGGCTCCAATCCCAACATGTCCCGGGCACAGGGCATCAATACGGATTTCTGTAAGCTGCTCGGCCTGATGGTTTCCAATGGAATCGTGGCTTTTTCCGGCGGACTTCTGGCGCAGTATCAGGGATTTGCCGACGTGAATATGGGACGCGGCGCTATCGTCATCGGTCTCGCAGCCGTCATCATCGGTGAGGTGATCTTCCGACGGGTACGCGGAAATTTTGCCTTTACGCTTGCAACGGTCGCCTTCGGCGCCATCATTTATTATCTGGTGCTCCAGGTTGTGCTCTGGCTGGGCTTAAACGCCAATGATCTGAAGCTGCTTTCCGCTCTGGTGGTCGCAGTGTTCCTGGCGATTCCCCACATCCGGGAAAAGTATTTTGCAAAGCCTGTAAAGCCTGCGAAAAAAGGAGGTGAGCCCCGTGCTTGAACTGAAAGGAATCCGTAAGACCTTCAATGCGGGCACCGTCAATGAAAAAACAGCTCTGGACGGTCTCAACCTGAAATTGAAGGAGGGAGATTTTGTTACCGTCATCGGCGGTAACGGGGCAGGAAAATCCACTATGCTGAATGCGGTGGCCGGCGTCTTTCCCGTGGATGAGGGGACAATTACCATCGACAACATCGATGTTACAAAGCTTCCGGAATATAAGCGCGCCAAATATCTGGGCAGAGTATTTCAGGATCCCATGACCGGAACGGCGGCAAATATGCAGATCGAGGAAAACCTTGCTCTCGCGGCCCGGCGGGGAAGCAGGAGAACGCTGGTGCCCGGCATCACGCAGAAGGAACGCCAGATGTATCAGGAAAAGCTGAAAATTCTCGGCCTCGGTCTGGAATTCCGCATGACCAGCAAGGTGGGGCTTCTTTCCGGCGGCCAGCGCCAGGCCCTGACGCTGCTCATGGCCACCCTGAAAAAGCCGAGGCTCCTTCTTCTGGACGAGCACACTGCCGCGCTGGATCCCAAAACCGCTGCCAAGGTGCTGGAAGTAACGCAGCGCATCGTGGATGAGGAGCATCTTACCACCCTGATGATTACCCATAATATGAAGGACGCCATTGCCCACGGCAATCGTCTGATCATGATGCATGAAGGAAAAATCATCTATGATGTGGAAGGAGAGGAAAAGAAGAAACTGAAGGTTTCCGATCTTCTCCAGAAATTCGAACAGGCCAGCGGCGGCGAATTCGCCAACGACCGGATGATGTTAACCTGACAAAAACGTGGACAGGTCGTTGTACGACCGGATGATGTTAACCTGACAAAAACGTGGACTGGTCGTTGTACGACCGGATGATGCTGACCTAAGCTTTTGTTATGAGTCACAGCACCCCACCCTCATTCGCACCCGTCGCCTCTTCGAGGCTCCAGTCCCGCGCCTTACGGCGCTAAGGCTGCTCATGAGGGTGGGGTGACTGCTTTGCAGTCCAGATTCAGAATGGATAACACGTGCTTACGTGCAGGCACGACGCGCGTGTTGTCCATTCTGAATCGGCTGTGAATTGTAACGACCTTTTGACAATTTTTTTCAAAAGGGCTGGATTTTTATACAGAAATGTGAGAAAATAGAACGAACGATTGGGGACGGGCCTTTTGCGGCCATCAGCCGGCATCAGGTTCCGTCGGCGGAGATATCCGGCAATATCCCCGCCCGCTGAAACAATCTACATATCGAAAGGAGTTTTCACATGATCTATTCAAAAGAAGTTGAAGAAATGTGTCCCGTGGCACAGGGCGTTGCTCATGGCTGTGCTCCGATCCCTGAAGAAGCGAAATGGGTAAAGTCCAAAGAAATCAAGGACATTTCCGGTCTTACCCATGGTGTTGGCTGGTGTGCTCCTCAGCAGGGCGCCTGCAAGCTGACTCTGAATGTAAAAGAGGGTATCATCCAGGAGGCTCTGGTAGAGACCATCGGATGCTCCGGCATGACCCACTCCGCAGCTATGGCAGCTGAGATCCTTCCGGGAAGAACGGTTCTGGAAGCTTTAAATACAGACCTTGTATGCGACGCGATCAACACCGCCATGAGAGAGCTGTTCCTTCAGATCGCTTACGGCAGAACTCAGAGCGCGTTCTCTGAGGACGGACTTCCCATCGGTGCCGGTCTTGAGGACCTTGGAAAGGGACTCAGAAGCCAGGTTGGTACCATGTACGGAACTCTGAAGAAGGGTCCCCGTTATCTGGAAATGGCCGAAGGCTATGTAACGGGAATCGCTCTTGACGAGGACAACCAGATTATCGGCTACCAGTATGTAAGCCTTGGAAAGATGACTGACTTCATCAAGAAGGGCGACGATCCCAACACGGCATATGAGAAGGCAAAAGGCCAGTATGGACGTGTTGAAGATGCAGTCAAGATCATTGATCCCAGACAGGAATAAGAGGAGGTAGCGAAAATGGCTTTATTTGAATCCTATGAGAGACGTATTGATAAAATCAATGCCGTACTGAACAGCTATGGCATTGCTTCTCTGGAAGAGGCAGAGAAGATCACGAAGGATGCCGGCCTTGACGTGTATGATCAGGTGAAAAAGATTCAGCCCATCTGCTTTGAAAATGCTTGCTGGGCATATATTGTTGGCGCTGCAATCGCCATCAAGAAGGGCTGCAGAAAGGCTTCTGAGGCTGCTGCAGCGATCGGAGAAGGCCTTCAGGCTTTCTGTATTCCCGGTTCCGTTGCTGACACCCGTAAGGTAGGTCTTGGACATGGAAACCTGGGCAAGATGCTTCTGGAAGAGGATACCGAGTGCTTCTGCTTCCTGGCAGGACATGAGTCCTTTGCTGCTGCGGAAGGCGCTATCGGAATCGCTGAGAAGGCAAACAAGGTTCGTAAGAAACCCCTGAGAGTTATCCTGAACGGTCTTGGAAAGGACGCTGCTCAGATCATCTCCAGAATCAACGGCTTCACCTTTGTTGAGACCGAATATGATCCTTATACCAACACCGTTAAGGAAGTATTCCGTAAGTCCTATTCCGATGGACTCCGCGCAAAGGTTAACTGCTACGGCGCAAACGATGTCTGCGAAGGCGTTGCTATCATGCACAAGGAGAACGTTGACGTTTCCATCACCGGAAACTCCACCAACCCGACCAGATTCCAGCATCCCGTTGCAGGTACCTACAAGAAGGAGCGCCTGGAGCAGGGCAAGAAGTACTTCTCCGTTGCATCCGGCGGCGGCACCGGCCGTACCCTTCATCCCGATAACATGGCTGCAGGTCCTGCTTCCTACGGCATGACCGATACCATGGGCCGTATGCATTCCGATGCGCAGTTCGCAGGTTCTTCCTCCGTTCCCGCGCACGTAGAAATGATGGGATTAATTGGCGCAGGCAATAACCCGATGGTGGGTATGACCGTTGCTGTTGCCGTTTCCATCGAAGAAGCTGCAAACGCTGGTAAGTTCTAAATAAAATATTGAATCATTTCAAATGATAATTAGGAGTGGACTTTTATTATAGTATAAAAGTCCACTCTTGCAATATTAACAGATATATGGTAGAGAATAAATAATACGGTGAATATATGATTGAAAAAGACGAAGCAACATTGAGCTGTGAAAAAGATTATACTGTTTTCCGATTTCGTAATCATGTGATTCGATTTAAGGCGCCATATTCTCTTGAAAGATATACGGAAGTAAAAGAATGGGATCATGGTTATCTCGTTGTAATGGCAAAGTACGCACATAATGATCAGGAGGAAGAAGAGTATATTGATCTGGTACCTGTTTTAAAAAATTTGTATTTTGATTCCAGTGTTTTTCTGGCTCCAATTAAGAAAGTGAGAATAGCCGATGACGAATATAATAAAAGTAGCTGATGAAGCTGATATGATTGTAAATGGATATGCTTTTACCCGTAATCAGGAAAATTTTCGTGTCCTCAATTTAAACCGTCCTGATAGAGCAGCGGTTTTTTCAAAAAACGGTGAAGTGCTGGAAACAAGCATGGATGATATAGAAATAAGTATAGTGAAGGATTATTTGAAAAAGAACAGAAAATTTATGGAGGAGATGTGATGCCGAAATATTATGAGTTCAAAATTGCCGGATACTATTTATATTTCACATCTCATTGCGTAATTGAATGTATGCATGTTCATGCGAGTGACAGAAGACTGACAGAGGCAGGATCGGCAAAGTTTTTTGTTCAGGAAAATGGGGATACGATTTTGCAGAACAGAGGTATCCTGAAAGACAGGGAAATTCATATTATACAGGGGTTCATAAAACAAAATTACCAGGAAATGTACTTAAAATGGGCAGAATACAGTTCGGAAGGTTTCTATGGTGAGAAATAGCAGGCAACCGTATCACGGGATATATATCACAGTTTTTTCCGGCATTCTTATAACTTTATTGGAGTAAAAACGTAAAAAAGATAACATTATGCTATCAAAAATACAGAAAGATTTGTTTAATAATACAACTTCACCGGTAATCAAGTACAGGCTTGCACTTTTGTTAAACGAAGATATAAGTCAGGAGTGCTTTGATAATTTTTACACCAGCAAATGGGTACAAATGCTAAGAGACAACCAGAATGCTGATGGAGGATATGGACGTTTTCATTCTCAAAATTCAAAAATAAAACAAAAGTATGGTACAACAGAAAAAGCAATTGAATCGATGAATATTCTTGGATTGAGAAGAGGCAATGGGCTTGTGGACAATCTTTGCCTTTACATGGAAGAAATCTTGAATAATGAAATAGCTTGGCCGGATGGCTATGAAAAGAACAAGTGGTATCGTGCAGCACAGCCCATATTTGTTATTTCTAAGCTGTCAAATTTTACATCGGAAGATAAAGCTTATTTAAAGAATTGTGAAAAGTGGTTAGATATTTTAAATGAGGCATTCAAAGGGAAAGCCTATGATCCATATAGTACAAATACCATTTCTGAAAAATTAGTTGGCTGTCAAATTCATGGAAGCTATATTGGTTTGAATTCGGTATACTTAATTGAATTATTTGCAAATCTTTCCAGGCAAATAAATAAAAGTATTCAGGAGAAGTATTTGAATTGGTTATATAGTGATGATGTGATAATTCAGTATGCAGGAGTTAAGTTAAGAGATTTTTCCAGCATAGATATAAATATCCTTTACAGACTTCTGTTTCATATTTCAAAATTTGAGTGTTATGACGATATTTTTGCCGCTGGAATAAAGCAGTTAGCGACCAAATACTGTATGGATGGCTTATGGAATTTTGGTAACGCATTTTCTGTTCAAAAATTATCAGATACATGGAGAAATGAAAAAACAAAAATTTATGACCATTCAGTTCTGGCGTGGGTGGCTAAACTGTCATGAAATATTCAGACAGTTAACAAGAGAACACTCATCAATAACTCTTTGGTTTTGGCATTTAGCATATAGAGTATGATCGGGCCGCCAATCAGATGACTGGCGGTTTTTATATATTTTCTTAGAAAACCGCTCACAGCTGCATGGACAGGAAACTACTGTACCGGACAGATCGGGAAACAAAGGCCAAAGAATATTTTCACCCGCCAATTCAGATGCATAAGCCGGAAATGGACTTGTATGAATGTACCTGAAAGAGTATGATGCTTAAGTGGAGGCGGAGTGAAAATTTATGAAAGCAATAATTTGTGATGATGAAAAGGCTACCTGTTCGGACCTGGAGAATTTGCTTTTAAAATATGCGAAAGAAAAGAGGGTTTTTCTCACCGCTGAGGTCTTTTATTCAGGAGATACTTTGTTGGATTATTTAAAAAGGGAAAGAACAGATATTCTTTTTCTGGATATAGAATTGCCGGGAATGGATGGGGTTTCGGTGGGAAAATATATAAGGGAGATTATGGAGGATGATACTATTTTTCTGGTATACATATCTTCAAAAGAGCATTATGCCTTGCAGCTGTTTCAAAATCACCCTTTTGATTTCCTGATAAAGCCTCTAGAGCAGGAAAAAGTGTATCATGTGCTGGATAATATTTATCGGGCTGCGGGGAAAAATAATTCGAGCTTTGAGTTTCAAAATTATAATGACAGATTTCGCATTGCGTATAATGATATTCTATATTTTCAGAGCGAAGGAAGAAAGATAAATATTGTACTGAAGAAGGAGATAAAAACATTTTATGGAAAATTAAGCGAGATTGAGAAAAGGACGCCGGGAAATTTTTTGAAAATCCATAAATCATATTTGATTAATCGAAATTATGTGAAAGAATTTACCTATGAATGGGTAAAAATGAATAATGGAGACATATTAAATATCAGTAAAGCCAACCGTGCAGACGTGCGCAGAAAGATATTAGAGAGTGCAGCAGATGAGTTTGGAAACATATAATTGCATAATTGCGTTGTCAGCAAACGCATTGCGTTTTTATGCATTGAAGCATTTTGTACGTATTTTTGCTCCTGAAGAGACCTGTAAATGGAAATATGTGTTTATATTATACCTCATTGGCTGGGGATGGACGGGTATGGTAAGCCTGAGATTTTCTACTCCGGCTCTGAATATCATATCAAATGTGGCGAGCCTTTTTATAATTTTTTTGCCATATCAGCTGAGATGGACAAAAAAATGCCTGGCTGTTTTCATTATTTATGTGATAAATGCTCTGGTGGACAGCGTTGTTATTCTGTCCCTGACAACGTATGCGGCAGGCGAATCCGTAAATCAGATTTATGAGTGCATTACAAGCTTAATTCTGCTCTTTATTGCGATCATTCTGGAAAGGACAGCGGGGGCCGAAAAGGAAACAGATTTGCCGTTGTCAAACATGGCCGCTCTTTTGCTGGTTCCCGTTATCAGTATCATATACATATATTATCTGGTAATTACAGCATATGCAATGAAAGAGGTTGTTATTTTTGCCGCCTTAACACTTCTTGTCATTAATATTCTTATTTTTTATTTGTACCATTCATTGATGAAATTTTATTCTTCCCGCATGAATGAACAGGTATTTAAGCAGATGGTGAAGATATATTCCTATCAACTGGACATAGCCAGGGAGTCGGAAGAACGTATCAGGGCGCTGAGGCATGACATTAAGCATCATATTATTGAACTGTCTGCATTGGCCAGAAAAGGCAGCAATGACGAGATGGCAGCTTATCTGAATAAGATGCAGGAATTTATGTTGAATCCCAGGGAATATGCGTCAACCGGAAACCCGGACATAGATGGAGTATTGAATTATATGCTTCAGAAGGCGAATGCGGTTTTGAAGCAGGTAGATGTGCAGATTAATATTCCGGAAAGCATGAGTCTGAATCATTTTGACATCTGTGTGATTCTGGGAAATCTGGTAGATAATGCGGTAAGAGAAGCAGGTAAATCAGAGGAAAAGAAACTTGCAATAAAGCTTCGGGTAAAACAGGAGGTTTTATTTATCTTTATTGAAAACAGTTATTCAGGAAAAATCATAGAAAAGAAGGATACGCTGCAGACGACCCAGAAGGATCCTGCGATACATGGTATAGGATTGGAAAATGTAAAAAGGGTTGTTGCGGCAAATGGAGGAGAAATAAAAATAGAACATACAGAAAACAGATTTTATGTTCATGTACTTTTGTATCTGTCGCATATCAAAAAGTAAGAGGCGTTATAAAAGGTCTGTTTTTGACAAAAGTATGGTCTGATTTTTACAATTTCATAAAAACTGTGCGTGCATGTGCTATAGTCCGGGAAAACCAAAGAAAAAGGAGTAAAATCGAAATGAAAAAAATGAAATGGTTTTACCTGGTTTTATGCGTATGTACGATCTGCGCCGGATGCAGCGGTAAGAGCGTTGGAAATGCCGGTAAAGAAGAGACGGAAGAAACAGCTTCAATGGAAAATACGGAATATGCTTTTCCGGAAAAATATGAAAAAACCTCTGATTCAGGAAAGGTGAAGTTTAACTGTCAGCTGGAGATTCCGGAAAATATGAAACAGGAGATTCATGTCGCTTCTGTAGAGGGCCTGTATTGCTGTGATAAGGAGAAAGCATGGGCGATGTTCGGAGAAGGAAAAGAAGTGATTGAAAAACCGGAAATTCCGGCAGATGAAGGAAGAGTCCCGTATGATTATTATCTGTTTGCGGATGGCGAAAGTCTTGGATTAGGTGAAGGGATTAGCTATGGAAGCAGCAATTCCCAATATTACATGAATATCGGCGTGCAGGATTCGAACAATCAGGCAGTGCTTGAAGAGGATAAGGTTTCTTTTAAAAGCGGCGAAGAATGTATTACGGAAATAAAAAATACGATGGAAGAATTGGGATACCATCCTGAAGATTTTGTATTTGGTTTTTATCCTTTGAATTTTCAGACGATGAAGACTCTGGAAGAAGAGTATATACAGGAAAATTATCTGGAAGAAGACCAGCAAAAAGAAAACTGGAGCCAGGAAGATGATGCATATTTTATTTATGCTTACCAGCAAAATGAAGGTATTCCGATTTTTCATGATCTGATGAGCATTGCCGGAATCATGGCATATGATACTCCGGATAATGCTCCTGTTCAGGCGGTGTGTTCTGCCAGAGGAGTTGAATTTTTAAACATAAATAATGTCTACGCATTCAGCAGGGAAGAAGAGCAGGTTTCACTGAAGCCCTTTGAGGATATTGCCGCTGTAATTGAGGGAAAATTTGAGAATACTTCAGATGACGCCGGCTGTGAAGTAACAAGAGCAAAATTTTATGAGAGGGTATATCTGGATGAGGCGCAGAACTATGAGACGGAACCGGTATGGTATTTTGAAGCGGTGGAAAATGATACCGGCAAATCGGTAATTTTAATTAACGCGGAGACAGGTAAAGAAATATTCCTGCCATAATAATCGGACAGTCCGAACTGAGAGGAAAACACGGTAAGCTGCTTCTCCTTTTCCCGGCAGCAGGACAGGGCATAGAAAATGCCCCATCCTTCCGGGCCTGCTGTTCATCTGCCGTATGGAGAAACTGATATGGCGGTCATTCGATCTCAATGGATACGCTCCCGTCCGCATGATCGCCCCATACGCCGATATAGGTGCTTGCGCCGTCCGCTTCCACAGTGCCGGTGTAAGCGCCGCTTTCAGAGAGAAGAACCACGGGATCATCTGAGCCGGAGCGGAGAAAAACTGCGGCGCTGCCGTTTTCAAGAGAAAGCGTGCACCTGATGCTCAGGGTGCTGCCGCCTTCGCGTTCCAGAGTGGTGCCGCCGAACAGAAGCTCTGTTCCCGTAAAGTCAGAATAGTCCGCTTCATAGGAACCCGTATAATCATCCCCGCCTTTTTTCAGGCGGCCTTTCAATCTGCTTTCCGGCGTCAGCACGGTGGAACCCGCTTCATCCAGGAGCGTCCCATAGGCTTCCAGAAGACGGTCTTTCAGCCGGCCGTCGTCCACTTTTGTTAAGGAATCAAGCATCTGACCGGTGCCGTCCGCCAGCCCGTTCAGCACAATGTCGGTGCCGCCTGCCAGCCCGTTCAAAATGGCGTCTGTCCCGTCCGCCAGAGACTGGATGGCCGTTGAGCATCCGGATAAGCTGCAGGCGCAGAGCAGCGCAGCGATAAAAAAGAATCTTTTTCCTACTGAATTGTTTTTCCTATTGCTTTTCTTCATGATTGAATTGTCCTTTCCGGTCCTTTCTAAGCGCGCCGTCTGCCGCGCCCTTTCCTTCCTTTTTTCTTTTTGATTTTTCCCGTCCTGCTGGCGGGATGCGAAAGCAGCAGAACCGCCGTTGTCAGAATAAGAACCGCCGCGATGCCTGCAAGCGACAGTAAGGTGCTTGGGGCCTGCGTGGCGCCGTTATAATCCTGCATATCAAATCCGGCGAGGATCAGCGCCGCGGAAAACGGATATGCGGACAGAAGGAAGCCGTTCTTGAAAAACAGAATGCAGTACCCCAGGAAAAATGTCAGAAGGGAACCGCCAAGATAAGCGCCCCGCAGCTGGCCGAAAATCAGAATCATCGGCATGCAGACCAGGCAGGTATTGAAAGCGGCCGCAACCACCTGCACGCCCTGCCGTAACAGGACGGCGGCGGAAAGACCGTCCAGGCCGGCAATCGTGCCTGTCAGAACCGTGACGGCCACGCTGTAGGCTCCAAACATCAGGGACAGCCAGATGGTGACGATCAGCTTTCCTCCCAGCAGTCCGGGGTAGGAGACCGGAACCGTCAGCAGGTTTTTCATGGTGTCGTTCGTGTGTTCGCGGTCAATCATCCAGCCGCCGATCATGACAAGAGAGAGCGGCAGGAAAATCTGCGTATTTCCCCAGATTACGCTGGAAAACAGGCTGACAAAATTGTAGTTGGGATCACGGATTTCCGGATTGACGATCAGCTGGCTGCCATATTGTACTACGGGGCAGAGCGCCAGAGCAACGATGCCGACCAGCAGAATCTGGCAGCGCCGTAACTTGCGCCATTCCCCTTTCAGAATACTCCACATAGCTTACACCTCCTAACAGCTCTGGCGTTTATAGACCAGTGAGATTAAAGTCAGAAACACCGCCGACTCCAGGATAACAACCAGAAATGCCTGGGGAGTCGTCACAAAATAGGGGCTGATCCGTTCCAGCAGCTCCGTCATCTGCGCGCCGGAGTCTGAGGTATCAAGGTACTGGAAGAACCAGCGGAAGGTCAGCGGCCCGGGCAGCAGTGTCCCCGGATTGAATCCAAACGGCTGCATGAGAAAAAAGTCGTTGGTACTGAAAATATAGTTGACCGTCGTATAGAAAAAGGTGATGATTACAGAAATAATGTAACTGCGGTTCAGAAGCACCACCAGAAGAACGCATGGAAGCGCCCCGGCCCACATCATGATCCCCTGGCCGATTCCCACGCAGAACAGTTTCCAGAAGCCTGTCGGCTCCAGCCCGTAGGCCAGCACGATGGCCAGATTGACCAGGCCGCCGACAGCCATAAACGCGATGGAAAAAAGAAACAGCAGAGCCATCTTTGCAAGGGCCAGGGCCGGCTTGCCCACGGGGACGGTCATCAGATTCTTCAGGGTATCATTGTCCTGTTCCTCAAAAAGCAGATTGGATGCGAGCACTATCACGGCGGGCATGAGAAGCAGGTACGCGCTCAGCTGAAACAGGGCGGACATCAGGCGGTCCACCGCTTCCGCACCGTCTGAGAACTCCCGCATTTCCGGCAGAAAAAGCGCGCATCCCAGCGGGAGCAGGGCCGAAATGGCCACCGCGGCGAAGAACAGGGGCCTGCGTTTCAGCTTGGCAAATTCACAGTGTAAAAGCTTAAGCAATTCCCTCACCTCCCGTGACCTGTTTGAAATAATCCTCCAGAGTATCTTCATACAGATGTGCGTCAGACACGGACAGCCCTGCCTCCACAAACAGCCGGACCGCTTCTCCGGCGTCCAGGTGCGGGCTGCGGACCGTCAGCCCGTTGGCATTATCCACCTGGATGTTCTGAACGCCCAGCCTGCTTTCAAGCAGTCTGGCTGCCGTCGGCGCATTGGAAACGGTAAAGCGGAAATACTTTCCATTCTTCGCTTCCAGTTCCTCAAGGCTTTCTTCTTCCAGCAAAATGCCGTGATCGATGATCCCGATGTCGTCGGCAAGCAGGGCTATCTCCGACAGAATGTGGCTGGAGATCAGAATGGTTTTTCCGGTGGAATCGCACAGCTCCCGGATAAAGCCGCGCATCTCAGCGATGCCGATGGGATCAAGACCGTTGATCGGCTCATCCAGAATCAAAAGCTCCGGGTTGTGCATCACAGCAAGAGCAATGGCAAGGCGCTGCTTCATGCCCAGGGAATATTGGGAAAAGAGTTTTTTGTCCCTGTATGGCAGATTGACGACTTCCAGAGCGTCTTTGATAAATCTGGGGCTTTTTAAACCCCTCAGGTCGGCAAAAATCCGAAGGTTTTCCGTTCCTGTCAGATTCGGATAGAAACCCGGCGATTCGATCAGAGAGCCGATGCGGGGCAGGATGTTCCTTTCATTTCCGCGGAGCGGCCTGCCCCAAATCTTCACTTCACCGGAAGAAGGAGCCGTAAGGCCCAGCAGCATCCGCATGGTGGTGGTTTTGCCGGCACCGTTACGGCCCAGCAGGCCGTAGATGCGCCCTTTTTTTACATGGATGGACAGGTTGGATACGCTGTTTACTTCTCCGTATTTTTTGGTAAGGCCGCGGGTTTCGATAACATAACTGTTCATGAGTGAATGCCTCCTTTCGTGATGGTGTAAGCATATCACCCTGACCTTAAGATAACGCTGAGCCAACCTTGAATTATCTCTGAGATTTCAGACACGGAATAGGCAGTCGGTTTCCTTTGAGATATAATAAAGATAAAGGTGGTGAAAGGATTTGGCTATGACGAATCACAAAATACTGCTGGTCGATGACGACCGCGATTTACTGGAGATGTTGCTCTCCATTTTCCGGCGGGCGGGATATACGAAGCTTCTGACCGCTTCGTCCGGCCCGGAGGCGCTGCGGGCGTGGAAGGAGAATCAGCCGGACCTGATCGTACTGGATGTCATGATGCCGGGAATGGATGGTTTTTCAGTCCTGAAGGAGATGCGCCGGACAAGCCGTGTGCCCGTTCTGATGCTGACGGCGCGAGGGGAAGCGGAAGACCGCATCGAGGGGCTGGAAATCGGCGCGGACGATTATCTTCCCAAACCGTTCCTGCCAAGAGAACTGCTGCTTCGGGCCGGCGCGATCCTAAGCCGCGCCTACCCCGAACAGAACGGGCTGGTCGAACTGGCCGGAGCCACTGTGGATATGGCCAATGCCGAGGTGTGGAAAAACGGAGAAAAGCAGACGTTGACCGCCAAAGAGCTGCAGCTGTTTGAAAAGCTGTATCAAAACGCGGGACGGATCGTTACCACAGGCATTCTGTGCGAGACGATATGCGGAGAGTTCTGGCAGGGATATGAAAGCACGCTTTCCACTCACATCCGGCATCTGCGGGAAAAAATCGAAGAAAATCCTTCGAAGCCGGTTTCCCTCATTACCGTAAAGGGGCTTGGTTACCGCCTCAATCTCAAGGAGGTGCAGCCATGAATACGGTGCAGCGTTTCTTCCGGCGGTACGTTTTTTCCATGGTCGGAACCATGATTCTGTTTTTTGCCGTCAATATTGCATTGTTCTCTGCCATTATGATCGCGGGAAGCATGAGCGGTTCGGACAGCTCTTTTTCCATCGGGGAGTTTTCTGATCACGTTGTTTTGCAGGATGGGAGCTGGGGGGCAGATGAGGCCGCCATATCCATGCTGCGAAAGGAAGCTGCCTGGGCGATGCTGCTGAATGAGGATGGCGATGTGGTATGGCAGCAGGATCTTCCGGAAAACCTGCCGAGGTCCTATACGTGTGCGGAGGTTGCATCTTTCAGCCGCTGGTATCTGGAGGACTACCCGGTAAAAATATGGACGCGTGAGGACGGCTGCCTCATGGTTGCAGGCTTCCAGCCCCGAACGCTGGTGAAATATTATTTTTCTCTGGAATGGCCCTATATGGGTGTTATGTTCGCCGGGATTGGGGGAGTCTTTATCGGTAATCTGCTGCTCATTGTTTTCCTGGTTCTGCGGAATACCCACAGGGTGGAACGGGCCATGACTCCGATCCTGGAGGGTATTCAGAATTTAAGCCACGGCAGGGTGCTGCATCTGAATGAACAGGGAGAGCTGGCTGAGATCAATGCCGGATTGAACCGGGCTGCGGATTATATGAGGAAAAAGGATAACACAAGAGCGGAATGGATTCGCGGCGTTTCCCATGATATCCGCACACCGCTTTCGATGGTTCTGGGATATGCCAGCGAGCTGGAAAATGACCGCGTCCTTCCGCAGGAGGCCAGAAAACAGGCAGGCATTATCCGCCGGGAAGGCGAGAAGATGAGACGATTGATCGATGAGCTGAATCTGACTACCAGACTGGAATACGCGCTCCAGCCCATCCGCTTCAAAGACGTGGACTGGGTGGAGATCAGCCGGCAGGCAGTCAGCGAAGTCCTGAACGGCGGGCTGGAAAGCCGCTATGAGCTCATATTTACTGAAATGCATCCGGGTCGGCCCATTCACCTTTTGGGGGATGATGGGCTCCTGCGGCGTATGCTGGATAACCTGATCCGCAACAGCATCACCCATAATCCCCAGGGATGCAGGATTGTGCTTTCTGTCGGTGAAGAAAACGGACGCTGTCTGTGTACGGTTTCAGATGACGGGATGGGGATTGCTCCGGAATTCCTGAACGCGCTGAATCGGGGGAATGATATCGCCAGCACGCAGGAGAACGATGAAAGAGCGGAGCATGGCCTGGGCCTGAAGCTGGTGATGCAGATTGTCAGGGCCCATCGGGGAACCATCTGTTTTGCCGACAGTCCCCCGCGTGGCCTGAAGGTCAGTATTTCCCTTCCGGCCCGGTCTTCCTAGACAAGAAACAGAGCTGCAAGCCCCATGGCGATGATGCCGGCAATGACCGGAATCAGGTTCTTACGGGCAAGCTCCGCAGGGGAGATGCCGCAGATGGCGGCCACGGGAACCACGCCCCAGGGAATGACGGTTCCGCCGCCCACCCAGACGGTTGTGATCTGGCCGAGAGCAGCCAGTGCTGCGGTATCAAACCCGGTCGTGGCGGAGAAGGTACCGGCGATGGAGCCGACCAGAGGAAGGCCGGAAAAGCCGGAACCGTCCAGTCCGGTGATAACGCCTACCAGAATTTCGATGATGATGCAGAAAACATTGTTGACCGGTACATGGGCGGAGATAAAGTAACTGATGTCATTCAGGATGGCGGGAGCGCCTTCTCCCAGAATCGCAACCGCATAATCCTCGCTTCCCAGGAAGAAGAACGCGGCGATGACCAGAACAGGCGCGAAGATGCGGACGGAAAAGACAAAGCCTTCCTTGATATAATCAACCGTATCGCTCAGAGCCGCCTGGAAGCCGGAGTCGGCGATGGTGATGATGCAGGTCAGAATCAGAGCAGCGCCTGCAACCAGAGCCGTGGCGTCTCCGCCCTGGATATCCAGCGTCACCATGGCAATGATGATGGCGGCAAAGGTGGCGGTGACCACAACGGCCAGGATCCGGGAAAGAACGGGACGTTTGATTTCAGAAGCCGCGTAGTCGACGGTGATTTCCTGTTCGCCCTTTAAAAGGTTCTTCTTCATTTCCCGCTTCATCATGAAAAAAGAGACGGCGGCAACGGTGATGGACATGACCAGCCAGAGCGGAACGGAGGCGGAGATGACGGAGGGCACCGGAAGCTCCGCGCTCGCCGCTGTGATGGCCGGCGCGCCCTGAATGAAGAAATCGGAAGAAAGCCCCATGCCGTGCCCGAAGATGTTCATCGCTACGGCAGCCCAGATGGCGGGAAGGCCTACGCGTCCGGCGACGGGCAGAAGAAGGGCGCCGATGAGCACCACTGCGGGAGAGGGCCAGATGAGCCAGGAGACGATGAGCATGCACAGGCCGATTCCCCAGAACGCGCCGGAAGGCTTTCGGATGATTTTCCTGACGGGACGGATCATGAGTTCGTCGATGCCCACGGTATGCATGGCCTTGGACAGGGCGGTGACCAGGGCGATGACCAGCATGATGCCGAACAGCTCACCGTTGGAAGCGATGATGGCGTTGTTCAGAATCTGAACAGACGACACCACGTTTCCCGTGTAGGCAAAACCGATCAGCAGGATACCGACCACGCAGGGAATGACGATTTCCTTTTTAAAAATGAGAAACACCAGAATGAGAATGGTCATAAAGATGAAAATATAGTGCTCAAGAGACAGAGTAACCATGAGAGAACCCCTTTTCTATGTAGGATATGGCGCAGAACACCCGGAAACAAACAGTGCCGCTGATACTCTGCTCCGTTAAAGTAAAAGGTAGCATAGGACAGAGGGAAAGTCAATAATCAGGGCGAAAAACAGAAAGATTTCCGCCAATGTTCCAGCAGGGTATTGACAAAAGAAGAGAAAAAAATTATGGTGGTCTTAAATGGGAATACGGTCGGTCTCCTGAAAAAGTAACAGAAGAGAGAAGAAGGACCGTATTTGAAAATGATAAAAAGGAGATTACAGTCATGAAAAAGGTTGTGATTGCAGGCGGCGGCTGGTCCGGCTGTGCGGCTGCCGTTGAAGCGAGAAAGCTGGGGGCGGAGGTTACCCTTCTGGAAAGGACCGATATGCTGCTTGGAACCGGTCTGGTTGGCGGCATCATGAGAAATAATGGAAGGTATACCGCCACGGAGGAGATGATCGCCATGGGCGGCGGCGAGCTGTTTGGCGTGATCGAACAGAATCTCCGGCATAAAAATATCGAGTTCCCCGGCCATGCGCACGCGGATCTGTACGATGTGGCCACCATTTCCGGTGCGGTTACCAGATACCTTCTTTCCCTTGGCATTCAGGTATGCCTGCAGGCCAGAATCACGAAACTTCAGAAAGACGGCGGCAGGATCGTAAGCGTGGAGGATGCGGACGGAAACGTGTACGAGGGCGATGTTTTCATTGATACCACCGGAACTGCAGGGCCGATGAACAACTGCACGAAATACGGAAACGGCTGTGCCATGTGCGTGCTGAGATGCCCCAGCTTCGGAGGCCGTGTGTCGGTCACGGGACTTGCCGGAGTGGAAGAGATGCAGGGAAAGAAAGCGGACGGAAGCATCGGCTCCATGAGCGGTTCCTGCAAGATCCTGAAGGAATCCCTTGCTCCGGAGATCGTGGAGGAGCTGGATGAAAAGGGCGTCGTAGTCTATCCCATTCCTCAGGAGCTGAGAGAGGATCATCTGAGTCTGAAATGCTGCCAGCAGTATGCCCTGCCTCAGTTCCGCGACAATATCGTTCTGCTGGACACGGGCCATGCAAAGCTGATGACTCCTTTCTATAACCTGGAGACCCTGCACCAGATCCCCGGATTTGAGAACGCACGTTACGAGGATCCTTATGCGGGCGGTAAGGGAAATTCCATGCGTTATTTCGCCATGGCACCCAGAAGCAACGCGCTGAAGGTGGAGGGCGTGGACAATCTGTTCTGCGCCGGAGAGAAGGCGGGCCTGCTGGTTGGCCATACGGAAGCGATTGTGACGGGCGTTCTGGCCGGATACAACGCCGTTCAGTACGCGGAAGGCAAGGAGCCTCTGACCCTGCCGGAAAGCACCCTGATCGGAGATGCCATCGCCTATGTGAAAAAAGAAATGGAAACCGAGGAGGGACGTTCCAGAAAGTATACCTTCTCCGGTTCCGTGTATTTTGAGAGAATGAAGAAAATCGGCCGTTACAGCACGGATGCGGAAGAGATCAGCAGCTGGGTGGAGCAGGCTGGCATGCTGGGAGTATTTGACGCGAAGCAGTAATCGGCGGAGTATTTTGTGACGGGAAGACGGCGGAGCCGGGAAGGGAGCTGAATGGAGAAGAAGATTCACATCATAACAATCAGCCGCCAGTACGGAGCAGGAGGCAGCGAGCTCGGCCTTCTTCTTTCCGAAAAGCTGGGAATTCCGCTGTATAACCATGAGATTCTGTCTGAAATATCCAGAGGAACGGGAATTCGGGAAAACGTTCTGCGGGTGGCTGACGAGCGGATGGATAATTTTCAGGCGAACAGGCTGATCGAATTTCTTCCTTCAAAGGAGCGGGAGGCGCTGGAGGCGGATACGGTTTTCAATCAGAAAACCCTGTATACCATCCAGGAAAACACCATCCGCAGTCTGGCGGAAAAAGGTCCCTGTGTATTTGTCGGACGCCTGGCGGATTATGCGCTCCGGGAAAGAGAGGATGTTCTTGCCGTTTTTCTCTATGCGCCAAAGGAATGGCGTATCCGCCGCATGATGCGGATGGAAAATATTCCCGGTGACGAGGCGGCAAGAAAACGGCGCCGCATCGACAGGGAGAGACGCAGCTACTGCAAATATTATACGGGCAGAGAGTGGGACGACTGCAGCCGGTACGACTACATGTTCAACACCGCTTCCCTGAAGCTGGAAACCATAGCGGAAATACTCTGCTGCAGGATGAGAGAAGAACCCTGATCTGATTGAAAAAGAACCGGGAGGACGCGGAAAATGCGCCTTCCCGGTTCTTTGCTCACTGACCCATGGAGGAGGTTTCCGGCAGGGTGCTTCCGCCGTCGATGACCACCTGCGTTCCCGTGATGTAGCTGGATTCATCGCTTGCCAGGAATGCGGCAAGCTCTCCGATTTCTTCCGGCCTTGCCAGCCGCTTTAAGGGTACCGCATCCGCAATGGCCTGAATGGCCCGTTCCGGACATTCCGGGTCGGACTGCTGTGCCATCCCCTCCACGAGAGGCGTGCGCACATAGCCTGGACAGATCGCGTTGACACGGATGTTGAAATCGGCGGTTTCCCTGGCCATGGCGCGGGTGAAACCGATCAGCGCGGCTTTGGTCATGGCATAGGCCGCTTCTCCGGGATCGGCCACCATATATCCGGTAACGGAGCTCATGACCACGATCCGGCCGTCTTTTTTGGCCTTCATGATGGGAAGCACAGCCTTGGTTGCGTTCCACACGCCTTTGATGTTGATGTCAATGTGGCGGTCCCGGATGGCGTTGGAGGGCGCGTCAAAATCCTCCAGCGTGCAGATCCCCGCATTATTGACCAGGATGTCCACCGTCCCATAGGTGGAAACGGCGGTCTGTACGAGCTTTTCCACGCTCGCTTCGTTGGATACGTCCGTCTGAACGCCGGTGGCTTCATACCCTTCTGAACGAAGTGCCTCAGCGAGCGCAAGCACCTTTTCCCCGCGTGCGGCAAGAACCACTTTTGCCCCGTAGCGGACGAAGATCTTTGCGATACCTTCCCCGATTCCCTTGGAAGCTCCCGTAATGATGGCAACTTTCCCTTCCAGTTTTCTTTCCATACTCCTTCTCCTTTTCCCGGTACAGGCATACGGTACCGTTGTTCTCATGATAAAGCTGGTGCATGCTTTCATTATACGGTAGATAAAAACGCGGCACCAGTATTTTTCATCAAAATATATTTCCATGAAAACAGGTTTTCCATGTATAATGGGAAAGACAGGGATTCTCTGAAAAAGAATGGAAAGGAAGGGCAGAGCGTATGCTCTGCCGGTTAAACTTATGATACGAAGAGAAGATATGCTGGAACTGACCAGACGCATGACGCCGTCCCGCGCCTCCATCGGACAGATCGCGGGAGCCTACCTGGACGAAGAAGGCTATGTGGATGGCACGTTCAATAAGAATTTCCTGCGGCTGTCTGCGGCCGAACGGACCAGAAATCTGGGCCTGGCCAAAGAAATCCTGATTTCGCGGACGAATGAGCAGCTGAAGGAGTAC
Organism: Candidatus Eisenbergiella stercoravium; assembly: GCA_019113175.1. GTDB lineage: Bacteria > Bacillota > Clostridia > Lachnospirales > Lachnospiraceae > Eisenbergiella > Eisenbergiella stercoravium. The sequence continues at coordinate 25,523 of DXHY01000047.1, read as the reverse complement.
CGGATTCCGGAAGCGGCCAGAAAGCCCGGGGGCGTCTGGCAGCTTCTGGACGGAATCAAGGAGTCCGGACTGAAGAACGATGCGCTGCTGGATATTTTCTATGAGGTGCTGGGAGAAAAATATCATCCCGGTTATCCCTACGCCTGCTTTTTCTTCCACGGGCGCTATGATGTGCCGGTGAAGGGTACGGACGGGGAATGGCTGGAGGGCTCGGAGGAGGTCTATGAATACATGATCTGTATGCTCAGCCCTCTTTCCGGGGAATACGAACCGGGCCAGCCGGAATATGGCTTTCTCTATCCGGCCTTCCGGAACCGGTACGGCGAAAGGGAGTACATCAACCTCTTTGAAAGCAGGCCGGAACGGGAGCACCGTGAGCTGAAGGAGTGGCTGCTGAACGGGTGAGCGGAGAAAAAAACGGATCATTCCGCTGGCCGGATATGGCGGTTGTGTTTTGTCACCGTTTCCGTTACAATGAATCCATTGAGGATTGTTACCACGGATTTATTTTTATGGAATGCGTATGAAAAGATTACAAAATCAAAAGCAAAACGGGAAGCGTCGCAGAACCCGGCAGTTCCTGGCGGTGCTTCTGCTTCTTCTTACGGCGCTTTCCGGCTGCGGCCGTACAGATCTTGAGGCGCAGGAGGCGGAAAACAGCTTTTTTGCCATGAACACCTATATGACTTTCACTGCCTATGGAGAGCAGGCGGAGGATGCCCTTGCGGACGCGCGTGCACGTGTGGAGGAAGTGGAAGCGCTGTGGTCCGTGACGGATGAGGAAAGTGAGATCTATCAGGCCAACCACAGCGGGGGAGAACCGGTGAACGTCAGCGAAGAGACGGCGGAGCTGGTTTCCTTTGCGCTTGAGATGGCAGAGAAAACGGACGGAGCGCTGGAGCCCACCATCTACCCGGTGCTGCGGGCCTGGGGCTTTACCACGGACACGAAACAGGTGCCTTCTCAGGAAGAAATCGACGCGCTGCTGGAGGATGTGGGCCATGAGAAAATCACGCTGGACGGAACGCTTCTGACGGTGCCGGAAGGGATGGAACTGGACCTGGGCGCGGTGGGAAAGGGCTATGCAGGCGACCTTGCGGCGGAGGCGGTCCGGGCCCGGGGGATCGAATGCGCCATCCTCAGCCTGGGAGGAAATATTCAGGCGGTGGGAAGCAGGCCGGACGGGACCGACTGGAGAGTGGGCCTGCGAAGCCCCTGGGAGGACGGCACACTGGGGGTGCTTCGGGTCAGCGACCAGGCTGTGGTGACCTCCGGGGGATATGAAAATTATTTTGAGGACAAGGATGGAAACGTCTACTGGCACATTCTGGATCCGGAAACCGGATATCCGGCGAAAAGCGGCCTTTTGTCCGTCACGATCATCTGTCCGCAGGGGCGGATGGGAGACGCCCTTTCCACGGCGCTTTTTGTGATGGGGCCGCAGAAGGCGGAGGAATACTGGAGGGAAAACGGAGATTTTGAGATGATCCTGGTGACGGAAGAGGGAGAGATTCTGATCACAGAAGGGGTGGCTGACCATTTTACGCTCAGTGAAGGACGGACGGAAGAAATCCGGGTGATTTCCCGTTAAGGTTTTCATCAGCCGGCAGATAAAGCTGCTGCCGGAAAAAGTTTTGATTCAGGGAGATGGAAGAATGCAGTATTATCTCGCCCCGATGGAGGGGATTACAGGTTATATTTACAGGCGCGCCCAGCATGCGCTGTTTCCGGCCTTTGACAAATATTTTTCCCCCTTTCTCGCCCCGCGGCCGAAGAAGACATTCAATGCCAGGGAAGTGAGGGATATCCTGCCGGAAAACAATGAGGGAATGGTTCTGGTGCCCCAGATCCTCACCAACCGGGCAGAGGATTTCATCCGGGCGGCAGAGAAGCTTCTGGAATACGGCTATCATGAGGTGAATCTGAATCTGGGCTGCCCTTCCGGCACGGTGATTTCCAAGGGAAAGGGAGCCGGTTTCCTGGGTCAGCCGAAGCTGCTGGGGGCGTTTCTGGAGGAAATTTTCTCCGCTTTCCCGGCTCCCGCAGACGGGAAGAGCCGAATGGAAATTTCCATCAAAACCCGGCTCGGGATGGAGGAAGCGGAGGAATTTCTTCCGCTCATGGAGCTGTACCGGCGTTATCCGCTGAAGGAGCTGATCGTTCATCCGCGGGTGCGGGAGGATTATTATGCAAACCGGCCGGACTGGGATGCTTTTGAACGGGCTTTGTCCGGATGTCCCTTTCCGGTGGTGTATAACGGAGATCTGTTCACAGTGGAGGATGTGGCCCGCTTTCAGGAGCGTTTTCCCCAGGTGGACAGGGTGATGCTGGGGAGGGGCGCGGTGGCGGATCCGTCCCTGATCCGGCAGCTTAAGGGCGGCGAAGCCCTTTCCGGAAAAGAGCTGGGAGACTTTCTGGACCGGCTTGCTGCGGATTATGGAGAGGTGCTTTCCGGGGAGCGGGATGTGCTTTTCAAGCTGAAGGAGCTGTGGTTCTATCTGGGAAGGCTGTTCCCCGAGGGCGGGACGGAACGAAAGAAGATCCGCAAGGCGCAGAGCCTTTCCGAATACCGGGCGGCGGTCAGAAATCTTTTAAGAATGCTTGGATGATGGAAATGAAGAGAAGCAGAGGATGGGAGATATTCCGGGAGGAAACCGGACAGTGGTTTTTACAGGAGATGGGGCAGCCTACCAGGGTGCAGAAGGAAGCCTGGCCGCTCATTGCAGCGGGCAGGCATACGCTGGTGAGCGCGCCTACGGGAACGGGAAAGACGCTGGCGGCCTTTCTGGTCTTTCTGGACCGGCTCATGGGTCTTGCGGAGGAGGATGCGCTGTCCGATGAGCTGCATGTGATCTATGTATCACCCCTGAAATCTCTGGCGTCGGATATCCGGGAGAATCTGAAGCGGCCTCTTGCGGGGCTTGGAGGAACGGAGCGGATCCGGGTGGCCGTGCGCACGGGAGATACGCCGCAGAAGGATCGGCAGCGGATGCTGAAACGTCCGCCCCACATTCTCATCACCACGCCGGAATCGCTGTATCTGATGCTCACATCCGCGGGAGGCAGAGGGCTTCTTCGCACGGCGAAGGCGGTCATTCTGGATGAACTGCATGCGGTGATCGACACGAAACGGGGCGCCCATCTGATGCTTTCCCTGGCAAGGCTTGACAGGCTTTGCGGAGCGCCGCTTCAGCGGATCGGCCTGTCCGCCACCATTGAGCCGCTGGAGGAGGCGGCCCGTTATCTTGCGCCGGAAGGAGCCGAAATCGCGGCGCCGCCCATGCAGAAGCAGGTGAAGCTGGTGGTGGAAAGTCCCTTTACGGACGCGGACAGGCGACAGAGAGACCCGGTGTGGGAGGAGCTTGCAGAGCTGGTTTACCGGCACTGTCTGGAAAACAGGAGCACCCTCGCTTTTGTGGAGGGCAGGAGATATGCGGAGAAGCTTGCCTTTTATGTGAATCAGCTCGGCGGAAAGGATTTTGCCAGGGTGCATCACGGCAGTCTGTCAAAGGAGCAGCGGGAGGAGGTGGAGGAGGATCTGCGCGCCGGCAGGCTGCGGCTTCTCTGTGCCACCTCCTCCATGGAGCTGGGCATTGATGTGGGGCAGATCGACCAGGTACTGCAGGTGGGCTGTCCCCGTACCATTTCCGGAACCATGCAGCGGCTTGGCCGGGCGGGACACAATCCCGGCCGGGTCAGCGAGATGATTCTCTTTCCCAGAACGGCGGCGGAATGCGTGACCTGCGGCATGACGGCGCAGCTGGCCAGAGAAGGAGGAATCGAACGGGTGAAGCCGCCCTCCGGCTGTCTGGATGTTCTTGCCCAGCATCTGGTATCCATGGCGGCGGCAGGAAGCTACACGCTGGATGAGGTGATGGAAATGCTTTCCCGCGCCTGGCCCTTTCGGAACGTGACGAAGGAGGACGTGAAAGACGTCTGTGCCATGCTCGCCGGAGACTATGAGCATGACCGGGAGATTCCCGTCCGCCCCAGAATCCTGTACGACCGCATCCATGAGCGGGTGGAGGGAGACGGCTACAGCCGCCTGCTGGCGGTGACGGCGGGAGGCACCATCCCGGACCGGGGCCTGTATGCGGTGCAGACCGAGGAAGGCGTGAAGCTGGGAGAGGTGGATGAAGAATTTGTTTTCGAGTCCAGAACAGGAGACCGCTTCCTTCTGGGCTCCTTCGGCTGGAAAATCGTTTCCATTGACAAGGATCGGGTGGTGGTGACGCGCTCGGAGGCACAGGGAGCCCGTCTTCCCTTCTGGAAGGGAGAGATCCGGGGACGGGATAAGCGGACAGGGGAAGCCTTTGGGCGGATGCTCGGGAATCTGAGCCGGGCGGCCAGGGAGGATGACGCGCCGGATGGTCAGGAAAACGCGCCGGCGGCACAGAAGAAGGGCCTGACGGATGCGCTGAAGGAGCTTGGGCTGTCTGAGGCGGCGTCCGATCTGGCGGCGGGCTATCTGAAGCGGCAGATCGCGGCCACGGGCGCCCTTCCCGATGAAAGGACCATTCTTGTGGAACATTTCCGGGACAGCTCCGGAAATGCGCAGGCCATGATCCATTCCGTGTTCGGAAGAAGGATCAACGCGCCCCTGTCCCTGCTTCTGCAGCGGGCGGCGGAGGGCCGGATGAAAAGCGCGGTGGGCAGCGTGGACGAGGAGGAAGGAATCCTGCTGTATGCGTATGCGGAGAAGGGAGAGATTCCGGAAGGGCTTCTTTTTCAGATCGATCCTGCTTCCTGCGAAAAGCTGCTTGCCGCCATGCTGCCTGCGACCTCTCTTTTCCATATGACATTCCGTTACAACAGCGGCAGGGCGCTGATGATGGGCGCGCGGAAAAAGGGCAGGCAGCCGTTGTGGCTGCAGCGGCTGAAAGGGGCGGAAATGCTGGATCAGGCCGTCCGGACAGCACGGCATCCCCTGATGCGGGAGACCATGCGGGAATGCATGGAAGATCTGTGGGATGTGAAGGGCCTTCAGGAACTTCTGGAAGATATCCGGGCGGGCGTGGTGACGGTGCGGGAGATCGGTACAAAGGTGCCGTCGCCCATGTCCCTTCCTCTGCGCTGGGCGCAGGAAGCTGCGGTGATGTATGATTATGCCCCTTCCACGAACGGGATCAGGCAGTCGGCCCTGGAAGCCCTGAAACGGGAGGAAAAGGAACTGCTTTCGGGAAATGTTTCCCCGGACGGTCTCCTCCCCGGAGAGCGGGAGCTGCTTTCCGTACAGGAGCGAAGCCGCCTTCCGGAAAACGAAAACCAGCTGCACTCCCTGCTCATGGCCGAAGGGGATCTGGCGGCGGGAGAACTGGATATCCCGGCGCAGTGGCTGGAAAATCTGGCCGCGCAGGGACGGGTGGTCTGTCTGGAACAGGGGCTGTGGATCGCCGCCGAGCAGGAAACGCAGTACCGTCTTGCCCTGGAGGAAGGGAAAAACGAGGAACTTGCGCACATCGTGAGGCGGATGCTTCGTTACCGCGGAGCGGCCAGTGCAGAACAGACGGCGCGGCGTTACGGGCTGAGCGAAGAACGGGCGGAAACGGTTCTGGAGCTTCTGGCCGGCCGGAAGGAGGCGGTGCGTCAGACCATCGCCGCCGGGGCGGACGGGCCAGAGCCGGATCCGGAGAAGTGTCTGTATTTTCATGCGCAGCTCTATCAGCGGGCCGTCAGGAAAACGCTTCAAAACCGCCGGGAGGAAATTGCCACCTGCCCTGCGGAATGCTATGCGGCGCTTCTGGCCAAACGGCTGGAGAACAGTCTGCCCGCCGGGGAAGCGGTGGAAAATGCCCTGCGCCTGTACGCCGGATTGTCCCTTCCGGCTGCCGCCTGGGAAGGGATCGTCCTGCCGCGCCGGGCAGCGGGTTACCGGGAAAACCTGCTGGACAGATACCTGGCAGAAGGAGAACTGTTCTGGCACATGGACGGGAACGGAGAACTCCGTTTTGATTTTCAGGAGGAGATCGACTGGGAGGCGGATCTTTCCGGCGTTTTGGAGACCCTTTCCGTGAAGGAAAGGCTGATCTATGAAGCTCTTCTGAAGCGGGGCGCCAGCTTCATGCAGGCGTTAAACGGCGTGCTGGACGGAGAATCTCCCTATGATACGCTGATGTCCCTGATGGAAAAGGGGCTGGTCTGTGCGGACAGCTTCGTTCCGGTGCGGCAATGGCTGGAACGAAAGAAAACGGCGGGCCGGACGGCCAGACAGCGGGTGGGCGTACGGGTGAAAGCCCTGCACGCAGGCAGATGGGATGTGGTCCGTCCCTGTCTGTCCCCGTCCATGGATACGTTGCTGGAACGCGGATTCAAACGGAGCGTGATTTTGTGCCGGGAAACGGCGGCAGGACTTTGGGGAAAGGACGTTCTCTGGAAGGACGTGCTCAGAAGCTTAAGCCTGCGGGAATATACGGGACAGGCCCGCAGGGGCTATTTCGTGGAAGGCATGTCCGGCGCGCAGTTCATGGATGCGGCCGCCTTTGCCGGTTCGATACGCGCCCTGCAGGAGCCTTCGGAACAGATCATCTGGGTAAATGCCGCCGACCCTGCACAGGTCTGGGGCAAAGCGCTTCCCCACAGGGACGGGCGCAGCTTCCCCAATGTGCCGGGAACCCTTGTGGCTCTGCGGGCGGGCCGCCCTGTGATGCTTCTGGAACGGCAGGGCCGCTCCCTGCGTGTCTGGGAGGAGGATGCGGCGGAGGAAGGAATCTTTCTGTTTGCAGGCCAGTTTGCGGCCGGAAGGCTGTATCCCGGCCTGAAGCGGATGGTGATGAAAGAATATCCGGAAAGCTGCCGCGGAGCGCTTCAGGCGGCCGGGTTTCTGCGGGAAATGCAGGATTATGTCCTGTACCGGTAGGAGAGGGCCCGCCTTTCATACGTGCTGCGCAAAGGCGGAGAAGATCATGACTGACGTGGAAAGAGGAGAAATGAAAAATGCTGACAGCGGTAATTCTGCTATTTCTTTTTATCTGGCTGTACCGGAAGAAAAGCACCTATAATCCCTATGATGTGAAATACAGCCACAGCTCCTATTATGACTGTACCTTTACCGGGCCGGAAAAATGCACGGAGAGAATCCGTTCCGCCATTCTCCAGATGGCGGGATACTGCCGTCTGCTGCCCGCGTCCCGTCTGTCCGGCCAGGAAGGGCAGGCAGGCGCTGATCTGCTTCTGATCCATGAATCCGGCATCTATGCGGTTACTTCTGCCGATCTGGCCGGCTCCATATCCGGAAACCCCTCCGGCCGTTACTGGATCCAGTCCTTCCGCAGCCGTTTTCCTGCCTGCCGCAATTTTATTTACAGTCCCTTTCTGATTAACAAAAGGAGCCTGGATCTTGTGCAGTGGGAGTGCCGGGACATGCCGGCCCTTCCCTGTTATTCCCTCGCGGTGTTCGGCCCGAAGGGAATTCTTCTGACATCGGGAAACCTGGGAGAGAACCGCTGGGCGGTGACCCTGACGGATTTTCCAGGCCTGATGGCGGATATCATGCGCCATAACAGACGCTACCTCAAGCCGGAGCAGGTGGAGCTGATCTATGAAAGGCTGACGGAAAAGTGGGGGAAGGACGCTTAGGCGGGCAGTCCCCGCCTGGGGGAAACCGCCATGCCAAGCGGGATTTCGCTGCGCTGCATCCCGCTTGCGGCTGACCGCCGTATGTCCATTCAACCAGGAGTTCTTCTGCAAGCAAGCTTGCGACAGAACTCCCGGTTAAATGGACGCATGGCGGTTTTTGAAACAAAATTCGACAAAGGTCTTTGCAGATTGGCTCAGAAAAGGTATAATTGCTTGGAGCGGCATGTCTTTTTTTGCGGATATGCCAGAACAGAGCTGGAGGAGATATGTTAAACGATATTTTAATTAAGCGCAACAGATATGGCGTAAATCTGATTCTGAATGACAAAATTCCGTTTCCGGAGCTGGTTAGTCAGGTGGGAGAGAAGTTTAAGGAATCGGAAAAGTTTTTTGGAAATTCGAAGGTGGCGATTTCCTTTGAGGGGAGAGAACTGTCTGAGAAGGAAGAGAGAGAAATTCTTGACGCCATCACGGAAAATTCTTCCATGCAGATCGTCTGCATCATGAATCATGATCCGCAGATGGAGGAGCAGATGAGGCAGCGTGTGGAACAGGCGCTCGCAGGAGGAAGGGGAACCGCGTCCCGCAGAGAAGCAGTGGAAACGGAGAAGTTTCCGGAGCAGGGCGAAGGCGGGCCGGAATCCGATTTTTATAAGGGAAATCTTCGTTCCGGCCAGGTTTTGGAGAGCGCATCCAATGTGACTCTGATTGGGGATGTGAACCCGGGCGCAAGAATTGTTTCCCAGGGAAATATCGTTATTCTCGGCTCTCTGCGGGGAAACGCATGGGCCGGAGCGGGCGGAGACAGCAGCTGCTTTATTTTCGCTCTGGACATGAAGCCGATTCAGCTTCAGATCGGAGATTATATTGCCAAAAGTCCGGATCGGGAAAAGGAGAAAAAGCGGCTTCTGCGGAAGGGAAAAAACGAAGAAACGGATATTCCGCGGGTCGCGCTGGTCAGAGACGGCAATATCTGCATTGAGCCCATGACGAAGGGCTGTCTGGATCAGATCTGAGCGCGGCTCATATCTGAAAAACAAAAGAAAGACCGGCGGAGTGAGACAAAGCAGGTCTCTGCCGGAGATAAGGAACAGCAGGAGGAATCAGAAAAATGAGTGAAGTAATCGTAATTACATCGGGAAAGGGCGGCGTTGGAAAAACCACCACGACAGCGAACGTGGGGTGCGGCCTTGCGATGCTGAATAAGAAGGTTGTCATGATCGACACGGATATCGGACTGCGGAATCTGGACGTGGTGCTGGGACTGGAAAATCGGATCGTTTACAACCTGGTGGACGTGGTAGAAGGGAAATGCCGCCTGAAGCAGGCGATGATCAAACATAAAAAATATCCGGAGCTGTGCCTGATTCCTTCCGCGCAGACGAGAGACAAGGATTCCGTGACCCCGGAACAGATGAAGGAACTGGTGGACGAGCTTCGTCAGGAGTTTGACTACATTCTTCTGGACTGCCCGGCGGGAATTGAGCAGGGATTTAAAAACGCCATTGCCGGAGCGGACCGTGCGCTTGTGGTGACCACGCCGGAGGTTTCTGCCATCCGTGATGCAGACCGGATTGTGGGCCTCCTGGAAGCGAATGAGATGAAGCGGATCGACCTCATCATCAACCGCATCCGTATGGATATGGTAAAGCGCGGCGATATGCTGAAGGTGGAGGATGTATGCGATATTCTGTCCATTCCGCTGATCGGTGTGATCCCGGATGACGAGCAGATCGTGGTCTCCACGAACAATGGAGATCCTCTGGTGGGCGGCAGCAGCCCGGCCGGAAAAGCTTATAAGAATATCTGCCAGCGTATCAACGGAGAAGAAGTTCCCTTTATGGATCTGGATGCCAGAAAGGGCATGCTCGGCGTAATCAAGGGACTGTTCGGAATGAACTAAAGGGGGAGAAAGGTAGTTATGGGACTTCTGGATTTTTTTAACAGGAAAAGCTCCAGTGAGGTTGCAAAGGACCGTCTGAAGCTGCTTCTGGTGTCGGATCGTGTGAACTGTTCACCGGAAGTGATGGAAATGATCAAGAACGATATCATTGAAGTGATTTCCAAATATATGGATATCGATGCGCAGGGGCTGGATATTCAGATCTCTGATTCGGATGCGGAGGCGGACGGCGCTTCCACCGGGCCGGTGCTGTTTGCCAACATCCCGATCCGTGAGGTGAAGCATAACGCGGGGAAGAACCGCAGGAAAAAAGGATAAGGATTTTGCGTAAAGCCGGATGTTCCGCTTATTCAGCGGCATCCGGTTTTTTGACCGGGCATGCCATGACCCCGATAGCGTTTTACAAACTGTCCGGTTTGGGATATACTTCTGACATGGAATGACACCGGAAGCTTTGCTTTTTCTGTAGCCCGGCACAGGATGTGGGAGAGGGGTATGATTGAAAAAATACATAATACAGATCGCGGAGCAATCCACTATTGGATATCCGATCGAATGAACAAGCAGGATATTTCCCTGATTTTTCTTCCGGGGCTCACGGCTGACCACCGGCTGTTCGACCGGCAGATCGCATATTTTGAAAGCAGATATAATGTTTTTGTATGGGATGCGCCGGGGCATGCATCGTCATGGCCGTTTGAACTGAATTTCAGCCTCATGGATAAGGCCGGATGGCTGGAAGAAATTTTTAAAAAGGAAGGCATCGACAGGCCGGTTATCGTAGGGCAGTCAATGGGAGGGTATGTCGGCCAGGCATATGCGGAGCTTTACCCGGAGAAACTGGCAGGATTTATCGCCATAGATTCTGCGCCCCTGCAGCGAAGTTATGTTACCGGAGCGGAGATCTGGCTTTTAAAAAGAATGGAGCCGGTATACCGGCATTATCCGTGGCGCCTTCTGCTGAAATCAGGAACAAACGGCGTCGCGGTTACGGAATACGGAAGAAAGCTTATGCGGGATATGATGCTGGTTTATGAGGGAGATCAAAAACGCTATGCTGCTCTGAGCGGGCATGGATTCAGGATGCTGGCAGAGGCGATGGAAGCGGATCTGAACTATGAAATAAAATGTCCTGCCCTGCTTATCTGCGGCAGGAAAGATCACGCGGGTTCCTGTGTCCGATATAATAAAGCGTGGCACAGAAGAACGGGTATTCCCATCGAGTGGATTGAAAATGCAGGACACAATTCTAATACGGATGCGCCTGAGACGGTGAATGCGTATATAGAACGTTTGATTATGCAGGGTGGCTTTGGGGGAGGAGACAATGGAAGCAGCGGGAAACGTATTTGACGGGATTCTGGAATTTCAGGGAAGCTGGAGAAGCTATCAGAAAAGGGTACTCGATGAGGCGGATACCTACCTGAAGGATGGAAAGGTGCACATCGTGGCGGCGCCCGGCGCGGGAAAGACCACTCTGGGCATCGAGTTGATCCGACGGGCGGGAAAGCCCTGCCTGATTCTGTCCCCCAGAATCGTCATCCGCCAGCAGTGGCTGGAACGGATAGAAGGCTCCTTTCTGGTGAATCCGTCATCGGGAGAGGGCGGGCTGTCCAACGATATTCACAGGCCGGGCCTGGTGACCTCTCTGACCTATCAGACGCTTTTCTGTGCGATGAACAGAAAGGAAGAGACAGAGGAGGACGGAGACGGGGCTTACAGGGAACAGATGGATTTCCGGGACTTCTCTTTCGTGGAGAAGGTGAAGGAGGCGGGTATTGGCACCATCTGTCTGGATGAATGCCATCATCTGAAAAACGAATGGTGGAAGGCCCTGGAGGCTTTTATGGCGCAGATGGAGGGTGCGGTGGTGATCGCGCTGACCGCCACGCCGCCCTATGACTCCACACCTGCCCAGTGGGAGCGCTATATCAACATGTGCGGACAGATCGATGCGGAGATCACAATTCCAGAGCTGGTAAAGGAGGGAAGTCTCTGTCCCCATCAGGATTATGTCCTGTTTAACTGGCCGGACAGGGAAGAGGAAAAGAAAATCCGTCTGTTTCGCAGGGAAGCGGCCGCTATGTTTGAAAGCCTCATGGCAGATGGTGAGTTGAAGTCCGCTGTGGCATCACACGGCGGGCTCATGGATTATGAGGGCAGTTTTGACCGAATGCTGGATAATCCCGGTTATCTGTCCGCCCTGTTGATTTATTGTCAGGCGGAGGGAATCCCTTTCAGCGGGAAATGGCTGGAGGTGCTCACGGTAAAGCGGCTGCCGAAAATGTCAGAGGCGTGGATGGAGAAGCTTCTGCAGGGGCTGCTTTTTGATGATGCGGAAAGCTTTTTCTGCCCGGCGGGTTATCGGGAGGAGCTGATCAGAAGGCTGAAGGCTGCCGGACTGATTGAGAAGAAGAAAGTGGGATTTCTGATCAATGATAAAATTGAAAAAATGCTTATTAACAGCAGGGGAAAGCTGGAGAGCATCCGGCAGATCGCAGGGCTGGAATATCAGTCCCTGAAGGAAAGGCTGCGCCTTCTGATTCTGACGGACTACATCCGGGGAGAATACAGAAGTGCGGTGGGAGATGGGGAAAAGGAAATCCGTTCCATCGGCGTGCTTCCTGTCTTTGAACTTCTGCGGAGGGAGGAAAGGGACTGGAGGCTTGGCGTTCTGTGCGGGAGCCTGATTGTAATTCCGCGCGGGGCACTGGACGCTTTTGCGCTGGAGAGCGGAGTCCCTGCTGAAAAGCTGCTTTCTTCCTGCAGGCCGTTTACGGACCGGGAGGGAAGGGATCTGGGCTATCTGGAGGTGGAGGCTGCAGGCAGGCTTTCCCTGTATACACAGGTCATGACCGCACTGTTCGAGGCGGGATGGATTCAGATTCTGGTGGGAACCAAATCCCTGCTTGGTGAAGGGTGGGACGCGCCCTGCATCAATTCTCTGATCCTTGCCAGCTTTGTGGGTTCCTATGTGCTGGGCAATCAGATGCGGGGGCGGGCCATCCGTACCTTTGAAAAGGATCCGGATAAGGTGAGCAATATCTGGCATCTGGTCTGCCTGCCGGGGCCGGAAGAGAGAAAAGAAAAACAGCTCGCCGGCGTTCCCGGCCCGGAGCTTTCAGAGGATTTTCATACCCTGGAACGCAGAATGGACGGTATTCTGGGGCTTTCCTATGATGGAAGCACCATTGAAAACGGAACGGAAAGGCTTACCATCATAAAACCGCCCTATACGAGAAAGCATATCGCTGAGATCAACGGGGAGATGGCGGCCCGCAGCGCGGACCGGGAAACGGTTGCGAGACAATGGACGGAGGCGGTGAGTGTTTATGAGAAGATGGATACAGCGGATCAGTGTGCGGCCGGAAGGGAGGCGCTGAAGCCGGGAATGGCATTCATCAATGCGCTGGCGGTGCAGCTTCTGCTGATCGCCGTGGAGGTGCTGAACATTCTCGGAAATCTTTCGCCCGGCAGTCTTTCCGGCAGGGGCTGGCTGTTCTGGCTTCTGACCGCTGCCGCTGCGCTGGGTACGGTATTTTGGGGCGGGCGGATTCTGAGGTTTCTCACGCCTCAGCGGTATTTTGACGCGATCGGAAAACGGATGCTTTCCGTCCTTCGGGAGGCAGGAGAAATCACGTCGGAATGCGTAGTGAAGACGGAGGAAGCGGACGGGTATCTGTTCGCGGCCTGGCTGAAGGGAGGAACGGACCGGGAAAAGACGGTATTTGCGGACGCGCTTTCCCAGATGCTTTCTCCTGTGGACAATCAGAGATATCTGCTCTGCCAGGGACGGAGCAGATTCCCGAGGCATTTCTATTGTGTCCCCCGTCTGTTTTCCGGCTCAAAGGAGAAGGCGGAGGCCTTCCTGAAGGGAATGCAGCCCTGTATCGGAAAATACCGTCTCGTCTATACCCGGAACCCGGAGGGCAGGAAAATTCTGCTGAAAGGGAGGGCGAGAGCGTTTGCCAACAGGAATGAGCGCAGGCTCTGCCGCAGAAAAAGGGTGAAGGGCGCTCTGGAATAGGAATAAAAAAGACAGAAACCATGAACCCCTATATATTGACAAGACGAAATGGATACTATACTATATATAGTGCGCGTTAATTGTTATAAATGTAAGACGGAGGTTTGGATATGAATGTAAGGAAGAGAAGCGGAAAGGTGGTTCCCTTTGATCCCGGTTTTATTTCCAGGGCGGTTTCCCTTGCGGCAGCCGCTGCTGGAGAGCATGATGAGGAGGCTGCAGCACGGATTACGGAGGCTGTAACGGAAAAGCTTCGTTCAAGAAAAGAGGAGATCTGGGATATCGAAACCATTCAGGATACGGTGGAGGAGACGCTTTTTGAGCAGAAACATTATCAGACGGCAAAGGCGTATATCCGCTACCGGCTGGAGAAGGAGAAGGAACGTGCCGGAGGCATGGAGAAGGAAGGGCTCTTGTCCCGGGAATTTTTAAGCCCTTACAAGCACGCGCCCAATCCTATGGAGCAGCTGGGCGCATTCGTCTATACCCGGACCTATTCCCGGTTCCTTCCCCGGCTGGACCGCAGGGAATTCTGGTGGGAGACCGTGCGCCGCGCGGTGGAATATAACTGCTCTCTGGCTCCCACGTCCAGAGAGGAAGCGGAAAAGCTGTATGACAATATTTATCATATGCGCCAGTTCCTTTCCGGCCGTACCCTGTGGGTGGGAGGTACGCCGGTGGCTGACCAGTATCCCATGGCCAACTACAACTGTGCCTTTACCGTGATCGACAGCTTTACGGCCTATCACGATCTGTTTTATCTCCTGATGGTGGGAAGCGGTGTGGGTGTGCGCGTCCTGCAGTCTGATGCCCAGAAGCTGCCCCCGGTTCGTACGGATCTTAGAATCCTGCACAAATCCTATGATCCGAAGCCTGCGGGAGAACGGCTGGAATACACGGATCTGACTTTCAGCCGGGATGTGGCAACGCTGACCATCGGGGATTCCAAAGAGGGATGGGCTCAGGCACTGACCCATTATTTCGATATCCTGACCAACCGGGAATACCGGGGGATCGAGGGCCTTGTGGTGGTTTACGATTCCATCCGTCCCAAGGGTGAGAGACTGAAGACCTTTGGAGGAACCGCGAGCGGTTACGGCTCCATGATGACCATGATCGATAAGATCCATAAGGTAGTTGCTGCGGCAGGAAACCGGGAGGGCGCGCAGTGGGTGGCCTTAAAGCCCATTGACCTTCTGGATATCGCCAACATCATCGGGGAAAACGTGGTGTCCGGCGGTGTGCGCCGCACCTCGGAGATCGGCCTGATCGACGCGGAGGACGAGACCTGTATCCAGGCCAAGAGCCATCTGTACCGCCAGGTGAACGGCCGCTGGGAGATCGATAAGAATATCGCCCACCGCCAGATGAGCAATAATTCCATTTATTACCGCAAAAAGCCCACCAGAGAAAAACTGCACTGGCATCTGCAGCAGATGCGTTATTCCGGAGAGCCGGGCTGGATCAATGAGGAAGCGGGCGCGAAGCGCAGACCCAATTTCAACGGCTGCAATCCCTGCGGAGAGATCCTTCTGGACAGCCATGGCCTGTGCAACCTGACCACGCTGAACGTGATGGGCTTCGTGAAGGACGGTGAACTGGATAAAAAGGGACTTATGGAGGCGCAGCGGCTTTCCGCCCGTGCGGGCTACCGCATGACCTGCCGGGAGCTTGAGATGTACAGCTGGAACAGCGTGCAGCAGCGTGACCGTCTGCTGGGCTGCTCGCTCACGGGCTGGCAGGATATGGTGAATGCCACCGGTATGGATCGGGACGAGCAGATCGCTCTGCTGGAGGCTCTGAGGGAAACCGCACATGCCGCCGCAAAGGAAATCGCGGCCAGACTGGGAGGAAAGGAGCCGCTTCTTGTGACCACCATCAAGCCGGAGGGAACGCTTTCTCTGCTTCCCACGGTATCCAGCGGCGTGCATTATTCCCATTCTCCTTACTATATCCGCAGAATCCGCATCACCGCTACGGATCCGCTCTGCCGCGTGTGCGAGGATCTGGGCTATCCGGTGCTTCCTGAAGTGGGACAGGACCCGCTGGATCCGGTGACCAAGGTGGTGGAATTCCCGGTGAAGGCTCCGGCCGGCCGGGTCAAGGCGGATGTGTCCGCAGTGGAACAGCTGGAGAACTACAAAATGTTCATGCAGCATTATGTGGATCATAACTGCTCCATCACCGTACATGTGAGAGATCACGAGTGGGACGAGGTGGAACAGTGGGTCTGGGACAACTGGGATGATGTGGTTGCCCTTTCCTTCTTAAGCTATGACGACAGCTTCTATGAGCTGCTTCCCTATGAGGCCATCGACGAGGCGGAGTATGAACGCCGCCGTGCGGCCATGAAGCCCTTCAATCCCTCCCTGCTGTCCCGCTATGAGCATGGAGAGACCGAGCTTGAAATCGGGGATTCGGAATGTGCGAACGGCGTCTGCCCGGTCCGCTGAGAAAAATAAAAAAATAATTTTTATGGCTGCGGAGCTTCTTCGCAGCCATACTTATGACAAAAATAGAGGCCTGCCTACAGACAAAAATAGAGGCCTGCCTACAGACAGGCCGTTGACGGAAAGCGCAAAAGCTTCTACAATGAGACTGTATGACAGTAAGAAGCCGTTTGAACGGCGGAAAGGACAGATATGGAACAGACAATTACCAAAGAAAAGCTGGAGCAGTTTCAGAAGGATTTTCATGAGGAAAAGCTGAACGAGGCGGCGATGCATGCGGTTACGACAAACGGGCTGTACGTATCCTCTCAGGATAATGAAGCGGCGAGGAGAATGCGCCATGTATTTTCCATCAGTCTGAAGCAGGGAGAGGTCACAAATCAGCAGCAGAGCGGCCGCTGCTGGATGTTTGCGGCACTGAACGTATTCCGCTTTGAAGTGATCAAAAAGCTTAATCTGGAAACCTTTGAACTCTCCCAGAATTATACGCTTTTTTATGACAAGCTGGAAAAGGCCAATTATTTCCTGGAAAGCATCCTGGAGACCCTGGATGAACCCACCAACGGAAGGCTGATTTCCTTCCTGCTGACTGCTCCGATGAATGACGGCGGACAGTGGGATATGCTCTGCAACCTGATTGAAAAATACGGTCTGGTACCGAAGACCGCAATGCCGGAAACAAAGGCGTCCTCCGCAACGCGGGAGATGGATTCCTGTCTGACGCTCAAGCTCAGAGAGGATGCCTGCCGCCTGCGTAAGGCACATCAGGACGGCGTTTCAACGGAAGAGCTCCGCTCCAGAAAGGATGCCATGCTGGAGGAAATCTACCGGATCCTGTGCATCTGCCTGGGAGAGCCTCCGAAAACCTTTGATTTTGAAGTGGAGGATAAGGATGGCAAGTTCATCCGCGACTGCGGCCTTACCCCTCAGGAGTTCTATCAGAAGTATGTGGGCTTCCCGCTGCAGGATTATATCAGCCTGATCAACGCGCCCACCGCGGACAAGCCCTATCATAAGAGCTACAGCGTAAAATTTCTCGGAAATGTGAAGGAGGGACGTCCGGTCCGTTATCTGAATCTGGATGCCGAAGAGCTGAAGAAAGCGGCCATCGCTCAGCTGAAGGATGGTTCTCCGGTGTGGTTCGGCTGTGATGTGGGACAGGAGTCCACAAGAGAGGGCGGCATCATGGATACGGGCGTGCATCAGCTGGAAACCCTGCTCGGCGTAAAATTCGGCATGAATAAGGCGGAGCGCCTGGACTACGGTGAGAGCCTGATGACCCATGCGATGGTATTCCAGGGCGTCAATCTGGACGAGAACGGAAAGCCGAACCGCTGGCGCGTGGAAAACAGCTGGGGAGACAAGGCGGGCGAGAAGGGATATTATGTGATGAGCGATGCCTGGTTTGACGAATACATGTATCAGGTTGTGGTGAATAAGAAATATCTCCCTGCGGAATTCGTAAAGGAGTACGAGTCTGAGCCCATCATGCTGGAGCCCTGGGATCCCATGGGATCTCTTGCAAGGATGATCTGATACCCTGTGTCAATGAGTATTCCGGAGATATTCCAATGAGGAAAAAAGGCCCGGCTGATGCTGCCTGCGGAGAGCATCTCCACGGTGGTGATGAAATAGGCCAATACTGAAACAGAAGGATGTATATAATACCGCATAAAGATCAGAAGTTCTGAACGCCGGCGTGCGTTTCCGGCTGCTTTTCCGGCAGTCGGAAAACGCATGCCGTTTTTTGTGATGAATAACCGCATGTTGGCTTTTTTTTGTGATGAATCTGTACAAATGTAAAACAGATCGGTTGAGAAAAATAGTCAATAATCATGGAAAAAATCCGGCAGCCATGATAAAATAACGTAAAAAGGCAGAGAAAGCTGAAATAATCAGGCGTTCAGACGGAAATATTATACAACAGCCTGTATCCTCTGTCTCTTTTTGTCCGCAGCCGCAGGCGGACGAGGGGGATGCCTGCGGATGGACGGCAGCTCAAGGTTTATTTTTCTGGGGAAAGGAAGGGAAAACTGCTTTTATGAGCCGATTAAAAATCAGTACGCCGGATCAGGCTCAGCTCACCGTAGAACGGCTGTATAAGGATCTGGAGCGTCATATTGTTGCCAGTCCGCCGGGACTTTGTCCGGTGGATCTTCAGCTTTCATTTTTAAAGCTGTGCCATGCGCAGACCTGCGGGAAGTGTGTGCCCTGCCGCATTGGCCTGGGGCAGTTGCAGAATCTCCTGGAGCAGGTACTGGACGGGACGGCGACAATGGATACGCTGGCTCTGATTGAAGAGACTGCGAACAATATCACGGATTCCGCCGACTGTGCCATCGGCTTTGAGGCCGCGCACATGGTGCTTGCCGGTCTGCAGGGAATTCGTGATGACTATATTCATCATATCGAGCATGGGAAATGCTCCTATTCCATCACGCAGCCGGTGCCATGCGTAGCTCTGTGTCCGGCGGGGGTGGACATTCCGGGCTACATCGCACTGGTGGGTGAGGAACGGTACGCGGATGCGGTGAAGCTGATCCGCAAGGACAATCCGTTCCCGACGGCCTGCGCCCTGATCTGCGAGCATCCCTGCGAGGCGCGCTGCCGCAGAAACATGATCGACAGTTCCGTAAACATCAGGGGCTTAAAACGCATGGCGGTGGACAACGCCAGAGCCAATACGGTGCCCGTTCCGGAGAAGGCGCCCTCTACAGGAAAGCGCATCGCCATTGCAGGCGGCGGGCCGGGCGGTCTTTCCGCAGCCTATTATCTGGAGCTGATGGGCCATCATGCGGTGGTATTCGAACAGAAGAGCCGGCTGGGCGGCATGCTCCGCTACGGCATTCCCAGCTACCGTTTCCCAAGAGAACGGCTGGATGAGGATATTGAAGCCATTCTTTCCACAGGCGTAGAGGTACATACGGGAGTGAATATCGGAAACGGGGAGAACGACATTCCCCTGAGCCGCCTGAGAGAGGAATATGATGCGGTCTATATCGCCATCGGCGCGCACAATGACAAGAAAATCGGCATCGAGGGAGAGGACGCAGAGGGCGTGATCTCCGCGGTGGAGATGCTCCGCAACATCGGAGATAACAATCCGCCGGATTTCACCGGAAAGACCGTTCTGGTGGTGGGCGGCGGAAACGTAGCCATGGACTGTACCCGTTCCGCCATCCGGCTTGGAGCCAAAAAGGTTGGAATCGCCTACCGCAGAAGGCAGTCGGATATGACGGCCCTGCCGGAAGAGGTGGAGGGCGCCATCGCGGAGGGTGCGGAGCTTTACAGCCTGAAGGCGCCTGTGCGCATTGAAGCGGATGACAATGGCAAGGTGGCCGCCCTTTGGGTACAGCCCCAGATCATCGGCCCCATCGATGCCTGGGGACGGGCGCGCCCGGTGAAAGCGCAGGTGTCCATGCAGCGCATCCCCTGCGACATCGTGGTGGTGGCTGTAGGGCAGGGCATCGAATCCCGCCATTTTGAGGACTCCGGCGTTCCGGTAAAAAGAGGCGTCATCGAAGCGCTCGCCGAGAGCACGGTCAAGGACATTCCCGGCATCTTCGCGGGCGGTGACTGCGTGACCGGACCGGCAACCGTTATCCGTGCCATCGCTGCAGGAAAGGTGGCGGCGGCCAACATCGACGAATATCTGGGCTATCACCATGTCATTTCCTGCGATGTGGAGATTCCGCAGGTGAATTATGCCGACAAGCATCCCTGCGGCCGTGTGAACATGTCAGAGCGGGAAGCGGGAGAGCGCAAGTGTGATTTCTGCGAAATTGAACGGTGCATGACGAAGGAGGAAGCTGCACAGGAGGCGGCGCGCTGCCTGCGGTGCGACCATTACGGATATGGAAATCTGAAAGGAGGCCGGGCGGCGATATGGTGACACTGACGATTGACAACAAGAAGATCAGCGTGCCGGAGGGCACTACGATCATGAAGGCCGCGGCCTCTGCAGGGATCATCATCCCCCATTTATGCTATCTGGAAGGAATCAACGAAATCAGCGCCTGTAAGGTCTGCGTTGTGGAGGTGCAGGGAAAGGTGAAGCTGGTCACCGCCTGTAACAATCCGGTGGAGGAGGGAATGGTGCTTTTCACCAATTCGCCCAAGGTGCGTTCCGTGCGCAGGACCAACGTGGAGCTGATCCTGTCCCAGCACAACAGCAACTGCGCCACCTGCGTGCGCAGCGGCAACTGCAACCTGCAGAAGCTCTCCAACGATCTGGGCATTCTGGATATTCCCTACAAAAAGGAAATCATGGAAATGCCCTGGAACCGGGAATTCCCGCTGATCCGGGATTTTGGGAAATGCATCAAGTGCATGCGCTGCGTGCAGATCTGCGACAAGGTGCAGGCGCTGCATATCTGGGATGTGCAGAACACCGGCTCCCGGACCACGGTGGATGTGTCCCGCAACCGTACCATCGAGGAATCGGACTGCAGCATCTGCGGTCAGTGCATCACCCATTGTCCCACGGGCGCGCTGAGAGAACGGGACGATACGGCGAAGGTGTTCCGCGCTCTGGCGGACCCTGAGATCGTGACCGTGGTGCAGGTGGCTCCTGCAGTCCGCACAGCCTGGGCGGAGTCCCTGAACCTGCCTTCCTATATGGCGACGGAGGGCCGCATGGTGGCCGCCCTGAAGCGGATCGGCTTCGACTATGTATTCGACACCAACTTTTCCGCGGACCTGACCATCATGGAGGAAGGAAACGAGCTGCTTTCCAGACTTTCCGACCCGCAGGAGAAGCGCTGGCCCATGTTCACATCCTGCTGCCCGGCCTGGGTGAGCTTCATGAAAACCCAGTATCCGCAGATGGCGGATCATCTTTCCACTGCAAAATCGCCCCAACAGATGTTCGGCGCGGTGACGAAGAGCTATTTCGCGGAAAAGATCGGAGTGGAGCCGGACAAAATATGCAGTATTTCCATCATGCCCTGCGTGTCCAAGAAGCGGGAGGCCACCCTTTCCGACATGTACAGCGCGGGCGCTCAGAAAGGGCTGCATACCCCGGATGTGGACATCGTGCTGACCACCAGAGAGCTCGCCAGAATGATCCGGGCAGAGCACATCGTCCCGGCCCTTCTGACGGAGGAGGCCTTTGACTCCCCGCTCGGAATGAGCAGCGGCGCCGGCGTGATCTTCGGCGTGACCGGCGGCGTGATGGAGGCGGCGCTCCGCACGGCCTATTACTGTGTGGAGGGAGTGAACCCGCCGCCGGACGCCTTCAGCGACGTGCGCGGTTTTGAAGGAAGAAAAGAAGCCTCCTTCCGCCTGGGAAACAGGACTTTGCGTACCTGCACGGTGAGCGGCCTGAAGAACGCGAGAGATCTGATGGAGGAAATCCTGCGCGGAGAGGCGCAGTATGACTTTGTAGAAATCATGGCCTGCCCCGGCGGATGTGTGGGCGGCGGAGGCCAGCCCATCACGGACGGCATGGAAATGGCCGACGTGAGAGGCCCAAAGCTCTACCAGCTGGACGAAAAGCGTCCCCTGCGCTTCTCCCATGAGAATCCGGAGGTTACAAAGCTTTATGAGGACTATCTGGGAAAACCGCTGGGAGAGAAATCCCATGCGTTGCTTCATACCCATGGGTGAGTGAGAATTGTATCAGGAAGATTTTATGAATTTTACGGAATAGTTGTTATACATTTTGAAAGACAGGCATAAAAACCTGTCTTTCTCTTTTATAAAGCGGCTATCAGGAAAATCTTAATATTTTCTTATTGAAATCCTATGAAAGATTTTTATCTTATCTGCTATGCTGTAAACAGCATCTATTTTTGGAGAAAGAGAGTGCAGACAATGAGGCCGATGGCTTATTGTCTGCACGGCAATTTGTGCCGGAGCGTCACAAATTGCTTTTAGGCATCCGGGAAATCGCATTCACGATTTCTCTTCGCCCCGTCGCGGCAAAGCGAGCTTTGCTACGCTCCGGAATGGAGTGTTCTCATGGTGGATAAGATACTGGTAGTTGATGACGAGCCGGAAATTGCAAACCTGGTTTCCCTTTATCTTCAAAACGAAAATTTCGTTGTGTTTCAGTTTTATAATGCCGCTGACGCACTGAAATGTATTCAGTCAGAGGCCCTGGATCTGGCAATTCTGGACGTTATGCTGCCGGATATGAATGGGTTTCAGCTTTGCCGGAAAATACGGGAAAAATATCAGTATCCGGTTATCATGCTGACGGCGAAGGGAGAGGAAACCGACAAAATCACAGGTCTCACATTGGGGGCAGACGATTATATCACAAAGCCCTTTCTTCCTCTGGAACTGGTTGCCCGCGTAAAGGCACAGCTGCGAAGGTATAAACGGTATAATGGTCCGATAAATGAAGATGAAAAGGATATAATCATACATTCCGGCCTTGTTCTGAATATTAAAACGCATGAATGTACGCTGAATGAAAAGCCCCTTTCCCTTACGCCTACCGAATTTTCGATTCTTCAGATTCTCTGCCGGAATATAGGAAATGTGGTCAGCGCGGAAGAATTATTTCATCAGATATGGAAGGATGAATATTTCAGCAAAAGCAATAACACTATTACCGTTCATATCCGGCATCTGAGGGAAAAGATGGGAGACTCCTTTGAAAAACCTAAGTATATCAAAACCGTTTGGGGGTGCGGATATAAAATTGAAAAGTAAATTACTGAAACTGTCTGGTGTGATTTTCATTTTTGCCGTATGCGTCATGCTGTGTTTTGCCCTGTATTATCTGATAGATGATACTTTGAATGGTTCTTTTGTGAACTGGTTTGATGAAAACTATATAATAACGATAGAAAAAGATCTTACGGGCCTCCCTGTACAGAATGCACCGGAGCGAAGGCTGAACTATCCCAAGATAAAGGAATTGCTTTTACAGGTTCTTGTCGTAAGCGTAACCGCATGGATTGCAATTGTACTGACTGTGGCACATTTTTATTCCCGTTCGAGAGAAAAACGGTCTGTTACCGCGGTTTCCCGGATGATACAAAGATTCATGAATACGGATACGGACGCTGCAAATATATTTCCAAAAGAGTATGCAGAAATCTCTGCGCAGATGACGGAGATCAAATCTGCCATGCAGAGGCATGAGCAGCGGCTGAAGGAAGAAACCGCAGGAAAAAATGATCTGATCACGTACCTGGCACATGATTTGAAGACACCTCTGACTTCAGTCATCGGTTACCTGAGCCTCCTGGACGAGGCTCCTGATATGCCTGTACAGCAAAGAACAAGGTACGTGCACATCACTCTGGATAAGGCCTGCCGTCTGGAAAGCCTGATCAATGAATTTTTTGAAATTACCAGATACAATCTGCAGCAGATCAAAATAGAGAAGGAAACCATCGATCTGTATTATATGCTTGTGCAGATGACGGATGAATTTTATCCGTTGTTGCAAAAGCATGGAAACTGTATTGAACTGAATGTGGAGGAAAATACAATCGTCTTTGGAGACGCGGAAAAACTGGCCCGGGTATTCAACAATATCCTTAAAAATGCCATCGCATACAGCTATCCGGGTTCTGGAATTCTGCTTTGGACGGAGCAGAATGATACTGAAATAAGGATTTATTTTCAGAATAAGGGAAAAACCATCCCGCCGCATAAGCTGGATTCCATTTTTGAAAAATTTTTCCGCCTGGATGAAGCGCGCGCAACCAACACGGGCGGTGCTGGACTGGGGCTTGCGATTGCAAAGGAAATCATCACTTTGCATGGCGGCTCCATAACTGCGGTGAGCAAGGATGAAAAAACGGTTTTCTGTGTGTCGCTTCCCCTGTACGATCAGTAGAGCCTCTATATTTTCTTAGCTTTTTCTTAGGATTTAAACAACCAAATATTAAAGTACGCAAGACTCCTGTCCGGTAGAATGAATACAGAACAGGAGCCTCTTTATACAAAGAATTGAAAATTCCTGTCGTATAAAAAATGATAAAAAACACTCCGGAATGGTGATCAATATGGAAAATACAGGAAGAAATGTCAGATTACGCCAGCATTGCAGGAAAAGGCGAAAACGCCGGAAAAAGCATGTTTTGACAGAAGCAGTATTTCTGATGGCAGAAATCTCTGTTGTCTGCTTTGTCGCTATCCTGATCATTCTCTTTTTTGCAAATGATCCGGAGACATCAACAAAACTGCGGACAGCTGCAGAAAATGGGTACAGCGAAAGCGTGGTGCCTGATTCTGAAAATCATGTTTGCCCGGAAATCAACGTCGATCTGGAACATCTGTACAGTCCGTATGCAATACTGGTTGAACTGGATTCCGGAAAGGTTCTTGCGGAGCATAACGGCGAGGACAAAATATATCCCGCTTCCCTGACAAAAATCATGACAGCTCTGCTGGCGATTGAAAATACAGACGATATGAATCAGACAGTCACACTGCCATATGAGATTTTTGAGCCGTTATATGCGGGAAATGCTTCCATGGCCGGATTTCAGCCCGGTGAGGAGGTTACTCTAAAAGATCTGCTTTATGGCATCCTGCTTCCGTCCGGAGCTGAGTGCTGTGTGGCATTCGCTGACAGGATCGCGGGCTCGGAAGAAGCATTTGTCGATATGATGAATGAAAAAGCGGCAGCAATGGGAATGAGCGGTACTCATTTTTGCAATGTGACCGGATTACACGATCCGGACCATTATTCCACCGTAAAGGATATTTCCGTTCTTCTGAGATATGCTTTGCAGTATGAAGTTTTTCGCCAGGCATTTTCCAGCAGCTGCTACACCACACAGCCCACGAATCTGCATCCGGACGGTGTCACCTTTCACAGCACCATGTTTAAGTATATGGACAATGCCGAAGTCATCGGCGGCAAAATTATCGGCGGTAAAACCGGATATACGGAGGAAGCGGGATTGTGCCTTGCGAGTCTGGCGGAAGTAGGAGGCAGGGAATATATTCTCGTAACAGCCAAAGCAAAGGGAACACACCAGACAGAACAGTTCCATATTCTGGATGCGATTAATGTTTACAGTCAGATTGGAGAATTAAATGTCACGAGCGAAAGGAGAAGCGAAAACGAAAGATCGCGGTCCTTCCCATCGGCTTCATGGACGGACTTCCCCACGCGCTGTCGTGCTACCGGGAATATCCTGTGACGGGAGGCATACCGCAGTCCGTACACACTTTTGTGGAAACGCGGAATTTCAATTTCGTGCTTGCATCTCAGGAAGCGTTGAATGACGCTTATATCGCGGATATGGAAAAATATGCGGCGCCGCAGGAGACGGTCAGGATCATGGCGGACTGGGGAAGCATTCCTGCACAGCTGTCCAAAGAAAATCACAAATTTCAGTATCGGGTGATTAAATCCGGGGCGCGTGCTCATGATTACGAAATGCCGCTTCAGTGGCTGGAAGCCGCCGACGTTATCAATCGCTGTATCCGGGTCAGCAAAGGCAGATATAATCACAGCATCATGATATGAAAGCTTCCTGTATACTTTAAATCAGGGAGTTGACCAAAGAAAATACCTCAAGTAAATTTAGATTATTACTGACCTGGCGAGTTGGTAAAATCTAAAAATACAAGAGGTATCTGAAATGAATAGTAA
>DXHY01000046.1 GCA_019113175.1 Candidatus Eisenbergiella stercoravium | reverse complement strand
AGCGGCGCTCCCCCATAAAAAGCAGCAGATCATGGCGCAGCCAAATACCACGCCGGGTCTGCTCATGCGTTTTTCAGCGTTATTCATGATTTCCTCCTTATCGGGACGCCAGACCGGAGCTGACGTCCTTTCCTACTTTAACGCTGAATCCGCCTTTTTTCAAGTCTGTTTTCCCGAAACAGCGGCCTGAAAGAACCGCCGGCTTCCTTCTATCCTGCCGTCATGCAAATATCACTGCTTCAGTGCTCTCGGAAGCCCCTTCCGCACGCACGGTAACAACCGCCTCTCCGGTCTCTCCCGTAGAGCGGATCACCGCAAGAGCGCGCCCGTGGAACGCGTGCATCCGTTCCCCTCTCAGGCTTTCCATGCCTTCCGGATTTCCATTGTCCACGCCGATCAGCTCCGCCGGTCCCTCCACCGAGAAGGTCAGCAGCAGATCCGCCTGAGGGCAGAAATTTCCTTCCGCATCCTCCAGCCATACCTCGATCTGGGCCACGTCCAGGCCGTCCGCCTTTGCCTCACTCCGATAGGCGGCTGTCCGGATCACGGCAGGTTCTCCGGCCGTCCTTACCGTATGACGCGCGGCCTCCTTTCCGTCACGATAGCCCACCAGCTCAATGCAGCCCGGCTCATAGGGAACGTCCCAGCTTAAGAACAGATCATCCGTATTCACCGGCTCCGGATCCCGGTCGAAATGTCCGTAGCGCTCCGTCATGCCGTAGGCGGGGTAGGAATATGCCTTTCTCCCGTAGGACTTACCGTTCAGAAACAGCTCCGCGCTGTCGCAGCTGGTGTAACCGAGCACAGGCAGAATGGTCCCCTCCGGCACATCCAGATTCCAGTGGGGCAGCAGATGAACCATGGGTTCCTCTCTCCGCCAGATGCTCTGGTAAAAATAGAAGCTGTCCTTTTCAAAGCCGCAGGTATCCAGCACGCCGGCGCTGGCGGAACGGGACGGCCAGTGCGCTTCTCCCAGATAATCGATACCCGTCCACATGAAGTCTCCCGCCACATAATCGTGAACCATGGTAAAATGAAGCAGCTTTCCGACCGCCACAGGCGCGCTGTAATAGGGTCTCTTCCACCAGCCGGAATTTTCGGACATGCTCAGGCTGTACTCCCCGCGGATTCCTCCCAGACCGCCGTTCTCCGTTCCGATCACGCAGCGGTCCGGCCGCGCCCTTTTATCATCGTCATACAGAGTTTCCGCCCTGGTACGCCATCTGCCCACATAGTTGTATCCCACCACATCCAGCTCATCCAGGAATTCTTCTCTGGCCGCCCTTGGCTCTGCGCAGATCTGATCGTTTGCCTGGGTCACAAAGCATCCGGGCACCAGCTTTTTACACAGGGCCTTCAGGCTTCTTGCCGTCAGATACCCTTCCGGGGCCGTCTGATCGGGCACCTCGTTTCCGATGCTCCAGATCACGATGGACGGATGATTTCTGTCACGCAGAAGCATCACGGTAAGATCCTCCTCATGGCACTGATCGAACCATTCCGAGTATCCCCTGCTTTCATGGGTGTTGCTTCCCAGCTCCTTCCCCTTCAGGATGCGCCATTCGTCGAATGCTTCATCCATCACATAAAAGCCCATCCGGTCACACAGGTCCAGCAGTCCCGGGTCCGGCGGATTATGAGACATACGGATGGCGTTTACACCCATGTCCTTCAGCTTCTTAAGTCTTCTTTCCCAGATCCGGGCAGGAACCGCCGCTCCCATGCAGCCTCCGTCATGATGCACGCACACGCCGTTCAGCTTCACACGTTTTCCGTTGATCAGGAAGCCCTGATCACAATCAAACACTTCGCTGCGGATTCCGGTATGAACGAT
Organism: Candidatus Eisenbergiella stercoravium; assembly: GCA_019113175.1. Classification (GTDB taxonomy): domain Bacteria; phylum Bacillota; class Clostridia; order Lachnospirales; family Lachnospiraceae; genus Eisenbergiella; species Eisenbergiella stercoravium. The sequence continues at coordinate 97,808 of DXHY01000046.1, read as the reverse complement.
GACCTCATCCTGCTTTTCTCCATCCGCCCACAGGATCACTTCCACCCGGTAAAGGGCAGGATGCTCTGCCGACCACAGTTCTGGTCGGGATATGTCAAACCAGCGCGTAAAGGTCATTTCTCCATCCATCGCATAGGAAACCGGCTCCTTCGAAACCAGCCCCGCCTCAGCCGCATTCAGCGCCGTAACCGTCCGGCTGGCCTGACAGAGACTCCCGTCCGGCGCATACACCCTGGTTTCCACACCGATTTCCTCAATGTCCGTATCTGCCGCGCCTGACACCCTTGTCTCCACAATCAGAGACGCGGATTCCTCTGTCACGTTCACGCAGCGCGCATATATCCCGTATGGTGCGATATGAACCGGCTTCACACCGATCAGCCACACATCCCTCGTGATGCCGGAACCGGAATACCAGCGGGAATTGGGCTGGGCAGAATTATCCACCTCCACATCCACTACATTTTCCTCTCCATCCGCTTTCAGGAGATCCGTCACATCCCATTCAAACGGCGTATAGCCGTATACGTGCCTTCCAAGCTCCTTTCCGTTCACCCAGACCCGCGCCAGCATGTAGGCTCCGTCAAAACGCAGGATCACTCTGTCCTCCCGCACCGCCTTCGGGTCCACGCAGAATATCTTCCTGTACCAGCCCGTTCCCGTCTCCACATATCCGCCGGAGCCGCAGGAGGCCGCATCTTCTGAGAACGGGTAATCCAGACTCCAGTCATGGGGCAGCTTCACCGCCCGGAAGCCTTCCGTTTTATTCTCCCCCGGCACAGGCCAGCCTCCCGTTCCGGAAGCGGCATCCTTCTCATGAAAAAAATACCAGCCCAGATCAAAGCTTTCCTTCTTTCTCACTTCATTTCCCGTTAAATACATAAAAATACCCCCATTGAATTTCTTTTCAGGCCACAGGGCCGGCTTCTGATCATGAGAAAACGCAGGCCCTCCGCCAAAGTCCTGTTGTCCTTGTCTACCAGAAGAATGTTATCATATTCACAGCTTCCGATCAATGCCGGCTGGAAACACCATCCTCATTTTCAGGCCTGTCTTGCGGATGAAGACTATCTGATATAAGATAAAAGCAGGGAAAATTTTTTGAAAAAAACTGAAAATACCGCTGAATGCGGCAGGAAAGGGGAAAATTATGGGAATCACATTCAGACGTGACGCAAAAACAGCCGTGGTTGAAACCACAAGGGGAAAAGTACAGGGGTACATTCAGAACGATATCTGTGTTTTCAAAGGTATTCCCTATGCGAAGGCACGGCGCTTTCATGCGCCCGAACCGGTGCCGGGATGGACAGACGTGTTCGATGCGAGCAGCTTCGGCTTCGTCTGCCCGCAGCTCTCTCTTCCCAGACCAAACGGAGAGCTCTATGTGCCGCACCGCTACTGGCCGATGGACGAGGACTGCCTGAACCTGAATCTCTGGACGCCGGGCTGCGATGATGCCAAACGCCCCGTCATGGTCTGGCTGCACGGCGGCGGATACGAATCCGGCTCCGCCATCGAGCACATCGCCTATGAAGGGGAAAACATGAGCCGTTATGGAGACGTGGTCACCATCACGGTCAACCACAGACTGAACATCATCGGCTATTTTGATCTGTCCGACTTTGGGGAAGAATACGCCAATTCCGGCAACGCCGGCGGCGACGACATCATTGCAGCCCTGAAATGGGTGCGCGGCAACGTGGAACGCTTCGGCGGCGATCCGGACAACGTAACCGTGTTCGGCCAGTCCGGCGGCGGAGGAAAGGTGACGACACTTCTGCAGTCCCCGGACGCGGACGGCCTATATGCAAAGGGCATCTGCATGAGCGGCGTGTGGGAACAGAAGCCATACGCCGTGGAAGAAGGCGGACGGTCTCTGGCGGAAAGCCTGATGAAGGAGCTGTCCGTAAAAACCGTGAAGGAACTGGAAGAGGTTCCTTATGCGCAGCTTGCCGCAGCCTATGAAAGGATCCGCCCTTCTTTCATCCGCGAGAACCGCTATGTGGGCAACCAGCCCTTTAAGAATGATTTCTATGCCGGAGATCCTCTGGTTTACGGCTTCCGTAAGGAAACCGCACAGATCCCTCTTCTTGCAGGAACGGTATTCGGAGAGTTTTCCTCCTTTACGCCGGACAATACGGACAGAAAAACAGCGGATGAGGAAACGCAGACCCGGCTGGCGGAGGCGGTATTCGGGAAGGAACATGCCGCAGAGCTGATTCCACTGTTTAAAAAGGCCTATCCGGAACATCCTCTCTGCGACCTTGTCCGGCTGGACCATTTCTTCCGTCCGGGGACTCAGAAATATGTCCGCCTGCGGAGCACACTGAACGACTGCACCTGGTCCTATCTGTTCGATCACGAAATGCCCATCGACGGAGGCTCTACACCCTGGCACTGCGCGGACATCCCTTATGTGTTCCACAATACGCAGTTTGTGCCCTCCACCCAGGAGGACTGCACCCGGGAACTGGAATGCCTGATTTTCGATTCTGTCATGGCCTTTGCCCGGACGGGAGATCCCGGTCATGACGGCCTTCCTGCCTGGCCGGCGAGCACACCGGAAACGGAACAGACCATGCTTTTCAATACGAAGCCTGTCCTTCGTCCCAATCATGACAGGGAACTGATGCCGCTCTTCGAAAAATATATGAAACCCGTTTTTGAAGCGAATCGGGAACAGATCACAGAAAAAGCACAGCATTAACGGACAGGATTCACGCAGAACAAAATGCAGTAGAAGCCGGGGGAAAATTTCTCCGGCTTCTACGTTTTCTTCGTTCAGTCGCTCAGGCAGCGTCCTTTGCTCAGCCTGTCACCTCTTCTCAGAACAGCTTCAGGCTTCCTTTGCAGTCAGCCCTCAAGATACAGCTCCTGCAGCCGCCTTCTGGCACTGTCATCCAGGCCAAGTTCCCGTTCCAGAAAGATGTCCATGCTTCCATAATCCTTTCGGATCTCATCCTGCACACTTTTCAGATATGAATCCTTCACCTGCATCAGACTGCGAAGACAATCCAGAAGCCTTTCATCCGGAATCCGGTCACGGATCCTGGAAAGTTCCTTTTCCACCACTTCTTCTGTCAGATCATTCACCTTTCTGTAATCCGCATAGATGGTTTCCTCCGGCACGCCAAGCGCCCACAACACATATGCAGTTCCCACTCCCACGCGGTCCTTCCCCGCGCTGCAGTGCCATAGAACGGCTCCTTCCTCCTGCTTCAGAAGCACCTCAAAGAAACGCCGATACTGCCTGCGGCAGTTCTCCTCTTTCACCATGCTCCGGTACATTCCCTGCATATACTCCGCTGCGGCGTCCACGCCGCCGTCCAGTCTGCTCTTCAGAATCCTCAGCATTCTGCGCTCCGATTCCCTGTCCCTGGTAATGCCGACAGCAAGCTCGTCCAGGACAGGAATTTCCAGATATTCCACTCCCCTGGGAACCGGATCGGGACTTTCCTTCTTTTCCTGCTCCGTTCTGAAATCCACCACCGTTTTCAGATCATATTCCTCCACCAGCACCCGCTCATCCCTCTGCGTCATGCCGGAAAGCTGGCCGCTGCGAAGCAGTCTGTGAGGGCGGATTCGTCTCCCGTCCGCCGTCTCATATCCGCCCAGATCTCTCGTATTGTACAGCCCCTCCAGCGGAATTCTTACAATTTCCTTCATTTCTGATCCTTACACGCCTTTCTGCCCCGTTCCCTTTCTCCGGGCCCGAAGCTTTTTAATCCGGAATCATCCGTCATTTTCTATTGTATCCCGGAAAAGCGTTTCAGGAAAGATATTTTCCATCGTCATTGATAAAATAATCCGCCAGCCTGTAAATGAATTCCGAGTTGGTAGGCCTTCTTCCCTCCATATGGCTGTATCCGAACAGCCTTTTCTGCGTATTTTCATCCCCTCTCTGCCAGGCCGCCTCAATTGCGTGCCTGATCGCATGCTCTACTGTTTCAGCCGTTGTATGATGAATTCCCGCAATATCCGGGTAAAGCCGTTTTGTAATCCCATCCAGCTCCTCCATGCTCTGGATACACAGATCAATACCTGTTTTCAGATACTGACATCCTTTCAGATGAGAGGGAACGCCGAGCAAAGACAGTACATGCTCTATTTTTCTTCTGAGCACTCCGCCGTCTCTTATGTCCATATCCGGCGCTCCATAAGACAATAAGATCTGTAAATTTTCGTCCTCTTTTATCATCTGGGTAAGATGATAAATATGCGACTGATTACATTCCGTTACCGATACCCACATCAAACTCATATGATCTCTCCTCTCATAACTCATACAACACTTTTGTGTATACAATTTCTCTCCATCAGATATTTTATCAGAAAATTTTTATTTGTAAAGGTAATATATGGTCCTATTTTTTGAATAGTATATATTTTACATACTATTTTATCCGTCACAAATCAGGTTATAAGCCCGCAGACCAAACCCGGAGCGGAAAACTTTTACATCGTTCTGTCTGCCCCTCTTTCCTCCGGAAGAGATTAAATGCATCGAGTTTTTGATCCTGTAACCATTGTCAAAAAATCTCTTCTGTGATAAATTGGAACTGTTCTGCCTTACAGCGTAAAAAGGCTGTATCTTTCAGGTATTTTTCTGTTTTTTATGATTGAGGAAAGGATTTTGACATGAAAAGTTCAGAAGATTTAAGGCGCATGCTACGCGCAGTGGACCATAAAAGCTACCCGGCCTACAAGGATCTGAGAGGGGTCTATTCCTTCGGGAGCTTCGTTCTTGGAATCGATCATGTACAGGGAGACCCCTTTGCCTCCCCTTCCCGGCTCAGCATCCAGATTGACGGCGCGAAGGCGGCCTTTCCTCCTGCTTATTATAAGGAAAAGCACTGCCGCATCGCCCTGCAGGACTACCTGAACCGATTATTTTATCAGGAAATTGAAAAATATACCTTTAAGGCCAAAGGCTCCGGAAAAAGCGGTCTGATCTCGGTAAGCCGCTGCGGTCAGGAAATTCTGGAGCGCTCCGCTGTCACCATCCGTCCGGCAGACGGTCAGCTTCTGGTGCGTTTCTCCGTGGGCTTTCCCGCAAATGGCCGGACCATCAACGCCTCCCAGCTGGAGCGCATTCTCTTTGAATTCCTTCCGGCCTGCGTCACAGCCGTATTGTTTTACCGCAGGCTTCCTGCCGCAAAGGTACAGTCCGTTATTCATCTGGCCGAGGACCAGCAGTTCATCCGCTCCCGGCTGGAGCCGTTGGGACTGTGCGCTTTCGTGGCGAACGGCTCCGTCCTGCCCCGCCAGTCCGGCGTATCGGACCGGCCCATGAAGGACGGCATTCCCTTTGTTTCCCCGAAGTCCATGGAGGTCACTCTCAACCTGCCCCACCACGGCCCTCTTTCCGGCATGGGAATCCGCAAAGGCATCACCCTGATCGTGGGCGGCGGCTACCACGGAAAATCCACCCTGCTGGAAGCGCTGGAGCTGGGTGTATATAACCACATCGCGGGCGATGGAAGGGAGTATGTGATCACCGATGATTCCGCCCTGAAAATCCGTGCCGAGGACGGGCGCAGCATCAAAAAAACGGATATTTCCATGTTCATCAACAACCTGCCCAACAAAAAGGACACCCGGGCCTTCTACTCCGAGGATGCAAGCGGCAGCACCTCACAGGCCGCCAATGTGGTCGAAGGCATGGAAAGCGGCGCAAAGGTCTTTCTCATCGACGAGGATACCTGCGCCACCAATTTCATGATCCGCGACGAGCTGATGCAGAGGGTTGTCTGCCGGGAGGAGGAGCCCATCACCCCGTTCATTGAACGCGCCCGTTTCCTTTATGAGAAATGCGGCATTTCCTCCGTCCTGGTTGCCGGAAGCTCCGGCGCGTACTTTTACATTGCGGACACCATCCTGCAGATGGACCGCTATGTACCGAAGGATATTACGGAATTCGCCAAAAAAGAAGCGGCAGAGTATGCCGCTGCATCCGTCTCCGCAAGTCATCCGTCCTCTCCGGGCCAGCCCGCCGCGGCCGTCCAGGGACGTCCCGCTGTGCAGAAGCTGCCCGATCCTGCGCTTCCCTCTTTTCAGCGCGTTCCCTCCTGCAACATGGCCCTGCGCAGGGATGACCGCCTGAAAACAAGAACACGTGGAACGGACGACGTACAGCTCGGTCATGAAAATATTGATCTCCGTTATCTGGAGCAGCTTGCGGACCAGGAACAGACTGCCGCTCTCTCCTACATCCTGGCACTCGCGGAAAAGAACCTGCTGGATGGCCGGAAGACCATGACCCAGCTGGTGGACGCCATCTGCGCCCTGATGGACCAGAAAGGCCTGGCCGGACTTTCCGCGGGCGGCTATCTTCCCACCGATCTGGCCATGCCCAGACGGCAGGAAATCTTCGCCTGCTTTAACCGTTACCGGGGGCTGAAGCTGTAGAGGTGTTATGGTAGAAAATACCTTTTTCCCATATCTTATGTCTGCCCTTCCAAATACGGTAAAATAATACTGTATTTGGAAGGGAGGCGAAAAACTTTCCCGCCACTGGCCGGTTGTGTTTGAGAGCGACCGACTGACGGAAGCCTTCCTCAAACGTTATTTCCGCATCCGTGATTTGCTGTCCGGCCGGAAGTTAATCAGCTGCCGGATTTCTATGGACTCATACTGTGTTTTCAGACTTTTTCAGATACCTGCCTTTTTTTCAAATTCCACCACCGTTTCCGAATCCACAGCCAGGTCCAACAGCTGATTCAGCCTGTCCATATTCTTCTGCGAGGAAATATAGGCCAGACATTTTTCAGGCACACTGCCCTTCTTTCCCAGAATCCGCAGGAGCGCTGAAGACAGTCCTTTATAAACTCCATTTTTTTCTCCAATTTTTTCCCCTTCGTTCACACCATCCGCATACCATTCATCTAATGCTCTGCACATATCGTAATGCTCCTCCTCTCTGTTCAGACCTTTCAATAATCTCGTTTCATGCGCCGATGCAGCCAGAAAAAGCGCGGCATTGCCGGAAAGGCGGGAAAAGACGCCCCGGTTTTCTTCCACATACCGCCTCAGCCCCTCCTTATCCTCCTGATACTGGAGAAAGCCGAACACCTGCCTCAGTTCCGTATGTAGCAGGCTGATATCCATTCCCGCTGAACCATTCCGCCTGACGGAAATGACATGAATCGGATAGTCTGGAACCAACGTTTTGATCCTTGTATCTCCCTCCGGGAACGCCAGCATATCATGAAGTCGAACCGGCCGGGACTGGACAGGGTCTTCTGTCGACAGGCTTCTGTAATCGATCACCTGTTTTCCGCCGTACATCCAGGCATTAAACAAATCCGCAAAAATCTTCGGGTCTGAAAAATAGGAACTGAGAGCAATATCGTTTTTTCCCATACATCTTAGTCCTTTCGTTCATTATACACAGCAGGACATAAGAGCGCAATCAATCCCCCTGTACCCAAACAACACCATACAGCGCTTCTGCCTGCCATTTTCAGTTGTCATTTTTCCCAAAACGGAATATTATGGAACGAAATATACCAAAAGAACACAATCTTCAAGAATGATCATGTAAAAAGAATTTTTTCAAGAATGACTTCCTGCCAGATACAGGAAGCCTATATTTGAGGTTATTATATCATGCTGATCTGTAATCTGCAATTCTTAATTGCAGTCCGTTACAACCCCCGTTATAGTAACACAAACCACACTGCATGTACCGAAGAAATTTTTTCATCCTTTTAGGCGTACCATCAATTATAACTATATTTTAATTGCTTTTGTGGCAATAGAGGAATTGATGTATTTATCCAATACAATTCCACCAATATCTTCATAGAATCCAACAATGGCGAAGTCAGCCTCTATCTGCCCCTGTATTTGTTCCTCTACGATTTCTCTCGTTGCTAAAAACAGTTCTTTCTTTTTCAGAACCCCAGCACATTCCTTCCGCATTGATAAAACATTATCAATATATCCATTCGACCATGAATGAATAATGCAATCAAATTACTCATTCTGAAACACAGATAAGTCCTGCATATTTCCCTGAACTGTTTTGATATTCAGATTCTCTCTTTTGGCTAAAAATTCATCTTTTTCCAGCTGCTTCTTAACTATTATCAAACACAGTAACTTCCGCGCCTGCTGCTGATAATATAGGGCCCTGTTATCCACCGCCGCTCCGCCAGGCATAAAATCTTTTTGCCCTCCAGTATATCAGGAAACCAATTGGATGGAACAGGTTTTGAGGGTGTCAATACAATACTCCAGATACCTTTCCTTTTTTCCTGTGAATACTGTAACCATACCTGCAAATTGTTTCATCACTCCAAACATGAGCTTCAATATACCGCTCCGGCCCATACCTCTCGTCCCTATTCCAGTCCTGCGGGAGACCATATTTTTCAATAATTTTCAGTATTTCTTCATAAGTATAGCACTTTTTTCGATATTCCCTGCCGTCATTGACTTTAGGACTGAATGTTGGCATCGAATCTCCATAGGTAAATGAAATCGTCCTGGTATCAAACTTCTCAATCGGAATTTTAATAAACGAACCATCTTCATACCATGTACTTAACCATGGACAGTGTTCCACTACCAGATAATGAGGAGCAGTCCTTTCTATGATTCCGCCCTTCCGGGCAAACTCTGTACGCAAAGTTTGTTCGCATTTTCGTCTTTTTTCCAAATATCTGTCATCTCTTCTGGCACAGAAAGACTGCGGTTTTGCTTTCTTTATTGTATGCAGGACCACTTCCGCCTCTTCGATTGAAAGATCTGACAGGTTCATAAACGGCCCTGTCCGTTTATCAAAATAATGATATAAATTCATTTTCTCTCCAAAGTAAAAGAGCTTTGTGACTATACTGTATAAATGGATAAATTCATTATATCCTCTGTGACGCTTCTTAATTCCTGTACAGATTCTTCTATAGTTTCTATTTTGGTTGATTTTTGAATGATTGTTTCCAGCTTTACATAACAATTCTCAGGCACACGAGAAAATGATTCCAAATATTTTTTCGTTTTCTTTCTGCTCGGGAAATAACAATGATTCAGCGCAAAAATTGCCTGCAATAAGTGATCCATGGCATCTTCAAGTACCTGATGATAGAAAAGTAACTCTTTTCTTAAGACCACTCGCCCTAAATCTTCTTCATCAAGTACACATGAAATATGATAAGCAAATAAATCCTGAAATAATTTTTCCGGGTAACTTTTGACTTTCGTTTTCAGCTGACTCCATACGCTTCCTTTTTCATATAGAATATTGATTGTTTCTACACTCGCCAGTCTGCCTGTTGGATAGAAACGCCCTTCTTTACCCAATCTTTCTCCCTTCAATACTTCACTAATATATTGGTCCATCTCTTCTATGGTAAAATACATTGGCATCACGTCTATATCATTAACAATCAATATATCTCCATATCCCCATATTCCCCCATTGCAGACAGACATTCTGCATTCTGAACAGAATCGCTCCAAACACTCATAAACATTTCTGCGCTCTTTTTCTGAAGGAATTTTTCTGTCGCATAAAACAAATAAATCTATATCACTTTTACCTGGAATAAGTTCTTCGTTTAAATCACCTGTTTGTGCAATTCCTTTTACACAATCTATTTTTGCTATCTCAGCAACCAGTTTATCTCGAAATTTGATCGTATTCATTTTCCTGTATTCCCTTTATTCCTCCGCCATCCCCCGGATCCGCTCCACATAGGCCTCTCCGGAAAACTGCGCCGCACGCCTGACCGCCGCCTGACTGTATTTCTCATACAACGCCTCATCGGAAAGCAGCCGTTCCATCTGCTCAGAAAGCTTCCTCTCTTCTTCCGTAATGACAGAAGCGTCCAGATCCTTCTTTGCGTCCATCACCGGAATCAGGATACCGTAGTCCGCGTCCATATACTCCTGGCGGCCGGAAACCGTGTCAAAATCCTCTGCCAGAATCTCCGCGGGTCCGGTCATGCAGTTGGTGGAAATGACGGGGATGCCAAGCGCCATGGCTTCCACCAGCACATTGGGAAAGCCTTCGTTGATGGAGGTCATCACATACATGCGCCCAAGCGCCAGCCAGGGAAAAGGATTTTTCTTCACGCCGGGAAAGCTCACCGCGTCCTGAACACCCAGATCCTCCGCCAGCTTCCAGTATTCTCTGAAATCACCTTCGCCCACAATCAGAAGTCTGGCGTCTTCATATTTCCGGTGAAGCAGAGAAAAGCTTTTAAGCAGATGCCAGAAGCCCTTCACGTCATCCTGACGCCCCATGGAGACGATCACCCGGCTGCAGCCCATAAAGGGAAGACGCTCCTTTTCTCCCACCTCCTCCGCCTGGGCCTGGATCCCGGACAGGTCGAAGGGATTGTACAGGGTGCAGACCTTCTGACAGGAAAAACGGGCTTCCAGCTCCCGCTGAATCAGCTTTGAACAGGAAACCACCCGATCCGAATGGCGGCAGAACAGACGCAGAAGGCCGGGATTTCCCATATCCATGTAGCTGCGCACGCCGCACCAGATTTTCGCCCGAGCCGCGCCGCCTTTGCGGAATGGACGCATTCCGGAAAATACGTTCACCAGGTTGGCTGTGGGCCCGAAGCTGTAGGCGATATCAATGTCATATTCCCTTTTCAGAGAGGCCACTTTTCTGGCCCGACGGAACACATTGATCACCTTCCCGGCCTTTCCCTCCACGCTTTTCATATGAATGTCGATCACATGAAGGCCGCGGATATCATAGGCGATGTCCATCGCGCTGAAAATGACGATATAAACCTCGTAGTACGGCTCCAGAAGCCGGGCCGTGGCAACGCATACCCGTTCAAAGCCGCCCTGATGCAGCATGGGCACGATGAGCATGAATTTTTTCTTCATACGATTCCTCATTTCGGAGCGTAGCAATGCTTTGCTTTGCGGCGACGGGGCGAAGAGAAATTGCGAATGCAATTTCTCTTCTGCCATCAAAGCAATTTGTGACGCCCCGGCACAAATTGCCGTGTGAAAAATAAGCCATCAGGCTTATTTTTCACACTTCTCCTGTAAATAAAGCTTCTCCAGAAATTTCACCTGATCCGAAACGTCAAATCCGGCGTCCTTTATGGCCTGCGCCATCTGTTTTCTCTCATAGTCCCTTCGTTCCAGCACGGCCTGCGCCCAGACAGCCGCTCCCTCCGAAAGGGAACGGGCCTGCGCCAGAGGCGTGATCAGGACCTCGTCCGTCACGCTGTCCGACACCAGACAGCGCAGGCCGGCCGCCTGCGCCTCGATCACGGAACCGGGAAGCCCTTCAAAGATAGAGGGAAACACAAAGAAATCCATGGCCATGTAAAAATCAGCCACCTGCGCCTGGTTTCCCGTGAAAATCACCCGGTCAGAAAGGCCGAGAGATGCCGCCTTCTCCCGCACGGAATCCATCAGGCCGCCTTCTCCCACCAGAAGCAGACGGGAATCAGGCATTTTCCGGTGAATCTCCGCGAACACGTCCAGAAGAAAGGCGTGATTTTTCATATGGCCGAACCGCCCCACGTGGCCGATCACGAATTCCTGCGGGCCGATGCCAAGCTCCGCACGCTTCTGATTCCGCTTCTTTTCAGAAAAAGCGAATTCCCGGGCGTCAATGGCGTTGGGAACGGTGGTCACCCTGCCTGCCGCCACCATTTTTTCCCCGAACACGGCTTCCCCCGCGAGCCGGGAGCAGGTCAGACACACATCCGCCTTTTTCCCCAGATTTCTGCGCAGGAAACGGGTCATGACTCCCTTCAGCCCGGGATCCACACCGGCGCTTCTGGCATGGGCGATGGTGAGCGGCACACCTGCCGCCTTCGCGATGGGAAGGTAAATGGAGGCGGTGCTGGTCATATGTCCGTGTACCGCCACATAGTCCGGATGCCCCTGTGTTGAATGGACACGAAAAAACTCCTTCCATGCCTTCCGGTATGCCAGCCAGTTCACCACCCGGAATCGTGGAACCCGGTATACATGTCCGCCCAGGCTTTCAATTTCCTTATCAAAAAAACCTTCCTCCTGTGAATGGACGCAGAAATCAAACTGAATCCGGCTTCTGTCCAGATGCCGATAACTGTCCATCACCCGGCTTTCCGCGCCGCCCAGACCGGTTCCACCCAGCACCTGCAGCACCCTGACCGGTTCCTTTCCTCCGTTTTTCCGGCTCATACTCCTGTACTCCTTCTCCATTTCCGGCCGGGCTTCCCGGCTGGAAATCGCTTTACCGGGACTGCCCTTTCGGAAACCGCTTTTCCCTGCCCCGTCTCTTCGGCATGCCCCGTCTCTTCGGCATGCCCCGTCTCTCCGGCATGCCCCATCTCTCCGGCATGCCCCGTCTCTCCGGCCAGGCTTTCTCACTTCAGCCGGAACGCGGACAGCGCCCGCACTGCCATGCGTTTTCCGTAGGCTAACGCATATTCTGCAAGATTTCCTGCAAAACCGCGTTCTTCGGCAGGAAGCTCCAGAAGCCGCCCATAGGAGATAAAATTCCCGGCGTGTTCTGCAAGCATTCTTTCATACCAGCCGATCTCGGCATCGTTCATGCCGTTGGCGTGAATCACCATGGTGGTATACCCTTCCCCGTCTCCAAAGCAGGCCGATTTCTTTCTGGCAATGGGAAGAAAGGTCAGCCCTTCCCTCCGGTAGGGACCGCTGCCAAAGCCGTCAGTCACATAGAAAAAGCCGCATTCCGTCAGCGCCCGCAGCGTATTTTTATCATAAGAATGACCGGGAGCCATGAAAATATCCGTCACCACGCCGTGATCCTCCAGCATCCGCTTTCCATGAGCGATCAGCTTTTTCTGCCGTTCATAAGACAGCCCGGCAAACTCTGAAAAATGATTCAGCGGAAACAGCCCGCCCTTTTTCGTGGTGTACACATGGCGGCAGCCATGCTGGGCGATGGACCAGCCCTCCTCCTGCAGCTCCAGAAGAAGCTCCCAGAAATCCGCCCTTTCCTTCATGCAGGAAAGGGAAGCATCGCGGTTGTCCGGCACCACACCGAGAAGCGGCCGGATGCCCGCCTTATCGAAAAGCTCCTTCAGCCGAAAAAAATTGTCCCAGTTCATATCTGCCGTAATATCATCCATCCGAAGCGCAATTTTCATAATTTCCTCCCACCGGAAAGCATACCCCAAAAGTACGATTGATAACCTATTCCTTTTTCTTCATTGCCTCAGCCAGCCGGATTTTCCGGGTGCAAAAGATCAGACCAGCAGATCTCCGGGCGCAGGCACATATGCAGCTTCACATTCATACTCATCGATCAGAAGGGAGCCGTCCACAGTCCGCACGATGGGCTTTCCATCAAACACATCGATGATTTCTCCCGGCGCATATCCGGAAAAGTCCAGCATCTCGTCAAAGGGGTGGGCGCTCCATAGGGTGACCTTCTTGTCCCCGCAGAAGGCGAAAGCTCCCGGGAAGGGTCTCGTCACCCCGCGGATCAGATCATACAGCTCTCTGGTTTTTCTGTGAAAATCCAGCTTTCCATCGGCAGCGGTGCGCTTTTCATACCAACCGTCAAAATCCTTTGACTGACGGTTGACCTTCACCGTTCCCTCCTGCCATGCCTGCAGGAGCCTTCCGATCAGGCGTTTGGAAACCAGGATGTTCTTATACTGCAGGGTACGGATGGTATCGTGAGGATTGATGGAAAACATCTCGTTTGCGAATACGTTGGGGCTGTCCGCCTTCGCGTCATACTGGAACAGGTTCAGAATAAAACGGGTATCCCCGTTGATTACCGACCAGTTCAGGGGCGAACGTCCTCTGCCGTATGGCAGGTAGCCGCAGCTTCCGTGGAACCCGAAAATCCCGTACTGAAAACGGTCCAGAACCGCCTGGGGAATCAGCCGCTGCCATCCCATGGAAATGCCGATCTCAAATTCGTTTTCTGCAAAAAAACGGGTGGTTTCCTCATCCTTCAGCCCGTAGGAATGGGTCTCAAACACAGGAATTCCGTACTGGTCCGTCAGATAGGAAAGCCCCTTATAGCCGGACACCTGATTGCCGGAGAGCACATCGCTGTGAATCGTCACTACCAGATCCACCGGATGCAGCTTTTCCTGTATATAGGATACGATCTCCGCCGTCGTATCCTTTACGCCGAATACAACAACTCTGTACTTCATTTTACCTCCATTTCGGAACGCAGTCCCGTCGGTCAAGTCGTTCCAATGCCCTATGAAATGACAGACGGGACCGGACGTCCTTTCACAAAACAGTTTTTTGAAACAGTGTTTCAGACGCCGGCCCCGTTCAGGCAGGAAACAGCTTCCCGGCAGTCATGCCCTTTCGCGCGTTATCCTGCCGCGCCGCTTATTTTAAATTTTCTTTATACCAGTCGATGGCGAGCTGGATTCCGGAGGCGAAATCATAGTCCGGATCATAGCCCAGCTTCTTCCTTGCCTTTGTGATGTCCGCGTTGGAATCGCGCACGTCTCCCTTTCTCGGAGGTCCGAACTTGGGCTCGATGTTCTTGCCGAGAGCCTTACACAGATCGTAGTAAATATCGATCAGGAATTCTCTTCCGCCGGAGCCGATGTTGTATGCCTCTCCTGCGGCATCGCTGGGAGCGAGGCAGGCCTTCAGGTTCGCCTCGATCACGTTATCAATGTAGGTAAAATCACGGGACTGCTTTCCGTCGCCATTGATGGTGCAGACCTCGTCATGCAGAAGCTGCTTTAAGAACTTGGGAATCACCGCCGCATACATGCCGTCCGGATTCTGTCTGCGGCCGAACACATTGAAATAACGGAGGCCATAGGTATCCAGGCCATACAGCTTCTTGTACAGCTTTCCGTATTCCTCGTTGGTACGCTTGGTCAGGGCGTAAGGGGAAAGCACCTCGCCCTCGATTCCTTCCTTTTTGGGAAGGGCGGGATGGTCGCCGTAAACGGAAGAGCTGGAGGCATAGATGAATTTCTTCACACCGCTCTCTCTGGCCGCCTCCATCATGTTCAGCGTTCCGCCGATGTTGTTCTGCTCATAGAAAATGGGCATCTCAATACTTCTCGGAACGCTTCCCCATGCAGCCTGGTTCAGTACATAATCCACTCCCTCACAGGCGCGGCGGCAGGTTTCCAGATCCTTAATGTCTCCCTTGATAAAGGTATAGCCCTCCCGGTCCAGAAACATTTCCACGTTTTCCTGCTTTCCGGTGGAAAGGTCGTCCAGGCACCTCACCCTGTATCCCATGTCCAGAATCGCCTCGCACAGATTGGAGCCGATGAAGCCCGCTCCGCCCGTTACGAGAAATACAGAATTTTCGTCAAATTTCAGATGTTTATATCCCATAGTCATCTCCTGTTTCTAACATTGTGATCCGCAGCAGCTCAGATTGTCCCGAACCCCTGCGCCCTTGAAAACCGGTCCTGCGTTTTATATGCCGGCCTCCGGCGGCGTTTTATACCGGCTGTCCGCCTTACAGTCTCCAGTAAATATAATCCTCCGTCTGGTACTCCTTCCGGTCCAGAATGCCCTTGATGTCCACCAGGACCTTCTTCGGATTTTCGGGACGGAAGAAGCCGGAAATCTGCGTCTTGTCCAGGTGGCTGAATTCCTCATGAGCCACAGCGATGATGAGGGCGTCCACCTCTTTCACAGCGCTTCTGTCCGCAAGAGTGATGCCGTACAGGCGGTTCGCCTCGTCCGCATCCGCGGTCTCGTCCACGATCACCGGTTCAATGCCGTATTCCCGCAGCTCGTTCACAATATCGATGACCTTCGTATTTCTGGTATCCGGGCAGTTCTCCTTGAAGGTGAAGCCCAGGATCGCAACTCTGGCGGTTTTGACCGGAATATCGGCCCTGATCAGATTTTTCACCACGTTCTCCGCCACATATTTTCCCATATCGTCGTTGATCCGGCGTCCGGCGAGAATGATCTGGCTGTGATAACCCATCATCTCCGCACGGTAGGTCAGGTAATAGGGGTCCACGCCGATGCAGTGTCCGCCCACCAGACCGGGGAAGAACTTCAGGAAATTCCACTTGGTTCCTGCCGCCTCCAGCACGGATTTGGTATCGATTCCCATTTTATTGAAAATGATGGAAAGCTCGTTCATGAAGGCGATGTTGATGTCACGCTGGCTGTTCTCGATGACCTTGGCAGCCTCCGCAACCTTAATGGACTCTGCGCGGTATACACCCGCTTCCACCACCAGCTCGTAGACCTTTGCGATGGTATCCAGGGTCTCCTCGTCCATACCGGAAACGATCTTCACGATGGTTTCCAGACGGTGCACCTTGTCACCGGGATTGATGCGTTCCGGAGAATAGCCCACCTTGAAGTCCACGCCGCATTTCAGTCCGGACTCCTTCTCCATGATGGGCACGCAGATCTCCTCCGTCACACCGGGATATACGGTGGACTCAAAAACCACGATGCTGCCCTTCGTCAGGTTTCTTCCCACGGTGCGGCTTGCGCCTTCCACCGGGGTCAGATCCGGCGTGTGATCGGCGTTTACCGGTGTCGGAACCGCCACGATGTGAAATTTCGCTTCCTTCAGTCTGGTCTCATCCGCCGTGAAGTCAACGTTGGCGGTTTTGATCACGTCGTCTCCCACCTCTCTGGTAGGATCCACGCCGGATTTATACAGCTCAATCTTTTTTTCATTCAGATCATAGCCGATCACCTTGATCTTTCTGCCGAAAGCCACCGCGATGGGCATGCCCACATAGCCCAGTCCCACCAGGGAAAGCTTCTCTTCTCCGTTTACAAGCTTCTCATATAATCCCATATCAACCTCGATTCCTGTGCCGGAAGCACATTTATTTTTTATGTTGTTTTCAGCTCTTCCAGATAGGCCTGTACGACCAGATTCCGGTCAAACCGCTTTTCCACATATTCACGGCCTTTTTGTCCCATTTCCCTTTTCTTTTCATAAGGGAGGGAGAGAAAGGTTTCCACTGCCTTCTCCAGGCTCTCCGCATCCCCCGGAGCAAAGGAGATGCCGCTTACGCCGTCTTCAAAGGTATCCAGACAGCCCTCCACCGCGCTGGCGAGAACCGGCCTTGCCGTTGCCGCCGCTTCCAGAAGCACGTTGCTCATGCCCTCATGGTAGGAGGGATGAATCAGGGCGTGGCACTCCGCCAGAAATACGGGCACATCATCCCGATAGCCGTAATACTCCAGCGTTCCGCTCTCCTGCAGCCGCTTCACCAGCGGCTCATAGTGCATCCGGCTTTCTTCCTCATAGGCTCCCAGCAGACGGAACACCGTTTCCGGATGCCTTTCATGAATCCGCTGCGCCGCCTCCAGCAGCTCGTCAATTCCCTTATCCTTCATCAGCCGCAGGATGGAAAGAAACACCACCTGTCCGCCGTCTCCGGAAGAATTTTGCGGCGGATATGCCTCCGCATGATGCTCAGCCAGGTTCACGCCGGAACCGGGAATGATCCGGCATTTTCCCGTTACGCAGCCCTTTTCCTGCATGAAATCCCGGTTCCCCTTATTCTGAAAGAACACACAGGACGCCTTTTTCATCGCTGTCCTGTACATGAGAATGATCATCCTCTGCAGGAATCCCTCATGCTCCAGAGTGGTTCCAAGCCCCGTGATATTGGCAAGGTACGGCGTTTTCGTCATTCTGGCTGCAAGGCCGCCATAGATATTCGGCTTGATGGTATAGGTGAGCACAGCCTCCGGCCGGTAACGCTTCATCAGACGCCGGTAGAACAGCAGAAGCTTCAGATCCTTGAATGGGTTCATGCCCCGCCTCTCAAAGGAGGTGGGCAGATACTCACAGCCAAGCTGCCGCAGGCGCTCCACGTATCCGGTATCCGGAACGGAAACCACAACCCGTTTTTCCTCGGCCAGAAGCGCCTGGAGCACCTCCTTGCGGAAATCGTACAGGCCGGAATCGCTGTTGGATAATATCAGTACACAGGATGCCATGGCTTCTTATCCTTCCTCCGACTGCCTTCGGATCATGATCTCGTTGTACTTCATCATGCAGATTCCTTCCTCATAGGCGCCGATTTTCTCCTCGTTTGCCTTTCCTTCCAGATTCCGGATGATCTGCGCGGGCACGTTCACCCCGCACTCATAGGCATGAGGATAGCCGCCTCCAAAACGGGGATTGACCTCTGAAATACAGTATTCGTCCCCGCGCCGGAAAATATCTATGTCAATGATACCACAAAACCCGACAGTTTCAACGAAATTTTTAATCAGGGAAAACAGCTTTTCGTCCT
This sequence comes from Candidatus Eisenbergiella stercoravium, assembly GCA_019113175.1. Lineage (GTDB taxonomy): Bacteria > Bacillota > Clostridia > Lachnospirales > Lachnospiraceae > Eisenbergiella > Eisenbergiella stercoravium. The sequence goes on along the minus strand of DXHY01000046.1, from coordinate 79,629 downwards.
TAAAGGAAACGGATTTGTCCGTTTCTCCGGCCCGCATCTTCAGCTTTTCCTTCACAAAAATGGAGGTCACCTTTTTCGTGATCATATCCACGTACACGTCCGCGCCGTACTCCGTGCCGTCCATGAATTCCTGAATCATCATGTCCTCCTGGCAGCCACACAGGAACCGGACCGCCTCCAGGGTGTCCGCCCGGCTGATGCCGATGCTGGCGCTTCCCTTCGCGGGCTTCACGAAAACGGGAAGCTTCACCTCTCCGGCATGCAGCGCCTCCTCAAAGGCAGCCTCATCCATGAAGCAGCGTCCCGTGGGAATCTGCAGTCCGCACAGCTTCTGATACATCCGGTATTTGTCAAAGGAGGTTTCCACCGCATCCAGAGGCGAAATAATGGGCGTGGTTCCCACCGCGAGGAATTCCTCCCTGTGACGGGCCAGAAGGGTGAGCTCCGGGTCGATCAGGGAAAACACCCCGGTAATCCTCTTTTCCCGGCAGATGGAAAGGATTTTATCCAGATATCCCGGCTCCGTGATCCGCGGAACAAGGATGGCTTCATCCGCTTCATACAGCGCGGGCGCCAGGCTGCTGCAGTCTGTCGCGTACACACGGCCCTTTCCCGCAAGCTCCTTTTTAAAATACTGCACCACCTTATTGCGGGTGCCGGCACTCAAAATCAGAAGATTGATTTCCATAAATTTCCTCCATACAGGATGTCCGTATCGTCGGGCGCAGGGGCCATCCTGCCTCCCTGCCGCTGTTTCACAGCTTCCCTTCCGCTTCCGCCCTGGCCTTTCTGATCTGGGCCAGGTTTCCTTCGGAAGCCGCCGTATCCTCCGCCACGCCGGACCGGTCGAATACCGCCTTCACCGTCATGACAAGCACCTTCACATCCATGGCAAAAGACAGGTTTTTCACATACTCCACATCCTTCGCAAGCCGTCTGTCCCAGTCCAGAAAATTCCGTCCCGACGCCTGGGCCAGACCGGTCAGACCGGGCCGCACCGTATGGCGGAGCCGTTCCTCTTCGGTGTACCAGGGCAGGTAGGAAACCAGCAGCGGCCTGGGACCGATGATGCTCATGTCTCCCTTAAAAATATTGAACAGCTCCGGCAGCTCATCCAGGCTGGTAGAACGCAGGAATTTCCCGAAGGAGGTCAGGCGCACCGAATCCGGAAGGAGCTGCCCGTTTTCATCCCGCTCGTCCGTCATGGTGCGGAATTTGCACAGGGTAAAAATTTTCTCATTCAGCCCCGGCCGCTCCTGATGAAACAGTACCGGGCTTCCCAGCTTCGTCCGCACCAGAATGGCCACGATCAGAAGCACGGGCGAGAGCACCAGAATCGCGCAGCCGGACAGAAGTATGTCCAGCGCTCTTTTTCCAAATTTTCTGTAAAACATCCGCTCCTCCCTTCTGTCGTCCGGAATTTTGCCGCTCCGTTTTCCTCATGCAAACAGTCCGCGCACCAGGCCGATGATCCGCTCCATATCCTCCGGCGTATTCTTGATGTCGCTGGGAAGGCACAGACCATGATAGAAGATCTTTGCCCCTGCGCTCTCCACAGGCGCGGTAAGATCGAGCGTCTGCACGCTGTATCTGTCCGCCCCCTTTGCGCAGCCATCCTTCGTGAAGAAATCCGCATCCGCGAAAATGGGCTGCATGTGCATGGGCTTCCAGATGGGCCGGGTCTCGATGTTTTCATCGGCAAGCACGTCCATCACCCGGTCCGGCACAACACCGCAGGCAGGATCGATGGTGATGCAGGAAAGCCAGTTGTTCGCATCCCCGTCCGGGTTCATGGGATTCATTGTGATGGCCGGGATATCCGCAAAGGCTTCCTTATACTGCCTGTAAATCTCCTGTTTTTTCCGCTTGTGCTCTTCGATATGAAGCAGCTGGCCTCTGCCCACCCCGGCCGTTATGTTGGACATGCGGTAGTTAAAGCCCAGCTGGGAATGCTGGTAGTAACGGGCGGCATCCCTCGCCTGGGTGGAAAGGAATCTTGCCTTATCCACGTATTCCTCATTCGCGGAGACCAGCATGCCGCCGCCGGAGGTGGTGATGATCTTGTTTCCGTTAAAAGAATAGATTCCGATATCCCCGAAGCAGCCCGTCATTTTGCCCTGGAAGGTGGATCCGAGAGACTCTGCCGCATCCTCGATGAGCGGCACTCCCTTTCTGTCACAGATCTCACGGATCCGTCCGATCTGGGCGGGCGTGCCGTACAGATGGGCGCAGATCACCGCTTTCGCGTCCGGATACTTCTCAAAGGCCGCTTCCAGCGCATCCGGATCCATGTTCCAGGTCTGTTCCTCCGCGTCAATGAAAACCGGCACCGCCTTTTCATAGCAGATGGGATTGCAGGTAGCGGAGAATGTCAGGTCGGAGGAAAACACCACATCCCCCGGCCGGATTCCGATCAGCCGCAGGGCCAGATGGATGGCCGCTGTTCCGGCGCTCAGAGCCGCCGCATAACCGCAGCCCGTATATTCGGCCATTTCCTTTTCAAAAGCGTTCACGTTCGGCCCGAGAGGTGCAATCCAGTTGGTCTCAAAAGCTTCGTTCACAAACCGCTGCTCATCCCCGTGCATGGTGGGGGAAGACAGATAAATTCTCTCTTTTCCCATGTTCTGTTCTCCATTTCTGTGCGGCATTTTTGCTTTTTCTATGAAACGGGTCTGTGGATGCCGCGCGGCCACAAACCCGGCCGGCCACAGGGCCGGAAACGCAGGCGGAACTCTCTGAATCCCCCGGGCCGGAAACTCAGGCAGAATTCTCTGATCCCTGCCTGCGGACTGGCAGGCTTATTGCTCCAGAAGCTCGATCAAACCGACAAACCGGTTCATCAGAAAGCACACCCGTTTCCCTCCGATCGCCGGAGCGGGCGTGGGCAGATCGATCTGCACATATCCCTCTCCGGTCAGCTTCGTGATCTCTTCGTCCAGATTCTCACAGACATAACAGAGATGATAAGGAGCGTTTTTGTAGGTTTTGATCAGGCCCGACACCACGCTGTCCGGAGCGTTTGGGCTGACCAGCTCCACCACATAGCCGTCCTTTTCCAGAAAAAGGATATCCACCTTCCGGAAGGTGTCGTTCGTGGCCTCTCCCTGCGGGACGTAGCCAAGCTTCTTGAATTCCGCGGCGGCCTTTTCCAGCTTTTTCACCAGATAGCCGATATGATGTATTTTCATGATTACCTCCATGCCGAAGCTTTGCTGAGGCACGCGTGCCGAACCTCCGGTTCGGCGTCGGTGCAAGAATACAAATCCCGTAATGGGATTTGTATTCTCAGGATTTGCGCCGCTCCGGCACAAATTCTGACTGAAAAATGCGCTATCGAGCGCATTTTTCAATCTTTCCGCTCCGCCTTAACCGTTCTTCCGTCTTTTTTGTATACATAGGTCGGGACAATCTGCTGGACCAGAGGACGGATGTCCTCCACCTCATCGCGGGACGCATCCTCCAGTTTTTTCAGCTGGATGAAAAACTCGTCCTCGTCAAGCTCAATGGGCTTTCCGATATGGATCAGCTTATTGGCGGTATCCTGCATGCCCTCCTCGTCCATCAGAAGCTCCTCATAGAGCTTCTCACCGGGACGTAAGCCCGTAAACTCGATCTGAATGTCCTCTCCCACCTTGTAGCCGGACAGGCGGATCAGGTTTTTGGCAAGATCCAGGATCTTCACAGGCTCTCCCATATCCAGCACGAAGATTTCTCCGCCTCTGGCATAGGCTCCGGCCTGAAGCACCAGGGAAACCGCCTCCGGAATCGTCATGAAATACCGGATGATGTCCGGATGGGTGACGGTCACCGGGCCGCCCGCCGCGATCTGCTTCTTGAACAGCGGGATCACGCTGCCGTTGCTCCCCAGCACGTTTCCGAAGCGCACCGCCACGAATTCCGTTTCATAATGCTTGTTGAAGGTCTGGATGATCATCTCGCAGATCCGCTTGCTCGCCCCCATGATGTTGGTGGGGTTCACCGCCTTATCCGTGGAAATCATCACAAACTTGCGGCAGCCGTTCATCGCTGCGGCGGATGCCGTCTTCCAGGTTCCGAACACATTGTTTTTAATGGCCTCATTGGGGCTTGTCTCCATCAGCGGCACATGCTTGTGGGCGGCCGCATGATACACAATATCCGGGCGGTATTCCGCAAAAATGGAGTTCATGCGCTTCGTGTTGCGCACGGAGGCGATCAGCACCACGAGCGGCAGATCCGGATGGCGCTGCAGAAGCTCCTGCTGAATATCATAGGCATTATTTTCATAAATATCCACGATGATCAGCTTCGCCGGCTTATGCGTGGCGATCTGCCGGCACAGCTCGCTTCCGATGGAGCCGCCGCCGCCCGTGACCATTACCACTTTGTTCTGCACATATCCAAGGATGGAATCCAGATCCACGCGGATCGGCTCCCTCCCCAGGAGGTCTTCCACCTCCACGTCCCGCAGCTTGCTGACGCTCACCTCTCCGTTGACCAGCTGATACATGCCGGGCAGGGAACGCAGCTTGCAGTTCGTCTCCTTACAGATATCCAGGATGTCCCGGATCACCGTTCTGGGAGCGGAAGGAATCGCAATGAAAATCTCATCAATATCATACAGGTCGGCGGACTCGATGATTTTATCCCGGCCGCCCACCACCTTGATACCCTGGATGAACTGTCCCCATTTCTGCTTATCGTCGTCGATGATGCAACGGATGACCATGGTGCTGTAATTGCTGCTGACGATCTCCTTAATCAGAGCATTTCCCGCCTCTCCGGCTCCGATGATCATGACGGAAATATTGTTCTTCCTGTTCTGCATCCGGTGCTTGCGGCTCCGCAGGAACCGGTAAGAAAACCGGCTGATGAACATGAAAGTGACCAGCAGGAACAGATACATGAAATAGTAGCTGTCCGGCACCGGCTGGCCGGAAATCTTGAACAGGTTCAGACCGACTCCCGACACGATGGCGGACAGGAAACAGGCGATTACAAGATTCTGCATCTCGTTTTCCCCCGCGAAGGCCCACAGACTGTGATACAGGCGGAAGAAATAAAAGATGATCAGCGTCAGCAGAATGTTGAGCGGCAGGAAATTCCGGACGGGAAGTAAAAATTCGTCCGGAATGGCATCCACGTGCATGTCATACCGCAGCAGCAGCGCCAGAAAGCTGGATGCGGTGATGCTTAAAATATCATATATGATCAGCGCCGTTCTCCGGTACAGAAGCTGATAGTTAAAATAACGTTTTTTCGGCTTATCCTTTTCACTCATTTGCTTTTACGTCTCTTTTCTTGAAAGGTCAGAAGCGGGGCGAGCACCGCCATGGTGGCAAATCCCATCGGATTGCAGGGATGGAACAGCCATTCCACCAGTCCTGCAACGGCGAAGGCCAGGAAAATGGCCAGCGGCAGCGCCGCATATTCATCCCTCTCCTCTCCTCTTCTGCGCTTTTGATACAGGTGACAGTACGCATAGCGGAGCATCTGCACCAGCGTGACAACGCCCAGAAGCACATACACCGCTCCGGTGATCAGACCATGGTCATGAATCACCTGCAGATAAGTATTGTGCGCATGGACGGAAAGGGTGCCGTCCTCAAGCGGAACGCCCATCAGTTCATGGCCGGTCAGGTTCCACTGCGCGATGTACCTTCGGAACAGAGCCATCCGTCCGTTGGAGATATCGCCGCCCTCTTCTTCATCGGAGGGTCCGGACTGCGCTCCGGAATCCGTCTGCGCTTCCGCCGTCTGCTGCTCCGTCTCTGCCGTCCCGTCCGTCTGAGACGCGGACGCATCCCCGGACAGGGTCTCCTCCTGCAGGGATCCCGCGCTCTCCGAAGCGGAAGCAGTCAGCGCATATACCTGAAACACTGCAGGAGAGGTATCCTGTGAGGAATCCGCAGCGGCGTCCGCCATGAAGGTATCCACAAATTTCCGAAGCACCATATGCTCGTCGCCAAAAATCTTTCCGTCAAAGCAGTAGGCGAAACGGGCAAAGGTGATATAATTCTCAGAATCCGCCCGGTCTCCCTTATGGACAGCCCATTCCTCCGAATTCGCTTCCAGTTCGAAGATGTAAGGATCATCATACAGAGGCGGAATCAGACGGATGGCAGAATAGGTCACGGGGAAGCAGGCCAACACCGTCAGGAGCAGAACGCCCACCTTCGCCAAAAAGGCTCCCGGCCTTTCCCGGTAACAGATGAGCGAAACAAACACCAGAATGACCAGCCCCATCACCCCCGCCGCCAGATATCCGGTCCGGGACAGGGTGAGAAGCAGCAGAGAAGCAGCCATGCCGAACAGAAGGCCGGTTCCCCACCAGGCGTACAGCCTCCGGGAGCGGTGATAACGCACCAGCAGCCGCACGAACAGGGCCGCGAGCACCAGAGTCAGGTAGGCCGCCGTCACCGTCACCGTGTGAAATACAAAATTGTAGCGGTAAAAATACCAGGCGCGGAAGGGCCTTCTCGCCACGGCAAAAACCAGGGCGCAGACAAAATTCAGAATGATCCCGTTACAGAAAACCGGCAGGAACCGCTCCTTTCTCTCCCATGCGAGATAGAACAGATACAAAAGCCCGAACGCCGCGGCCAGATAAATGGGCCAGCCTCTCGTATTGCGGAATATGATGAGAAGCACCAGAAAAACCGCGAGCAGCCCGGCATAAAATGGGGAAAGCTTCCTCCATTCCACCTTTTTTTTCACCAGAATCCGGACGAGCTGAATGAGCACCAGCCCTCCGATCACAAACAGGATGGCATTCAGACGCGCCAGCCTGTCCTGCTCCGGAACGCCCTGAAACTGCAGCCAGTAGAAAAAGCCTGCTGCGGAGGAAACCACGATCCAGATCAGGTTCCAGATATGGAACAGAGCCTTCCTTTCACACATGGTGAGCAGCACCAGCCCCAGGAAAATCAGTACCTTCCGATACGCATAGGCCTGGTAGATATTATACATCGCGTTCATGTAATCGATGCAGCCCCACAGCGCTCCGGCCCAGAAAACCGTCTGCAGGGTATCCAGCCCCCTGTCCAGCAGATTTTCCCGCACCACCAGCGAAAGCGGCCTGATATCGTCCCGCCTGGCGTTTACCGCATAGAGCAGAACTGCCGCAAAAACGAGGATTCCCGCACAGTACACCATCTTGTCTGAACGGACGCCCCCGTAATAATCAAACAGAAGCACAGCCGCGAGCCAGGCGGCGGTTCCCGCCGCGATCAGCGGATTGCAGACTGCACGGAACAGCCACTGCACCTTCACCTCCCGGTTTTTCCGGTTCTTTCTGGCGGCATTTTCAGTCAGCAGAACAAGAAAGCCCGCGATCAGGGCTATCCCTGCCATCAGCGCCCCCTTCTTCCAGAGGCTCAGTGGATCTGCATAGGTAAAGCGCATGAGGATGTTCTGCCCGATCTGTTCCTGAATCTGTCCGTCCTCATCCACATAATAATAGTTTCCATAAACCGTAAGCCCGGATTCCCCTGTGTTCTGCCATCCCAGAACCAGCTCCTCCTCCGGATGGCTGATCTGCCAGACATAAGCCCTCCCGGCCTCCGTCTGAAATTCCACCGGAACCGTAAAAAAGCCCGGAGCCTCATAGGTATCCAGCGCCACATTCCTGGAAAAAACCGTCTCTCCCAGATCGTTGGAAATCGACAGGTTCACCACCTTTCGGGACAGATCATTCTCCGCAAAGATGCTGATGCTTTCCAGATATCCTCCGTCCGCGATGAAGACCTGCTGAATCCGGTCGTTCTGCCCGACGTGTTCCGTCTGTCCTGCCGTGGTCTGGTTTCCCTCAACCACCCGGCTGGAGTCCAGAATCCCGATGGGACCGACCAGCAGCATCAGCACCGCCGCATAGCACAGGATCGCATATTCGATTGCACGGCTTCTTTTCAGCTTTCTGTTCATTACATTTCCTTTTTTCGATATCGTCAAATCAGCGCTTCCTCAGTATAGCATAATTTCCCCCTGCTTACAACAAGTGCCAGAACCGGCAGTGCAAACCAGAAAATCAGCACATACCGCACCAGACTGGTGGGGCCCAGAAGCACGGTGAGCCAGTTCAGGCCTGCCGGAAGGAAGGCCGCCGCCTGACGGAAACGCCCGCATCTTAACAGAAAAACGACCCCCGCCGCATACACCCAGAAAAGGAACCCCGGCGAAAACAGCATGGACAGCACGGGAATACGCTGCTGGAACAGCTCCAGGCTCATCCTTTCAAACAGCGCATCCAGCCAGGGCAGAAAGCTGTGCCTCTGACCCGGAAGCTCTGTCTCATAGCCGAAATAGGAACTTTCTCCATAGGTGAAGGTGAACACCGTATTGCCCTGATAGCCGTCCAGCACCGCGTCCGGATACCAGAAGCCGTAGGAGGTAAGAAACCAGGCGTTCAGATAGGAGGCCGGAGCCTTTACCCCTATGGACAGCCAGAGCCTCCAGAAAGCGGAGGAATCCCTGGCATAAGCCGCGTTGTTGAAGGCAATCTTTACATTGTCGCTCAGCTTTGGCGTATACCGCTCCAGCGCTTCCCCGGGCAGGAAGGAAAACAGAACTTCCTCCTCCTCTTCGGAAAACACCTCAGGGCTGAGCGCCCAGGTGCGGGCCAGCTGCTGGATGGGCACGGTGAGCATTTCCTGGTTCTCCGAATCCTCCGCGTGAAAGACCGTTTTCAGTCCGGCGCTGACGCCAAGCGTGAGGATCAGAGCGCAAAGCCCGGCCAGTGCCGCCCGAAGCCAGCGTTTTCTTCCGGCGAGCACCGCCATGACCGGAATCAGAAGGATCAGGATATACAGCCCGTTATGGCGCATCAGCGCCATGAGGCACAGACCGCCCCCCAGCAGAAGGAGATTCCCTTTCTTCCTGAAGAAAGCTTCCCCCTCCAGCGCCAGCTGCACCAGAAGCAGGATGACCGCCAGCATCGCCGCCGAATACAGAGTGTCCTTGGCGGAACAGAGCACATACATCTGGATCACCGGAAAAAACGCGAAATACAGGATTCCCGCAGCCCGAAGCCATACGGGCGCGCCCTTTTTTCTGAGAAAATCCAGCACCCAGGTGAAACAGACAGCCAGCACTGCCATCTGGAAGATCATATAGCAGGCGATTCCCGCATTATAGCTTCCGAACAGCTTATTGCCTGCGCTGATGATTCCGCCCAGGAGAAGCACATGCAGCAGCGGATGATGGGTGGTGAACCGCCTCTGAGCCACCTGGTTGAACTCCTCCTGCGCATCATAGACGAAGAAGCCCGGCCACACCGCGAGCAGCACGATCCCCCAGACGATCAGGAAAAAGAGAAAGACGAAAAGCCTCCTTTTTCCTACGGGCAGGCTCTCCCAGCGGGAGAGAAATCCGGCCTTCCGGGCGGGCACTCCGCCATGCGCCGCTTTCACTCCTTCTCCCATCATCCGTTCCTCCAGAAACCCGTACAGCCGCTCCAGAAGCGCGGCGAAGAACAGGGTCAGAAAAGGCAGAGACAGCCACAGCCTCCAGTCGGTCAGAAGCAGATAGCCGTCCGCCTCCAGCCGGCTTCCCAGGGTGCAGGCCAGCACGAAGCCGAAGGAAAGAAGCAGCGTGAGAGCACCTTTCACCCGTTCCGGACGCTTCCTGCTCTTTCCGGCCCCCACGGCAGTTCCGGCTGCCGCATCCGCTGCCGCTCCCGTTTCCGAAAGCATCCGCTTCATCGTATGCCTGACCGCCGGAAAGGCGAGCAGAAACACCACCACGGACAGAAAGCTGTTGGAAAAGCCCAGACCGCGCCCCTCCGTAAGGAGCATCTGCGGCAGAAAAAGTACACCGCAAAGCGTGACCGCGAAGGTGAGCAAAAGGCTGGCCGGACCGGATTTTTCCCCCGTCAAAAGCCCGTTATTGTTCTTCTCCGTCATCCTCATTCCTTACGATCTCCCGTATCACATACTGCGGCGCATTGTTCATGCAGATATACATTCTTCCCACATATTCCCCGATCATCCCAAGCATCAGCATCAGCATTCCGCCGATGAACACGATGGCCGACATCAGAGCGCTGAATCCCACGGGAACCAGCGGGTTCACCAGCTTCTTGATGATGGTGTACAGGCCATACAGGAAACCGAGGGCAGCGCAGCCCACGCCCACCATGGTGGCGATGCGAAGCGGCTTTTCACTGAAGGAGGTGAAGCCGTTGAACCAGAGGGAAAACAGCTTGCCCAGCGTATAACCCGATTCGCCCGCCCGTCGGTCGTGATGCTCTACCGTCACGTTTCTGATGTTTTTCGTCGCACGCAGCACCAGCCCGATCACATAGGGAAAAGCGTTCTGGTAACGCAGCATCTCGTCCACGATGAAGCGTTTCGCCGCAAAAAAGCTGGAAATATACAGTTCTTTCGGCTTGCCCAGCATGAAGCAGAGCATCCAGTCATTGATGCGGCTTCCGAAATTGCGGAACGCATTGTGATGCTTGTGCTCATATTTCGCATACACCACATCGCTCCCCTCCTCCAGGCCGCGGATCAGATCGCCGATGGACGCGGCGGGCGTCTGGCCGTCATCGTCCATGCACACCAGATAATCCCCCTTTATCTGCCGGAAACCCGCCATCAGCGCCGCATGCTGGCCAAAATTCCGGGCCAGATTCACGCCGGTGATATAGGGCTTTTCCTGACAGAGCCTGCGGATTGCTTCAAAGGTCCCGTCCGGCGAGCTGTCGTTTACCAGAACGATCTCATACCGGTAACGCTCCTCCAGCTTTTTCATCTCTCTGTCGATATCCTCCACCACGCCCGCGATCATCGTCTCCGAGCGGTAGCAGGGAATCACTATGCTGATCAGTTTCTTCATATCCTTCCCTTACTTCTCCATTGACTCCGGAAACAGGACAGCCATCAGGATCAGATCCCGCCAGCTTCCGTCCCCGTTTCTGATTTCGTCCTTCAAAAGGGCCTCCCGGCGGAATCCGGCCTTTTCATAGCTTCTCACCGCCGCGGTATTGTCCGCGAACACCCGCAGGAACAGCTTGTGCAGCTTCAGCACATCCCGGGCATAGGCGATGGCGCCCTTCGCGGCCAGCGTGCCGTAGCCCTTTCCCGCCGCATCCGCCTCTCCGATGAAAATTCCGTATTCACCCTTCCGGTTCTTCCGGTCGATGTCCCGGATGTAGACGCTCCCCACAGGTCTGTTGTCTTCCGATTCGCAGAGAATGAACTGAACCACCTCTCCCGTCGCCACCCGTGTTTCCATCCAGTTCAGATGTCCATGCCGGGTGAAGGGCCTCTGGTCGATAAAATTCTTTCTCACCCGGTCGGAATTGCGCCACCGGATGATCCGGTCCGTATCCTCCAGCGTGATCGGCCGGAAATAGACCGGTCCGAGATCGATTCTTTCGTCCTGCTTTATAACCTTCATATCCTTCATAACAGCCCTTTCTTCAACTTCTTTCCAGCCGCCAGATGTACAGGCTCCTTCCCTCCGCCGTGATTTCTTCTTCCAGAACGAGCTGCCCGTCCGTTCCATGCTCCGCGAGCAGGCCGGGAAGCCAGCTCCAGTCCGTATCCGCCTCTCCCACGAAACGGATGTTTTCCCCTGAGAGAACGGCCTGTCCCATGCTTTCATATCCGAAGGCCGCCAGCTTCTTCACGCTGTGCGGGCTTTTGCACATCCAGCCGCCCAGCAGGTCATAGTTTCCCGGCCTGATTTTTTCCGTAAAAAGCTTTTCCGAAAAATCCACCGTGGACATCACGTCGGCCAGATACAGATTCTCCTGCCGGTAGCGGGAAAGGGCTGCCAGATTCACCGCGTTCACCTGCTCCCTGCGGGCGTATTCCGCGCCCGTGCGTTCCGCCTCACGGGGGAGCCAGACGGCCACGGCCGCCAGAGAAAGAACCATGGCCGCAATCCGGATGATGCGGGCGGCCAGACCTTCCGTCCAGGAAACGGACGTTTGCAGGGAAACAGGCTGTTCTTCAGGAGCCTTCTGTTCTTCAGAAACCTTCTGTTCTTCGGAAGCATCCTGACGCGCGGAAGCCTCCCTCATTCCGCAGACCGCATCCAGAAGCAGCCAGGCCAGCATCACCAGCTCGCAGAAGTAGAGCGGATGGCTGATCCGCTCCGGCACCCGCTCCCGCAGGATGAGATACATCCACAGGCCGCTTCTCACCGCGCCGAGAAGCAGAAGCTTCCAGAGGATGCCGCTTCCCTTCGGGAACGCTTTCCTTTTCTTCCGTTCCCTTTCGTTCCCGATTTCCCGCTCCTGCCTCTTCTGTTTCCCCGCCGCGCCCCATCTGACAAGGGCCGCGGCCAGAAGCAGGGCCGCTGATCCGCCCTCCAGAAACAGCCAGGGAAGCTGATCGTCCGGAACGATGGAACGATTGTTCATAAGCCGCTGCACATACAGCCAGACGCCTTCTGAAAGGCTGTGCGCGAAGGTTCCCCGGGTTTCCTCTCCGTAGGCCGCGATCTGTTCCATCACCTGCGCATCGATGGCGTCATCCGCTCCGTAGTTATAATTGACAAGCAGCTCACACTGCGTCTCCGTCAGTCCCAGCTTCTCATAGAATTCCCGGTTTTTCTCAAAGGACCGCAGAGAAGCGTCGTAAAAATCATAGACCTGCGTTCTCGCGTCAAACAGGTCTTCAAATTCCTGCCACTCCGGGTCCGAACAGGCCAGCCGGTCCGCTCCGAAGCAGCCAAGAAGCCCCGCCAGAATCAGAGCGAACAACCCCACAAAGGAGGCTGCATTCCGCCCGGTGAAAACGGGTCTTCGCGCGGCCCATTTCCAGATTCCCGCCACGCCTGCGAGAGGCAGAAGCAGCAGTCCCATCTCACTGCGCAGGCAGAAGGCGATCCAGAACAGCAGTGCGGCGGGCAGACAGCGGAGCCAGAAGGCGGCGGCGCGCTCTCCCTCCCGTTCCTTTACGGTCAGGAAGGTAAAAATGGCGGCCGCCGCCAGCAGCCCGGCCGTCACCGTATACTGGACGAACACCAGATGATACAGGAGACAGGCCGCGATCAGCAGCGTTTCCAGCAGATTCAGGCACAGCTTTTTCAGCGTTTCGCACATGGAAAAGGTTCCGGCCGCCCGCGCCGGGAAGCGCGGCTTCCCGACAGGCTCCGGTTTCCGGTCTCCACCGGGAATCATCTCCACTCCGCCCGGAGCCGCCCATCCGCTCACAGCGTCCAGGCTCCGCTTCAGAATCAGGAAGATGCTTCCTGCCTGACAAAGCCAGAGAAAGGCGCCGAACACCGGAACGCCGGGAAGCACCCGGTACAGCCCGGCAAGCAGGGCGGACAGGGGCCACAGAAGCTGGGCGGTCAGCGCCTCCGGCTCTCCCGTGTAAACGCCGGAAAGGATGTCCCGGATCAGCACATCGTCGTTTAAGTCGAAATAGTAATCCCAGGCCATCCCGATTCCCAGGAACAGCAGCAGACAGCAGAATCCCGGAATCAGCCAGTTTTCTCTTTTTTTTAAAAAAGCGGTGAAATCGCTTCTCTTAATGACCATAGAATTCCTTTACCTTACCGGAAATATAGCTCACCTGATCCTCGCTGAGCCCGTAATAGAGAGGCAGACGAAGCAGGCGCTCGCTTTCCTTCGTGGTGTAACGGTCCTCTCCGTGGAAGCGGCCGAACTTCAGGCCGGCCGGGGCGGAATGCAGCGGCACGTAATGGAACACCGCCAGAATGTCGTTCTTTTTCAGGAAATCGATCAATGCCGTCCGTTCCGCCATGTCCTTCGTCTTGATATAAAACATATGGCCGTTATGCTTACAGTGCTCCGGCACAAAGGGAAGCTCGATCAGGCCCTCCTGCTCCAGACCGGAAAGCTCCTCCCGGTACTGATTCCAGATGGCGAGGCGCGCCGCCGTAATCTGGTCCGCCAGCTCCAGCTGGGCGTAAAGATAGGCCGCGTTCAGCTCGCTGGGCAGGTAGCTTGAGCCGTAGTTCTGCCAGCGGTACTTATCCACCTGGCCGCGGAAATACTTGCTCCTATCCGTCCCCTTTTCCCGGAAAATCTCCGCGTTCTCGATGTCCTTTTCATGGGCGATGAGAAGCGCGCCTCCCTCGCCGCAGCTTACGTTCTTGGTCTCATGGAAGCTGAAGCAGCCGAAATCTCCGATGGTTCCCAGCGCTTTCCCCTTATATTCCGCCAGAATGCACTGCGCCGCATCCTCCACCACGAACAGGTTATGCCTTCTTGCAATATCCATGATCTCGTCCATCTCGCAGCCCACCCCGGCGTAATGAACCGGAACGATTCCCCGGGTTTTCTCCGTGACGGCGTCCTCGATCAGCTTTTCATCCATGTTCATGGTATCCGGACGGATATCCACGAACACCGGAGTCGCTCCGCGGAGCACAAAGGCGTCCGCCGTGGACACAAAAGTATAGGAGGGCATGATGACCTCATCCCCCGGTCCCACATCGGTAAGCAGAGCCGCCAGCTCCGTGGCATGGGTGCAGGAGGTGGTAAGCAGGCATTTCGCCGTTCCGGTGCGTTTTTCAATCCACTGGCTGCATTTCTTCGTGAATTCTCCGTCGCCGCAGATTTTCTGGTTCTCCACAGCCTTTCTGATATAATCCATCTCTTTTCCCGTAAAAGGGGGTACGTTAAAATTGATCATAAGCGTTTCCTTCCTTTTCTCAGCCTTCCATATATACCTGATAGCCACCGTTCTCAAAGGCGAGTTTATATCCGCCTTCTCCCATCCAGGCTGTCAGCGTCTTCCATTTTTCCGTCTCCTCCGGCATTTCCCCGTTTTCCTTATAAACGATCACCACGGGGAGCCCTTCCCCGGAGACGGAAAGTCCGTTCAGCTCCTCCTCCAGCTGTGCTGCAGGATAGGTATCCAGATCCGGCCAGCAATGAGAGATGGCCGGGGGCATATCCAGGATGAAATGAAGTCCGGGCGCGCTTCCAAAGGTAACAAGAGGCGTTCCCGCAAAAGACTGCTCTTTCGCAAAGGCCGTCAGTCCCGACAGATTTTCCGCGTTTGTCTCCCGGGTCCTCATACCTGTCAGTATAACACTGTTTTCCACTTTTGCATCCCTTTTTTCCCCATAAATCCCGTCTCCGAAAGAAAATGAAGCGCGAAAGCCCATTCCCTGTACCGCCGTCATCACGAACACGGCCGTCACCAGCGCGGCGGCAGGAAATGCAAAGGCACGCTTCCGGTTCCGGGAAAGGAGCCGCCAGAAGGTCCAGAGCGTAAACGGAGCCGCTAGAAACAGGTTGTTCAGAGCGGGCATGGTGCCGTTGTTGCTCCCGATGGGCGTCACCAGGACGACCAGCAGGATGATGCACGCCAGCAGCCGCTCCCTCCGGAAGGCGCGGGAGTCCGCCATCACCAGCACACAGGCGGCCAGGGCCAGATACAGAAGCAGCATCCCCCATTCATAGATGCTGCGGTAATTATAATAAGTAAAGGTGAACATTCCCCTGCCCCAGAACAGCCGGATCAGCACAGGAATACAGCAGATATATACCACTCTGCCCGCTTTCTGAAGTCCTGCCGGCAGGAAGCGGAAAAAGAGGCAGCCGGCCAGCCAGCAGACCACCAGCGTCATCACCCACTGAAGCGTCCCCGCATAGGCGGACAACACCGAGGTCACCATGGAAAGGGCCGAATAGGTCTCATCCGTGCCCGCATAGCCCGAAAGCCCGGTAAACATGCCAAACCAGGCGGCCGGTCCATACTGGATGCAGATGCATACAAAGGCGGCGAGAAAACCCGCCAAAAAGCCGCAGACACACCAGAGCACATTTTTCCATACTCCGGCAGGCGTATCCCCGGAAAGCTTCCCGTACCAGAACACCGCCAGAATCAGCACCACCTCCAGGGCGTTCGGCGTGCGAACAGCCACATTCAGCCCCAGACAGACGCCGGCGGCAATCAGAAGCCCCTTTCGTTCCCAGATCAGCCCGCGGAACAGACAGATGCATCCTGCCAGAAACAGAAAATAAGTCAGATAATTATACAGAATCGTGGAAGGGCACCAGCAGAAGCTGATTGCGATGATTTCCCCTGCAAAGGCCATCCATGCCGGCATCTTCCCCCGCAGGAAAAACCAGGAAAGAAGGGCCATGGCGCTGATGAACAGCCGGGTGTAGAGATTCATTCCCAAAAGAGTTCCCCCAAACGGAAGCTTCATGAGAAGAAAGCCGGCCACATTGGCAAGCCAGGTGGCGATGGGCCAGGTTCCGGTCAGCTCCGGGAAAAAGCGGAAGTTGGTCAGACTGTATGTAGGATCCGACACATCGATGCCCTGGTTAGCCCACAACAGGGGATATATCAGCAGAATCAGCGGAAACAGCCAGTTCTGCTGTTTTTTTAAAACATATCCGATTTTTTTCATCCTAATCCTCATTTTGGAGCGCAAGCGACGAGGCGAAGAGAAATCGCGAATGCGATTTCTCTTCTGCCATCAAAGCAATTTGTGACGCTCCGGCACAAATTGCCGTGTGAAAAATAAGCCATCGGGCTTATTTTTCACACTGACCTCATTCCATCGCGTCCAGTCTGTCGAGAAGCCGGTTCAGACGCTCTCCCGCCCTGGTGCGGGAGAACGTCCTTCCCACAACATCAAACAGTCTGGCCCGCAGCAGATCGATGCAGACCGATACCAGAAATACCAGAAGCACGCTCTCCGTCATCTGGATCAGATATCCCCAGAAATGCTCAGAAACATCTCTCACAATCCACATGGCCCAGCGGGAACTCACATCCACGTGTTCATGAATCAGGTACACGCCGAACACGGCAGGCGAAATCCGCCGTATGGCCACCGCCGCACCGCCCTCCGGAAGCCTCAGCCCCGCAAAAAAGGAAAACAGCCCCAGCGCCCCTGTCAGGCACAGGAGAAAATTATAGTGGAAGGGAACCGAGGCATAATATTCAAGCGCCCCCGTCCGTCCGCACACATACAGGCAGATCAGGGAAACCGCGGCCACTCCCGCGCAGGAAAGCAGGTAGAGCGCCGCTCCCCTCTTTTTTCCATAAAGGAAGGTGCTCCCGTGCTTTCTCAGATAGGCCGCGATCAGATACAGGCAGCAGAACCAGCCGAAATCATACCCGTATCGGTCCGTGCCGAAGGGCAGAATGCTCAGGCTTTTTCCGAAGCAGAAAAACACCAGCAGAAGCAGAATGGCCGCCTTCAGCTGCCTGCGGGAAAGCGTGCGCACCGCCGCGTTCAGCGCCGGAGAAAAGAGAAGCATGACCACGTAGGCGGTCACAAACCAGTAGTGTCCGCTTTCCACCGGGAACAGGCAGCTCCACAGATGATAGGGGTTCAGCACCTCCTGCCAGGAAAGCTGCCCGGCCAGAGCGAGAACGACCGGAATCAGCAGGGTGTAGAACAGAATCTGAAGCAGAAGCTTTAAGAGTCTCCGGAAGGAAAAGGCCTTTTCCGAAAGGAAATAGCCGCTCAGCAGCACATAGACGTTCACAGCCACAATGCAGAAGGCTTCCACAAGAATGCCGAACCCCTCCCGCTCCGTTGGAAAACGTCCCGCTTCTGCTGCAGGCAGCGCTTCTGTCTGTGCCAGAAAATGCATCACGACCACCATCAGCATGGCCAGTATGCGGAGCAATTCAAAATTCGCCTGTCTTTTTCTGCCTGAAACCATTCTGCTTCCTTTCCGCGCATTCACGCCGTTACCGCTCCCGTCTGATCTGTCCGTCCTCCACCCGGTAGACCATATCGCATTTTTCGATGGTCTGCAGACGGTGGGCAATGATGATCAGGGTCTTCTTTCCGTGCAGGTGGTTGATGGAATCCATGATCGCCGCCTCCGTCTCATTGTCCAGCGCGGAAGTCGCTTCGTCCAGCACCAGCACCTCCGGATCTTCGAACAGCGCCCTTGCGATACCGATCCTCTGCCGCTGTCCGCCGGAGATACGGATGCCTCTCTCTCCGATGCTGGTATCCAGTCCCTCCGGAAGGCCGCGCACGAATTCGTCCAGCTGCGCCTCCTTTAATGCCTGCCACACCTTCTCATCGTCGATTTCCTCATCCGGGACGCCGAAGGCCACGTTCTTGCGGATGGAGGAATCGATCATGAAGATGGTCTGTGGAATGTAGCCGATGTTTTTCAGCCATTCCTCATAGTGGTCCCGCACCTCCACGCCGTCCGCCAGAATCTGCCCCTCCTGAATGTTCAGGAGGCCGAGAAGAATATCGATGATGGTGGTCTTTCCCGCGCCGGAGGTTCCCACCACGCCCACGGAGCTTCCCACGGGAATGGTCATATCTGCATGGTCAAAAATCAGCACCTCGCTGTTGGGATAATGATAGACAATGTTTTTCAGCTCGATCTTTTCATGGACCGGAAGCTTCTCCACTTCTTTTTTCTGCAGATAGGTCTCTGCGTCATAGTCCACGCTGCCGTCGTGAATCTCTTCCTGAAGATTGTCGCTCACGCCCATGAAGAACGGCTCAAAATAGGAAATGGAGGTGAGATAGTTGTTGATCCGGTTGGCGCTGGGCAGAAGCCGCATGGCCGCCACCGCGAACACGCCGATCTGCGCCACCATCTCCGTCATGTTTCCGCCGGCCAGAATCTGGAAGATCAGATACAGCATCAGTCCGGCGATGCAGACCGTTTCGATCAGGAGCCTGGGGGTGGAGTTGTAGATGTTGTACTTCTGCACCGCGCCCACATAGCCGGCCCCGCATTTGGCATATTCATTGATGAAATAGCTCTCCCGGTTGGCGATTTTGATTTCCTTGATTCCCATCACCGACTGGTCGATCCATTTATACAGGCCGCTGTAATAATCCTGATTTTCCTCGCCCGCCTTCTTCATGATGGGCTTTAAAATGTTCTTGATGACCAGAAGCACCACAACCAGCAGGGCGGCGATCACCACCGTCATCAGAGGGTCCTGCACCATCAGCACGATGGTCAGGATCACGAACATGATCACCTCGCTGGTCAGCTGCAGGCAGGCAAGAATCAGCCCGTACATGTTGTTTACGTCCGAAGTGATGCTTCTCTGAATCACGGAGGTATCCGCGTTCAGATAGTATTCATAGGGCCGCTGCATGAAATTGATCATCATCCTGCGGGACGTGGCAAACTGGTTTGTATACACAAAACGGAGCTGCACCACGTTCTGAAAATACAGGAACACATTTTTCAGAACGAAGGCCGCGATGATCGCCGCCAGCATCAGGATGGTGAACTGGGAGGTGCTCTTCATCCCCAGGAAACGGTACAGATTTCCCAGATAGCCGTCCCCTGTCACCTCCTCCGGGTCCAGAAGCGTCTGGATCACCGGGATGACCAGTCCGATGCTGCACGCCTCAAGCAGGGCGCCGATGAACATCAGCACGATGATCCCGCCCATTTTCGCCTTCTGCCTGCCGTCCAGCAGGACATTCATTTTCTTCAGTATTTTCCGCATATCCGAATGCCGCTCCTTTTTTATATCGCTTCGTTCTGCCGGTGGATTTCCGGAGCCTCATATTTGTCCATGAAATCCTCTCCCAGATACACCTTTTCCTTCGCGTAATGAATGGCGTCCGTCACCGTGAAAACGGAAATCACCTTCTCCACCTGAAAATCCGGAAGGAAATTCATCATTTCCATGGGAAATTTCCCGGGAAGAACCACGTAATCGGAAAAGAGCTTCTCATAATCCAGTATGTCCCTGGGATGGGGTTTTAAAATCACCTGTGCGTCTTTCCCGTATTCCGCGATGATGTCACGGAAGATCCGCTCCCGTGTCTTCAGGTCGCACAGCGGCTCCGTCAGGATCAGAACCTTTTTCTCATGATGCGCTCCTTTGGTGAGCTGCTCCACCAGCTTTTCCTTATTTTCCAGAAAAATACCCAGCAGGCAGTCGCGCCCTTCTGCGGTCAGCGCCTGCACCAGCTTTTCCCTGGGGCACTCGATATATTTCGGACAGGGATGCTCCAGAACGGAAATATTGTTCACTTCCATGTCTATGCAATATTTTCCCCAGCCATTCTGGATGAAAATCAGATTCCAGGATGCCAGCAGCGCCTTCAGCTTAAAATGCCCCCGGTTGTCGTATCTGGCCGTGTCATAATAACGGATGCAGTCCAGCCCGTCCTCCATGGCGTGGTAACGGATTTTCTTCCAGCTTAAATAATAGCCTATCGGGTCGGAGTCACAGAACACATAAATATCCCGGTACTGCCTGAAATCCACAGGAACGTATGCCTCCTGCGCCGCTCCCAGCTTTTTGCAGAGCACCATTCTCGCAAGCATGTTCAGGACGATATTTCCCCTGTCCTTATGGTATTTCGCAAGTCCGGGGACCCTGCTCTCCTCCTGCTCTTCAAAGATGAAAACCTTCCCGAACAGGCCGCTTGCCGAAAGTCTCTCAGACAGATTTCCGAAATCGCAGGACATGGTGCTAAGCACCATGTCCGCTTTCCCGCGTTCTTCCATCGGAAGATTCAGTTCCTTCAGACATGCCACATAGACATGATAGAAGGTATGGCAGACATAAATCCGATCCCTCATTCCGGGTCTCCTTTATGATTTTGATCATTTTCTGATTATGCCGTCTTCACAGACGCGGCATGCGTTGACATAAAAAGATGTATTATTTTATCACAGAACGGACACCGCTGGCAAACCGCCTGCCAGATAAGGCATGAGTTCTCACTCCTCCCCCTGAGGGGTCAGCGTCTCCTCGCAGGTCTTCACCACCCACACATCCAGGATTTTCTTCACACAGCCTTCCGCCGGATAGGCGGGCATGCTCTGATATTCCTCTGTCTGCCGGATGGCCTCCAGGGTTTCCTCGCTCACATCCGGCATTTCCACGCCGATATAAATTTTCATGAAATTATGACGCACTCCGCTGGTGAGCAGCCCGGTTTCCTTTGCAACACCGGACATATCCTCAAATCGTTCCCCATCCATGGAATAGCTTCCCAGCAGATCCGGCGTTTCGCTCAGGCCGTATTCCCCGACCAGGGCGAAGGCATCGCCCGGCTGATAGCCTTCTGTGTCCTCGATCCGTTCCATGATCCGGTTATAATAGGCATAGGCGCGCTCGTAGGCGATGTCCATCCGGAAATAGGCCTCATTCGTCACCACAAAATTCTCATATCCCACCAGCAGAAGCACGACGGTAACAAACAGGCTGAGAACTCCGGGCAGTCTGCGGGAAAAGCCCCGCCCGGCCTTTTCGCTTCCGCTCCCGGCAGAAAACAGGCTGTTCTCCTTCTGCAGGCTCCGTTCCAGCATGGCCATGATGAAAATATAGAGAATCACGTACTGATAAAGCATCAGCATGCTGACGCTGGCATCCGGAGCCATGATGATGATGGCGCCCATGGAAAGGGGAACAGCCGCCGCCAGAAACAGATAGAGCAGAGCGGCTGCCGGCTGCTTCCAGAGCCTTTTTTTCACAAACCAGGCGATCACAAACGCTGCCGCCAGCAGACAGCAGACCACATTCAGTCCCCTGGTAAAACCGTTCACAAAGGAATATGGCTTCAGAATAAAATACTCCGCCACCCAGCGGAAGGCCCGCAGAATCAGCCGGGGAAGCCTCACCAGGTCAATCTGCCCCATCTGGCTTAAGCCGTTATAGGAATCCAGCTCCGGAAAGATCCGCCGCGCGATCAGGCTGTATAAAGCTACAGATGCAAGAAGCACCACAAAAGTTTTTACACCGCGTAAGAATACGTTTCTGACCGCTGCTGCCGGGATACCACGGTCTGACTGACGCTGCTCAGTTCCTTCCTCCTTCTCCGCCCGGAGCAGATCAAGAAACAGGCCGCAGACCAGAATGCCCAGCGCCACGCACAAATATGCCTGATACAGCCCCAGGCTGAGCACCAGAAGCACGATTCCGGGCAGAAAGCCAAAGCGGTATCTGCGAATCAGCCACGCCGCCGTACAGGCCAGGAAAATCCCCACCGCATAACAGTCCGCCGTGAACATGAAGGTGAACATGCTGCATACGGAGGGAAAGGAAAGCATCATGAGCGGGACGATCACCACACCGGTCAGGCTCCGGATATCCAGGGCCGCGACCACCATGCAGGCAGCCAGAGACAAAAATGCCACCGCAAACAGTCCGCCGATCCAGGGAACACTCCAGATCCCGTCCAGCGGATTGACATATTTCAGGAACCATCTTCCGAACTCCGATCCCACACCGAAGCTGCCCACATTATTGATGTCGTCCCAGTTGGGCAGCTTATTGGTAAACATATAGGCATGGATCAGGATTCCCGATATCATCCCCGCGCAGAAGCACCAGCGGATGCGCTGCGGTATTTTTCCGAGAATCTCCTTTATCATATCCGTACTCTGCGTCATTCGTTTTGTCCTTTCTTTCTCCTGCCGCTCCCGCCATTTCCGTTTCTCAGGAGGCTCTTTCCCGCCGTCAGCTGTCCTTTCATCGCCGGCTGTCCCTTCGCCGTCGGCTATCCCTTCGCCGTCGGCTATCCCTTCGCCGTCCCTACAATCACACCATCCACATGCGTATAGTCCATGTCCGGGCTGACGCACATGGCCTCATCCGAAGCGCGATAAATGTACAGTGTATCCTCCCGCACATCCGCCAGCGCATCCAGAAGATCCTCCGCCGCCTCTGTCCGGATCGTCTGACATGCACTGCAGAAATCATTCACCGTCATCCCGCTCTCCCACGCATACACGGAAAGCTCGCTTACCAGATCCTCGTCCTCCAACAGATACGATACGAAAACCATGTGCTCGATATCATCATCTTCCGCCCATACCTCCCACTGCGCATCGTCCAGCGGGCTTTCATATTCATAATCGGTGCTAAACTGCACCTGCCTCTGCATGAGCTGCCACTTTCCATCGGACACCTGAAGCACGGCGAAAATCAGAAGAAGCACCGCAGCCATACTCTGCCAGGGCATCTCCTTTTCCATGAAAACCACGCTTCCCAAAATGACCAGATAGACCACCGGCCAGATAAACCGCCCCGTAGTTCCAACCATTCCCCACAGCCTGGTCACCCAAACCGGAAGGGAATAGCTCGCTATCACTTCAGAACCTAAAGCTACCTGGGGAGACAGAGCGACCAGAACGCAAAGAAGCACCAGAAAAAGGAACGCCTCAGCATTTTCTCTTTTTCTCCGGTAGGGG
This sequence comes from Candidatus Eisenbergiella stercoravium, assembly GCA_019113175.1. GTDB lineage: Bacteria > Bacillota > Clostridia > Lachnospirales > Lachnospiraceae > Eisenbergiella > Eisenbergiella stercoravium. The sequence continues at coordinate 56,552 of DXHY01000046.1, read as the reverse complement.
CCGTCCGAAGCCGCTTCCCCGCGGCGTTTGAACGGAAAGCCCACATTTGCAAAAATATTTTCCCTTCTGACAAACAGCCGGTACATCAGACGCAGAAACCAGGCAAAAAGCCCCGCCGCCAGCGTCAAAAGAATGCCCGTTCCCGGAAATGCCAGCCCCTCCTCCGGATTGTCTCCATAAACCGGAAGAGCCTCCAGCACCTGGGACCAGCCCTGTGTGTTAAACAGTCCGTTCAGATTAAAACCGGACTGTCCAAGCGCGGTGAAGTCCGGAATATGCTCATGGGAAAAGCCTCCCAGAAGAGCGACCATTCCCACCGAACAGACACTGTAGGATATTATTGCAAGAAGCCCGCCGGCCACCCTCGTCTTTCTCACCAGATCCGCCAGAAAGAAGCTGATCAGAATCAGCGCGCAGATCGGAATGAAATAAAGCTGGATTCCCGCGGCCAGAATCCCTGCCGCCCCCCAGCAGACCACGGCATGCGCGGCCTTCATCCTCGTCCTGCACAGGCCGAGATACAGGCAGGCAAGAATCAGCCACTGCGCACCCAGCGCCATATTTACCGTCATCTGTGAAAGCATGACGGGCGCGATGACGAAAAGCACGCTTCCCACAGCCGCCTCCGCCTTTTTTCCCACATAATGAAAAATAAGAAGAGCTCCGAAGGCTCCCTGCAGCGCAAAACAAAGAAGCCCCCACAGTCCGAAATACTGAAACTGATCCGGAAGAATTCCCCGGAAAAGCTTAAAGAACACCGCCAGAAGCGGAACGGAATCCGTAAAGATTACGGAAACCTCAAAAGGATATGACATCCGGTCCATCAGTCCGATCGGGAAGGTCCAGCTGCTGTCCCGAAAAAAGCACCAGCCAAGATAATGCTGCGTCAGATCTCCTCCCCCGAGCAGCCAGTCCGTATAGGCAACATTCAGCACATGAACGCCGTAAATACACAGAAATGTCACGATTCCGACCGCCATTCCCAGCAGCCAGACCATATTTTTCATCAACCAGGCAGATACGCCTTTTCCCTTTAACTTCCGCACTGTACCCGTTTTTCCTTCCATACGTCGCCCGCCGCCCCTCCGGAGGCAGCCCCGTTCCAAAACTGATGAAAGTATAACACTTTTCACGTCCGGAGACAACCGGAAACGATTTTACGTCCCGGCCATCATCCTTTCACCATAAAAACGCCTGACAGCGCTTTTCTTCATGAAAAACACCGCCAGGCGTTTCGACTGTCAGGGGTAAACAGGAGTGTTATCCTCTCTTCTCCAGCATCAGCATCGGCATGAAAAGCCCGCCCTGTACACTTCGCGCAATAAAGTGGCAATATTCTCCCGTTACCGTTTCGTACCAGTCGGAAAACGGCACGCGTGTCTTCGTATTTTCCAGATAATGCGCTACCGGACGGATCAGCTTCGCTGCTTTCTCCTTGTCTCCGGCCATCGCAGCACACCAGAGGATCCAGTCACTCTTGGTATAATCCCTGCGGCTGTCAAGAGGGACGCCGTACTCGTTTGTTTTTCTTCCGTACCAGTCCAGTTCCTTTTCATATACTTCATCGGAGAATAAACCACTCCCGAAAAATTTATCCCAGACAAGATTATACTTCAGGCTCCAGGTCTCAGGACTTCCAAACGCCAGCGCATAATGGTCCCCTGCTGCAGCCCGTTTTTCCCAGTCTGCCGCCATTTCTTTCGCCCTTTTGTGATATTCCTCCGCTTCCTCCTTCCGTCCGAGCCGTCCGGCCAGACGCGCAAACGCTTCAATTCCCATGATTGCCTTCGCCGACAGATTTACATTATGGGAAAGGTGGCCGGCAAAATCATCCGTGCAGAGCTGTTCTCCCGGATCCGCCCCATACCGGATCAGATACTGCGTCCACTTTTTCAGCGTCTCCATATATGGTACAGCAAAATCCGCCTTTCCATCCAGCATGCAGACCGCCTCTGTCAGAATCAGCATGTTGCCGCATTCCTCCACAGGCATCTGATACCGGAAATCGTAGATGCCGCTTCCTTCCGGCCAGCTGTAAAACGGCGGATAAACAGCGCCCTGCTCTCCCGAAAACTCCTGTTTTTTCTCATCGGAAAGTCCATATACCTGTCCCCATGCATAAGGATATCTTCCCACATCATGAGGGGCAAAATCATATTCCCATACAGGGCAGGCCGCAAAGCGGAACACCGGTCTCAGCATTCCCTTTACATATTCCGTATCATACAGCAGAAACAACGGCACCGAAGGATAGCTTACATCCACCGTTCCAATACATCCGTTAGAGTCATTTTCCTTGGAAAGGAAAAGAACATTGCCCTCTTCATCCGTAATCAGCTTATGCGCGGCAACCGCATGACGATAACCAAAGCAGCAGAGAAGGGCATATTCCTCTCCTCCGGCGGCCTCTGCTTTTTTCAGAAGGTCTTCGTCAAAAGCAGCCGAACGGGCCAGAACTTTTTCACGGTCAGCCAGACTCGCTCCGACTGCATCCAGAATGTCCGCGTATTTTTCTGTCCAGTACGCCTTTCTCCACTGACCGAAGTAGTTGATGGAAAGAAGATCATCATACGCAATCACCAGCCCTGCACTCTGCTTTTCTTTTCCAAAAGGCAGGCGGCAGTACAGCTTGCCGTCGTTTTCATCATAACGGAAAGCCGCATCCGCTTCTCCGGAAGCCAGATAGACATATCCCCAGTCGATTGTAACGTGATCTCCGCTGCTGCCCAGAGGCTTCTGAAATGCCCCGCCCATCCATGCATACGTAAAGGCCGGCCAGCTTTCTGTTTCTTTTCTGCTTCCGGTTCCTCCCACCAGCGCATCTTTCCGGCTCTGTACCAGATCAGAAGAGGCAAGGAAATCTATACGGACCTCACAGTCAGTCTTTCTTTCCACCCTGAAATCCACATAGGTACATGGTCTGGATACCAGCGTGAAATCCTCCAGCAGAAGGGGAGAGGTAAAACGCACCGTTAAAATAATCTTTTCATTTTCAAAAAGGTATTGTGTTGCCGTAGGAGTAACATCTACCTCTTTCTGGCAGATTGTTTCATGATATTCCCGGTCCCCCAGGAAGCAGTAAACCGTCCCGTCTACGGTCACGTAGCCGCGAAGCTGCTGACGCGCACCACACCAGTGCGTCGGATCAGCGTCATACAGATGATCCGTATTTGACCAGATGGAAAAATAAGGATCATGAAGAACCAGCGGAATGCTGGCAGCCCGTTTGATTTTCATTTTAAATCTTCTCCTTTCTCTATCTCGGCCAGCGCCCCATTCTGTCCATCAGTTTTCCAAATGGGGTATGCGGCTCAGTCTGATACCAATAGGCTACGGTCGCCACATCGTCCTGGCGTTCAAACAGCCCTCCCGGGCGCACGCCGATCTGCTGAATCGTCACTTTCAGATCCTCCTCAAACAGAATCGGATCCATAATGTGCCAGCGGTAAAAGCTCCTCTGCGGAAGCTGTCCTTCTTAAAGCGATATCCCCTCTTACTTCAAACACAGCCTTTCCGTCCTTCACGAAGCCATACCAGGATAAGCTTTCCCCATCCGCATAGTCCCGGTCCAGCCTGCAGATCAGCGTACGATCCTGATTGATACCCATATCCAGAACATCGTTTTTTAGATTGACCTCCAGAAGACAGCCTTCTTCCAGTCCTCCCACAGACTGGAGAACTCTTTTGGTCGGACAGAAATACAAATTGCTGTGCACGGGATAAATGCCCACAGTACGCAGGGCTGGCTCAATACGGATCTCAAAGGCTTCTTTGCTCCCCGCCTGAAAGATCACTCCATAATTTCCGTATGCACGATCCCTTTCTATTCTTATTTTAACAGAGTTTTCTGAAATCGGAAGTCTTTTCTGCACATATCCGCCGGATTCTCCACTTTCCAGCGCAGCCTTCTCCCGGAGCGTGTTTTGTACGGGCACCAGTTCCTTTATCAGGCAGGTCCCCAGAGTGCCGTCCGGATGCTGTACCAGCTCCCTCAGAATCAGATTACCGGCATAGCTTTCTCCCTGTGGATTGATACACAAAAAACCTGCCGCAATCCTTCGATCTCCAAATGCAGCTGTTTTGGGCACCCGATAAAGCAGCCCATCCAGCATTTCCTGTTCCGGGCAGATCCAGGGGCCAAAGGGACTTTTGGAATAACGGTACTTTGCAGTACCATAATTACTGAAAATCAGATAGTACCATCCATTCCAGTAAAAATAGTCACTGCATTCCGGCTGATCCGTGTACCCCGGCACCAGAAACGGCTCCCTCTGCTCCCAGTTCTCCAGATCACTGCTGATCAGATGAGACGCGCTCCGCTTCCATCCGGACCTGAACCTCCGTTTTTCGATACCGCAGCTTCACTCCCTCCAGCCCCCTGATTTCCTGCACGGAATCTTCCATACCATCGTCTTCTTCCCACGCTTCTTCCGTCAATGTGCCTTCACCTGTCAGGCATCAGGCTGAGATCCATGCTCCATCTTTCTTCCTGATTCAAGAGATTTCCACTCCCTTCCCGTTTCATTTCAAAGAAAATCCCCTGGAACCGCCGTTACACACTTCCAGGGGACTCCCTGCCACGCTTCCATATGACCGGAAGCTTATATCACTGTTCTATCATTTCACCTACATATTGGCAAGATATCTGTCATATGCAGTCTGCCAGGTTTCCAGAAATGTCTGCAGTCCTGCGGCATCCAGGTCCGCCTTAAACTGTTCGAATTCCGTATCCGCTCCACCGTCAATAATCCATCTCTGGATGGTAGAATCCACCACGTTATTGATCTGAGGAAGAAGCTGGTCGATCTGAGCCTGTACCGTACCTTTACAGTCTCAAATTTCCTTCCCTTCCTTCACCGCAGGAGCGATGGAAAGGTCCGCCGTATGGTAAGGGATCAGGGTCGCCTGCAGAGCGTGATACAGGTCGGATTTTCCCGGCCAGACGGTGCCGATCACATTGTTATTCTGATCCAGCTGGTGGAACCAGGAACCGTTTACGTGATCCAGAACCTTTTCATCCAGATACTGCATGAACTGGGCATAGTCGTCCGCATACTTCTGCTTTCCGGTCACATGCCAGAGGACGGAAGAGGTGTTAATGGCTTCCGCCAGGGTCCAGTGCATCCTGTCATGCACCACCGGCTTTCCTTCCCAGTCCGTGGTGTATACGATGCCCGGCGCGCCGTCCACATTCCAGGCATCCTCGACCGCCCTGTTGAACAGATTTTCCGAGATTTCGATGTATACGGCCGCCTTCTCCGCGTCATCCCGGTAAGTGGAAAGAGCCCACTGGGCGATCAGCCTTGCCCACTCAATGCCATGGCCGGGCGTGGCTCCATAAGGCTTGAACTGGTCGTCCGGCTTATCCTTATTGCACTCCAGATCCGGCGTCCAGTCTTTGGTAAAATGCTCGGGAATTCTCCAGCTGTTGTCTCTGGCCCAGCCTGTCACATGGTCGATGATGCGGCCTGCCCGTACCCGGTATTTCTCATCTCCGGTAACGTCCGCCGCAGCCAGAAAAGCTTCCACCGTATGCATGTTGGCGTTCAGGCCTCTGTAATCATCCAGCACGGTAAACTCCGTATTCCATGTATCACAGGAAAGTCCTTCCTCCTCGTTCCAGAAGCGGAGATCATAGAGCTTTAACGCGTCCTCCAGAAGCTCCTCAGCGCCCGGCCGTCCCGCCAGAACTGCGGAGGACGCGGCCAGAATCACAAACGCATGGGCATAGCACTGCTTGTTTGGCAGAATGCCGCCGTCCGCAGTCAGACCGGCATACCAGCCGCCGTTCTTTTCATCGTGCAGCTCGCCCTTCAGGCCTTTCAGACCTGCATCCACAAGGGCCTCGCTTCCCTCATGTCCCAGAAAGGTTCCCAGGCTGTACACATGTACCATACGGCTGGTGATCCAAGTCTCCCGGTTGCGGTCCGTCCAGGGCGTGCCGTCGTCGCCCAGATAATAGGAGCTTCCGCCCGGTGAAGGAAATCTGTGTCCGAAACGGAGCAGATCGTTCCGGATCTCCTCCAGGAATTTCCGGTTTTCCGCTGTGTCAATCTGATACTTTTTATTCGGTTCGCTCATGTTTTTCATCCTTTCCTCCGGGCCGGAGCGTTTTCGCCGGGACACGCACGCCGGCGCCATTTCAGCCCGCCGTTTTTATGGTTATTTTACATCAGGAGGACAGGAATGTAAACATTGGCTTCAGTCAAAAACCACCGTTTTATCCCGGAATTCCACCTTGATTACGATATAGGGATAGGACGGGCTGTTTCCGGAAGCGCTTCCCGCCTTCGGGCCGAGCAGGTTCGTGTTCACATAAATGGCATTATCCGTTTCATACAGGGAATCCACGGTGATGCTGTAGCCGCCGCTGTCCTGTTTTCCATATCCGGTGCAGATGTAGAGATATCCTTCGTCCGCATAGGTGAGCTTGAAGGCATTCTCCTTTTTTTCTTCCACGATCTCCCTCAGCTCCTCCGGCAGCCGGTCCTCGCTCACCACCGTAAATTCCATATCATCCTGCGACTCGCTCTGCTGCACGGACGTGGTACAGGCAGTAAGCCATCCCATCAGCAGGCAGAGTGCCAGCAGAATTCCCTTTTTTTTCATGCGGTTTTTTCCCATAAAAATACCATCCGCTTTTTTTACTAATCTATTGGCGGATGGTATGTCCTATGACAGGTTTTCCGTTATCGGGCCGTCCAACCGGCAGAAGGCCGGGAGGCCGTTATTCTTCAATCTCAAACAGACGCGCCATGAAAGCTTCCGGGAAGGTGACGGTCAGCTCCGCCTTCTGTGCATCCCAGGCAAAATCCACGGGCCTGTCCGCCGGATAAGCGCAGCGCACCCGGATGTCCTTTCCCCAGCAGTCCGGCAGCGAAAGGCGGCAGGATGTCTCTTCTCCGCCTCTGCGCCAAACGGCAATGTATCTCTTTTCCTTTCCCTTCATTCCCAGCGCCGTCCACGCATCATAATAGGTTCCGAAGCCCAGCGGCGAGAAGGGGAGCGCTTCCCTTCGGTCTTCTCTGGTGGCCTGATACCAGGATATGGCCTCCCGGATCAGCCTCTGGCAGGTCTCACCCAGGCGGAACAGATGGCCGCTCTGGTGAATGCGCAGAAGCAGCACATTTACCATGTTGAAAATGGTTTCCTCCGCATCATCCGCATTCAGCGGATAGGACCAGACCGCGGCCTGCTCCGGTGTTAGGGCCAGCGGGGAATTTACCGCGATGGTCGCATACATCCGGTAATCCTCCATATCGCTGGTGGACTGCACACTGTGCCGCTTCAGCATGGCATAATCCATCCGCATGCCGCCGCTTCCGCAGTTCTCGATCACCAGATCGGGATATTTTGCGAAAATCCCGTCCAGCCAGGACAGATAAGCTCTCTGATGCTCCAGCAGGCCGTCTCCGGCGCTGTCCGCATTCTGCTCTGTTCCGATTCCCGGCTCAATATTATAGTCCATCTTGATGTAGCCAACACCATAGTCCTCCACCAGACGCCGGATCACGCCGGTGGCAAACTCCCTCACCTCAGGATTGCGGTAATCCAGCTGATACCTGGTCTTTTCCCGGACGCGCTTTCCATGGCGCATGAAAAACCACTCGTCCGGCTTTTCTTTTGCCAGCGGGCAGTTTAAGCCCATCACCTCCAGCTCCAGCCACAGGCCGGGCACCATCCCCTTCTGCCGGATATAGGCGAGCAGAGATTTCAGTCCCTCCGGAAACGCTTCCGTTTTCGGGAAACGTTCTTCCGAAGGCTGCCATTCTCCCACATTGCCCCACCATTCCCCGGCGCTGTACCAGCCGCAGTCAATGCAGTAATATTCGCAGCCGCAGGCCGCCGCCATGTCGATGAGCGGAATTTCCTCTTCCGTGGTGGGATTTCCCCAGAGACAGTTCATATAATCGTTAAAAATGACCGGCATCTTCCGGTTATCCTCATTTTCCCGGCGGATGCGCCTGCGGTACGCGGTCAGGGCGCGTACCGCTTCATCCGCCTTTCCACAGCCGTACGCCACGGCCGCCGGCACGCTCACAAAGGTTTCGCCAGGCTTTAATTCCTTATACCAGTGGGCATACTGCTCTGTTGGCCCTGCCGCCTTCAGATACAGCTGCCCCGCATGCTCGCCGATCTCCCAGTGCCAGGAGCCGTTGTGCTCGATCTGCCAGGCCAGGAATCGCCCTGTTTCTTCATCCTCCAGAATACCCAGAGGCAGATACTGCTTCGTAGACCAGGCACCCGTATTGGTCACGGAGATAAATTTGGTACTGTTGTACCGGCCCGGCTTCTGGGAAGCCGCAAGCCCCAGCTCCGAAAAACGGTAAGCATGCCACTGCAGCTCCTTCTGCCAGCCGTTATGTACCAGGTGAAGGCGGAAGCGCTCCTCATAGGGCAGATTTCCGTCCCGTTCCAGCCCGTGCAGGGAAAAGGACGTAACCGCCTCAAGCCCCTGGGAAAGCATTCCCTGATTCTCCACCTCCGTGCAGCAGGAAATCACGTTCATCCCTTCATAAAACCGATAATGCAGCCGGGCGGCCATTCCGGTGTCCTCATCCTTCAGAAAAAAGACGTACTCCGCTCCATCCTTCATCTGCCGCCTTTCATACCGCTCATACTGCAGCTTCACCGCAAGAGAGGTATGGATGAGCTGGTTCCCCATCCGGTCTTCCGGACAATTCTCTCCCGTGATTGTCGCCTCCAGAGGCGCGTATTCCAGAAAAGCGTTGTCATTTCCGGATTCTGCTCCGTCCTCCTGTGCAAATACCGCTTCCTTTATTGCGGACGGATGCCGCCGGTTCTTCCCTTCCGTCACCGCAAGCAGCACCAGCCTGTTTTCCCCTGTCACACCGAAACGAAGGCCGATGCGGTCTTCTTCTATATTGATTATGTGCATGCTAATTCTCCTTTTTCCACCACATCACACCCGCACAGAATGAAAATCTGCGAAAGTGCATCTGTGGGAATCCGTTTTCAGGAAGCTGTGCAGCGATCTCTTCCGCCACCGGATAACTTTCCTCTTCGTCCCAGTCCCGGCCCGCGGCCTCTCTGCACGCTTCCAGCTCCTGCCTTGTGGCAAAGGCCACATCCCCGATGTAAAGCCTTCCGCCCGTTTCCAGCCGGGAAAGCATCTGTTTAATCAGGCTGATTTTCTGTTTCTCATCCAGATGGTGGATCGCATAAGTACAGACGATCACGTCAAAACGCTCATCTTCCAGCTCCTGCGGAAGCCCCTGTGAAAAATCATGGCAGATCAGCCTGGCTTCCGGCATTCTCCTGGCGGCTTCCTCCAGCATTTTTTCGGAAAAATCGATGCCGCAGACCGGAATTCCCACATCATACAACTCTCCGGCAAGCTTCCCGGTTCCTACCCCTACATCCATATAACTGCCGCAGCTCCCGGTGCCTGCGGTAATCTCCTGCCGCAGCCAGCTCATCAATGCGTCGTATCCGGCGAAGGGATAGCCGGACGCCTCGTCCGTTTCCCGCACGTTCCTGTCATATTCTGCCGCCCACGCGTCAAAGCCCTCTTTTTCCAGCATTCCTGTTTCCTCCGGCTTCCAAATATATACTCTCAGTAAATGCTTTCCGTTTCAGTTCGATTTGTCCGCCTCTAACCAACAATCCTGCGCGCCACATCCGGCCTGTTGGTGATCACCGCGTCGATTCCCTCCTCCACTAGTCTGCGGATGTCTTCTTCTTCGTCCACGGTCCAGACATGCAGCAGCAGACCGCGTTTTCTGCATTCCTCCAGGAAATCCGGATACTGCAGGTTATAAAGCGCCGGATGGAGGGCATCGGCTCCCAGCTTTGCCGCATAATGGGGCACATTCTGAAAACCATCCGCATAAAGAAGCCCTACCCTGGCATCCGGGTTCAGCTCCTTCATCTTCATGGCGCTGTAATGATTGAAAGAGGAATAGATGATCTTCCCTTCCATCCCCATTTCCAGTTCAAGACGGTACAGCCGTTCCTCAATTTCCGGATAAAAAATGATCCCGGTCTTAATCTCCACATTGATTTCCAGCCCGGCGGGTTTCAGAAGCTCATAGACCTCTGCCAGCGTAGGGATCGTGGCATCGGCATATTCCGGATGGGTCCGGTTGAACTTCATTTTCTTCAGTTCGGCGAGGGTGTAGTCCATCACTTTTCCATGGCCGCCGCTGGTCCGGTCGATGGTTTCATCGTGAATCACCACCAGCTTTTCATCCTTCGTCATCTGCACGTCCAGCTCCACGCCGTCCGCCTGCTGTGTTATGGCAAGCTGAAATGCCTCCAGCGTATTTTCCGGCGCGTAAGCGCTGGCGCCCCTGTGTGCCCATACTTTTGTTTTCATTCTTTTCTCTCCTTTTGCTTTATAGTCTGAATCTGCCTTCAGGTATCTATTCTGTTTTCAATCGTATTAAAAATTCTTCCAGAACTTTTTGGCTGATATCCATTCTCCGCTCCATCATATGCCGCTTTCATGGCTTCACCGCCTTCGTCGCCCAGAATGTGGGCACGCCATATTCCTCCAGCTTCCCGTAACCGTTCGTATCCTGATACACATCCTTCAGTACAAAACCTGCGGAGAGCTGGCCGCCGATCTGTTCCTCAATGGTATGGGAAAACTGAATCCCCCAGTTGTTCTTCACCGACTCCTCATAGAGCGCTTCGTCCTTCAGCGGATTATAGGGAAGCCGATAGCGGATCGTAGTTTCCTCTTCCTCTCCGAAAAGATAATTGAAGCCATTGTCCAGCCCCGCCAGCAGGATTCCGCCCTTTTTCAGCACCCGGAAGCACTCCCTCCAGATGGGAAGCACATCCTCCACGTAGCAGTTGGAAACCGGATGAAAAATCAGGTCAAAGCTTTCCGCCCCAAATGGCAGCGGCTTCGTCATATCCGCCCGGATCAGATCGATGGCATACCCCTCCCGCTCTGCCACCAGCTTTTCCATGCGAAGCTGCTCTTCGGAATAATCCAGAACCGTACATTTTGCTCCCGCCGCCGTGAAAATGGGCATCTGCTGGCCGCCTCCGGAAGCAAGGCCCAGCACCCCGGCTCCTTTCAGATCACAGAACCAGTTCCCGGGGACAGGCTTTGTAGGCGTCAGATATACCTCCCATTCTCCCTGCGCCGCCTTCACCCAGGTATCATGATCAATGGGTCTTCCCCATTCCCATCCGTTTTTTACCCAGCCATCAATCGTTTCCGCGTTGATCTGTGTGTAATTTCTGTTCATTTCCACCTCCATGCAGAAATGCGCTCTGCCTGTTCCGACGCGAAACTGCTCTTTTTCTGCCCTTCCGTTTTATAAAGTTATAAAGCCGTTGTCCGGACAGTCAATTTGTGCTCTAAGTATATCACTCCCGCAAAGGGAAAGAAATAGCCCGGGCCGGATATTTCAGGTCATTTTACCCATAATTTATAAGGTCAGATTCTCCATAATGAAAATGAAAAATTGAATTTGAAATTCAAAATTAAAAAAGAAAACGAGAAAAGGATTTTTCCTGACGGAAAATATGTTTTCACACGCTTTCGGGAGGAAAGGGAGCTTATGACCAGATTAAAGGAACTGAGAAAAGAAAAAGGCTATACCCAGATCAAAATGCAGCATCTGACCGGCATTGATCAGAGTGATTATTCCAAAATCGAGAACGGCAGACGTTACCTGACCTACGAACAGTGCAGGCGGATCGCCATCGCTCTGGATACCAGCATGGATTATCTCGCAGAGCTGACGGATGAGAAGAAGCCTTATCCCAGAAGCGCTTCTCTTGAAAACATGGATAAGTAATTCTGATTCTTTTCATGACAAAGGGAAAGGCGCAGAGATGATTCCTCTACGCCTTCATTTTCAGGAATTTGTGCAACGGTCTTCTTTTTTCCTGATATGCCGGTAATACACCACCCCCGTCACATCCGCCAGCGCCCAGCCGATGGGCACCGCCCACCAGATTCCCAGCACACCGATGCCCGGAACGGCGGAAAGCGCATAGGCAAGAAGCACCCGCGTTCCCAGAGAAATCACCGTCAGCACCAGAGACATGGCAGGCCGCTCGATGGCCCGGTACAGCCCGTACAGCAGGAAGAGACCGCCGATGCCGACGTAAAACGCCCCTACCACACGAAGGTAGGATACGCCGATCGCCAGGATTTCCGTTTCCTCCGGACGAATGAAAATCAGCAGGAACAGTCTGGCAAAAATGACCACCACCGCCGACACGCAAAGAGCGAAAATCACCGCGGTTCTGACCGCGCACCGGATTCCTTCCCGGATCCGGTCTTTTTTCTTCGCCCCGTGGTTCTGGGCGATGAAGGTGGAAAAGGCGTTTCCAAAATCCTGCAGGGGCATGTAGGCGAAGGAATCGATCTTGACAGCCGCCGCAAAGGCCGCCATGACCGAAGCGCCGAAGCTGTTTACCAGCCCCTGCACCATCAGGATTCCCAGATTCATCACCGACTGCTGCAGACAGGTCAGCACGGAAGCTCCCGTCACCTCCCGTACCGTTTCCCTGCGCACTCGCATCTGCCGCCGCCCTATCTTCAGCTGCGGACATTTCAGCCATTTATAGATGAGCAGCCCCACGCCGGAAAACCACTGTGCGAGAATGGTGGCAAAGGCCGCGCCAGCCACGCCCCAGCCGCAGGAAACCACAAAATACAGATCCAGTACGATATTGATCACGGCTGAAATTCCGAGAAAAATCAGCGGAACCACGGAATTTCCAACCGCCCGGAGCAGAGAAGCATAATAATTATAAAGAAAGGTTCCCCCGATTCCCCAGAAAATCACCCACAGATATTCCCGCATCAGTCCGTAGACCTCCTGAGGAACGGAAAGCAGGCGCATGATCCCGTCCAGGAACACGAACACACCCACATTGATCACCACAGTAACGGCCGCAATCATCAAAAAGGACACGAACATGTCCTCCTGCAGCTGCCTTCTGTTCCCTTCTCCGTAACGGATGGAGAACATCGCCCCGCTTCCCATACACAGGCCGAGCAGAATGGAAGTCAGAAACGTCATCAGCGTATAGGCGCTTCCCACCGCAGCCAGAGCGTCCGCCCCCAGAAACTGTCCCACGATCAGCGTATCCACCACATTGTAAAGCTGCTGAAGCAGGTTTCCGCAGATCATCGGAAACGCAAACCTCAGCAGCGTCTTCGTAATATTCCCCTGTGTCAGATCCATCTGTGCCATTTTTCTCTGTCCGCCCTTTTCTTCCGAATTTCTTTCCTTGTTCCTGACGTTATCATATTTTCTTGACATTGTCATAATATCAGCATTACACTGAGGCTGTATATTAAAAAAACGGCATTTTTTATAAAAATATTGCGGTTTTGGAGAAAAAGAAATGCTGCGGATGCCGCCCGCAGGCAGCAGGGAAGGAGGCGTGGACAATGATCGTAAATCAGCTTAAGACGCTGGACAGCAGGGAGGGAATCATGGAACGGATCTCTTCCGGCTTTCCTCTCTCCGTTTATCAGACAGATTTTTTCCGGTCCCCCGCCCCTCTTCCCTGGCACTGGCATGAGGATTTTCAGCTCTGTCTGGTGAACCGTGGCGCAGTGCGCTTTCATGTGGTTCATCAGAGCTGCCTGCTGACAGAGAATACCGGCCTTTTCATCAACTGCCGGCTGGCGCACATGGCGGAAGCGGAAAGTCCGGACGCTTCCTATTACGGCATCAACGTCCATCCCGACCTGATCTTTCCGCGCCCGGACAGCCTGGTTTATCAACAGATGCTGCTTCCGCTCCTTCAGTTATCCACATCCTCTGTCTTTCTTTTCAACAGAAGCACGCCGGACGGCCTCCATCTCACGGAAGCATTTTCCCGGATTCTGAAGCTTTCAGAGCAGCCGGAGCTTCCGGGACGGGAGCTGCTCATCCAGAGCTCGTTGCTCAGCGCCTGGCCCGGCGTTCTGAACATCGTCCGCGGAAGCGGGACAAATGTCAGCGCCTCCGAAAATCAACGCCTGAAGGAAATCCTTCTTTATCTGAACGACCACTATTCTGAAAAAATCACCCTGAAAGCCATCGCCGGCCACATCCACTTAAGCCCTGGCGAATGCAGCCGCTTTTTCCGCCGGGCCACCGGGATGACGCTGTTTTCCTATCTTCTGCAGCACCGCATCCGCCAGAGCCGGAGGCTGCTTTCCGAAACCGGCCTCGGCATCGCGCAGATCGCGCTGGAATGCGGCTTTTCCTCCCAGAGCTACTTCACGGCCTGCTTCCGGAAGCAGGAGGGCTGCACGCCGCAGCAGTATCGGCACCGGCATCAGACCGGTTAATCTTCAGGCACGGCAGGCTCCCGCCAGGGCTGGCTCCTGATAAATCAGGCTCCAGGCAGGTCAGATTCAAGCCCTCTCCGCTCCCGAAAAGCCTTCCATCCGGTTTCAAAAAAACAATCCGGTTCCGGTATGGGACGGACCTGCCGCCAGGTGATCCGGCACCCTTCCGGCAGGAGCCGGATTTCCTGAATCATCCCTCCCAGCCTGCCATCATCCAGCCTGCATCGATACAGCTCCGGCAGCCCCTCTTCCGGCTTCTCCCCGTCCGGACAGGTATAGAGAGCGGAGCCTCTGCTTCCACCTCCATGCCGGATATAGTCCAGCATGGCAGACAGATACACCTTCTGCGAGATCAGCATGTCCAGCAGGTGATACAGCATTCCCCCCTGCCGATAATCATTAATCCGGACATCGGTCTCAAAATTCTGCAGCTGCCCTGCGGTTTCCTCCAGCGCAGCTTCCAGCTCTTCCCCGTTCCGGATCATTCCGGCCGCCCGGCTCATGCGCAGGCCGGCCGCTCTCCAGAGTTCTCCCAGATTGGATTTTCCCTCTGACAGAACAAGCAGCCCCATCCGCTTTTCCGCCTTCCTTTTACAGAATTGCCTGACTTCTTCCGTCTGCTCCCACGGCTTTTTCATTTTTACAAAAGCGATATATTCCGCAGCCCGGACCGCTCCCACCTGACCAGCGTTAAGAGCCGTCCCTCCGGGCCGGGTTACGCCGTGGCTTCCGCACACCTCTCCTGCCGCAAAAATTCCCTCTATATTGGTCTGCCAGCGGCAGTCCGTGGAAAGCCCGCCGTTATTGTGCTGAACGCAGACGGCGATTTCCAGCATTTCCCTTCTCAGATCAACGCCATGCTCCAGATAAAATGAAACAGCGGGCTCATTCATATGGAGCAGCCGCTCGATGGGTGTGCCAAAGCAGGCACCGGCAGAGCGCAGATATTCACGAGCCTCTTCAGGAAGCTTCTCAAACGCCACCGTCTCTTCTCCCGGATTATGCTGAAAATCCAGAAACACCCGCCTTCCCTTCAAAATCGTTTCCTGATAGACCAGAAGATCTATCAGAGAAGAACCGCCGAAGATCTTGCCGGAGTCAAAGGGCCACTGATAGCCCTTCAGAAAAGTCAGATACTGCAGCCTCACAGGATCTTCGAAATATTCCATCAGAAATTCCCGCTCACCCTTTCCCTCTCTGTCGGTGGAAATAAAACGGGGAAGCGCCTGCATATAGGTTCCGCTCACATTCCAGCGGGGCTTCAGGGAAGCCATCCCGAACTGCCATTCCGTCAGATTTTTTCCCTTTATTCCGGCCTCAAAAGCGATTCCGCTGCTGCCGAGCTGTGAAGCCGGGTAGACGCTGTCATGATACATTCCCGCCGGGCCTCCGGTTGCGAGCACCACATTTTCACACCAGATGAGCGCAAATTCACCGTGATCCGTTTTTCCGGTGTCCAGGCAGAGCACTCCCTCCACCTTTTCCTCCCTTACCAGAAGCTGAATCATCTGCATGTGATCCAAAACCGGAATCTGCCGTGCTCCGGCTTCCCGCTCCAGGCATTCCGTCATGATTCTTGAGGTATAGGGGCCCACACTGGAAGCCCGCCTTCCTCTGTCGTGGTCCGTCTGATAGCCGATATACTCCCCATATTCATTGTCCGGGAAAGGAACCCCAAGCTCTGTCAGATAGAAAAAGCACCTGGCGGATAATGAAGCCTCACACAGGGCCAGATCCCCATCCACGCACTGTCCTCTGAAAAGATCCTCCGCCATACTGCGGACACCGTCCGCTTCTTTTCCGGCCAGGGACAGCTTATAGTAGGTCTGCTTGTCTGACCCGGTATTGCGTGAGGTTCCGGCTTCCACATTTTCAGCCAGAATCGCAAGATCGCGCACCCCATACTGATGCAGGCGTACCGCCGCGGCATATCCCGCCGCCCCCGTTCCCACAATCAGGGTACGCACCTTTCTTTCCCTAAGCACTGATGCCATGTTTTCCTCCCCGCTCACCTACAGCCTCCGGATATGAAAGCCGCCGTCGATATCCAGATAGCTTCCCGTAGTATAAAGAATCCTGTCAGAGCAGAACAGGCTCACCGCGTCCGCCACATCCTCCGGAGTCCCCCAGCGCCTTATGGGAAAAACGCCCTGCTCCAGCATGGCGTCATATTTTTCCTTCACCGCGCTGGTCATATCCGTGGCGATCACACCCGGACGCACCTCATGCACCAGAATTCCCTCCGGCGCAAGACGGTCCGCAAACAGCTGCGTAATCATGGCGACGCCGGCTTTTGAAATGCAGTACTCGCCCCGTGAAGTGGAGGATACCTCCGCGGAACAGGAGCCTACATTCACAATCGTCCCCCTCTTTTTCCCGAGCTGTTTCTGTCTCAGCATCTGATTTGCTACAAGCTGCGTCAAAAACAGCGTTCCCTTTGTGTTGATGCCCATCACCCGGTCAAAGCTCTCCTCGCTCATCTCCAGGATGTCCTTTCTCTCAAGCGGGGCCACGCCTGCGTTATTCACCAGCACGTCTACCCGTCCAAAGCGGGCGAGCGTCTCATCCAGAAGCCGCCTGCGGTCCTGCGCGCAGTCAATGCTTCCCTGTACATAATGCCAGATGATGTTCTGCTCTGTCAGCTTTTCAAAAGCCTCCTCATATTTTTCCTTTGCGCCGGTGGCCAACATCACCACCTGGAAGCCGTCCAGTCCCAGCTGTCTCGCAATGGCATAGCCGATTCCACGGCTCGCACCCGTCACAATTGCCGTCCTTTTTTCCATTTTCTCCTCCATGCCGAAGCGCTGCGCTGAGGCAGTGAAAAGAAATCACGCAGGTGATTCTCCCTCTGCGGTCGCAACGATGCGCTTCAGCGCATTTCCTGCTGATACTCCCTGTAGTACCCGAGATAAACCTCCGCATCCCGCACAATACAGCCCGTGGGCTTTCCCGCCCGGATGAGATCCCCGCACTTTCCGCAGGCCACGCAGGTCTTTAACGGATCAATTCTTCCATTTTCCATGATCTGCTTCGGAAATTCCGGATTGGCGAAGGACATTCTTCCAAACAGCATGTTTTCACACAGCCCTTCTTCTACTGCTCCTGCGGCGTACAGATCAGAATACTGCCGCAGCCAGGAGGGGCCGGAAGCTGAGATGAACATGTCCGGCACCGCTTTTTTCACCTGTCCGATTCCATTTATAATTCTGGCAATTCCATAGAGCGGGTGCTCATCCGGGACGTATTTTCCGCTGTCAAAGGGACGGGTGACATGGGTATTCACATAGGGATTTCCCATGGTCAGGTTCACCATCGGCAGACCGTATTTTTCATGAAGCTCACGCACCAGGCGGATGGGCTCCTCCATATCCGGCTTTGTTCCGCTTCCTTCCTTCACGCCGAAGCCGTACGGCCAGGCAAAACCGTCGTAGATTCCAATTCTCGCCGTCACCAGAAAATGTTCATTCTCATATGTCTTCGCCGCCGCGATGCCATTTCTCAGCAGGCGGGTACGGTTTTCAAAGCTTCCCCCATAAGGGCCCGGACGTTGATACGCGGACAGAAGCTCCATCAGCAGATAGCCATGACAGGCCTTGATATCCACGGCGTCAAAGCCCGCCTCCCTGGCGAGGAGAGACGCTTCTCCGAATTTTTCTTCCAGTCCCTTCAGATAATCATCCGTCACAATGCAGCTGTCATCGGCGGGACGCAGCTTCTCATACTGCGGATGCCTGTATGCGATCATCGGCGCCGGATTTCCCTGCGGATTCGAATACCGCCCGCTGTGGTTGGCCTGCATGATCAGATAGGGAGCGAAGCCATTGGCCCTGATCCCGGCCTCCCGGACGGCGGCCGTGAACCTTTTATACTGCTCCAGATTTTCTCTGGTCAGCATGAGCTGATGGGCGCTGGAGCGTCCTTCCGGCACGATGGAAATGGCCTCAAACCAGATCATGGCGCTTCCGCCTTCGGCATCCCTCACATATCTTCTCAGGGTCAGCTCCGAAGGCGAGCCGTCCGGAAGCGCGTCCGCCCCTTCCATGGGCGCGACTCCCAGTCGGTTTTTCAGTCTGACATTTCCAAAGGAAGCCTCCTGCAGCAGTGCGCGGGTGTCTTCCGCAAAGGGAATATGTACCTTAAGCTCCTGTGCTTTTGCTTTGATTTCATCCAGGCTTTTATACTTGAATTTTTCGTGCTTCATAGGCGTTGGTACCTTTCTAAATGATTTCCTTTTTCCTGTCCTGCATATCTCTTTTTTCAAACAGTAAATACGCGTTTCTTATGCCATTCTCAGGGAAAAGAGAGATCATGAGGCTTCTGTGCCCATGCAATTCTCATTTCCCAGGGCAGTTTTCCCTCCCGCCAGCAGGTATTCAACGCATCTCCCAAACCCGCACAGGTATACTGTCTGTCTTTTTCACTGTAGCGGATAAATTTTTCTGAAAACATAGGAGTCTCCGGAAAGCTTTCCGCCAGAGCGCAGATGCATTTTAAATGGGGTAGTGTGGTTTCCAGCACGCAGGACAAAGGGGCATTTTCCCGGACAGCAGCTTCCATACAGGCAAGCTTACGCATATCGTCAGCTCCAGGTCTTTCGTATTTTATCCTTCTTCCATCGACCAGACACCCGGTAAGGATTTCCCTCCCCTCTTCATACTGCAGCGTTACCTCCCCTTTTTCCCCTTCTATTATGATTTCAGGCGGCCTTTCCTGCTCTTTGGGGACTGCATGGGTTGCGTAAAACAGCAGCTCTGTTCCATCCAGCACACGAATGCGCAGTGCACAGGTATCAAACATCTCAATAGGATTCGCCCGGTATATCTCCGCCTCCATTGACTCCGGCTCTGCACTTCTGTCCTCCTGCTTTCCGGTCAAAAACAACATGTTATGAAGATAATGGGCTGCTGCATTGGAAGCCACACTGTCCAGAATCCATTCTCCCGTACCCAGGCGGCGCCTTCCCGCCCATCCACTTCCTCTGTGATAATAATCCAGGTTTCGTGGGAAGTAAACAATCGTCCGGATCCGATGAATTCTCCCATACAGCCCCTTCCCAATATCTTGCTTCAGTTTCAGAATGCCTTCACTGAAGGACCATTGAAAACCGACAGCCAGTTTGCGATCCGTCCGATTCCTCGCCGCTATCATGTCTTCTGCATCCTCCAATGTGGCGCAAAGCGGTTTTTCACAAAAGACGTGACTGCCATGCTCCATACAGTACTCTGCCTGTCTGGCATGCAGATAAATGGGCGTTACTATAATTGCCAGCTCAGCCTTCTGTTTCTCATAGAATTCTTCTACGGTCTGATATATCGGCACTTTTCGGTCAGAAAGCTCCCTGCTGAATCTGCTCCGTTCAGCATAAGGATCCACTGCACCCACAATCTGGAGCTGTTTCCATCGGGGATTATGGAGCAGTTCCCTTAAATAAACCTCGGCAAATCCCCCGATTCCCACCATCAATACGGATAGTTCCTGCATCTGCTTCCTCCCGCTCCAGTTCATTCAATATATTTTCAGAAAATCCCAGGCCATTATCTTCTACAACAATTTCTGTACTTTCCGGATCCGTTCTGTCAAAAATCCTGATCCGACATCCTGACAGCTGCTCTTCCATCGCATATGTGACGGCATTCTCCACCAAAGGCTGTATGGATATTCTTGGAATCATCAATTCCTTTGTCCTGTCACTGATCTGTATCTCCACCTGCAGCCGGTTTCGGAACCGGAATTTCTGGATAAACAAATAGTCCTCCACCATCTGCAAATCATTTCCAACCGTAACCAGAGATTGATTATTGTCAGTGACCGTTCGCATCATTCTGCCCAGAGCTTCTACCATGTTTGCCGTCTCCGTATCCTGATGAGAATATGCCATCCAACTGATAGCCGTAAGTGTATTAAAGAGAAAGTGGGGCTGAATCTGCTTTTGGAGCTGAAGGAATTCCGCTTCCTTCAGCAACAGCTTATTATTGTAATATTCCTCCATCAGTCTCCGATAATCGGACGCCATCCGATAAAAATGACGGTACATTTTTCCAACCTCGTCCGCACGCTTCTGATAGATCTTCCCATCCCTTTCATCCAGAGGCTTTCCCGCTCCGAAATCATCCATCTTTTCAATCAGTCCATACAGATCCCGGATCACCATCTTTACAAGGATACTGCTGAGCGCCAGCGCTTCCGCAGCGACAAGCAGGGATAGCAGAATAGACCTCCGGTATACTCCCTGAATGGAGTCCTTAAGCTTTCCATAGGGCGTCCTGATGATCATGGTATATCCCAGCTTCTTGCTGTTATAAACCGTGATGAAATCCTTTCCATTTATATACCAGCCATTTTCTCTTTTTCCGGCAGCAGCCGGATCTGAATCACCGGCATAAAGGCAAATATCTCCATCGTATACGGAAATATCGATGGGAAGATCCGCATGTCTGAGCGTTTTCCGCATATCATTGATGATTGCCGGGAAGTCCACCTGTGCCACAATATATGCAAGGTTAGACAGATTCAGATTGACGGACTGACGGATTTCCCTTACAAGCGTCAGCTGCTGTTCACCGGAAATCATACGCATCTGTCCATTCGCATTCTCCACCACCTCGATATAGTCTACTAAGTCGTCATTTATTCCTATATTTTCATTTCCAAATCCAAATACACTTACATCTGTTACAAGGATAAACGCGCTGAAATATTCTTCTCTGTTGGCATAACTGTTTACCGCTTCACTGATATCAGACCTGACACTCAGCCAATTACCATCCTCCTGATGCTCACTCAAATACATCAGATTTTCCTGCAAATCCGGATCTGCAATCATCAGATAAGTTACATTCTCCATCCGGTCAAACAGATTTTCTATATAGTCCATGCAAATCATTAATATTTGAGAATTTTTTTCGTAAAGAAGTTGATTGTAAGTATTATAGGCCACCTGCCGGTTCAGCATTTCCAGCAGCGTCATTGCCAATACTACCATTAAGATTAAAAGAAAAAATTTCCTTTTCAGATTCAGATCCCAGAACCATTTTTTCATAGCTTCCCCCATAACCTCTTCTCCCTTTTTCAATCCTAATCACTGCTTCCAATTTAATTTTTTATTATAACACAGGCTGCTGATGAAAAAAATTGAAATTGGAACAGTGTATTTCTTAACTTTTTTCCATATCAAAAAGGAACCGATATCGCCCTCTATTCATCCAGGCGACACCGGTTCCGGCAAATATTCATATCCGGTCTCTTCAGACCAACTCCTTATTCTTAAAATACATCTCCTTAATCCGTTCCAACGTGATCTCCGAAAGCCGCCTTTTCTCCTCTTTGGAAAGCTGATCCGGGTAAATCGGCTCCCCATACTCCAGCACCACATGGGTCTTTTTAATCTTCGGAATATGATCCTCAAAAATGCTTCCCGCATTGTTGATGGCCATCGGCACTACGGGACAACCCGTTTTTTCCGCAATCTTAAAGCTTCCGGCATGGAATTCCAGAAAGGTATCCGGCGTCTTGTTGCGGGTTCCCTCCGGAAAAATGCAGATCGAAATTCCGGACTTGATCTTGTTGATTGCGGTCACGATGATCTTCGCGCCCTGCTTCAGGTCCTTCCGATCCAGAAACAGGCAGTGCAGGTTCTTCATCCAGTGGGAAAGGAGCGGAATTTTCTCCATCTCCACCTTCGCGATGTATCCGGTCATGCGCGGCACGCGCACATAGGTCATGACAATGTCAAAATAGCTCCGGTGATTTCCGATATACAGAACTGCACGATCCTTCGGCACCCGGTCCAGTCCGATACAGGTCACCTTTACTCCGGCGAGCCTGAGCACCCAGCGGAACGCCCAGTTCACAATGGCAAGAGAGCTTCTTCCCTTCAGATCCATATTGAATTTTCCGATGATCCACTCCGCGATCAGAAGCGGTATGCTCAGGATTAAAAATAATACGACAAAAACAGCTACACAGATAAAACGGATCATGGGAGTACCTTCCTTACATATTCATTGGATTCGGTTCAGCGTTGCGCAAGACAACCTCTTTGGGTATCCCCGCCACCTTTTCCAGTATATACTACTCATCCCGTGAAAGCAATCAAAATGTAGGAAGATCCCGAAAAATCAGGGCTATATGGCTTTACTACAGTTCCTCTCCCCATATCAGCTCCATCCCGAATCCGGGGGAATCCGGAACGATCAGCTTCCCTTCTTTCAGCCTGTAAGCGGAAAAATCCACGCCTTCCGTTTCGTCCAGCACGCCTTCAATGGACGGCGTATCCGCATATGCCGCCGCTATGGCTGCACAGTAATGCGTTTTTAATTTCAGCCCCCAGTTATGGGGAGAGATTTTAATCCTTTTCTCTTTTAATACAGGAAGCAGCCTGCGCCATTTCGTGAAACCATATCCAGCTGTATCCATCTGAATCACATCCAGAATTCCTTCTTCGGCCATGGACAGGAGCATCGGTACATCCGGATCCGCCTCTCCATCTGCAATCCAGGTTCCCGGCATTTTGTCATTCAGATATTCCCGAAGCCGCCTGTTATCCTCCCTGTTTTCCACAAACGGCTCTTCAATCCAATATAAATGGCAGTCGGAAACCGCATCGATAAATGCCTCCATCTTCTCCACTGGATATGCGCTGTTTGCGTCCACCATGATTCTGGCATCCGGATAAAATGTTCTCACCATCCGTGTCACTTCAATGTCACGTTTCAGGCCTTCCTTCCATCCCATCCATTTGGGTGCCCGGCCGATTTTCAGCTTAAAATCCCTGTATCCCAGCTCGTAATCCTTTTCGCATTCCTCCAGAATGGCGCCCAGGCCTCCCGGCTTTCCATCCGGGCTCAGATCGTCCATCAGAATGGCGCCGTCATAGCAGGAAACAGGATTTTCCCCTTCTCCTCCCAGCATACGGAATACCGGAACATTCAGGATTTTACCCGCCAGATCGTGTAATGCGAAATCATAATCACGATACGTCTCCTCCAGTATTCCTTCATCCGGCGAAAAAAGTTCGGCAACGCTTTTTCCCAGCAGAAGATCATCCTTCTCCTTCGGCGGATGATAAGGGCTTCCTGAAGTATACCCCCATCCGCATGCCCCCTGATCCGTGACCAGAACTTTTACAAGGAATTCTTCCCCATACCCATGTTCTCCCCGAAAGGAATTCTTCCCATTCAGCCTGGTATAGCGGTTTCTGATCTTAAGCGTTTTGGTTTTCTCGATTTTATGATAGGCCAGTTCCTTTCCATCCCACTTATTCATGTCACAACTCCTTCTTCTTTTTCCGTTTTCTAAATTCAGCCCTTCAGTCCTGAAGTAGCAATACCCTCCACAAAATATTTCTGCAGGCAGAAGAAAATGACCACACAGGGAAGGACCGCCACGACAGACATGGCCAGAATCTCCTTCCACACGATGACCGTACTGGTATCAAGCGCCATCCGAAGCCCCAGCGATACCGTATATTTGGACACTGAACTGATATAAATATACTGCTGGAAGAAATCATTCCAGGTCCAGATGAACTGGAAAATCGTAGCTGAAATTACCGCCGGCTTGCTCAAAGGAATCAGGATATTCACCAGTATCCGGAAAGAGGAACATCCGTCAATGCGCGCCGCTTCATCCAGTTCCTTGGGTATTCCCCGGAAAAACTGTATGAACATATAGACAAAAAAGGACGAAGTTCCAAGAGCTGCCGGAACCCAGAAAACCTTGTAATCATCAATCCAGTTCAGATCCACAAACAGTAAATACCTCGGGATCAGCAGGACGGATGATGGCAGCATCATCAGTGCCAGCATAACCGTAAACATGATATTTTTCCCCGGGAAGTTAAATCGGCTGAATCCATACGCAGTGATCAGGCTGGATATAACAGTCAGAATCACTGTAGGAACCACCAAAAGGAAGGAATTCCAAAGGTATTTTCCAAACCCAACCTGCCCGGATCCCTTCCATCCCTCTATGTACCCGTCCAAATTGAAGGATTCCGGAAGAAGTTTCAGGCTTCCGAAGATTTCTTCGTTGGACTTAAAGGTTCCAAAAAACATATAGACAAGGGGGAACACCAGGACAAGTCCCAGAACAATTAAAATAATATATTTAATTCCCAATGAAATCAACTGCTTCTTTCTCACTGCTTTCCCTCCCGCTTAATCATCATAGAATACCCATTTTTTGGAGCTCAGGAAAATAAGACCCGTGGCGGCCATGATAGCTGCAAACAGAATCCAGGACAGTGCACTGGCATATCCCATCTGAAAGTTTGTAAACGCTTCCCTGTAGATTTTGATTCCATACAGATAGGTTGCCTTATTCGGTCCTCCTTTGGTAAGAACAAACGCCGTTGAAAACTCCTGGAAGCATCCGATCGCCTGCATCAGGAGATTAAACAGCATGATCGGAGAAATCATAGGCAGCGTAATATGGATAAAATTCTTCCACTTTCCGGCTCCATCTATCTCCGCGGACTCATACAGTGATCTCGGCACATTCTTAATCGCGGCAAGAAACAGCACCATGGAAGAACCGAACTGCCAGATAGGAATCACACATATCGTGAACAATGCACGGTCCGGATCTCCCAGCCAGTTCACCGGCTCCACTCCAAAAATCTGAAGAAATTCATTAATCACTCCCTGTTTCTGAAAAATAAAGCGCCATACAATGGAAATGGCTACACTGCTTCCGAAAATGGAAGGCAGGTAATAAACGGTGCGGAAGAAATTAATTCCCTTTATTTCCGAGCTCAGCAGCACTGCTACCAGAAGAGCGAACAATACTCTTCCAGGCACTGCCATAAGGACATATTTCAGCGTCACTTCCACGTTTGTCCAGAAATCCCTGTCTTTTGTAAAAATATCAATATAATTCTGCAGGCCAATAAAATTTACAGTATCGGACATGGACTTGTCCGTAAAAGACAGAAGAAAGGAATACGCAAAGGGATACAGCTGAAAAACCAGAACTCCGGCAAGCCACGGCAGTATATAAACGATTCCTCTCAGGTCATGCCTGGAATATCGCCTTTTCTTTACCGATAATGATTTCATATATCCACCTCTTCTTACTTTCAGAAGCATAGCGCGGAAGTTCTCCGCGCTATGCCTTTTTCCACTTAAGCTCCCAGACTTTCCTTTAATTCAGCCACCTTCTCCGTCATCAGCTCCATAAATTCATCCGCCGCCGTTTCCGGTGTCAGTTCGTCATAATAAAGCGCACTCAGTACATCATTTTCAATGGTTTCGATTTCTGCATTGGTACTGATTACGTTCTGGCCCAATCCACCCTTATGCTCCTGGGCATAGTCCGCACTGGACTTAAGTCCTTCATCCAGTTTTCCGTTTGCTACCATCGCGTCCATCGCTTTCTGCGTAGCAGGTACCGAACGGGACAGTCCGAGGGTTTCTATAGCCTGATCATCATTAAAGAAATAGTTCACAAATTCAAGGGCTTCCTCCACATGTTCACTGTTTGCATTTACAGCGATCAGATTCGTAGGCCGGAATACAATACCCGTATTTTCCGCATCATTGTCTCCCAGGGGCTCCAGGCATACCAGATCCCCTTCGTCCAGAGAAGCTTTCAGGCTGTCATAGCTGGAGGAAAAGTCAGGAATCAAAACAATCTGGTCATTGAGCCACAAAGGATTTTCCG
This sequence comes from Candidatus Eisenbergiella stercoravium, assembly GCA_019113175.1. Lineage (GTDB taxonomy): Bacteria > Bacillota > Clostridia > Lachnospirales > Lachnospiraceae > Eisenbergiella > Eisenbergiella stercoravium. The sequence goes on along the minus strand of DXHY01000046.1, from coordinate 30,610 downwards.
TTGAAGATGTGATTTCCACCACTTCATCATAGGGCTGCATCACTCCTTCTTCATAAAGGGAATCGATATATTCATAGGTCTTTACCAGGCTCTCCCGGTCAAATCCCAGGGTATAGTCATCTTCCACCAGTTTCTTTCCGGTCAGATTGAACAGATAGGGCTCAAAGAAATATCGGTTAACTGCATACGGGTAAATCAGATATGCGCTTTCGTCCTGTGCATGTACCTGCTTTCCAACTTCCAGAAGGGTATCCCATCCGAAGTGCTGTGTCAGGTCTACCCCATATTTATCCGCTGCTGCCTGGTTGGCAAATAAGCAGGTAAAGTTCAGGCCGCTTGGAACTCCGATCAGCCTTCCATCAGGAGAGGTGACTCCTTCTAAAAGATTTTCAGAAAAGCCGCTCATATCCACCGTATCAACACTGTTAAAGTCCACAAAATCATCTGTTTTCCAGAAATTTTCCAGGAAAGCATAATCGATCTGAATAATATCAGGCGCGGTTCCTGCTGCCAGCTGTGTCGTCAGCTTTTCCAGATATCCATCCCAGCCGCTGTATTCTCCTTCAATTGTGATTCCAGGATTTTCCTGCATATACTGGTCAATCACTGCCAGGGTCGCTTCATGTCTGTCTTCCCCGCCCCACCAGGAAAACCGGAGAGTCGCTTCAGAACCAGACTTTCCTTCCTGCGTCTGAGAGGCTATGCTTTCCTGCGTTCCGGTTAATTCTGTATTCGTCTCCGTCTGCGTACCTCCGCATCCCAAAGCACCCGTCACCATAACCGCTGCCAGTCCGATTGCCGCCATCCGTTTTAGAATCGTTCTCTTCTTCATAAATACCTCCTGTCACACTTATGTCTTTTCTGTTCCTTTCTACCCTTCCAAAACTGAACTCCACTGTCGTATATCCTTACCTTATTCCCCTGATTGCGACACGGGAATATATCGATTCCATGTATATCTATATTGATAATGATTTCGGCCGTTTTGTATCGGTTCCGGAAGGCCTGTGCCTGTTGGGGCAGTATCCGGACAGTTCCTGGCTGGAAGGTTATCTGGAGAAAAAGGACAGCGGACTGAATATCTGGTGCGAACCGCGCAGCTATCAGAAATACAGCTTTCTGGATGAGGAAGAAAAAGTAATCAGCATTTACCAGAAATTCTACTACAATGAAGGGGTATCCATCATCAATCTTTCCACAGAGTACTTCGTTGAGGAACTGAGTTCATTAAGCCTGGAACCTGGGCAGGTTATTCTTGCCGTAAATGACAGCGGAGAAATTCTGTTTCAGAGCTCCGACAGCCTTTCTCTGCCTTCTGATATCCTGCTTTCGGCCCTTTTTTCCCAGTCAAATGAAATCCTTCCGGACTATCAATATAACAGTCAACACTATTATATTGTTCAATTGTTTTCTCAGTTGGGGAACATCCGCTATATTTCCATTACGCCACATGCTTCTCTTTATCAAACCGTATACCAGTTTCTCGCCTATATTCTGCTGCTGATTGTCGCCATTACATTTTTATGTATTCCCATTTCCATGCTGATCAGCCGCCGCTTTTATCAAAATATATCTCAGATCATTGATCTGTTCGCTGCTGCGGAAAAAGGAGAACCGCTACCGGAAATATCTTCAAACGGGAATTTGTATGGCCTTCTCACGCAAAACATTATCAAAACCTTTGTTCAGCAAAACGCCCTGAAAATGCAGATCAAGGAAAATACTTATCAAAACAAGATCCTGGAGCTGAACTCCCTGCAGGCCCAGATCAGCCCGCATTTTCTTTTTAACACGCTGAAATCCATCTTCTGGATGAGCTTTCAGCTAACCGCCTCCAAGAATCCTGTATGCGAAATGATAGAAAATATGACGGATATTCTGGACTACTCCCTGACCGAATATGACACACTTGTACCGCTAAGCATGGAAATCAAAAACACCAGAAGCTATGTCACCATTCAGCAAATGCGATACAATTCCCCGTTTTCTGTAACCTGGGAATGCTCCGAAAATTTGCTGCAATACCACACCATTAAACTTTTGATACAGCCCTTAATTGAGAATTGTATTACGCACGCCTTTACATGGGAAAAAGAAAATAACAGAATAAAAATCAAACTATATCAAAAAGGGGATGATCTGATTCTGAAAGTGATTGATAATGGAATCGGGATTGACAAACACCAGCTAATCAAAATTCAGGAAAGACTGAATTCCGAAAGTGCAGAAGGACATATTGGGATATATAATAATAATCGTCGCCTCTGCCTGACCTTTGGCCCCAAATATGGGCTTCGGATTCACAGTAAACAAAATATGGGGACTGTTATCACGGTTACTTTCCCCTGCCTGCTCTCTCCCTCTGTATAAAGTATACTGTTACGGATAAGACTGCCGAAAGCAACTTTTGCTCCGGCAGTCTTTTTCAAACTAACTATGTGTCCACTCCTTCAAGGCTGTACAATATTTCAGATACGCTTCATTCCACGCTTCTGTATTATGAGGCTCAAATCGTCTAATCTCCTCAGAATTTGCCACTATGCTCCGCAGCTCAGAAAGGCCGCCGATCTGTCCTGCCGCCATAAGCTGCAGCGCCAGATTGCCGTAAACGGTGGCTTCCACCGGTCCGGCGCAGACCGGACGGGCGCAGGCGTCTGCGGTAAACTGGCAGAGAAGGCCGCTCTGCGTGCCGCCGCCCACCATGTGGATGACCGGATAATCCTTTCCCGTACAGGTGCGGATCTCGTCCAGCGTCAGCCGGTATTTTAAGGCCAGGCTCTCATCGATACAGCGCACGATCTGCCCCTCGTTTTCCGGAACGGGCTGGCCCGTCCGCCTGCAGAATTCCCGGATCCGCTCCGGCACGTCTCCTGCGGGTACAAATTCCGGCGCATCGGGATCAATCAGGCTGCGAAACGGCGCTTCTTTTGCCGCCAGCTTTTCCAGCTCTCCGAAGCTGTATTCCTTCCCTTCCCGCATCCACTGACGGCGGCTTTCCTGCACCAGCCAGAGGCCAATGATATTTTTCAGGAAGGAAATGCGTCCGCCGGCGCCGCCTTCGTTGGCGATATTCAGCCTCCTGCTGTCCTGTGTAATGATGGGAGCCGGCAGTTCCGTTCCAAACAGGCTCCAGGTTCCGCAGCTGATGAAAATGAAATCCTTTTCCTGGGTGGGAACCGCCGCCATGGCGCACTGGGTATCATGTCCCGCGCCTGCCACCACCAGCATCGGCTCCAGGCCCAGCTCCTGTGCGATTTCGGTCCGCAAAGGGGACAACGGCGTTCCGGACGGAGACACGGGAAGAAGAATGTTCCCCGGCAGGCCCAGCGCTTCCACCACCTCTTTTGACCAGGTCTTATCCACCGCATTCAGAAGCTGTGTTGTCGATGCTGCGGAATACTCACAGCATTTTTCCCCACAAAGGAAATAATGAAAAAGATCCGGCATCAAAAGCATACAGTCCGCACGCTCCAGAAGCTCCTTCCTGTTCTGAGCCAGATACAGCAGCTGAAATACCGTATTGATTTCCATAAACTGCGTGCCGGTGATCTGGTAAAAACGATCCGCATCCAGCAGAGCAAAGCTCTTCTCCAGCATGCCGTTCACCCTTCCGTCCCTGTAGTGCACCGGATTTTCCAGAAGATATCCCTGGGCATCCAGCAGGCCGAAGTCCACCCCCCAGGTGTCCACGCTGATGCTGTCCGCCTTCCCGTATTTTTTTGATTTCAGAAGTCCCTGTTTGATCTCGTGGAACAGACGCAGGAAATCCCAGTACATCGTTCCCCCAAGTGTAACCGGATCGTTGGAAAAACGATGCAGCTCCTCCACGCTTATTTTTTCTCCGTCAAAGCTTCCTGCCATCACTCTGCCGCTGGAAGCGCCCAGATCGACGGCAAGCATTTTTTTATCTGTTTTTTTCATTTTTCCGGCGTCTCCTTTCCTGTTAAAAAAGGGGCCGTGCATACGGCAGTTCACCATATACCGGCCCTTTTTTCTTTTCTTTCCTGACTGCTCTTTTTATTTATACAGCGGTCCGTACGCGGCGCATGCTCTGTAATCCTGTCCTTCCTTGTCCATGCCGAAGGCATTCCAGGCGGACGGACGGAAAATCTTTTCTTCCGGAACGTTATGCATGCTCACCGGAATCCGGAGCATGGAGCACATGGTGATCAGATCCGCACCGATATGTCCATAGCTGATCGCTCCATGGTTGGCGCCCCAGTTGTTCATCACATCATAAGCCGTTTTGAAGGCTCCCTTTCCGGTGGTTCTGGGTGCGAACCAGGTGCACGGCCAGGTGTAGTCCGTTCTCTTCCAGAGTTTGTCGGTCACCTCTGCCGGAAGCTTCACCGTCCAGCCCTCTGCGATCTGAAACACAGGTCCAAGGCCCTTCACCAGATTCAGACGGATCATGGTAACAGGCATTTCCGCTTCGGTCACAAAGCGGGAGGAATATCCGCCTCCGCGGAAGTATCCGAAGTCCGCCTCATTCCAGGTGGTAGCCCCCATGATGGCCTTCTGGTCCTCTTCGGTGATTTCATACCAGGGCTTCATCACATTGTTTCCATCCGCATCCTTCGCCTGTCCATTGGCATCCAGGCAGGCCGCTCCGGAATTGATCAGGTGAATGAATCCGCCCGCTTCCTTCGCAACGCCTTCCACTTCGTAACCTGTGGCCTTCTTCACCGCCTCAGGGCTCCAGTAGGTACGCACATCCGCAAAAATCTGCGCCCGGTTGGTCAGAAGCTTCATGAACAGCATGCCGAGACCATTCAGCACATCGTTTTCCGTTGCCAGCACATAAGGCTCTCTCGCACCGTTCCAGTCAAAGGAGGTATTCAGCATGGCCTCCGCGAAATCTGCATTGGGATAAAAGTCCGTCCACTGACGCTGTCCCTGGAAGCCCGCTGCGATGGCGTTGTGGCCAACCATTTCTTCTTCGCGTCCTTCAGGAAGGTTCTTGTTGCCGTTCATCAGATCCTTGATGATGCACATCATCTTCACGACGAACTCCCAGTCCTTATCCTTCTCTTCTCTGTTTTTCTGCACCGATTCCGGATTCTTGTCAAAGCCTTCGATGCAGTTTGCCTTCGTCCAGGCCAGCGCCTTTTCAAACTCCGCCTGATCGTAGATGCCCTCTGTCATGCGGCGGATGATTTCCACCTCGTCCACGGACTCCACGCGCATGCCAAGATATTCTTCAATAAAAGCGGGATCGATGATGGAACCGCCGATTCCCATGCAGATGGAACCGATCTGCAGGTAGGATTTTCCCCGCATGGTGGCAACGGCAACCGCCGCCCGGCCAAAGCGCAGCAGCTTCTCCGCCACATCCTCCGGGATCTCCGTTTCATCCATATCCTGTACATCATGTCCGTAAATGCCGAAAGCGGGAAGTCCCTTCTGCGCATGGGTGGCCAGCACGCTCGCCAGATATACCGCGCCGGGACGCTCCGTTCCGTTAAATCCCCACACGCCCTTGATCGTCTTGGGATCCATGTCCATGGTCTCTGCCCCGTAGCACCAGCAGGGCGTAACCGTCAGCGTAATATCCACGCCCGCCTTCCGGAACTTGTCCGCGCAGGCAGCCGCCTCTCCCACACGTCCGATGGTAGTATCAGCGATGATTACTTTCACCGGCTCCCCATTGGAATAGCGCAGATTCTCGGTAAACAGCTTCGCCGCAGACTTCGCCATATTCATCGTCTGCTCCTCCAGCGACTCTCTTACCTTCAGATAGCCCCTTCTGCCGTCAATCGTCGGACGGATTCCGATCACCGGATAGTCCCCCACATACCTGTTTTCTGCCATTTTTTCCTCCATTTCTGCCTGTAACGGCACTTAAAGCTTTGCTTTGCCGCCCACAGGCGGCGCCCTGTTTTACTCTCTTCTTTTTTGAAGTCCGTTTTCCTATGTCACCAGTATAACATTGCCCCCTTCCCTTTTCCTGTGATATAATGGCATAAAATATAAAGATATTCACCTCTACGAGCCGGGCATCCGGAAGTCTTCAGAGCCAGATGGGAACTCGTTTCCATCTGGTTTTGAAGGCTTCCGGATATGCGGCGACAGCCGCGAAGCGAAGGGCCAAAGGCCCTGAGCCTGCCCGGCGGATTTCCGGTTTTCATACCCCCAAACGAAAACGTCTGTTTTTTTGTTTCTGTTTTTATGGTAAAAAAGGTTATCGAAAGCGAGGAGTCAAATGAAAAAAACACTGAATGATTATCTCAAGCTCCCTTATCGGATGGAATTTGTCCGGGATGGGACAGAAGGCGGTTATGTCGTATCCTTTCCAGATCTTCCCGGCTGCATCACATGCGGCGAAAATCTGACAGCCGCCGCGGCCAATGCCGGGGATGCAAAAAAAGCGTGGCTGGAAGCCGCGCTTGCAGAAGGCCTTTCCATTCCCGAGCCCAATGGTTTTAAAAAAATGTTTAAGTGAGGCTTTTCTATGCATTATCTTGATTATAACGAAAAAATCAACCACGGCACACCGGATTTTCCCATCGCGTTCTATCATGTGGACGAGCATCATCCGCGCTATGCCATGCCGTTTCACTGGCATAAGGAAATGGAGCTCATCCGCATTCTGGAAGGCTCCATTACCATTTCTCTGGATTCGGTTTTTCTCACCGCCCGTGCCGGGGATCTGATTCTGATCGAGGAAGGAGTCATTCACGGCGGCACGCCTGAGCATTGTGTCTATGAATGTGCGGTCTTTGATCCCAACATACTTGCGCACACGGACGCCTGCAAGCGCTATGTCCGCCTGACGACCCGTCATCAGATTCAATTATATAACTATTTTCAGGCGGACGATCCCCGTTCTGCCCCGCTTCTTGCCGCTGCGGAAAGGCTGTTCCCCGCTATCCGCTGGCCCCATGCCGGAAGCGAGCTTCTCACTCTGGGCGCCCTGTATGAATTCTTCGGCCGTCTTTTTGAGGGGGAGCTTTACAGCGAGTCACGGGAAGAATCTGTCAGCCTGCGGCGGAAGATGGATGTGCTCAAGCCCGTTCTGGAATACATCGACGCCAATTATGCCTCCCCCATCACCCTCTCTGACCTTTCGCGGCTGGCGGGGATAAGTCCCAAGTATTTCTGCCGTTTTTTCCGGGCGGCCCTGCACCGCACACCCGTGGACTATCTGAACTATTACCGGATCGAACGCGCCTGCCACATCCTCACCACCACGGAACTTCCGGTGACGGAGGTGGCCTACCGCTGCGGCTTCAATGACAGCAGCTATTTCGTGAAAACCTTCCGCAAATATATGGGAATAACGCCGCGCGCTTATGCGCACAGGAGTTGAATGTTTATAGGAAGATTGTTTTTGCTTATTTGATATCTTCATAATATACATTTAGCTGTGTTTTCTGAACCTCTTCCCATAATGGTATAGACGGTGCCGCTCCTTTCCCCGTTGCCGCAATTGCCGCTGCCTTCGCCGCAATCTCCATACATTTTGCAGGATTTTCACCCCTTGCCTTTGCGGCAAGAAAAAAGCCTGTAAATGTATCTCCCGCAGCAGTTGTATCAACTGTTTTTATCCGGAAAGCCGGTTGAAATAACCTGGCTTTTCCATGTGAATAGCAGGCGCCTTTTGTTCCTAACGTGAGAATCACCTCTGCATGAGGAAAAGCCTCATTCATTCTATTAACTATTCTTTCCGGCTCCTTTTCTCCCGTCAGCTGTCTGCCTTCTATTTCATTTACAAAAAAAATATTTATTTTGGATAAAGGCCAGCTGCGTATTTTTTCTTCATAGGGCGATGGGTTCAGAACTATTTTCATTCCTCGCTTATATCCTGCATCAATGACTTTTTCTACGTCATTTATTTCATTCTGAAGCACAAGATAGTCTTCGTTTGAAAACGACTGAAGTGTTTCCTGAATCTGTTCGTTTGTCAGCTTCCTGTTACTTCCTCCCAAAAGCACAATCGCGTTTTTTCCCGTAGAATCCACCTGAATAAATGCATGTCCGTTTCTGCCCTGCACATTTTTCAAAAACTCTGTATTTACCCCGTTTTGCTGCAGTGTTTCCCTCAGCATTGCCCCATCTTCTCCCAGCATGCCTCCCTGATATACCACAGCTCCGGCTTTGGCAAGTGCAATCGCCTGATTCAGCCCTTTCCCACCACAGACCGTCTCCACGTCTTCTGCCGCTTCCGTTTCCCCTTCTGATACGATATGATCCAACGCATAAATATAGTCATAGTTCAAAGATCCCATAACCAGAAATTTACCATTTCCTTTATTCATTGTCTATTCCACAACCTTCAACGTAATCCCGGACTTCCTGCACTCCTCTTCCAGTCTTTTCTTCAGTTCCGCCTTCTCTTCTTCACTGATATTCCTCTGCGGCAGGCGCATTCCCCCCATATCCACTCCCCTGAACGTAAGAGCTTCCTTAAAATAGGACATATTTGTACCGCACTTTAATATATCGCAAAAGCGGACGCATATTTTCTGCCACTCTTTCATTTTCTGTAAATCTTGTGCCAGCCAGGCTTTGTAAACTTCAACAAATGGCTCCGGGAAAACACTCGCGACACCACTTACCGTTCCGTCACATCCCATTACCAACAGGCTGGAAAATAATTTATCACTCCCATGTAAAACGCTGAATTCCGGAATATCCAGGTATTCCAGTGTCCTCATCATATCAGGATAGCTGTATTTTATCCCTCTCAGATTAGGACACTCCCCATGAAGTTTCCGGGCACTTTCGGGAAGGATATCATTTCCGGCACACTGTGGGATATTATACAGATAAATCGGAAAATCCTCAGGCACTAATGCGGAAAGTCTTTCGTAATACTGTATTATCTCATTCTGATTTACTCCCAGAAAAATGGGAGTCACAACACCTGCCCCATCCGCTCCGATTTCAACCGCATGTTTCAGCAATGTTTCTGTCTCTTCCTGTTTTACGGCCCCGCAGTGAATAAAGACTGTCCCTTTATCTTTTGCCGTCCGGATTACAGTTTCTGCCACAAGCATTCTCTCTTCCACTGACAGATGCACCATTTCCCCAGTTGTCCCGCAAGGATAGAGGCAGTTCACTCCCTTTTTTAGCAGTATTTCTGTAAGCTGCTCCAGAGCAGCTACATCTATTTCCCCATTGTTTTTAAATGGTGTCGTCATCGCGACCGTAACGCCATACAATTTTTTCATACTCAAATCAAAACCCCCTGCTTTCGTAACGTCTCACGGATTTTTCCTGCATCCGTGTCCCTCAAATCTTTTGACTGCAAAACAGATTGTGCCGCTGCCGCTCCTGCGGCCTGTCCAACCAATGCGCAGGATGCTATGTAATGAATTTTTCTGCAGGCAGGTTTCCCCGTCACCAAAATTCCATTTAGCCCTTTGGGAATCAATGCCGCCAATGGAATATACCATCCTTCCGGGTTTTGTCCGCTTGCCGGATGTCCGAGAATCTTTACAATATAATCCTCCCTCTGACATATCCCCGAACGGATTTCTTCTTCTGAAATTGAATATTCGGTAAAATCTGATGTTTCAAAAGACTGATGATATGCCTTGGAAATATTCGCGTAAGTATCCAAAAGCTGCGCCTTTTCAAATCCAGGCACATAGTTGACATAAAACCGGTGCATCAGCCATTGCTGTTTTCTCGCATCCAGAATAGCATGCGTATATTCCAACGGGTCAGACACATCTGTATTATGCAGAGTATCATCAATTGCCCAATAAGCTCCCATACCATCTCTTTCATAAAAAAACATGAGGCAATCCAGCATTCTGTTCAGCAATTCATACTCCGGATTTTCTGCTACTGCCTGTTTCATCGCTTTCCGGAAGCCATGTATGGCCAATGGGTTTCCCCTGTCCGCCAGACTTTCCATCATGTCCGGATCAGCCTGACTGCCAACCATTGGCCGAAGGAACCATTCATCATCCGTATACCTGATATAATCAATTACTTTATGGATATCAATTCCTGATACTCTTGGCAGAGTCCCCAGATATGCCTTTGGATAGGCAAATCTCTTACCTGCCAGAGCACATACCGAAGCCCCCTGCGTGGTGTCAACCACTCTTTCTGCCGTCACTGCAAATTTTTCAAATTCCCCCAAAAGTACGACTCCCACAACGCGGTTTTCTTCTACAAGTACTCCCGTTACAGGCATCCCCAGAAGTATCCTCACACCGGCCGTTTCCAGTTCTTTCTCCGCCACATAGCGATAGGCGTTTGGATTCACAAACTGATCATTAAAGGGATTCATAAAGCTTCCCGTATCAATGTAAGGAATATATTCGTTTAAATCCGCCTCTCTAAGCGCTTCAGCTATTCCTTTTTCTTCCAATGTATCTATTGAGATACGCTCAAAAAAGTGATCGCTTCCCCCCTCCTTTACCGTCTTCCATAATATCTTCCAGGGATAACCCGCCACTGCCAGATGACCTCTTTTATCCACAAATCCATCCAGGCCCCACGTATCTATTTCAGCAGCCTGCCCTCCAAGGACTGCATTCTTTTCTACAAGAACAGTCTGCATACCGGCATTCGCAGCGGAAAGGGCGGCACAAATGCCGCCAAATCCGCCTCCTATTACCAGAACATCTGCATGGGCAATAATTTTCAGCTCTTTCCTTTCCTGGTAATAATAGGTTGTCATCCCTGATTCTCCTCCTGATACCTCTGTTCTGCCTGATTGGCAATATCAACTCTCTCCTGCGCTCCTTTGTCAATCAGTTCCTGTACAAAATCATCCCACTCATCAAAAGATCTCTCTCCGCTGACAAATTTGTTTATTTCAGTTTTACTGTAATCCATATAACTCTGATTAATCTCTGTAATTCTGGCTGATTCTTCCGCAGTATACGGAGGTTCGATCGGCTGCTGTATCACATAGTCCATATGGTCTTCATATACCTTATGAATATTTTCCCTTGTCCATGATTCTTCTGTCGTTTCCTTAAACTGAGCATCATAATTGGAATACCAGGACATGGCCATAAACAGATCTCCGATTCCTATCTCTGATCCCGCCTCATAGGTAGGATCGCCGGTTCTGGACTTATATTCATCCACAATTTCCTGCCTAAACTGAGGCTTTCCATCTACCATTTCCCAATGAACGCCTTCCACGCCATAGTTCATGAGATATCCGCCTTCTTCACTATACATCCAGTCGATAAATTTCATTAACACTTCGGCATTTTCCGTATCGGCGTTAATTCCCCAGACATTGTAATAATTATCAGGATGACCATAATTCAGTGTCACGCCTTCTTCGTTCGCAAGGAACATAATCGGCTCCAGTTTTGCATCCGGATCGGTTTCACGCAGTGTTGCGTTCAGAGTATCCAGAAATACCGGATTATCATAGTAAAAAAGATATTTTCCCGTTGCCAGTCCGGATTTCCAGTCATCATCCGAGGTGATCAGATATTCATTATCAAGAATTCCATTGACATACATTTTATTAATATACTGCAGCGCCTCTTTATAAGATTCCTCAAGGCATCCCATGTGCCACACGCCGTCTTCATCCTGGTACAGCCCGTATTCTCCGCCCAGACCCTTTATGGGACTCATGTAATTAAACAGAAGCCTGTCGTCCCCTCTTGTTCCATATGCTACAGAATCCGGATAAGCGGCCGCCAGTTTTTCCAATACATCATACAATTCATCCCATGTTTCAGGTACCTCCAGTCCCTGCTCTTCCAGGAGGTCTGTACGTATACAGGGCACGGAACCCTGTTCCCAGTTCTCATCTCTTCTGATCTGTGCCAGCGTATATATCCCGCCGTTCATTTTATATCTGGACAATTCCGGTATGTTTTCATAATCCTGCTGTACATTCGGGCAATATTGTTCAATCAGATCCGTTAATTCAAGGAGGCATCCCGTATTAATCACATCACTCGGATTTCCCCACATGGAAAATATGTCAGGAAGCTGATTTGCCGCAAGCAGCGTATTCATTTTTGTTTCATAATCCGCGTATGTAGATACCTGCAGATCAATATTCAGATTTTCTCTGATCCACTGTACCGTTGCGCAATCCGGATTATAGGGCTGCAGACTGCTTTCCGGCCTTGCATATGTTATCGTCACCATCTCATCTGTCAGCCATGTATCCTTTTTTTCCGCTGAAACTGTTTCTGCATTTGTTTCAACCGCCTGGCTTTCTGTAGATGAAGAGGCAGCCCCACATCCGGTCCCCCCTGCGAGTATGGCTGCCACACTGGCAAAAGCCACCATTTTCTTTAACACTTTTCTTTTCATATGCAACCTCCTTCTTTTTTGCTTATTTTATCAGCCCTTAACGGAACCGATCATTACGCCCTTTTCAAAATATTTAAACACAAAAGGATATACAATAATCATGGGAAGTGTAGTTACTGCCACAACCGCATATTTAATGGATTTTGTATCAATCGGAACGGAAAGACTGCCTTCAGAAGAAGCCATGTATGCCATCTCCGTAGTGGAGCCTTCAATTACTATGGTCCTTAATACCAGCTGAAGAGGATATAACGCTTTTTCATTCAAAAACATCAGTGCGTTATAAAAGCTGTTCCAATTTGCGACTCCATAGAATAATATCATTGTTGCCAGAATAGGCTTTGACAGAGGAAGAATGATTTTTCCAAAAACAACCCAGTCATTTGCCCCGTCAATATATGCAGACTCTGTAAGTTCATAAGAAATGGATTGAAAAAATGTTCTCATGACAATCACATTATATACACTGATACAGGACGGAAGAAGGATTGCCCAGATCGTATTATAAAGATGCAGATCCGTAATAGTCAGGAAAAGTGGGATAATACCTCCGTTAAAGAACATAGTAAACATAATGATTGCGGTAAATATCTTCCGGCCATAGAACTCCTTTCTCGAAAGCGGATATGCGCAAAAAGCAGATAAAATTACACTCAGCAAGGTTCCTGCTACGGTATAAAACACACTGTTGACAAAAGATCTCACAATGGAAGAATTCTGGAGCGCCAGAGAATAGGCATATGTTGTAACCCCCTTAGGATACAAAATCACCTCATTAGCTCCCACGTAAGCCCCTCCGCTCAAAGAATTGATATAAATGTAATACAGCGGATATACTGCTGCAATGGTAATGATTACCATTATGATCCCAAGTATAATATCAACAAAATCCGTTTTTTTCTGCCTCATATCTCTGCTCCCTTCTAATATAAACTGGTATCGCTGACCTTTGAGGAAATCAGATTTGTCATCCACAAAAAGAACAGACATATCACAGATTCCACAAGTCCTACGGCTGTTGCATAGCTGTACTGCATTCCCTGCAGGCCCCGGCGATATACAAAAGTAGAAATCACATCCGAAGTATTGTATGTATTGGAATTCTGCATCAGGAAAACCTTGTCAAAAGATACCGTCATTATGCTTCCCATACGTAAAATAAACATAATCGTAATGGTTGACGCAATGCTGGGCAATGTAATATGAATCAGCTTCTGCCAGCGTCCTCCGCCGTCCATTTCGCAGGCTTCGTATAACTGAGTATCCACACCTGAAATGGCCGCCAGATAGATGATTGCTCCCCACCCCATCTCCTGCCAAATGTCCGATATAATATACAAAGGTCTGAACCATGCTGAATCCAGCATATAAGATTTTGCGGTTCCACCCAAAGCAGTAACAATCTGATTGACAAGTCCGTCTTTAGATACCAGCGTAATCATCAGCGATACCGTAACAACTACTGAAACAAAATGCGGGAAGCAGCATACCCTTTGTACCAGCCCCTTTAATTTTCCGCTCTTTATTTCATTTACCATCAAAGCAAAAATGATCGGTGCCGGAAAGCAAAACAGGATCTGCCAAAAGCTCAGTAATATCGTATTTTTAAACGCATTTATGAAATCCGGATCCTGCAGAAACTGCTTAAAGTATTTAAGGCCGACCCATGCGCTGCCCATAATCCCTTCTTTTACCTTGAAATCTTTGAAGGCAATTAAAATTCCGTACATAGGTTTATATTTAAAAAGGATAAAATATACAAGAGGGAGAAATATCATCGCATAAAGATAACGGTTTTTATAGAGTAACCTGCGGCGTGTCCCTTTCTCTTTCTTTTCTTTCCCTGCCATATTTTTCATTAATTTATCCTCTCCTCTCTTTCTGATAAAACAAGTATAGTTAAAATGTGCTTTTCAAAACAGTTTATATTCCGACTTATTTTGTTAATTTTCCGGCATTTTCTACATCAAAAAAATATTTCTCAAAAATATGTATACTTTTTCTCCATTTTTCTTGATTTATTCATCATTTTGCGATATTCTACAAAAATATAGTGACTCTTTTCAACACTCAACACATTTGATTCCAAAGAAAGCAGGGAGCCTATGTTTTCTAAAAATATTTCTGTCTCTATGAAAAAATGGATACGGAATCTTCCTTTACAATATAAAATACAGTTTTTTTCTATAGGTGGACTTCTTCTGCTTTTTATTGCATCGGTATTAATGGTCAATATACTGACGCACAATTATAATAATCTTCTTTTTGATTCCGTCAGTGTTTCCCTTAATTATGCCAATGAAGATCTCACCGAAAAACTGGATGATGTCGTTCAGCTTTCCTATACTGTTCTTTCCGATAACTTTCTTCAGGACAGTCTTATTGCCTTACAGGCATCCTCACATGGGACTCAGATCGCAGATCGTTATACCGAAATAAACAGCCGGCTGCAGTCTTATTACCTGGAACACCAAAAAGAACATATTTCCTACATCAGTTTATATACTCCTTCAATTTCATGTCATACCAATTCCAAAAAGGCGGCTGAACTTTCTTCCGATGAAATTGAACTCGTCATTCAGAATGCCAAAAAGGCGGAAGGCGCTGCTGTATGGGAAACTTCCTACGCAGACCAGCATGGCCTCATACTGGCCAGAGAAATCCGCCAGTATAATGATCTTTCCCTGAGATCGCTGGGTGTTCTTGTTATCTGCATTGATATACAGAATATGTTGAACAGCTGTCCCATGTTTGCCTATTATGACTCTTTTTATTATGTTATAGAAGATAAAGATCGTAATCCGATTTACAGTACGCTCGAAACTGATTACGATTTCCATAAATATCTTTCTGACAGTCCCACTGGTAAATATTCTCTCATAAAACTGGATAACCGTTGCTTTTTTGCATTAAGAGGCAGCTTATATTCCAATGGCTGGAAATATACCTGTCTTGTCTCTTATGATAATATTTATAATACGCTGAAAAGCAGAAACCGGTTTTCCTCCACTGTTCTGCTGATCTGTATCCTGCTTATTTTATTCGTAACGCAGAAACTGATTTCAAATTTAACGAAGCATTTTGATTATCTGATTCAGAAAATGCATCTGTTCTCCATGTCCAAAGATTCTTTAATCCACTTTTCTCCGCATTTCCATTATGACTATGCGGAAAGACATGATGAAATCGGAATTCTGCATCAGCAATTTGATAAAATGACCCGCCAGATCTCCGAACTTATAAAAGAAAATTACGCAAAAGAACTTCTTATCAAAGAAGCACAGCTAAAAGCTCTGGAAATGCAGATCAATCCGCACTTCCTATACAATACGCTTGAGTCTATAAACTGGAGAGCTAAAATGATTCATGCAGAAACGATTTCCCTTATGGTAGAATCTCTTGGAAGTCTGTTCCGGGTCATTTTAAGTAAAACAGATGACAATTTTACACTGAAAAAAGAGATTGAATTTGTTGAAAATTATCTGACAATTCAAAAATGCAGATTTGAATCCATGCTGGAATATCACATATCGGCAGATTTTTCTCTTTTATCTGCCGTAGTTCCCAAAATGATTATCCAGCCCCTTGTAGAAAATGCGATTTCACATGCTATGGAAAACATGCTTGGAATCTGCCGGATTGATATTTCCATTATGCAAAATGACCATTTTCTGGAAATCCGTGTAGGAAATACCGGATCTCAATTTGAAGAAAACCTGCTCAAAAAATTACGCAGCCAGGTCGTAATTCCAAAAGGTTTCGGAATCGGGCTCCTAAATATTGATAAACGAGTCAAGCTGATGTTTGGCGAAGCCTATGGAATAACCCTGTATAACAAAAATGATATGGCTGTCGCCCTGGTCACACTGCCTTATACAAATAAAACGGAGAAAAACGATGCTTAAACTGATTATCGCAGATGATGAATTCGCCATTCGGGAAGCTATCAGTTCGATTATAGATTGGAAAGCTCTCAATATTGATCTGATCGGCAAATGTAAAAATGGCCCCGAAACATTAAAAATGATTTATGATTCCCACCCTGATATTGTATTAACCGATATAAAAATGCCGGGGCTTTCCGGCTTGGATCTTATAAAACAGACTGTCAAATGCGGTATGGATATTTCCTTTATTATCCTGTCCGGATATGCTGAATTTGAATATGCCAAACAGGCGATCCAATTCGGGGTTTCCAATTACCTTTTAAAACCATGTAACGAAAATCAGATTACAGAGGCGATAAAAAAAGCATCCGCTGAAATCATGAAGAAGAAAAAAATCCGCGAACTGATACCTGAAAGCCTGATTGATAATTCTCAAAAACGCGGTAACTTTAAAGACTGCATTACTCAGATGCTTGATTACATTGATTCTCATTTTTCACAGCCGGATCTGACTCTTAAAAAAATTTCTTCCGAAATCCTTTATATGAACGAAGACTATTTGAGTAAAGAATTTTTTCGTCAGACCGGGAAAAAATTTACGGAGTATGTGACAGAATTACGAATCACCAAAGCCAAGGTCCTTCTGTCTCAAAACTCTCCATGCAACATAAATCAAGTAGCTGAAGAAGTAGGTTTCTCCAATAATCCGCAGTACTTCTCTCATCTGTTCAAAAACGTTACCGGGACCACTCCAAGGGAATATCATAAATTATGCAGAAATCATGACAAATAAAATACTATATCGAAGCAAAACGTTTTGAATAAAAAGGACCACTTATTCTGAGCGTTTTGCTTCGATATTCTAAAATCATTTTATTGTTATTCCGGCTTCACCCCAAGCGCCATCAGCCGCTCCTGCAGGCGCTCCACCGGAAGCTCCCTGGGCTGCAGTCCGCCCGAAACGCAGAGCGCCGCTGCGATGCCCGCCGCCTGCCCCATGTTGGCACAGATGGGCATGACGCGGTAGTTGGAATGGGCCAGATGGGTGCCGGAAATGCACCGCCCTGCCAGAAGCAGGCCGTCCACCTTCTGCGGCACCAGACAGCCATAGGGAATCGTATAGCCCTTCGGCTGACTGAATTTTTTCTGGCAGCCCGTTTCATCCAGCCCTGCGCCCGTGATGTTATGTACGTCAAAATTGAAGTGCGCATTCGCCACCGCCCAGTCCGGGAAAACGCGGGCTGACAGAATGTCCTGCTCCGTAATCGTGCGCATTCCGATGAAATGCCTCGTCTCCCGCACGCCGATCTGTGATGCTGTTTTCATCACATAGCTGTTCTCAAAGCCCGGAACATGCTTCTGCAGAAATTCCATGATTTCCGGAAGCTGCTCCCGGCACTGGATATAGGCTGCCGTCAGGTCGTCCGCATTGGTGCCGTCCACTCCGGTCACGTTTGTCATGTTCAGCGTGACCACGCCGGGGAAAACGGACGGGTAAACGAGCACATGCCCGGCAGGCGCAGGGATGCACGCTCTCGCCAGCTTCTGAATGTCCCCCTCCGGCACCTCATAGCTTTCTTCGAACGCATACACATATTCCATGCGCTCCACGTCCACGCCTCCCACCTGCACCATCAGGGTCATGGGCTGCATGGCGCCGTCGCTTTCTCTTCCCTTAAAATAGGGTGCTCCCGCTCTGGCCGCGATATCCCCGTCCCCAGTGCAGTCAATGGACACCTTCGCGCGGATCAGGCTTCTCCCGCTCTTATTTTCCACGAAAACTCCCGCAAGCCGGTCTCCTTCCAGATACGGTTCACACGCCATCGTGTTTAAAAGCAGCTTTACGCCCGCTTCCCGCATCATCTGCAGCGCTCTGGTTTTCATCGTTTCATGGTCGATGTATTTGCGCATTTCCTGATCGTTCAGCTTCGGATTTTTTCCGTAAACATGGTGGGTGCGCTCCACAATCTCTTCGTAAATTCCCCCTGTGGTATTTCCCGTCCAGTGGCTCATAAGCCCTGTCGTCGCCACGCCGCCGATATCCGAGCTTCCTTCCACCATAAGGGTTTTCGCCCCTTCCCTCGCGGCGCTGATAGCGGCTCCCCAGCCGGCAGGCCCCGCTCCCAGAACCAGCACGTCCACCGTGTCGTATACCGGTGTCTCCCTCTGCAGCTCCAGCACTCTGTTTTCTTCCATTCTCACTTTTCCTCCACATTTCGTCTTTTCTGTCGTTTGTTTTTCCACATCAGGCAGCATTTTCATCTGTCTTTATTGTACCAGTTCCCTTGTAAAATACCTTCTGATTCCGGTTCAAAATCTAAACAATCGTGCATAGTTTTAATTGCAGGGCGCGGCCTCCCATGCTATAGTGAAGTGGAAACTTTCCGGCCGGGAATGAGCCTGGAAATGTACCGGGGAATTCGATCTCGGATATGGAGAATGACATGAGGAAAATCACATGATTGAACAGCTTCTGCGGGATATTGCCGCTTACTTTGATTATCTGCATGATTTTCATAAACTCTTTGCCGCTTTTCACAATGCTTCCATCCCTCTTGGGAATCACATGGCGGCCCTTTTCAGATACAACATCAACAGCAATCCCTACTGTCTCTATGTCAAATCCAGCGATACCGCTTGGACGCACTGCATCAGGAGACAGCCAAAGGTGTATAAGAAATGTGAAGAGGGGCCTTTTTGCGGTACCTGCTATGCGGGCATGGGAGAATACGTGTATCCCATCCTGGATGACGGTAAGGTACTGGGCTTTGTTGATGTGAGCGGCTACTGTTTTGACCGGGAACACTCTTTTTCCCGTATCCGCCGTACGGCGGAGGTCTATGGCCTGTCCGAAGAATCCCTGCGCACTCTTTTTCTGAAAAATACAAAGCCCCCGCTTTTGGACGAGGGCTTTCTCAGAACGCTGATTTCTCCGCTGTGCTCCATGTTCATCCTGCTGAACCGGGAGCTTTCCGCCGTCTACGGCCCCGCCCCCAGACCGGGCGATACGCTGAGCAATGTTCTCAGCCATGCCGTCGTTTACCTGGAGCGCAATTACCTGCTCCCCGTACATGCCGCCGACGTGGCCGCCGCCTGCCACTGCAGCACCTCCTTCATCAGCCACATTTTCAAGAAAAATATGGGGATGAGCATCTGCGATTATGTCAACCGGCTCCGCATCCGGGACGCCAGACGGCTGCTCACTGATACGGAGCTTTCCATCCAGCGGATTTCAGAGATCGTCGGCTACTCCAGCTCCAATTACATGAGCGAGGTGTTCCGCGCTCTGACGGGGATGTCTCCCAGGGCCTGGCGGCAAAAAAAGTAAAATTCCGGGAATGTTATCCGCATTCCTTCCGATACTGCAGCGGCGTCATGGAAAATCGTTCCCGAAACAGCCGGATAAAATAACTGACGTCGCCAAAACCCACATTCAGGGCGATTTCCGTAATTGGAAGATCCGTTTTTCCCAGCAGATTTTTCGCGTCCTCCAGCTTCAGGCGGTTGCAGTAGGCCCGGATGGTGACGCCGCATCTGCTTTTGAACATATGGCTGATATAGGACCTGCTCCTTCCAAATTCCCGGCAGATTTCGGAAAGAGTGATCTGATTGTGATGCTCATTGACGTATTGAAAAATCAGATTGTATTCCGGATCCGCGCTGTCCATCGGGCAGAGAAAGAGAAGCTCCAGCATCCGGCATAAGGGCGGCATGACCCTGCTGCACAGCGCCTGCGGGATCTCTTCCGGATCCAGACTGTCCTTCCAGAGCTGTATATCCTCCGGCTCTCCCGATGGCGTCGGCTTTCTGTATCCGCTCGCCGCCGCATAGCCTGCCACCGCTCCGTCCTCATAGATGGGATAGATAAACTCAGAAACGCCCGCATGGCATACTCCGCAGAAGCTGCCGCATTTTTTACATTTCTGAAGCACCATCTGCTGGGCCCACAGGCATCTTCTGTGTTTTTCCCCATTTCTTTTTACCATGATGCAGTAAGGATTACGGTGGGCGTTATATGGCTGAAGCGCTGTCAGCACGGATTCCGGCATGTGGTTCAGCTTCTCCTTCCCGAAATGGACGGATACCTGAAGCCCGCACTGCTCATTCAGATAATCCAGATAGGCGGTAATCTCCTTCATCAGCTGTTCCATCGCGTCCTCCTTTGCATTTTCTTTCTATTTTTATGCATTTATTCCCGAGCAAATCCCCTGAAAATATAATAAAATTATAGCATAAATCTGTTTTATCACAAATAGGAGGAAAAGTCATGCTGGAAAAAAGAACGCTGCAATGCGACCTGTGTGTGATCGGCGGAGGGATGGCCGGAATGGCCGCCGCCATCTCCGCGGCAAGGGAGGGGCTGAAGGTCGTTCTGATGCACGAGCGGCCCGTGCTGGGCGGCAACGCCTCTTCCGAAATCCGGATGTGGATCTGCGGCGCGAACGGAGCGGACAACCGGGAAACGGGCATTCTGGAGGAAATCGCGCTGGAAAACCTCTACCGCAATCCCACCAAAAGCTATGCCGTCTGGGATACGGTCCTCTATGATTTTGTCCACAGAGAGAAAAACATCACCCTGCTGTTAAACTGCACCTGCATGGACGCGGCTGTAGAGCGAGGGTCGTTCGCCCATGGCCGGACAGAACGGATCCGTTCCGTCACCGGATATCAGATGACAACCCAGCGCTTTTATGAGGTGGAAGCCGCCTTTTACAGCGACTGCTCCGGAGACAGCATTCTGGCCCCTCTGTGCGGCGCTCATTTCCGGATGGGACGGGAAGCCGGCGCGGAATTTGAAGAGGATACCTCCGTCCACACCGGCGACAGCATGACCATGGGAATGTCCTGCCTGATCCAGGGACGGGAGACAAACCGGGAAATCAAATACATTCCGCCGGAATGGAGCAAAAAGCTCACGGAGAAGGACTTCGAGCACAGGGATCCGGATCTTTACAGCGATTATGAAAATTTCTGGTATCTGGAGCTGGGCGGAGACCGGAATACCATTGCGGATACGGAAGTGCTGCGGGATGAACTGGTCAGCCTGGCCGCAGGAACCTGGGACTACATCAAGAATTCCGGAAAATTTGACGCCGGAAGATGGGATCTGGACTTTCTGGGATTTCTGCCCGGAAAACGGGAATCAAGACGGATGTGCGGAGAATACATGATCACGCAGAGAGACATTTCCGATGGCAGGGTATTTGAGGATGAGATCGCCTATGGAGGCTGGAAGCTGGACGACCATTTTCCCGGCGGCTTCTGGCACAGAGGAACGCCAAACACCGATATTCCCACACCCGCTCCCTACTCCATTCCCTACCGGGCGCTCTACTCCGAAAACGTGGAAAATCTGTTTTTTGCCGGAAGGAATATCAGCATGACCCATATGGCCATGAGCAGCATCCGGGTTATGGCAACCTGCGCGCTGCTTGGGGAAGCCGTCGGCAAAGCCGCGGCTGTGGCAGTCAGAAACGGCATCGGCCCGCATGAAGTCTATCTGGAGCACATGAAGCAGGTACAGACGCTGCTTCTGAACGAGGACTGCTTCCTGCCTTCCAGAACCAGGCAGATCTCCGAAGCCTGCCGGAATGCCTCCCTCTCCGGAGCGGATGACACCATCCGAAACGGCCAGGACAGGGCTCATGAAATCTACCATACGCAAGGCTCCGGGGCTGCCTGCCAGATTCCGGCAGGAGGGGAAATCCGTTACCGCTTTCCGGAAACCCTTCTGTCATGTGTGCATCTCGTGTTCGACAGCGACCTGAACCGCAGCACCCTGCCGGTCTCCGAATGCGAACGGTATCATTCCATGCGCGCCTGCCAGAGGCTTGACAGCCCGCAGCTGTGCATGCCGAAAACGCTCTGCCGCGAATTCCTCCTGCTGGGAGAACGCGGCGGAAAGAGGGAAGAGCTTCTGCACGTTACGGATAACCGGAAGCGCTGCTGGCATCTGAACCTGAACAAAGCCTTGGACGGTCTCGTACTGATTCCCATTTCAGGCTGGGGAGAGAGCGGCCGGATTCCTGTCATCTCCTTTGATTTTGAAGGGTAAAAACGCGTCCGGGAAATCCTGAAAAGCCTTCCCGAAGCCGCAAATTTTTTCAAACCGGAGATCGGAAAAATCCCGAGCGGTTCCTTTTCATTAAGACATAACAGGAACCTCTCGGGACTTTCTTACAATTTATATGGCCGGATACCCTTCAAACTGTCTGGTTTTTCAGATACACCGGCTTTTCCGATACACCCGGTTTCCAGATATACCGGATCTTCAGATCTCATACCAGATAATCTGGTTCGCATCCAGATCCAGCTCGAAGCTGCTTCCGTCTCCCCGGTACACGGTGGTGTGCTGCGGCTCGTAGGTGTTGTTCACCACGCAGTATTTGCCGTTCTTAATGTAGGCATGCACTTCCACATTGTAGTTGGTGGAGAACCACTTGTTGATGTTCGCTTCGTCTCCGGAGCTCCACAGGATCGCACGATACAGCAGTCTGCTGTTCTCAAAGCTGTAAGGAAGGCCGATCATGTAAACCGCACGGCCCTTGCCGAATTCATTGACGGAAAGGCGCAGCTCCTGATCCTCACTCACCAGCACTTCCGTTCCCTCCAGCGCATACATGTACTTGCGGGTCTCGCCGAAATCGATTTTATCCTTCACATCCTCGGTGATGAAGTGGCTGTGATTTTCCCAGTTGTATTTGTCGTAGCCGATGGTGAAGTCCTTTTCCTCCTCCACGCCGAACACGTTGGCCAGCTGGATGAAATGGCCGTTGGCCTGATGGCCGCTGGGCTCTCCAACGCCGATGATGCCGCCGCCGTTATAGACAAATTCCTTGATGGCGGAAGAGATCACCGGATTGCACCACCATTCGCCGCCGGTCTGTGCCGTGTCCGCATCGCCCACGTTGATGATCACGTCGATCTCCTTCAGGATATCCGGATTCTCCAGAATATCGTCAAAACTGATGAACTTCACGTCAAAGGGAGCGCCGGACAGCGCTTCAATCACGCCGAAGTAGGAATAATTCTGCTTATAGTACAGGGCGTGATGCACCATGTGGTTGCCCCAGGCACGCATTTTGCCCCAGCAGTTCAATACCGCAACCCGCTTCACGCAGTAAGGGGTGGTGCCCTTCACATTTTCATACAGCTCACGGAACTCCGCGCAGACGGATTCCACGTAATCCACGAATTCCGGGAACTGCACGGCCAGCTTCAGATAACCGCCGTATCCAATGCGGTCAACGGGCTTTCGCAGGATGGCGCGTCTTGCCGTCACCCAGTTGACCTTCGCTTCCTTCACGGGATCCCCGCCCTCATGGAAGGTATCCGGGAAGAAATAGGGAAGAAGTCTCCCTTCCGTATACTTCACGCCTTCGATATCGCTGATCAGACGCAGGGTAGCGCCGTTTCCTACGCTTCCCACCACCGCGTCCAGGCCGATGGTCTTGAATTCATCCATAAAAGGCTCAGTGCCGATCCAGTGATCGCCCAGGAACATCATGGCTTCCTTGCCGCATTCATGGCAGATATCCACCATTTCCTTTGCGATCTTCGCCACTTCCCTGCGCTGGAACGCCTGGAAATCCCTGAACTCCTTCGTAGGAATCCGGTACTGGTTATTATAATAGCCCTGATCAATGATATATTCCGCACGGAACGGATAGCCCACTTCCTTTTCAAACTGCTCCAGGATATAAGGGCTTACTGATGCGGAATATCCGTACCACTCCACGTATTTTTCCCGGGCAAGCTCGTCAAATATCAGTGTAAACTGATGGAAGAAGGTGGTGAAGCGCAGTACATTCACATAAGGATGATCCTCGATGAATTTCCGCAGGCGCTTCATGGTATAGGCATGGGTCTTGGGCTGGCGCACGTCGAAAGTAATCTGATGCTCCACATCCTTCCAGTCGTTCACCACCGCATTGTACATATGTACAGGATCCCACATGATATAGGCGAGGAAGCTCACCGTATAATCATGGAAGGGTACGCTTTTTAAAACCACTTCGCCCGCCGCTTCCTCATAATCCCAGTCGGACGTGGGTACCACCTCTCCCGTGGAACGGTCAATGACCTCCCACCACCGTTTGATGTCATCCCGGTTATTGGGCGTGAGCATGTCCGGATACAGGCCCTTCATGAGCGGGATGCGAAGCTGCTCCTCAGAGGCCGTATAAAAAGGTGTCATCACATACATCTGCTGAATCTCATCCGGATTTGCCTTCGCCCAGGCATTGTCCTTTCTGGTGGTATAGTAGGTGGAATACACCTTCATTCCCGCGTCCTTCAGCTCAACCGGGAAATCCGTTCCGTCACAGTCACGCACAGCGTCCGCTCCCCAGCGGTCTGCCAGCTCCAGCGTCTCCTGAATGACGTCCACATCTGTGGGAATGGTCACTCTTCCCTTGTTCTGATTCATTCGTTTACCTCCTTCTGCGCGAACCTCGAATTCACGCTGCCGCCCTCAGACGGCAGTCCTTTCAACATGCAGCAGCCGGCTTCTGCCGGCATCCCCTCCTCCGGCCGGCGCCATCCTCCATCTGACTGGTTCAAATAGCGCCGGCCAAAAATCTTTTTTCCATCAGCCTTTGATACCGCCGCCGGTAACACCCGCAATGATCTTCTCGGAAAGGAAGATATACAGCAGGAAGGTCGGCAGGAATACAATGACAACCGCCGCGAACAGACCGCCGTAGTTTCCTGTATATTTCATCGAGTTGACGATCTGCAGAAGTCCCACGCCAACCGGAGTCATCTCCGAAGAGCTGGCAAAGATCAAGGCCATGAAGAACTCATTCCATACGCTCAGGAAGTTGAAAATCGTCACCGTAATGATGGCCGGCTGCACCAGCGGCAGCATGATCAGCCAGAAGGTTTTTCCGGGCGGGCAGCCGTCAATCGCCGCAGCCTCTTCATAGGTTTTGGACAGCGTGGCGAAGAAGTTCAGCAGATAGGTTGTGGTAAACGGCACCCTCAGAAAAATGTACAGGAGGATCAGAAGCAGCTTTCCCTTAATTCCCCACTGCGTCGTCAGGGAGAAAATCGGGAGGATGATCATAACCTCAGGAATACTCATTGCCAGGATCAGGCTGCCCCGGATCTGTTTGCTTCCCTTAAATCCGAATCTGGAAAGCACATAGGCCGCAGGCGCCGAGATCAGAATGACGACGGTACAGGAAACCACTGCGTAAAGCAGGGAGTTTCCAAAGAACACCGACACATTCTGCGTCTGCCAGGCTGACACATAGTTTTCAAAATGGAGCCCGGTTTCAAATTTAAACACCGAACCGGAAAATATCTCTCTGGAGGTAGACAGGCTTGCACCCAGAATCCAGAGCAGAAACACTGCGGTGAACAGAACCCAGATCGTGACGATCAGATAACCGGGAAGCAGCGACAGCTCCTTTCTCCAGTTCACCTTTTCCTTATAAACAATCTTCTCTTTCTTTTTTTTGCTCATGATTCCCTCTCAATCCGCCGCCTGAGGCGGCATTTACATCCGCGTATATCCTCTCCCCCAGGCCTTAGAATTCCAGATCGTCGTCCTTCAGAAGCTTATTGGTAATGAAGTAAACCACGCCGACAAAGATTGCCAGAACCACGCCGACTGCAGCGCCCGCGCCGGCATCTCTTTCGGAATTACCCGTCGATCCGAATACCGTATCGTACAGATATACCACCGGAACAATCGTGGAAGCTTCCGAAGACACCGGAGAAAACATCTTCGACCAGAGAAAGAAGGTGATGGTGTTGACACTCCAGAAAGTGAGGTTTGTCTTAATAATTCCCTTCAGCAGAGGAAGCGTAATCTTAAAGAACTGCTGGATCTTGTTGGCGCCGTCGATGGTGGCCGCCTCATACAGATCCTGAGGGATTCTCTCAATTCCGCTGATGAAAATGAGCATATAATAGCCAACCGCGCCGAATACGAAGGCAAACAGCATCGCCCAGAACTTCATATCCGTTCCCAGCCATCTCACGCCGTCCAGTCCGACCATCTCCAGCATGGCGTTCAGGAGACCGTAGTCCTGATTATACACATACTGAATCCACATGGTCGCCAGCGCAACGGCGCTGATCACGTTCGGAAGATAGATTGCCGCGCGGAAAAACTTTTTGAAACGGATTCCACTCGTCAGAATTACCGCAAACAGAAGAGCGATGGTCAAAGTCAGGATTCCGCCGACAAACCAGATCTTCAGCATGTTGGAAAGGGAGGTCAGGTAGGTGGCGCTTCCAAATATCCGCGCATAATTTCCCAGCCCGTTGAAGCTCCATTCCGACACGCTCGCCGTGACACTGTCAATGGCGAAAAAGCTCATAACGATTGTTCTTATGACAGGATACAGATACATGATGAGCAGGGACAGCGTACAGGGCAGTACAAAGCCCGCAATCATAGCTTTATTTTTTTTCATATCGTGTCACCTCTTTCGATAAAAAGAGACGGCACTGTTTTAGTGCCGCCTCTTCACTTCATTCGACAGTCTTAGTATAAAGCATCCATCGCAGCGGCAAACTCTTCACCGGTTGCATATCTGCCTTCATACAGGCCGATGATGACGTCCTTGAGGCTGGTCTTCAGATCAGCGTTGTCGTTCAGTCCCATGTTCCAGGTCAGAGGATTCTCAGTTGCCTGCAGGGTCTCAATGGTGCCGTCCAGCATTGCAGGAGCGGTGTTGTTCGGATCAGCAGGGATCTGAGAAGCGGTATCCGCCATCTTCTGATCGTATTCGCCGGTCACCAGGAACATCGCAAAGTCGAATGCTGCCTGTGCATTTTCCGTATAGGAGGTGATACCAATCGCATTGGAACCCGCATAAGCGTTGGAAGGATCCGCGCCGCCTTCTACTTCAGGATAGTTGAACATTCCCCAGTTGATCTCGGTTCCGGTATTGTTATTTACCTCAGAAGCAACATAGTTTGCGCAGACAACCATTGCAACCTCACCGGTCAGACCGATCTTGTTCTGGCTGGCAGGATACTCATCCGGCGCGCCGTCTGCAAGATATCCGGCATTAATGAAATCGATCTGCTGCTGAGCTGCCTGAATCACGCCCTCGTTCTCGGCCCAGCCGCCGTTCACAGCCAGATCGGAGATGGCTTCGGTTCCGATCACTCTGTCAAGGTGATAGCAGAACAGGAAATCCGCATAGGTGCTGTCCAGAGCCAGAGGCTGATAGCCATTGTCCACCATGGTCTGGCAGGCTGCAAGGTACTCGTCCCATGTGGTGGGAACTTCGATACCGCATGCCTCAAAGATATCCTTATTGTAGAACACACCGCCTACCTGAGGCTGTTCCGGAATTGCACACAGGAAACCTGCTTTATTTACCAGATAATCGGTCAGGCACTTGAAGCTGTGGCTCTCATAATCTGCAGCTGCTGCCATATCGGTCAGATCATACAGATAATCCTTGTAAACCGTAGCCATGTTGGAATCGGAATCTTCAAACAGATCGATCTTCTCGCCGGATTCCAGTGCAGCCATCACGATGGTCTTGATATCACGGCCCTTCCACTCGATATTGATGGTGGCTCCGGTCTGCTCGGAAAAAGCATCCGCCGCTTCCTGAAGCACCTGTCCCTGAGGCTCGGTGTTGTTCCACATGGACCAGTATGTAAGCTCCACACCACTGTAATCTGCAGCAGCCGTATCGCCTGTGGTCTCCGCACTCGTCTCCGCAGTGGTTTCCGCAGCGGCTTCCTCCGTCGTCCCGGCGGTAGTCTCTGCCGCCGCTTCCGTGCTTGCCGCAGGAGCCTCAGAGGCTGTCGTGTCCGTACCGGAAGAGCTGCCGCAGCCGGCAACCATTGCTGCCGTCATGACAGCCGTCAACAGGATGCTGACAATTTTCTTCTTCATATTTTTTCCTCCTTCTCTATGTACCATGGATGGTAACCATTTCTGATAAGCTCAGTATAGCTGTATTGGGCAGGTTAAACAATCCATATCTTGCTTCTTTTCTATAAATGAGCAAATTTGAAATTTCACCAAAGTTACTTTAAAGTGCTCAAAATTAAAGACATCACGCCTTTTGGGGTGTATACTGTTTTTGTCCAGAAAACAATAACCTGCAAAGGATGATGTCTTATAGAAAACAGTATATACCATTCAGACCTGCTTTACAACTGCTTTAAAAAATTAAGTTTATGCCGCCTCTTTCCACAGACAACGATCAAACATATCATGGCCATACTGATATCCGTCTTTTCTCTTGGATATCATGGGAAAACCATTGATTTTGAAAGATACAGCCCCTGCCATCGTACCACAGTCGCCCATTTTCTCAATAAAGGAAAATGGAACGATGACGGACTGGAAGGCATACTTAAAAGCACTGTCATCCAGTTCATCTATAAAGAAGCCCAGCGAACCGGAAAACCCGTGTTCTGTATTGTGGATGATACCATCTCTTCCAAAACCAGGCCTTCGTCACGGGCTCTGCATCCGATTGAAGATGCGTATTTCCACCAATCCCACCTTAAAGGGAAACAGGACTATGGGCATCAGGCCGTTGCCGTCATGCTTTCCTGCAATGGCATTGTCCTCAACTATGCCATCATCATGTATGACAAGTCCAAATCAAAGGTAAAGATTGTGCAGGAGCTTGCCAATGAACTGCCCGTACCGCCAGTGGCTTCTTATTTCCTTTGCGACAGCTGGTATACATGCGGCAGCATCATGGATGCCTTTATCAAAAAGGGCTTCTATACCATTGGTGCGCTGAAGACGAACCGGATCGTGTACCCCTGCGGCATAAAGCAGAAGATTAGTGAGTTTGCCCTTCATATACGAAAAACAGATTCCAATGCCAGCCTCGTGACAGTTGGCAGCCGGGAGTATTATGTCTATCGCTATGAAGGAAGCCTCAACGGCATTGATAATGCAGTGGTGCTGATCAGCTACCCCAAAGACGCATTCCATGTTCCCAAAGCCCTGCGGGCTTTCATTAGCACGGATGTATCTTTGAGTACCCGCGAAATTCTGGACAAATATATGGAACGGTGGCCAATAGAGGTGTTCTTCCGGCAGGCCAAGGATAAACTGGCATTTGACAGATACCAGGTTCGTTCCTCGAAAGGGATCCAGAGGTATTGGCTGCTGATGTCGCTGGCTCATCTGATTGCCTGTACTGGATGCGGCAGGACCATGTCCTTTGAGGATGGCTATACTTATATTTATAGCCATATTCAGGAAGAACGGCTCCGTTTCATTTATCAGTGCGGGGAAAGACACGTCCTTTTTGAGGAAGTCATGGCTTTAGTAGCATAGGCGCATTGTGCAGTTTTTTAAATTTGCTCATTTATAGAAAACTACTTGACCTTTGTAATGTGGATTATGAAAATCTGGAAGTGTATTACCAGAGGCTAGGCACCACAGCGCCTCGAACAATTTTGATGCCAAGAGTAGACGACTGCACCGATAGCTCGGATGCCGAAAGCAGTAAGGAACAATTTATAAGCTGGATGCGACAGACCGGTTCTGCAACAGGCACCATCCGTAGCTATGTTTCTGCTATCGGACAGTCTGGCAAGGCTGCCAATGAATATGGCATTTGCGATACAGATCTGTTCCTGATCGAAGATGCCAATAAGCTGCAACAGATTTTGGAAAACCTTTTGAAGATCTCGGCTTTCCGGGATTTAAACGCCCAGCAGCATAACCGTTTCCGTGCAGCTGTATCCAAGCTCGTTGCTTACCGTTCCAGTACAGGGACAATAATAGCCCATACCCGGCTAGAAGAGAAACTTCCAGAATTAAAAGCCGTTGAGCCGGTTATAAAGCCGCAAAGCCTTCCTGAGGAGACTCGAATCCGCTATGCGGAGGTTCTTTCAGAGCATTTTGGCGAGGATGGCTACCAGACGGGGCGGCCAATTTTTCGTGGGCGGTTTAAGCGATTTTATGCGGAAAAATATGGTTGTGCCCCAGCAGAAACAGATGATCTCATTGATGAAATCATGAGTATGGTCGGAACTAAGCGCGATGATAGAGTATTCCCTAAGCAGGATGATAGGCAGAATGACTTAGTTATGGAAATTGTGAGTGATATTCTGTCTGCATTTGATTCAGGTGCAACGGCTGTTTACATCGAAGCGGTTTATGATAAATACCAGCAGCCGCTTGCAGACAATTTGCACATATACAATCAGGATGCTCTGGCATCGCTATTGCTGGCCCATGCCAACGGAAAATACACCCAGCGTTATTCTTTTCTGACGAATAACAGGTCTGGTGCAAATGCTCAGGAGGACTTGCTTCGCATTATGAAGACGTTCCACCAGCCGCAGGATTATACTGCCATTCATGAGAAGGCATGGTTTCTTCCTTATGAAAGCTTCCTGTATACTTTAAATCAGGGAGTTGACCAAAGAAAATACCTCAAGTAAATTTAGATTATTACTGACCTGGCGAGTTGGTAAAATCTAAAAATACAAGAGGTATCTGAAATGAATAGTAA
>DXHY01000004.1 GCA_019113175.1 Candidatus Eisenbergiella stercoravium | reverse complement strand
ATCTACCATACCTTCGATACCGGCGAGGGCATCCTGATTCCGGGTGAGATCATCCATCACGCGAAGGAGGGCTGCCGTGCGTTCGTCATTCTGCAGCCCTTCGGCTGCCTGCCGAACCATGTCGTGGGCCGAGGCGTTACCAAGCGCCTGAAATCCCTCTATCCGGACGCGCAGATCCTGACCCTGGACTACGATCCGGACATCAGCTTCGCCAATATTGAAAACCGGCTTCAGATGCTGATCATGAATGTAAAACAGGCTGCGGAGGGAAAGAACCTGAAACGGTCCTCCTGAGTCCTGCCGCAGGAGCGGAGCGGCCTCCGCATCCGCCCTGTACACAGGAAAGTGACGCCCGCAGGGGCGTTTCTCCCACAGCAATAAAAATCCGCCGGTCTGCGTTTTCCCGGACCGGCGGATTTTTATTGCCTGTTATTCTTTTATCCTGCTATTTCTGATAGAATGCCTCCAGCGCATCCGCAAAGAATTCAGCCGCTCCATGCGTTCCTTTTTTGCCACAAGCATTTTTCTCTGCATCAGCAGGATTTTTTCCTGATCAAGAACCGGATTTTCCATAATTGCCCCGATTTCCATGGGAACCACCAGAATGCTTAAAACCAGCACAATGGCGGTGATCGGCAGAACGCTCGCAAGCGATTCGCTCACCTTTTCTTTCAGTTTTTCCATTCATCCACCTCTATTCTACTTCAACAATTCCGCAAAGTGTATGCCTTCCTTAATTTTAAAGGTACCAGATAATTTATAAAATAAATATTTTTCTTGATAAAAAATTGTAAAGCGCTTCCCGCTTGTCTCCCCTCGACGATTGTGTTAGTATGATTCTGTCATGCAGGTCCCACCGCCGGTGGAGAATCTGAATTTCACATCTGAGGAGGAATCATGGAGACACTGAAAAAATTTATCCGCTACTATGCACCCTATAAGACCGTTTTCTTTCTGGATCTGATCTGCGCGGCCATCATCAGCATCGTGGATCTGATCTATCCGCAACTGCTGCGGTCTCTGGCCGCAACGCTTTTCACCAGAGAAAGCTCCGTCATCATGCGGGCGCTCCTTCCTCTGGGAATCGGTCTTTTTCTCATGTATGTCATTCAGAGCCTGTGCAAATATTACGTCAGCTATCAGGGCCATATGATGGGCGCAAACATGGAACGGGACATGCGCCAGCAGCTGTTCGATCATTATGAAAAGCTTTCCTTTTCCTATTATGATCAGAACAATTCCGGCCAGATGATGAGCAAGCTTGTTTCCGACCTGTTCGATATCGCGGAATGCGCCCATCATGCTCCGGAAAACTTCTTTATTTCACTGATTAAGGTTATTGGCGCCTTTGTTTTTCTGTTTCTCATCAACTGGAGGCTCGCCATTCCCATGGCTGTGCTGGTGGTGGTCATGTTTCTTTTTTCCTTCAGCCAGAACCAGAGAATGCAGATCACCTTCATGGACAACCGGAAAAAAATCGGAGATGTAAACGCCAGTCTGCAGGATACGCTTGCCGGCATCCGTGTGGTACAGTCCTTTGCCAACGAGGATGTAGAACGCACGAAATTCCGAAAAAGCAATCAGGGCTTTCTGCTTTCCAAAGATGCAAACTATAAATGCATGGGAACCTTCATGGGCAGCAACCTGTTTTTTCAGGGTATGATGTATCTCGTCACCCTGGTGTTCGGAGGCTTCCTGATCGCAAAGGGACAGATGGATGTGGCGGATCTGACCATGTACGCCCTTTATATCGGCATTTTCATCAGTCCGATTCAGATTCTGGTGGAGCTGACGGAAATGATTCAGAAGGGCATGTCCGGCTTCAGCCGTTTCATCGCCGTCATGGAAACGGATCCCGATATCGAGGACGCTCCTGACGCCCATCCGCTCACGGACGTAAAGGGCTCCGTCTCCTATGAAAATGTTTCCTTCCATTACAGTGATGACAATACCCCGGTGCTTTCCAATGTTTCCTTCCGGATTCCGGCGGGAAAATCCATCGCGCTGGTCGGTCCCTCCGGCAGCGGAAAAAGCACCATCTGCAATCTGCTTCCCCGCTTTTATGACGTGACCGGCGGGCGCATCACCATCGACGGTCAGGATGTACGCACCCTCACCCTGCAGTCCCTGCGCCGGCAGATCGGCGTGGTTCAGCAGGATGTCTATCTGTTCTGCGGCACCGTCCGGGAAAACATCGCCTACGGAAAGCCGGGCGCTTCAATGGAGGAAATCATCGATGCCGCCAAAAAGGCCAACATTCATGATTTCATCCAGTCACTTCCCGACGGCTACGATACCTTCGTGGGAGAACGGGGAACCAGACTCTCCGGCGGCCAGAAGCAGCGTATTTCCATTGCCCGCGTATTTTTAAAGAATCCGCCCATCCTGATTCTGGACGAAGCCACCAGCGCCCTGGACAACGAAAGCGAACGCTGGATCCAGCAGAGTCTGGATGTGCTCGCAAAAGACCGCACCACCATCACCATCGCTCACCGGCTGTCCACCATTCATGGTGCGGATGAAATTCTTGTCATTGCGGACAACGGCATTGCAGAACGGGGCACCCACGAAGAGCTTATTCAGAAGAAGGGCATTTACGCCCACTATTATGAAATGCAGTTTCAGTAAATTTCTGTGGGAGACGGCAGATAGATTGCAGTTTCTGCTGTCTCCGACGGCAAAGAAAGGATACTCTTATGGCGGCTCTCAGAAAAATGCTTGGGGACATGAACGGCAGCGCGGCAACGGCCCTGATGCGTCTCATTGAGACGCAGAGCAGGGAAACGCTCACCCGTTGGGCGTCCGCCTATGCAAAAGAACACTATCTTCCTCTGATCAAAGAAGAACCCGGGATTTTTCATCAGATGGAACAGACGCTTTCCGCCGTGGAAAGCGTCCTGAACAAAGAAATAACTCTGAAGGAATTAAAACCGGCCCTTGCCGATGCGAGAAGAGCGGCAAAGCAGCTCGCTGACAGCCGTGCGGCCGATCCTGTCTCTCTTGCCGCGGCGCGGGCAGTTTCCACCGCCTGCGCCACGGCACAGACTCCCACCAATGCGTTCGGCTTCCTGCTCTACGGAGCCGCTGCCCGTGCCTATCACAGCGCAGGTCTCTCAGAAGCCGCAGCCACCTACGACCGGCTGGCAGAGGAAGAACTGAAGCGGGCGTTTTTATCCCTTCAGGCGGCCGCCGTTTCAGACGAGCCCAATCCCGTTTCCATCCGCTGGAACTGCTAAATCTCCACCTGCGCGCACATCTCCGCCTGCGCGCACATCAGCAGAAAGGCTCCTACACCGTGCAGATCGTTGACGGAAACCGGGCGTTCACAGTAATGCCTGTAGTCCCCCACTCCGGTTCCAATGCATACGTTTCCAACCAGAAGATCGTCCCCATCCCATTCCAGGGAGCGGATCACACCCTCATAACCGCGTCTTGCCCTTTCCAGATATTCTTCCGGCAGGATTCCCTTTCTCACCGCCTTGCAGATCGCGGCCACGAACAGGCAGCTGCAGGAATTTTCCAGCCAGTTTCCTTCCATGCCGCCCTTATCCACCACCTGATACCAGCGGCCGTCCTCTGACTGATAGCGGCAGACCGCCTCAAGGAGCTCTTTCACCAGACTGCGCAGTTTTTCATAGCCGGGATGATCCTCCGGCAGGAAATCCAGATCGTCCAGCACGGCCACGGGAACCCAGCCGATGCTTCTCCCCCAGAATTCCGGGGAAAGGCCGGTTTCCGGGTCCGCCCATCCCTGCTTCTTCGCGCAGTCCCAGGCATGATACCACAGTCCCGTTTTCTCATCTCTCGTCTTTTCCCGCATGAGAAGTGCCTGCTCCACCACCAGATCCAGGAACTCCGGCCGATGAAATCTGCTGCCATATTCCGCCGCAATCGGGCCGCCCATATACAGACCGTCCAGCCACATCTGTTCCGGACACGCTGCCTTATGCCAGAAGCCTCCCACCTCATTTCTCGGAAAATCCTTCACCGCCGTGAGCAGGGTATCCAGCGCCTTTTTGTACCTCTCGTCCCCTGTTTCATCCAGAAGCGGATAGAGCAGGATTCCCGGCTGGATATCGTCCAGCTCTCCCAGATCGCATTCGTGGATTTCTCCCTTCTCATTCACGCAGGAATCCACCCAGTCCTTCATGTAAGTGAAATACCGCCTGTCCCCGCAGAGCCGGTATGTCTGATACACCCCGGACAGGAATACGCCCTGATGATAATGAAAATGTCCCTTCGGCGGCAGCTCCTGCGCCCTGAATTTGCGCATCATGGTTTCCACCGATGCCTTCGCATAGAACAACGGGGTTTTTTCCGCGCTTTCTTTTTCGATGCTCATTTGTCTCTCCTCCTTTTTCCCGTTCTGATGTAACATCAGTATACGATAAAGGAAGTATCAAATCAATCCTCTTTCATTGCGCCTCCTGACGGCCCATGTTATACTGAAACTGACAAAAAGCTGCCAAACGCCGCTATATGTGGCAGACAAGGAAGGGGCACGAACCGGGGTTCATGCCAAAGAACGGCGATGCCGTTCTTCCATTATTTCAGTGCCGCCTTACGGCGGCGGAAGGAGGGGTTGGTATGGCAAAATATCGATGCAGCGTCTGCGGCTACATCTATGACGAACAGCAGGAGGGGGCTCCGTTTTCCGGGCTGAAGGAATGTCCCGTCTGCCATCAGAGCGCGGATAAATTCACGCTCTGGCAGGAAGAGACGGACATAAAAAAACAGCCCGCCAGAGAGCTGAAACTGGACTATCCGAAGGAGTTCGTCCGCAGCGACGCTTCCTGCAGGTACATGAAGGAAATTCATGAAATGGCGGTGACGGGGAAAAGCATCTCCGCTGCCATGGGCACGCTTCTTCCCATGCCGGACTGGGATGATATTCTCATCCTTGGCGCGCAGCTGGATCCCATGCCGTTAGATGAGGACGCCGAGGTACGCACCACCACCGTGATCGGCCCGCACGCTGCGAAGCCTCTCGTGCTGGAAAATCCGGTCTATATCTCTCACATGTCCTTTGGCGCGCTCTCCCGGGAGGCCAAGGTGTCCCTGGCGCGCGGTTCTGCCATGGCCCACAGCGCCATGTGCTCCGGTGAAGGCGGGATCCTGCCGGAGGAAATGGAGGCAGCGGATAAATATATTTTTGAATATGTGGGGAATCTTTACAGCGTAACACCGGAAAATCTGCGGAATGCAGATGCCATTGAAATCAAAATCGGGCAGGGAACCAAGCCCGGCATGGGCGGCCACCTGCCCGGAGAAAAGGTAACGGAAGAAATCAGCCGGATCAGGAACAAACCCATGGGGAGAGATGTGATCGCGCCTTCCCGCTTTCCCGGAATCGAAACGAAGGAGGATATGAAGGCCCTCGTCAGCCAGCTTCGCATGGCATCCGAAGGACGTCCCATCGGCATCAAAATTGCCGCCGGGCATATTGAACGGGATCTGGCCTTCTGCGCATACGCGGAACCGGACTTCATCACCATCGACGGCCGCGGAGGGGCGACGGGTTCCTCTCCTCAGCTTTTGCGTGACTCCGCCAGCGTTCCCACAATTTACGCGCTGTACCGCGCCAGAAAATACCTGGACAGCATCCGGTCTGATATCAGTCTGGTCATCACCGGCGGACTCCGGGTTTCCTCCGATTTTGCAAAGGCCATCGCGATGGGCGCGGACGCCGTTGCCGTTGCAAGTGCACCGCTGATCGCCATGGCCTGTCAGCAGTATAAAATCTGCGGCACCGGCATGTGTCCCATGGGCATTGCCACGCAGGACGAAGAGCTGCGCGTACGGCTGAATCAGGATGCCGCAGCGGCAAGAGTTGCCAATTTTCTGAATGTCTCCCTGTCAGAGCTGAAGATGTTCGCCCGGATCACCGGACATTCTGATCTGCATGAGCTCTCCGTAGAGGATCTGTGCACTGTCAGCCGGGAAATCAGTGAATTCACGGATATCCCGCATGCCTGACGCTGAAGCCGGGCAGACACAAGCCGAAAACGGACAAACACAGACTACAGCGATAAAAGCTCTTTGATCTTTTCCGCCAGCAGGCTGGCAATTATCTCATTTCCCTTATCCGAAGGATGCAGGCCGTCATAGGTATAATTGGCGGCCTCCGGCGGATAAGGATAATCATCCTTCTCATAATCAACCGGCACGTCCACGTAGGCAGGATAAGGAAGCTCCTGATATTCCTCTTCTGTTTTTACCCGTTTAAACCGTACAGCCGTTTCCGGCGCAAATCCGGAAAGAGAATGCAGATCCAGGACCGGGATCTGCGCTCTTTCGCAGGCGCTCCGGATTCCTTCTGCAATATCGCTCAGCCACTGTCCCTGATCCGGAGCGTAGCTTCCATGCGCATGGTTCAGCGGGTCCAGAATGTACACAAAATCCCCTCTCTCCACAGGATTCATCACGAGAATTTTTGCCTTCGGTCCCGCCTGACGGATATGTTCCAGAATGATGCCCAGATTTCCCAGAATGGTTCCTTCCTTTTTCCGCTCAAAATCCTCACACGTTCCAAGAGGCACTCCTCTGTGCCAGTCGTTTGTTCCCAGCAGCACCGTATACAGATCTGCCTCAGGGAATCTTTCCTCCAGCCAGTCCGGCGTTGCGGAACCATTCTTCCCCAGGTTAATCACGGAAAGACAGCTCAGCTTTCGGCAGGTTCTGCTGAGATATCCTTCCGTCACACGGTATCCGGTTTCATCCAGATGGTCGTTCAGATAGGTAAAGGAATCTCCGATTGCACACCACCGGAGCTTTCTGTTGTTTTTTCTTTCTGATCTTTCTGATACATCCTGTTTCATATTCTCCTCCATGCCAAAAGAATTTACATTGCAAGTCAGATAATCGCAAAAAGGAGTTCCGTTTCCGGAACTCCTGAATTTTCAGAACTATTATGCGATTTTGGATTTTGCAACCTCAGCCAGCGTAGCAAATCCCTCTGCATCGTTCACTGCCATCTCAGCCAGCATCTTTCTGTTGATATCCACACCGGCCAGTTTCAGACCATGCATGAACTTGCTGTAGGACAGGCCGTTGATTCTCGCAGCAGCGTTGATACGGGTGATCCACAGCTGTCTGAACTGACGCTTTCTCTCCTTACGTCCTGCATAGGAGGAGGTAAGCGCTCTCATAACGGACTGCTTCGCAACTCTGTACTGCTTGGATCTCGCTCCTCTGTAGCCCTTCGCGAGCTTTAATACTTTATTATGTTTTCTTCTGGCATTCATGCCGCCTTTGATTCTTGCCATCTCTTTAACTCCTCCTTACGAATTATAAATACGGTAAAATCTTCTTCATATTCTTAACATTGGTAGCGTCCGTAATCGCTGCCTGTCTGAGATTTCTCTTTCTCTTCGTGGATTTCTTCGTTAAGATATGGCTCTTATAAGCTTTCGCTCTCTTTAACTTGCCCGTTCCGGTAACCTTGAAACGTTTTGCTGCTGATCTGCTTGTCTTCATTTTCGGCATAACAAAATCCTCCTGTATTCATTCCAAAAATCTATTTTAACTGCACGTATTAACGCTTTTCAGTTAAAAACATGGTCATGGTGCGGCCTTCCACCTTGGGAGCCTTCTCAACCACCGCAACATCGGAAAGCATCTGGGCAAAATCATCCAGAATGTGCTTGGTGGTCTGCATGTGAGCCATCTCACGGCCGCGGAAACGCAGGGTCACCTTCACCTTGTTTCCCTTCGTCAGAAACTTTCTCGCCGCGCCCGCCTTTGTGTTCAGATCGTTGGTATCGATGTTCGGAGACATACGGATTTCCTTGATCTCAACGGTTCTCTGTTTCTTCTTCGCTTCCTTTTCTTTCCGGGCAAGCTCATATCTGTACTTGCCGTAATCCACAATCTTACAGACCGGAGGCTTTGCCGTGGGGGCAATCTTCACCAGATCCAGTCCGGCCTCTTCTGCAATCTTCAGGGCTTCTCTGGAGGACATGATGCCAAGCTGCGCGCCGTCCTCTCCAATCAAACGTACTTCCCTGTCTCTGATCTGTTCATTGATAAATAACTCGCTAATTGTCTTACCCTCCTAAGAAATCCGGAACCCGGCTCACCGCCGGCACCGGATACCGGCCCGTGCCGTCTGTTCAAAACAGTAACTCCCGATTCGCCCGTGAGAACCTCAATCCGTCAGCTGTCCTTTTGACACATGACACAAAAAAAACGGACAGCATCGCTATCCGCCATCAACATCTCATAACCGGTATCTCCCGACCGGTCTTTCTAACAGGAACACCTATAAGCCCAATCGCCATAGGGTGAGAGCGGATACTCTGCTTTTTCGAATATGAGAACGACATTGTATAAACATCATTCATAGTCCGCACTTGCGTACTTATGTACTATATCACGGTCTTTCTGTCGTGTCAACCCTTTTTCTGTTTTTTCAGTGCAGTTTGGAAAACGAGATTACCATTCTGAATCAGGACTGTGAATAGTAATGAAGCTGAGTCCAAACACCAGTTTGCCTTTTTTACCGGCTTTCCGTCTGCAGAAGCGGCCGGTTACCCGGAAACAGGAGAGAGGGAATCTCCTCTCTCCTGTTTCGGTCTTCTACCTTTCCCGGAAGGTCGCGCAGTTTGTTTCTCCACAGTCACACGCTCCGCAGCCTCTGATATCCACATGCTCTGCCGAGCACTTGTAGTCCGTATTGTAGACACACTTTACGGCCTGACAGTCAATGGAGATCGTCTTTGCCGGATTCATGGAATTGGCTGCTGCGCTTCCTTTTCTCTGCTGGAAGCTTTCACAGCAGGTATCCTCCTCCTTCCGGGCATTTTTGCCGCCCACAAGGATATCTCCCTTGCAGCACAGTCTGTCTCTGTTGTAGGTACAGTTATCCACCGCACATTTCAGTTCCGCCATAATTCCTTCTGCCTCCTGATTTTTAATTTCGCCCTCCGCTTTTGTCAGCGGTTCGGGTACAGAATTATTCTCTCTTGTTCGGAGACAGATTATGCGCTTATTTTATGATAATTTTTTTTAATGGTTCAGAGCGGCACACCCGTTCTCCCGCCGTTCCGGACCGTTCATCAATAGTTGCGGCTGACGAAATCCCTTTCCTCCACTCTTGCGCTGCGGTTCAGCTTCAGAGCGAGACCGAAAAAGTAACCCGACATCAGATTGCAGAAGTCGATCAGTTCCTCCGGAGTCTCATGTCCCTGATGGACATGGCGGTACAGAAGCCGCACCAGTTCTTTGCTTTTTACCCGGAGCACATGTGCAAGAGCAGCCGCTTCACAGCCCTGCGGAAGCACGAAGCGGTTTACCGTTCCTGCAGCCTCACGCATCAGAAGCTGTGTCCGTTCTCTCAGCGCTTTCACCTCTTCAGGCCTGATGCTGAATGTGGTCCGCAGCGTTGGATTGGCATGATAGATCATCTCATCCAGCCACAGAAGCTCCTCCCTCAGAGCAGGCTCCTCCATCTTCGCCGCCAGAAGCCCTGTCAGGCTTGCCAGCTCGTCTGTTAAAAGTTCAAAATCGCAACGCAGATCCTGCGGCTCATCCGCAAGAAACGGATACGCCTCATCGGGACTGCGATATATGTTCTCCATTCAGGATCTCCTCCATTTTTCCGGCGGACTCCTTCATCCAGGCCGCCACATCCATTTCATAGGTTTCCTCAAGGAGCTGCGGTGTGATGATGCCGGCGCCTCCCCAGGCCAGAACGTGTCCATCCTTCAAAAAGCAGAACACGTCCGCAAGGCGGAGCGCCAGACTGATGTCATGCAGCACACCAACGACCGCATGCCCTGGCTCCTCTCCCCACTTTTTCAAATAATCCACAAGCTCTGTCTGATATTTCAGATCCATGTGGCTGGTCGGCTCATCCAGAAGCATTACGGACGGCTCCTGCGCCAGCGCTCTGGCGAGAAATACCCGCTGAAGCTGTCCGCCGGAAAGCTCCGTAACCGGCCTGTCCTTCTTATCCTCCAGTCCGGCTGCGCGCAGACAGGAAACCACAGCCTCTCTTTCCCGTCCGTCGCTTCCTGAAAATATTCCGGACAGAAAGCCGGAAGACTGGTGGACATATCTTCCCATCCTGACGGTTTCCTCCACGGTATAAGGGAGGGAAGCTCCCGCGAACTGGCTCATCATCGCCACACGTCTGGCAAGCTCCTCCCTCTTCATGCCGTGCATGCTTTCACCGCCAAGAAGCACCGTACCGCTGCACGGAAGCAGACCCGCTATCACCCGTAAAAGAGTGGTTTTTCCGCTCCCGTTACGGCCAAGAACCGCCAGCCGCTGTCCTTCCCTTACGGAAAGGGAAACGTCCTTCAGCACGGGCTCGCGCCCGTATCCCGCGGTTATGTGGATCAGCTCCAAAGCCATCCGGCTGTCTGATGCTGCGCTGCTCACCGTTTTGTTATCTTCCTTTCCATCCTCTTTCATTTTACCTCCACGCCGAAGCGTTTTACGCTGAGGCACGTGCGCCGAACCTCCAGTTCGGCGTCTGCGCCGGAATAAAAATCCCATACCGGGATTTTTATTCCAGGGATTTACGACGCTCCGGCGCAAATCCTGATTGGAAAATGCGCTATCGAGCGCATTTTCCAATCTTCAACCTATGCCTTCTCTTTAAAGTAAACCCAGGCAAAAAAGGGAGCACCGATGAGCGCCGTCACCGCTCCCACCGGAAGCTCCGTGGGAGCCAGAAGCGTCCTTGCCGTCAGGTCCGCAAGCACCATGAAGGCGCCGCCGAACAGAACGGAAACCGAAAGCGCGTATTTGTGTGCCGGGCCGAATACCTTTCTGGCTACATGGGGTGCGATCAGATCGATGAAGCCGATGGTTCCTGTAAAGCAGACCGCTGTTCCGGTAAGAAGGGACGCCGCCACAATCAGCTTCAGCTTAACCCGCTTCGTATCCACTCCCATGGTCTGCGCCGCTTCCTCCCCGAATGTCATCATATCCATCTGTCTGGAAAAACAGCACAGATACAGAGTGACCGGTATCAGAACGACGGTAAGGATCGCGGCCTGCTCCCAGCTTCGGCCGGAAAAGCTTCCCATCTGCCACAGAAGAAGCTGCTGCATGTAGTTCTGCTTCAAAACGCTGAGCAAAGTGAGCAGGGCATTTACGAACAGGGAAAAAACCATACCGGTCAGGATGATGGTCTGATTCTGAAGCCCTCTGTCCATCCTCGACGCGAAGGCGATCACCGCAAAAACCGTTCCGAGGCCGAAAATAAAGCCCGCCAGAGGCAGGGTCAGAAAGCCTGCCACAGGGAGCAGAAAGCCGCTCACAATCACCAGCGCGGCGCCCAGGGAAGCCCCCGAGGACACCCCCAGCGTATAGCTGCTCGCAAGGGGATTGCGAAGCACCGACTGCATCACCGTTCCGCTGGCCGCCAGTGCGCCTCCCACCAGGAAGGCACACAGGCACCGCGGAAGCCGCAGCGTCCACAGGATGGACACCTGATTAGGCGAAACGGCTTCCGGCAAAGGCCGGGAAAACAGACAGTTTCCCAGAATTGCAAGAATATCCGCCGGGGATATTGCCACACTGCCAACCCCCGCCCCGGCCGCCAGTGCCAGCAGGCAGATGAAAAGAAGAACCAGCAGTCTTCTCTTTTTATGTACTTTTCGCGTTTTTTTATTCCAGTCCTGCATACTCATCCGGGTAAACAGCCTTCGCCATCTCCACCAGCGCATCTACAATATGATGGTTGGGCAGGCTGCTGGCTGCGTTGTCAATATAGGCGACCTGTCCTTCCATAACAGCTGTCACATTCTGCCAGCCGTCCCGGCTCAGGATTTCCGCCACAGGATCTTCATTGGAGAAATTATCGCTGGTCAGGATCACATCCGGATTTGCCGCAACCGCACTTTCTTCCGTAACGGAGAGCCAGCCTTCCTGATCTGCAAACACATTTTCCGCTCCGATCAACTCGATCATTTCATTCAGATATACGCCGCTTCCAAAACTGTACAGATAGGGCACAGGAGAGATCTCGAACAATACGGTTTTCGGCTCCGTGATGGTCTCACCGATGGCGCTCACCCGTCTGATCACCTCTTCCATATCCGCAACCAGCTCTTTTCCTTCTGTAGTTTTTCCCACGCAGTCCGCCACGAACTGTACGTCCTTCTCCACATCAGCGATGGAATTGGAGGTGGGAATCTCCGCCACACAGATGCCTGCATCCCGCACGGACTTAAAGACGTCATCTCCGCCCTGGCTGCTCAGATTGCTGACAAAAATGATATCCGCTTCCGCGTTCATGATCTGCTCCAGATCAGGCTCCAGCATGTTGAACTGAAGCACATCCTCGTTCAGCCCGTCTGCATACATGGGAGAATTGGTATCTACCGCCACAATTTTATCCGTAAGTCCCAGATCGCATAGAATCTGCGTAGTAGCAGGTGCCAGAGAAATGATGCTGTTCACCTCTTCCGGAACCGTAATGGGATTTCCCGCCCGGTCCTCGGTGGGTACGCCGGTCTCTGCCGCTTCTGTCGTCCCGGTCTCCGAAGCTGCTTCTGCCGTTTCCGCCATGGTTTCTGCGGATGTGGATACCGCTTCACTCTCCGTTTCAGCTGCTGCCCTTTCTGTCGCAGCGCTTGCAGAAGCATCACCTGTTGCTTCTGCGCCGCTCTGTCCGCCGGAACATGCCGTCATGGTAAATGCCAGCAGAAATGCTGCACCTAAAGTAATCAGTTTCTTCTTTTTCATAATTTTCCTCCATCCACTAAAAATGAAAATCTTTTCCGGTCTCAAAATTCAGGACGCTCCTGCGTCATGAATTGAGACTTAAATGATACAGATTGAACCAGTAGCGTTCCAGAAGCAGGCTGTCCACAATTCTGTCAGGGACAATGCCAAGCTCATCCCATTCCTCCAGTACCACTTCCCGCGCCAGATTGCTTCCGACGAACCAGACCGTCCTCCCCTCCTCCAGAAGGCTTTTCACCCATTCGGCATTTCCTGCCGCCTTCACGTCGGGGAACATTTCAACGATCAGTG
Source organism: Candidatus Eisenbergiella stercoravium (assembly GCA_019113175.1). GTDB lineage: Bacteria > Bacillota > Clostridia > Lachnospirales > Lachnospiraceae > Eisenbergiella > Eisenbergiella stercoravium. The sequence continues at coordinate 27,722 of DXHY01000004.1, read as the reverse complement.
TTTCCGGTTCATCACCGTACAGCCAGGTCTCCCGGTCCAGATAGTACCCGGCCACCGCCTGCACCTGATCGAAATTAAACAGGATGACACTGTCCTCCTCCAGGCTAGCAAAGGCCTGAAGTGTCCGCTGCATCTGTTCCCCTTTCAACTGCTCTCCCTGTACAAAGGAACGGTAATCCACCAGTCCCACGCCGATGAGAAGCACAAGGGGAAGAATCTGACATATCCGCTTTCCCGGATCTGCCCCTCTCCGTTTCACCTGCTTTTCCTGCGCCCTGCCGGAAGCCGTTCCGTTTCCGGATGCAAAAAAGGCAAAACAGTACCAGAAGCCGCCCAGAGCGGGCAGCATGTACCGGTAGACGAAAACCGGGCGCATCAGAAAGGATACGGCGATTCCGAACAGGGCCGTTCCCGCCAGCACCCAGATTCCGCAGGAGGCATATACCGCCCCTGCCCACTCCGCACTATTCCTCTTCCGGCTGAAAAATGCCCGAAGCAGGAAGAACAGCAGACAGGCAGACAACAGCACCGCCAGTACATAATCCGGCAGCTGATAGCCCGTTGACGGCTTCAGGACGAACTTTACACAGCCTCCGAAGCAGCTTAAGGTGAGAGGAAGGATCCAGTAATCCTCCCGCACAGCCGATACCTGGCTTATGGCGCTGGGAAGCCAGGGCAGATAGATAAGCACGGACAATACCACACATACAAACCAGGGACCCAGTCCTTTCAGCCATCCGGCAGGCCGGCTTCCCCGCAGCTTCTCATCCCAGCCTTTTTTCTGCTTCCACCAAAGAAGCAGCGCCAGCGCGGCATACAGGCAGACCGCTGAGACAGCAGCAAAATAGTGCGAATAAGCGGCACAGACTCCATAGAACCAGAAGGCAGCCCAATGCAGACGTTTTCCGGAAATCAGGATTTCCCGCACATGCAGAAACGCCGCAGTCACGAAAAACAACGCCCAACCATACATCCGCACTTCCGTCGTATAATTGGACAGCTGCGGCATGGAAAGCAGACAGAAGGCAAACAATCCGGCGCACAGCCAGCCATCTCTTTTCCTCACCGGCACGGCAGCATAGCCCAGAAGTCCCAGATAAGGAAGAACGGAAATGGCCTTGGCAATAATCACCGCATCAAGCCCCGGCACGAACAGATGAACCAGCTCTGTTACAGCCTTCACGATCAGATAATACAGAGGCGGATGCACATCCTCTGCCGCAAGCGCGAGAAGCCTCCCCACCGGCTGTTCCGTAAGCCCCATGGTAAAAAGCTCATCATACCAGATGTCGGTTGATGTACACAGCGTCAGGCTGTACACAGCCATGACAGCCGCAAGAAAGAACAGCAGCATTCCCGCTGCATCCGAAAGCGAAGGGCGGCCGGTTTCCGTCATCCGGCGCTTCCTTCCCCTTTCTGTTCCACCTTCCGGCCTGAAATTTTCCTCTTTCACATCTGCTTCCTTTCCTTCCGGCTTAAACAGTCTGCAGTTTCCTTCCTGAAAAGCGCCGCAGTTTCACAGCGCTTTTTAGCAGTATTCTAAAATATTTCTTCTCCGATGTAAAGCCTTTTTTGACACACCATCTCTTTCCTGACAAAAGGAAACCGCCGTGGAAGCCACCCAGGTTTCCACAGCGGTCATTCATTTCAGACAATACAATACGTTAAAAATGCTATGTATCAGCGATACAATGCATCAGCGATGCAATGCATCAGCGATGCATGGAGAAGGAATCCAGATCATAGTTGCTCAGATTCTCATGTACGCCTCTGTTATCAGCCTCTCCGATCAGTTTGTCACGATCCTTCTTTGCCGCCTGTGCGGACTTGTGATGGCTTGGGCCGCCCACGCAGCCGCCCTCACAGATCATGCCCTCAATGAAGTCCTCAGGCAGTCTGCCGATCTTCAGCAGAGTAAGGGCCTTTTTGCATTCCGCAATGCCGCTGCACTTTGCGACCTTAACATCGGCATTTTCACCGGTCTCCTTGAGACATTCCAGAACAGCAGCTGCCACGCCGCCGCCGTTGCCAAACCGCTTGCCGTAAATGCTTGCTTCCTGACTGGAATTCGCTTCCGGCTCAAGCTCCACGCCCTTTGCGCGCATAATCGCACGGATCTCACCGAAGGTCAGTACATAGTCTGCGTTACCCTCGACGCCATGCTCATGGGCTTCCGATTTCTTGGCAATGCAGGGCCCGATAAATACGGTAACCGTCTCGGGATCCTTCGCCTTCAGCAGTCGGGAAACGCCGCACATGGGTGATACGGTAGTGGACATATTCTCCACCACCTCCGGGAAAAACTTTCTGATATAGTTTACGAAGGCCGGGCAGCAGGAGGTAGTCATCTTCTTGCCTTCCTTAAAGCCTTCCGCCCATTCCTCCGCTTCAAAGGCAGCGGTCAGATCTCCGCCGAGTCCTACCTCAACGAAATCTGCAAAGCCGACCTTCTTCATGGCTGTTCTCCAGCTCGCCATGGTGATATCGGGACCGAACTGTCCCTCTCCCGCAGGTGCCAGCATGGCAACCACCTTTTTTCCGGAACGGATCGCATTGATCACATCCACCAGATCCGCCTTTGAGGCCACAGCGCCGAAGGGGCAGGCGTGGATGCACTGTCCGCAGCGGATGCACTTCTCATCGTCAATCTGGCACAGGCCGTTTTCATCCATTTCCATGGCTCCCACAGGGCAGCTCTTCATACAGGGTCTCTGGATCTTCACGATGGCAGAGTAAGCGCAGGCATCCGCGCACTTTCCGCAGGATTTGCACTTGGCAGGATCAATATAGGAACGACCGTTGCCAACAGTGATCGCGCCGAAGTTACATGCCTGCTTACAGGACTTCGCCAGGCAGCCCTGGCACAGGTCCGTTACCACATAGCCGGAGGAAATCGGGCATTCCTCGCAGGCCGAGTTGATCACCTGAACCACGTTCGGGCTTTCCTTCGTGCCCGGGCATTTTCCTTCCGCCAGTCTTACTCTCTGTCTGATAATCTCGCGCTCTTTGTAAATACAGCAGCGGAAACGGGCAGTGGGTCCCGGAATCATATCAAAAGGAATATTATCCTTCTTTTCATCCAGCTCACCGGCAAAAGCCAGCTTCGCCACTTCCGTAAGCACCTCGTGCTTGATATTCAAAATGGTAGCATCATCAGATACTCTAGACATATTTTGTGTTTATCCTCTTTCCTGTTTGATAGACCGATGTTTACAGGGTACAACGGCAGGGAAAATCTCCCATGCATTCATGGCAGTTCACAGCGAAGCCGTTCACTGGCCGTTACCCGGCAAATGTCACCCCGTGCGACCCCGTGCGAACACAGCGGCCGCCTGCCGGGCCATCGTATGAAAAAGAATCCCGCTTGCGGGATTCTCCGCCTGCGGCGGATCGCGTAAGCGACATCTCCCTTTCTGCCGCAGTGCGATCCACCGGGGGTTTTTGTTCAATAGGAAATGAAATTTCCTATTGAACAAAAAAGCCGGCGTTGAGGCATCCCCAGCAGCCGGCTTTCAGCCATATGCGAAAAAACTTCCGCATTGATACGGCGCCAGCCGCAAAACCGGAGCGCCCGTACAGGGCGCCCGGCCTTACCCGGCGTAGTTCAATTAGTTATCGCCGTACAGAACCTGCAGCTTCTGCAGATAATCATATCTTTCCTTGGCGTTCTCTTCCGCCTGGTTCTGCAGTCTTGCAGCCTTCTCCTTATCCTTCAGCGCCAGGGAAGCATATCTTACCTCGCCGCCGATGAATTCCTTGAAGTCCTTCGTAGGAGCCTTGCTGTCCACAACGAACTTCTTCTCCGCAGCAGGATTGAAGCGGAACATGTGCCAGTAACCGGATTCAACTGCCAGCTTCTCTTCGGTCTGAGCCTTGCTCATGCCCTTCTTGATACCATGGTTGATACAAGGAGCGTAAGCGATGATCAGGGAAGGTCCCGGATAAGCCTCAGCCTCTGCGATAGCCTTAACGGTCTGGTTATAGTCAGCACCCATTGCGATCTGAGCCACATATACATAACCATAGCTCATTGCCATGCCTGCCAGATCCTTCTGCTTGGTTTCCTTACCGCCTGCAGCAAACTGAGCAACTGCGCCGGTAGGAGTAGCCTTGGACGCCTGTCCGCCGGTATTGGAATAAACCTCGGTATTGAATACCATTACGTTGATATCCTGTCCGCTGGCCAGAACATGATCCAGTCCGCCGTATCCGATATCATATGCCCATCCGTCTCCGCCGAAGATCCACTGAGACTTCTTGGAAAGGAAATCTTTATTCTTCACGATGTCCTTGCATACATCGTCATTCTGGCCTTCCAAAACAGCAACCAGCTTGTCGGTAGCAGCACCGTTGGTCACACCGCTGTTAAAGGTATCCAGGTATTCCTGGCAGGCAGCCTTTACAGCTTCATCAGAAGTATTTGCAAGAACGCTTTCCACCTTCTCCTTCAGTCCGCCTCTCAGAGCGTTCTGAGCGAGCAGCATACCCATACCGAACTCAGCGTTGTCCTCAAACAGGGAGTTATCCCATGCAGGACCTCTGCCGGCCTTGTTTACGGTATAAGGGGTGCTCGGTGAGGAGTTGCCCCAGATGGAGGAGCATCCGGTCGCGTTTGCGATGTACATTCTGTCACCGAACAGCTGAGTGATCAGCTTCGCATAAGGAGTCTCACCGCAGCCTGCGCACGCTCCGGAGAACTCAAGCAGAGGCTGTCTGAACTGAGATCCCTTAACGGTGGTCTCTTTAAACTTCTCAAGCACATCGGGCTTCTCAGGAAGGGAAATGCCATATTTGAACAGCGCTTCCTTATCAAGCTGAGTTTCAAGAGGCTTCATGGTAAGAGCCTTCTCACCCTTCATGCCAGGACATACGTTTGCACAGGAGCCGCATCCGGTACAGTCAAGAACGGAAACGGAAACCGCGAACTTCTTGCCGGGCATTCCGGTCATATTCAGAGCAGTGGTTCCTTCCGGCGCCTTGGCAGCCTCTTCCTCGGTCATAACCACAGGGCGGATAACCGCATGAGGACATACATAGGAGCAGAAGTTACACTGGATACACTTCGTGGAATCCCAGGAAGGAACGTTTACAGCGATACCTCTCTTCTCGTAAGCGGAGCTTCCGGAAGGGGTGGAGCCGTCCACATAATCCTTGAATGCGGATACAGGCAGGGTATTTCCTTCCTGAGCGCTTACCTTGGTCTGGATATTGTTGACGAAGTCCACAACGTCCTTTCTTCCCTCGGTAACAACCGCATAATCCAGGCCCTCGTCTTCGCAGTTCTTCCAGCTTTCCGGAACGTCAACCTTAACGATTCCCTTTGCGCCTGCGTCGATGGCAGCCCAGTTCTTCTCAACCACATCCTGGCCCTTGCGTCCGTAGGTAGCCTGTGCGGCAGCCTTCATCAGCTCGTTTGCCTTCTCAGCGGGGATGATTCCCGTCAGAGTGAAGAATGCGGACTGAAGGATGGTGTTGATACGGGTCGGTCCCATACCGGTCTCAATACCGATCTTCACGCCGTCGATGGTGTAGAAGTTGATATTGTGATCCGCGATGTACTTCTTCATCTGTCCCGGCAGATGCTTGTCCAGCTCCTCATGCGTCCAGGGGCAGTTCAGCAGGAACGTTCCGCCGTCAACCAGTTCCTGAACCATGTTGTACTTGCGTACATAGGCAGGATTGTGGCAGGCAACGAAGTTCGCCTGACGGATCAGGTATGTGGATTTAATCTTCTTATGTCCGAAACGCAGGTGGGACATGGTCACACCGCCGGACTTCTTGGAGTCATAATCAAAGTATGCCTGTGCATACATATCGGTATTGTCACCGATGATCTTGATGGAGTTCTTGTTCGCTCCAACCGTACCATCAGCGCCCAGTCCCCAGAACTTGCAGTTCGTGGTTCCTTCGGGAGTGGTTACCAGTTCAGGTCCAAGCTTCAGGGACAGGTTGGTAACATCATCTTCGATACCGATGGTGAATTTCTGCTTCTCATCGTTGTTGTATACGGCAACGATCTGCGCAGGGGTGGTGTCCTTGGATCCCAGTCCGTAACGTCCGGTGAAAATCGGAACCGCATCGAACTTGCTGCCCTTCAGAGCTGCAACCACATCCAGATACAGAGGCTCGCCCTGTGCTCCGGGCTCCTTCGTTCTGTCAAGAACGGTGATCTTCTTCACGGTCTCAGGGATCGCATCGATCAGGGCCTGCGCACAGAAAGGTCTGTACAGACGAACCTTCACAACACCAACCTTTGCGTTCTCGGTCTTAACCAGATAATCGATGGTCTCTTCGATGGTGTCGTTTACGGAACCCATGGCAACGATGACATGCTCGGCATCAGGAGCTCCGTAGTAGTTGAACAGCTTGTAATCCGTTCCGATCTTCTCGTTTACCTTGTCCATGTACATCTGAACAATTCCGGGAAGAGCATCATAGTAAGGGTTGCTCGCCTCTCTCGCCTGGAAGAAGATATCCGGGTTCTGAGCGGAACCTCTCTGGCAGGGATGGTTGGGATTCAGCGCATGCTTACGGAATGCATCAATTGCATCCATATCCGCCATATCCTTCAGATCCTCATAATCCCAGGTCTCGATCTTCTGGATCTCATGGGAGGTACGGAATCCATCGAAGAAATTGATGAAGGGAAGGCTTCCCTTGATTGCGGAAAGATGTGCTACGGGGGTCAGATCCATAACCTCCTGCACGCTGCTTTCGCAGAGCATGGCGCATCCGGTCTGACGGCAGGCATATACGTCGGAATGATCTCCGAAAATGCTCAGCGCGTGGGACGCAATCGCTCTTGCGGAAACGTTGAACACGCCGGGAAGCTGCTCACCGGCGATCTTGTAAAGATTGGGGATCATCAGAAGCAGACCCTGAGAAGCGGTATAAGTCGTGGTCAGAGCGCCTGCTGCCAGGGAACCGTGAACGGCACCTGCCGCACCGGCCTCAGACTGCATCTCCGTAATCTTTACGGTCTGTCCGAACATGTTCTTTCTGTCTGCTGTCGCCCATTCATCGGTAGCTTCTGCCATCGGGGATGAAGGGGTGATGGGATAGATAGCCGCTACATCGGTAAACGCGTAGGACGCATGAGCCGCTGCATGGTTACCATCCATGGTTTTCATTTTCCTAGCCATAAAAACCTTCCTTTCTTATCCTTATAGATACTCATTTTTTTCAGCCCTTCAGGTTTCCCTTAAGAGCTGTTAAAAATTTATCTTATTGATACTCAATATTATACATCCTGCACCGTTTTTATGGGCATACCTTTTTTATATATATTTCATATATTTTTTGATATAACCACTTGCAATTTCAGGCTGGAAAAGCTATGCTGAAAGCGGGTTCTGCGCGATTGTTCAAAACCCGGTACATTTTGTATACAATGTACAAAATGAAATACATCTGAAAAAAAGGGCGGGAAACAGCCAGGGCTGTTTCCCTGAAAGAATTGCTGACGCAATTCTTCATAGTAATAATAAGCGGCCGTTCGGCCGCAGGAAAGAGGAGCGGGAAACAGCCAGGGCTGTTTCCCTGAAAGAATTGCTGACGCAATTCTTCATAGCAATAATGAGCGGCCGTTCGGCCGCAGGAAAGAGGAGAAATGAACCTGAATGTGCTTCGTTATGCCATAGAAGTAGAAAAAAGCCGCTCCATCACAGGAGCGGCAAAGCAGCTTTTCATCAGTCAGCCGAATCTGAGCAGGGATATCCGTGAGCTGGAGGAGGAAATCGGCTTTTCCATCTTCACACGCAGTTCCCGCGGGGTGATCCCTACGGACCGGGGAAGGGAATTTCTGCAGCTTGCCAAAAAGGCCGTGCGGCAGTATCAGGCGCTGGAGCATTTCTGCGCCAGAGAGGAACAGGGAAGCCTCTCTCTGCAGGTCTGCGTGCCGAAGACAGGCTATATCCATACAGCCTTTTCTTCCTTTCTGGCCAGGCATGCAAAGGGGCGGACACTGTCCATAGACTACCGGGAGAGCTGCGCCATGGACGCTATCCGGGACGTCTGCCTTCGCAGCGCCTCTCTGGCCATCATCCGCTTTCCGGAGCGCTGCGAACGGCCGCTTCTCTCCCTTCTGAGAAGAAAAGAGCTTTCCGGAGAAATCATCTCCCGCTTCGAACCCCTTGCCGTCATGTCGGAACGCCATCCCCTCGCCGCTACCTCCGTGCTCACCGCCGACATGCTGGAACAGTCGGTGGAGGTGATCTGTGAGGATACATCGCTTACGGACTACCTGAACGAGCCGGGGGAGCCGGAGCATTTTCCAAGCGTCATCCGGCTGCATGAGGGCAGCGGGCTTTTCGGACTTCTCTCTCATCTGACCAGCGCCTTCTCCTTCGCCCCGCCTCTTCCGGAATCCATTCTGAAGGACTATCATCTGGTTCAGAAAAAATGTCAGGGGCAAAACGCCCACGGCGGGCAGAGTCCGCACGGCAGCCATGGCGCCCACGGCGGGCAGGAGGCTCATGGTTCGCTCTGCCCGCCCGGAAGAATGATCGATCTGCTCATCTATCCGGAGGATGCCCGACTGACCCGCACGGAAAACGCCTTTCTGGAGGCTGTCCGGCAGGCCGCTCCCGCAATGTAGGACGGCAGCCGAAGATTTGTTCCGGAATTCAAAATATCATTCCTATCGCATTCCGGCTTAAGGGGCGCCCTGCCGCCGGCCGTCCGGCTGCTTCATATTTTTTACAGCTTTGCGCCGCAGGGACCTGCCGGAGCGGCATCATAAGTACGGTCCGTTTTTACATATTCATAGAAGCGGTAGCCTCCAGCCAGATTTTTGCAGGAGAAGCCGTTCTGAGAAAGAATCCTGCAGGCCAGGTAGCTTCTCAGACCGCTCTGGCAGTTGACGTACAGGATTTTTCCCCGGTCCAGTTCCGAAAGACGATTTCTCAGCTCATCCAGCGGAATGTTGACGGTGCCCGGGATATGTCCGTTCTGATATTCCCCTTCTGTGCGGACGTCCAGAAGGATCACATCCTTCCTGTCTGAAAGGCCGTCCGCCTCATCCCAGTAATACTGCTCTACCAGACCGCTTCGCACGTTTCCGATCACATAGCCTGCCATATTCACCGGATCCTTTGCTGAAGAATAGGGCGGCGCATAAGCCAGATCCATATCCGCAAGCTCCTCTCCCGTCATTCCCGCACGCATGGCACAGGCAAGAACATCGATCCGTTTATCCACACCGTCAAAGCCTACGATCTGCGCGCCGAGCAGCTTTCCCGTAGAACACTCAAACAGGGTTTTGATCGTCAGATTCTCCGCTCCGGGATAATAGGTGGCATGGTTTGCGGAAAAGGTGATCACCTTATCGTAGTCCAGTCCCATCGCCTTTGCCTGCTTTTCATTGATTCCTGTGGAGGCCGCGGTCATCTCGAACAGCCTGATGATGGAAGAGCCCTGTGCTCCCTGATAAACGCTGTCCCGTCCGCAGATGTTGTCCGCCGCGATGCGTCCCTGCCGGTTGGCAGGCCCTGCCAGCGCCACCAGCGTCTTCTTTCCGGTGATGAAATGCCGGATTTCCACCGCATCTCCCACCGCATAGATGTCCGGGACAGAAGTCCGCATATGCTCATCGACCACAATGGCACCCTTCTGCCCCAGTGCAAGGCCTGCCTCCCTTGCAAGGCCCATCTCCGGAAGGACACCTGCCGCCATCAGGACAAAATCGGCCCGGATGCTTTCTTCTTCCGCCTTTGTCTGCTCTGATGTTCCCGGCTGACCGGACTGATTCATCTGTCCGGACTGGCTGCCCGGCTGTCCTTCCGTCCTCTTCATCCATACCACAAGACCATCCTCTTTTGGGATGAAGCCCGTCACAGTCCGGTTCAGGCGCAGATCCAGCCCCTTTCCTCTCAGGAAGGAATGCACCTGACAGGCCATGTCGTAGTCCAGCGGAGGCAGTACCTGGTCCTCCATCTGGATCAGGGATACTTCGAGCCCTTCTCCCATCAGATTCTCCGCGGTCTCCAGCCCGATGAAACCTCCACCAACCACAACCGCGCGCTTCGGCTTCTTTTCTTCCAGATAATCCCGGATCGCAAGGGTATCCTCCACCGTCCGCAGGGTCATGATCCGCTTATCGTCCATTCCGGGAAGTCCCGGACGGATCGCCTTTGCGCCGGGAGAAAGAAGCAGCTTATCATAGCTTTCCGTATATTCTTCCCCTGTTTCCAGATTCCGGACCCGTACGGTTTTCTCCTTCGGATCGATGGAAACCGCTTCGTTTTTTACCCGCACATCAACACGGAAGCGCCCTCCGAAGCTTTCCGGCGTCTGCACCGAAAGCGCGCTCTTTTCTCTGATCACGCCGCCGATATAGTAGGGCAGGCCGCAGTTTGCATAGGAAATGTAGCCGCTCCTTTCCAGCAGGATGATTTCCGCGTTTTCGTCCAGACGGCGCAGACGGGCCGCCGCGGAGGCACCTCCCGCCACTCCGCCGATGATAATTACCTTCATTTCTACCTCCATTATTGCCGCCTTCGGCGGCATCTGAAAATCATAAAAGAATGGTGTAAGCCATTCTTTGGCACGATCCGGCGGATCGTGCCGCCCTCCATTATTGCCGCCTTCGGCGGTATATTTCTCTTTATTCCAGTCTGCCGCGGTATTCCGCGATTCCACCGATATTTTCCGCCTCGTAGCCCATTTCCCTAAGCTGTGCACAGGCCGCCCGGCTCCTCATGCCGCTCTGGCAGTATACAAACAGCGGAACCTTCTTTTCGATACTGATCTCATTCAGCCGATCCAGCGGCAGATTCACGCTGCCCGGGATGTGACCGCCGGCATATTCTGCGGCGGTTCTCACATCCAGAAGCACGGCCCCCGGCGTTTCCTGACTGCGCTTCACGCCTTCATTGATATCCGTTTTCTTTCCAAACATCTGAAAAATACTCATCCGACCATTTCCTCCAGCGCTCTCTTCGGCTTCACACCCACAGATGTGGCGGCCACCTGGCCGTTCCGGAAAACCAGCAGGGTGGGAATTCCCATCACCCGGTATTTTTCCGCAAGCTCCAGGTTCTCATCCACGTTGATCTTTCCCACCGTGAGCTCCGGATGCTCCTTTGCAAGCTGTTCGATAATGGGTGAAAACATTCTGCAGGGGCCGCACCAGTCCGCCCAGAAGTCCACCACCGCAGTTCCCTGGGCCTTCAGAATTTTTTCTTCAAAATTATTGCCATCGATTTTTAACACTGCCATATCTACCTCTTTTCCTGCGGCCATGGGCCGCATTTTCAGCAGCAGGAATACGGAACACCGTTTTCCGCGTCTTCAAGTTTCGGTCTGTTTTCTGTTGATGGAGGAAGTATAACAGGAAACGGCAGCCTTTTCCGTGACTTTGTCACATAAGGCTGCCCTCTGCCAGCCGGGCCAGCTCTTCCCTGTCGGCCAGCGTGATGCTGCCCCGGTTCAGTTCTACCAGCCCCTCTTTCTGAAAATGCTTCAGCATGCGGCTGACCACCTCACGGGCGCTGCCGAGATGGCCGCTGATCTGTTCATGGGTCAGCTCCAGCCTGTTCTGGCCCGTGCGGTCGGCCTCCTCCAGGAGAAACGCGGCAAGACGGCTGTCCAGCTTTTTGTTCATCACCTGATCCATCAGCCACATCACATCCGAAAAGCGGCTGGCCATCAGGCGGCTGGTGTATTCCATGACCGGAAGTGAGGTTTCCATCAGCCGCCGGTAAATCTCCGCCGGAATGTGGTATACTTCCGTTTCTTCCGCCGCTGAAACCATTACGTCAAAACGGATATCCTGAAAAATGCAGGAGGCGGAAAACAGACAGACGTCCCGTTCCAGCAGCCGGTACAGAGTCAGTTCCTTTCCATCCTCCGATACCGTAAAAACCCGAAGCAGACCTTCCGCCACGGCGATGAGGCCCACACAGTCCTCCTGCCCCGCATGCAGAAGCCTTCCCTTCTCAAATTTCCTTTTCACCACATTTTTTTCCAGCGTGTTCCTCTGTTCTTCCGTCAGCGCTTCCCAGAATGGGAAGCAGTCTCTGAGCTGTACCATATTTTTCCCCGTTTTCCTTACTTCTGCCATCTCTGCGCTTATTCCGCACAGGCTTCCTTTTCATTCAGTTCACCGGAAAAAGGCGCCGCCAACGCTCCGGCCTTCCGCCGGGGCTGTCGACAGCGCCTTTTAACCCCTGAATATCTTTCAGCTTCTCTGATTCAGTTTTCATGCTTCTGCGGAAAAAAGCTCCGGCAGAAGCCGCGTTTCCACAATCCGGGCAGCGGTTCTGACAAGGCCGCTGCAGGGTCTCATTGCGTAATACTCCGGCGTCCGTTCCTGCGGTTTCACGCTTTCCTCCCGTTCCACACCCTCCGGCAGGCCGAGGAGCTCCCGGCACAGGATGGAGCCGTGTTCCGCCTTCAGCTCATCGCTCATGCGGCGTACCAGCGCGTAGGTCTCCGCCTTTCCCTCCAGATCCTCCGGATCGGTAAAGCCCTTCTTCAGGCCGGAAAGCATCGCCATCGCGGAAACGGTTCCGCAGACCTCGCGCATTCTTCCGACTCCCGCGCTTAAAGGGCCCGAAAGCTTCAGCGCCGTTTCCCGGTCCATTCCAAACAGGTCCGCATAGGTGGTAAAAACGGACTGGGCACAGGCATAGCCGGATTCAAACATGTTTACCGCATCCTGAATTCTGCTTTTCATCGTCCTATTTATTCCTGCCGCAGCACTTCTTATACTTCTTGCCGCTTCCGCAGGGGCAGGGATCATTGGGATAAATCTTCTTCTCCTTCACGATGGTGGTGGAAGATTTCTGCTCCTTATAAAGAGCCTTTCTCGTCTCCTCGTCGAAGATATCGTTCCACTCCTCCAGGTTGTACAGCCAGTCCGCTCCGGCGGCAACCATGTTTTTGTACAGGCGCTCCTTGTCAAAGCCCAGATTCACCTGCGTATCCTCCTCCATCTCCTCGATGGGATTGGCCTCCACCAGGCTCTCATCAATGCCATCCAGAAAGCCCGTCATGGTCATGATGTCAACGCCGTATTTGTCAGCCAGCTCCTTTACGGTGCCGCGGACCACCTCGTCCGGATTCTTCAGAAGCTGCGCGTAAATCTCCTTTTCCTTTTGAAAATAGGAAGCCCACAGCCTCTGAAGGTCGCCCTTATTGGCTTTCTCCGAATAAGCCATCGCTCTCCACTGTTCCAGTAATGCCATAGTAATCACCTCATCTGCAGCCTGCAGGCAGGCCGTATTTTTTCAGAAAAAACGGTTCGGAGCAGCCAGCGCGTTCCGTTTCCGTCTTTCTCATCTGATTCAGATGTTAGTATATAACAAAATTCCGGTAAAGTCCATAAAAGTTTCATTCTCATGTATAAAAGCGCCGGAGCGGGGAATCCTGTTAGTATCATCAAAAACCCCCTCCTTTGATGATAAAAATACCGGGACAGCCTTGCAGATGTTCCGGAAAAATCCCCCCTAAATCAGAATCCCGTCTGCAGCAGGAGTGCTGTCGGCGGGATTTTGATTTGATAAGCCGGACAGGCAATCGTCATGCCTGCATGAGCAGCCATTTACCGGGAAAGTATCCTGCGCACCAGTCTCCGCACCTATGCATCAATCTCCGCATCCGTACAGTCTTCCAGAATCTGTTTTTTCCGGATCACGCCGCTTAAGGAATCATCCACGCGGAAGCGCCCGGAAACGGTCAGGCCGTTCACGCTTCTGGCATACACGCAGGGAATCTCATGCTCATAAACATCCCGCTCCGACGGCTGTTCGTCAAATACGCCGGGCATATGGGGACTCTGTTTTGTCCACAGAATATCCATGTTTTCCAGACGGATATCCTCGATGGGAGCATAGTCCTCCCCGCCCAGGAAAATGCAGGATTCAGACCTGAGGTGAATGTGATCCATGACCACACCGCTGATTTTTCCGGGAACCCGGTCGCATCCGGATCTCTTTGTGGAGGACAGAAAAACAGGTTCTCCCTTCCCCCACCATCTGGGCGCTCCCTGTCCGGGTATCACGCCGTCCGCATAGCGTCTGGTATTACCCGTCACATGATGAATCGTGATATCGGAAATGGTTCCTCCGTCTTTGGACCAGATGCTCACGCCGCGGGAGCAGTCCCAGACCACGCAGTCGCTTAAGATGATGTTCCGGATATTTCCCCATGTCTCCGTACCGATTTTCAGAGCAGAATCCCTGGAATGCATGGTGCAGCCCTGAATGACGATGTTCTCGCAATCGCCGTATTTTTCATGCATGGGACCTGTCGCCTTGACCACGACGGCGTCGTCTCCGGCTTCGATGATACAGCCTCTGATCACCACATTTTTACAGCAGTCAGGATCTATACCGTCATTGTTGGGCCCCCGGTCATCGTTCAGAATGCGGATGCCGTCCACCATCACATTCCTGCAGCCCGCCATGTGCAGGGTCCAGAATGCGGCGTCATAAAAAGTGACGTCCCGGACGGTCAGATTTTCCACATCCTCCAGATAGGTGGTGCGGGGCCGGAAGCCCTTTACAAACAGAGGGCACTCATGAAAGCCGTTGTCCACATCTCCGTCAAAGAAAACCTCCCGTCCTCTGCCGTCGATCTTCCCATATCCTGAAATGGTGATGTTCTTTTCATGACGGGCGAACAGAAAGCAGCCGCCGTCCATGCCGTCTATCCCTTCTCCTTCAAATTCCCGGGCAAAATCGATCATGTCTTCCTTTTCCAGGGTGGAAATGAGCTCCGCCCCGTTTTCCAGATGAAGCTCCACATTGGAGCGCAGGCGGATGCCGCCGGACAGATATTTTCCTGCGGGGATCACCACCCTTCCGCCTTTTCGGCTGCAGGCATCCACCGCCGCCTGAATGGCCTCCGTACATTTTTTTACGCCGTCTCCTACGGCCCCATATTCCAGAATGTTATAATCCATGCTGTGCCTTTCCTTTCTGCCTTTTTGTTTTTCCTTACAGGCGCACCGTCTGTCCCGCGCCGATCTCTGCCATTCTTTTTTCTCCGTTCTCCTCCACGCTGATCCAGACAGGAAGCGCGCCGGGATTATATACCAGATCGCCGTCCACGGTAAATTTCAGGTTCCGTGCGGCCTTCATATAGTCCACAATTTCAATATTGGTGGCATACCAGATGTCGTCCCTTCCGCCGATAAACCGGCAGAATTCCTCCATCAGCTCCCAGTTGTCGTCCGCAGTAAACTCATAGCTGTGGCCCCAGACGTACATCATATAGAGATACTGGGTTTTGTACAGTTCGGCAAACTCCCTTGCCCGCTCCATCAGCCCGTGCTTATGATGGCAGGTGGCCTTCCAGGTCAGAAAATCCTCCGGCATGCCAAATCCGCCCGTTTCTTCCACGGTTCTGGCATATTCAATGCCGAGTCCGGGAAGGAGCTGCACGATTTCTCTGCTGTAGGAGCCATTGGGATAGGAGAGCCCCCGCACCGGGTATCCTGCGATCCGCTCCAGCTCCCTTCTGTCCTCCAGCACCTGCAGAGCGACCTGCTCCAGAGGACAACGGCTGATGGTGGGATGCAGCACCGTATGGCAGGAAATCTCATGTCCCTGATACAGTTTCTTCCATTCCTCCGCCGGAATCCGGTCGGGCCAGTCCTTCAGTCCGGAGTTCAGGTGAAAGGTACCCCTGATGCCGTTTTCGTTCATGAGTTTCACCAGCCGGCGGTCCTCCAGACGTCCGTCGTCATAGCTTAATGTCAGTACCTTAGACTTTCCTCCCGGAAAACAGATGTAGTGAATTCTGTGATTTTCCATTTTCTTGTTCCTTTCCGTTCAGTCTCTGTTCTCTGCCTTACGCAGCGGCCCCCGGATGAACAGGCAGGCATATCCGTCCGGCTCGTTACCCGCGAAAAAAAGGAATGCGGCCCCCATCACCTGACGGGATCCGCACTCCTTTCCAGCCGACACCACTGCAGGCATTCCCCAGCTGCCTGCTCCCGTCAGGAAATGATTGAAACCTTATGCTGAAGGTCTCTGACTTTGGTTTCAAGGCTGTTCACCCTGATTACCAGCATTTCAATTTCCGTCTGGGGTTTCATGGCTTCATGAAGATTTCTGGACAAATCCATATGTCCTTCGGCGACACGCTTGATGTTTTCTGCAATTTCGTTCTCCAGCCTGACTCTGACATAACGCAGCTCCGTATTCATGGCATCAATTTTCTCATCCATGATGTCGAGCCTCTCATCCATGGCATCAAATCTTTTATCCATGCCGTCGAGCCGCGCATCCATGGCGTCGAATCTTTTATCCATGCCGTCAAGCCGCACATCCATGGCATCGAATCTTTTATCCATGCCATCAAGCTTCTGGAGAATCAGATTGAACATGTCTTTTGTCTCTTTGTCCATACTATATCCTTTCTATCCGCCATGCTTCCCGTGCTCTTTCACTCATTCATCTTAGCACAACCCCGATGGAAAGTCTATTCTTTTTCCGATCTTCAATTTTCTTTCCACCGGCTCATGGATGCAGACCTTGTTTTTTCCGGCAGGACAAAGTCCGTCGAATGCCTCAATTATTGCCCCAGAGATTTCCGGTAATCCCTTGGCGTCCTTCCATGGAATTTTTTAAAGCACGAGGAAAAATATTCTACCGACGCAAACCCCAGCTTTTCCGAAATAGATGTAACGCTTTCCCCTGAAGCGGAAAGGAGCAGCAGCGCGGCGGCCATCCGGCTTTCCTCTTTCTTTTCACGGAAGGTTTTTCCATAATGCTCCTGCAGGAAACGCTGAGTCTGTCTGACGGAAAAGCCGAGCTGTTCCGCGAGCTCTTCCAGAGAAAGATGTTCATATTCATAGAGAAAATAACGTTCCACAAGCATCGCCTTATCCGACAAAGGGGAAGCTGATGCCTTTCCCGTGCCCTTTTTGCAGGATTCCGGCTGTAAGGCCATTTCATAGTTTCGTACCAACGCGATCATACACTGAGCCAATAGAGCTGATATCTGGCCCGCGTATCCGAGCCTTTTCTCCTCCAGCTCCCGGAATATCTGCTGCAGCAGGGGAAGCAGATTCTGCCTGTCCTGACCAAACCAGGCCGGATTGGAAAAAAACAGATCGGACAGAGCATTCTTTTTCCAGCCGTCGGTCTCTTCTGCCTGCAGGTTGATACAATACTCCACTAACGGGGAATCCCCGGAAGGAAACTGAGAATGTTCCACAAAGGGTCCGGTCATATAAAGTGTATTCGTTTCCACCGCATAGCTGTGGTCCGCAATTTTCGCAGTTCCGGATCCACTGGAAAGGTAGTGAATTTCATAATTACCCGCTCCATGACTGTGAGCCGGGACCTCTGCGACAGTTCCACGGGAAATCTGAAAAATATGGAATTTTATGCAATCCAGCACAAAAGAACAGTCTATCGAATATACCTGCAGCTTCATAATGACTCCTTTTTCAGGCAGAATTTTAATATATAGTAGCAAAAAGTCTGCAAAAATTCAATAAACCCCTCGAAAATATGACATAATTCATAAAAATATGTCAAAATATCCTCTAAATCCATTTCCTGTTTATTCATATAATAAAGTCATAAACTGATTCTATAATCAGCCGCATAACCTGTTTCCATTATGCGGCATTCGGAGGACAGATACGCAAAATGCTCAAAAAAATCGAAGTAACAAGAGACACGCTCACCATGCACTATCCTGCATCCTGGTGGAGAGATACCTGGAGAGAGGCGCTGGTATGCGGAAACGGCCGCATGGGAGCCAGCTTTTATGGAGGCACCAGACTGCAGACCATCATGATCACGGACGGAGAGCTGTGGTATGGAGGGTTTGAGGACACGCTCCCCGATGTCCACGACGCGCTGGAACGCATGCGCGCAAAAATGGACAGGGGCGAATACCGGGAAGCCAGCTGGGAAATCGTCAACGAGCTAAGGGAAAAGGGCTATCAGACCACGTTGGAATCTCCCCTTCCCCTTGCTGACATAAAAATCGAAATTGACCCAAAAGGGGGATTTCAGGAATATCAAAGAGCTCTGAATATGGAAACCGGAGAAGCTTCCTGTCAATGGACGGACAGCGGCGTATTCTACCGCTGTGACGGTTTTGTTTCCAGAGCGGACGGCATAGCTGTATACCGGATCCGTGCGCAGCAGCCCGTGATCAGCGCCAGCTTCCGGACGGAATTCCATCGCAATCCCGGAACCCCCATTCCGGAAACCTGCCGGACAATGGAGGAAAATGCGCAGTCAGAAGCCTCCGACGGTTACCTGACCTACCAGTCCATCAATACGGACGGGCTCCGCTACGGCATGGCGGTACGGATTACCACAAATGGAAAGCAGAAGATTCAGTATGGAAGAATTTATGTAGAAGAAGCCGATGAAATTGTTCTGACCATCCGTTCCTTTATCAAAGATGCCGGTGGGGATGGCATCCATCGGACAAAGACCTTTCTGTCACGCCTTCCGGAATCTTATGAAAGCCTGTTTTCCCGCCATGTTCCTCTGCACTGCAGGAAATATCTCAGCGCCCGGCTGGAATTGGACGGCTGGCAGAATACGGATAACGAAGATCTGCTTTCCCGCGCCTATCAGGACAAACAGCCGCCGGAGCTCATGGAAAAAATGTGGAAATACGGCCGCTATCTGTTTATCAGCGGAACAGACGAGACAGCGGACCCTTTTCCCCTGTACGGCCTCTGGGGCGGCGGCTATGATCTGATCTGGAGTCATAACATGGCCAACGAAAACACCCAGATGATCTACTGGCACAGCTTCGTGGGGAATCTGGCAGATTATCACCGGGCCCTGTTCCGCTATTACAATGACCGAATGGACATCTACAGGGAAAATGCCAAAAAGCTCTTCGGCTGCCGGGGCATCTACATGACGGCAGGAACGACCCCTCATGTCTCCACACCGAGCCAGGTGGTTCCCGTAATCATCAACTGGGTGGGCGCTGCGGGATGGCTTGCACAGCATTACTGTACCTATGCGTCCTACAGGCCCGAAGAGGAGGAATATATCCGAAAGGAAATCTGTCCGTATCTGGAAGAAACGGCTGCCTTTTACGAGGATTTTATCCGGTACAATGCGGACGGTACTATCAGGCTGTATCCGAGCGTTTCTCCGGAAAATACGCCGCAGAATTTTATGCCTCCCCTGACGGAGATGATCGCCCATCCCATGCCGACAACGATCAATTCCACCATTGATCTGGCAATCATAAAGGAATTTTTTTCCGGCATGATCCGGCTTGGAAAAAGGTATGGAATGTACCAGGATAAAATAGAGGACTGGGAAAAAATCCTCGCTTCTATCCCGCCCTATCGTTCCAACGATCTGGGAGCCATCCGGGAATGGCAGGCCCCCCAGTTTGAGGACCGGTACGATCACAGGCACCTGTCCCACATTTACCCGGTATTTCCCGGACATGAGGTAAATTCCATTGATCAGCCCGAGGAAATGAAAAAATATGAAAAGGCTGTCAGCCTGAGAAAGATAGACGCACAGACCGGGTGGTCCATGGCCCACATGGCCTCCATCTATGCCAGATTCAACGAAGGAGAAAAGGCGGCGGAATGTCTGGATAACATGGCAAAATCCTGTCTTCTGTCCAACTTTTTCACACTCCACAACGACTGGCGCGGGATGAGCGTTACGCTGGATATGGATCCGGCCCCCGTTCAGCTGGACGCCGCTCTCGGATACGTGAATGCCGTGCAGGAAATGCTGGTATATGTTTCGGAGGATCTGGTCAGACTTCTTCCAACTCTTCCCAAACGGCTGAAAAAAGGTTCCCTTTGGGATTTTCAGTATCCGGGAGGAAGCATCTCGATGAAATGGGATCTGGAAAGCCGGAGCTTCCGGGTCTGTCTGAAGGCAGCGCGCCCTCACAGTATCCGCCTCTCTCTTCCGGATGCATTCGGCCCGGTTCTCTGGGAAACCGGAAATGTGGAAGAAAACCGGGACGGAAAGACCCTCCTGCTGTCCTTTGAACAGGAAGGAAAAACGGCGGAGGGCGGATGCGGATTATTTTCATAAAAAAGAACAGATGTCTTTCTTCGGATCTCTGGTCACCTGCCGGGCAAACAAATCCGGCTTATCATAAATATCATCACTTTTCTTAAGGAGGAAAAAGTTTATGAAGAAAAAGTCTCTTCAAAAAACGCTTGCATTTGCGTTGGCTGCCGCGATGTCCTTTGGAACGCTGGCAGGCTGCGGAAGCGGCGGAGGTTCCACGGAAAGCGCGTCTTCCACTGAAACATCGGCGGAAAACTCCACCGGGACCACAGCTGAAGCAGAAAGCACTGCAGCGGCGGAAACCGCTTCTGCTGATGCGGACGCTGCGGAAGGCGGCGGTATGGACAGCTGGGAGCCGTTTGCAGAGAACGTAACCCTTCAGGTTCCTGTCTACGACCGCGGGCTGGACGGAGTTCCGGACGTCAGCAATAACTACTGGACTCAGTGGATCCAGGAAAATTTTGGAGATCCGTGGAACATAACCGTAGAATTCGTTCCGATCACCCGAAACGATGCCATGACCGATTACGCTCTTCTGGCATCCGCAGGAACCCTGCCCACCATGCTGATGGAATTTGACTATCCCAAACTGGCACAATGGGCAAACGACGGTTATCTTACCACCTTTGATATGAACGAATTCGCAGCCGTAGCACCCACCTATTATAATAGAATGGTGGAACTGGATCAGCTGCAGTATTCTGCAATGGAGGATGAGACCTATTTCGTATTCGCTGAAAGGCCCTATTCCAATACCAACTACAGCTATCAGGTATTCGTACGTATGGACTGGCTGGAGCAGGTCGGTTACGACCATGTGCCTTCCACCCGCGAGGAGTATCTTGACGCAATGCAGAAAATTATGGATGCGGGCATCTGTGAACATCCCGACGGAGCCTGGATGTTAACCGGCAATGCCGGCCCCGACCAGAATGATGCATTCCGTACCTATCCGCTGGACGAACGGGAATGGGCGATGTACGGAGATTATAACATCGTCGCAATGAGCTGGAATGCCAACAAGGAGCTGCTCAGAGCCAAGAATGAGGAATACAGTCTCGGCATTACCAATCCTGAATATTACGTTACCGATACGGAAACGGCAAAGGCAAACTTTGTAAATGGAAAAAGCTACTGGTACGGCGGATATATCTCAGGAAACATGGATTTTCTGACCGCTTTCTATGAACAGAATCCGGACGGAAAGCTGGCGATTCAGCCTGCCGACTATCAATACGGTACAAGCTGTGCATACCGGGCGGAAAATCCTTTCGGCATCATCGTAGGCTTCTCTTCCACCGCCACGGAAGATCAGATCCGGGCCGCCTGGATGTATCTGGAATGGATGAGTCAGGACGATGTGCTCTTTACTCTTCAGTGGGGACTGGAGAATGAGAATTATACGCTGGACGAAAACGGTAACCCTGTCGGCGTCGGCGACTACAACGGAGATTACACCCAGGGTTACAACAACAATGCCGACTATGTTGCTCCCGTAACAGCCTCCAGGATTCTGGGTGATCCGGAAGCGGATATCCGGGCCAGCTTCCCGACAAACCTTCCTCAGACAGACGAGCTGGTTGATCAGATTCTTACTTATTATAATACTCGCGTGGAACAGGCAGAGGAAGGGCTTGCCATCGTGCCCTGTATGTTTGCGACCGTCATTAACGCGGAAACGGAATACAGAGATTCTCTCGCATCCCTGTACGTCCAGTACCGTGATGAACTGACCATGTGCGATCCCGATGACTTTGATACTCTGTATGATCAGAGGGCCCAGGAGTATCTGGATGCCGGCTATCAGGCAATCATCGACGAAAGAGGAGAGGCTTATGACAATGGGCTGACAACGAAGCTCGCACAGTAAAATACTGTTTTTACATTAATATAATAATGAAGAGACTGTTGCATTTTGTACAGCAGTCTCTTTTCATTTTTGTCTATCTGGCTTTCCCGGGCTTTTGTGGGAAACTATTTGACATTCTTTTAACGAAATGCTAAAATAATTATCTAAAACCCGGTAAGGGCGTGGATTTTTCTGGATAAGTATCCACTTTTCGCCACACAGCTGCTTTTTTGCAGGTGTGTTTTTTTTGCGTTTTTGTTTCTCATATTCTTGCTCTTACAGCCCTCTGACGGCATACCAGGACGGTTTACCCGAGCAGGAAAAGAGGCTGTTACGGGCCTTTGATGCGTGTCAAAGAATGGCTTTGTCATTCTTTTTCAAACTTATCCGCCCTCCGGCGGCGAAAGGAGATTTTGAACATGGAACAGACTTATATGAAGGAACAGCCGATTCTGAAGCTCATGCTTCGCATGTCGCTGCCCATGGTGATTTCCATGATGGTCAATTCGCTGTACAACATCGTGGACAGCTTTTTTGTGGCGCAGATCAGTGAGGACGCCATGACCGCGCTTTCCCTGGTGTACCCGGTACAGAATCTGGTAAACGCGGTCACCATCGGCTTCGGCATCGGCATCAACGCAGTGATCGCCTTCCATCTTGGGGCGCAGGATCAGAAAAAGGCTGATGCTGCCGCGGCGCAGGGGCTGGTGCTGAATGCGCTGCACGGCGTGGTGCTGACGGCAGGCTGTATCCTGATCATGCCCGCATTTCTGCGGCTTTTTACCTCAAATGAAACAGTGATTTCCCTGGGGCTGACCTATTCCAACATCGTGTTCGCCTTTTCCATCATCATCGCGCTGGGGCTGGCCTTTGAGAAAATCTTCCAGGCGGTGGGAAAAATGGCGGTTTCCATGGCCGCCATGCTGGCGGGCTGCATCTGCAACATCATTCTGGATCCGGTTCTTATTTTCGGAATCGGGCCATTTCCGGAAATGGGCATCAGCGGAGCGGCTCTGGCCACGGGGCTGGGGCAGGTGCTTACGCTGGCCGTTTATCTGGTTTACTATTTCCGCGGGGCGCTGCTCCCCGTGCGCATTTCCCTCCGCGGCTTTTCCTTTCAGAAGGATATGTGCCTGAGGCTGTACGGCATCGGCATTCCTGCCATCCTGAATCTGGCGCTTCCTTCTCTGCTGATTTCCGCGCTGAATTCCATTCTGGCCGGATATTCTCAGGCCTATGTGCTGGTTCTCGGCGTTTATTATAAGCTGCAGACCTTCCTTTATCTGCCCGCAAACGGCATCGTACAGGGGATGCGGCCGCTCATCGGATACAATTACGGTGCGGGAGAGCACAGACGGGTCCGTTCCATTTATAACACTACGCTGGCCTTCGCCGCCGTCATCATGCTGGCGGGAACCGTTCTGTGCCAGCTTCTTCCCGGTCCTCTGATGGGGCTGTTTACCACCAGCCCGTCCACTATCACAATCGGCGCCCAGGCCCTGCGGATCATCAGCATCGGCTTCCTTCCCTCAGCTCTTTCCGTTGCCTCCTCCGGCGCGCTTGAAGGGCTGGGAAAGGGTGTTCCGTCCCTGATGATTTCCCTCTGCCGTTATCTGATTCTCATCATTCCGGCAGCCTTTATCCTCAGTCTGTTGACAGGAGCGACCGGCGTATGGCACGCATTCTGGATCACGGAGCTGATTGCAGCCGTATTTTCTCTGTTCATCTACCGCTTCAGTGTGAAAGAAGGGAGTAAGCGCCGATAAACAGCGCTCACTCCCGATAATCCCCAGACAAAAGGCGGACGTTTGTCCCCCGGTCAGAAAACCGTATCAGCGCCTGCAGGACGCTGATACCGGAAAATCAGTTAATCCCGGCAATGGCAAATCCGCTGTCCCTTCCGTCATCCTTCTGAAAGATGATATTGGGCGTCCCTTCGTCGGAGCCCAGCACATATCTTCCGCCGTCCAGCTCCGTCACCTCGTAAAGATTCGTGGAAAGCACCGCTTCCACCCGTTCCTCCGAAAGGACCTCGTTCTGAGGAAGGTCAAGAAACTCTTCCGCGTCTTCCACCGTCAAATCTCCGTCATCCAGCCTGACATAAAGGGGAAAGGCGGCCAGATTTGCAAGGGAATCCATGCTCTTATAACGGCAGGCAAACAGGACATCCGCGGCAAAGGCCAGCGCATCTCTGTCCGCGGCAGGCTGTGTGGGACCGTCCTGCACGCTGGAAGCCATGCCGTCCTCACTCTTCACCAGAACGGACATCCCCAGAAGAAGGCCGTCTGCAAGATCCATTTCCACGCCGCTTTCCGGATAGGAAAAGCTGTACATGATCCCATCCTTCGTATCGATGACCAGACTGTTCATGGCGGCATCCACCACGATTCCCTCAAAAGAGCCCGTGGCATCCGTAATCATTTCTCCTGCCGGAGCATCTCCGGCATCCTCTGTTCCGGTCTGTGTTACGGTCTCCGTTAAGGTTTCCTGCGCAGACTCCTGCTCCGTCTGCGGTTCCGCCATCGCATCCGCCGCGCTTTCCGTCTCCTGTGCGGCAGTCGCGCTTTCCTGCATCTGCGTCTCCGGGCTGCCACAGGCCGCAAGCCCCGGCGCGGCAGTCATAATCAGGCAGAGGGAAAGCGCCAGACCTGCGGCTCTTTTCATTCTTTTCCTTTCAGTTCTGTTACCGTCCATACTTTCTTTCCTTTCCATCATCCAAATCTCAATCCTTCAGGATCAGGCCTACCGGACAGTGGTCCGAGCCGTACACATCCTTATAAATCAGCGCGTCCTCCAGCCGGTCCTTCAGTTCAGGTGATACCAGAAAATAATCGATGCGCCATCCCGCGTTCTTCTCCCTGGCATGAAAACGGTAGGACCACCAGGAATAGGCTCCCTCAAGATCAGGATAAAAATATCGGAAGGTATCGATGAATCCGTTGTCCAGAAGCCGGGAAAATTTCTCCCGCTCCTCATCGGTGAAGCCGGCGTTTTTTCGGTTGGTCTTCGGATTTTTCAGATCGATCTCCTGGTGCGCCACATTCAGGTCGCCGCAGAAAATGACCGGTTTTTTCTTCTCCAGCCCTTTTAAATAGGAAAGAAATTCATCCTCCCATTCCATTCTGTAGGGAAGTCTCGCAAGGCCGTCCTGGGAATTGGGCGTATAGACCGTGACCAGATAAAAATCCTCAAATTCCAGCGTGATCACACGCCCTTCCTTATCATGCTCCTCTTTGTCAATGCCGTAGGACACGCTGAGAGGCTCCTTTTTGGAGAACACTGCGGTTCCGGAATAACCCTTTCTCTCCGCGTAATTCCAGTATTGATGGTAGCCCGGCAGGTCGAGAGAAATCTGCCCCTCCTGCAGCTTGCTCTCCTGAATACAGAAAATATCAGCGTCCGCCTCCCGGAAAAATTCAGGAAAGCCCTTTCCCATACAGGCGCGGAGCCCGTTTACGTTCCATGATATCAGCTTCATTGGTTCCTCCTTCGTTTCAGTTTTCTACCAATATAGCGTTCCCCTCAGCCTCTGTCAACATAATAGCCGTGAGAAAGAATTTCAATTTCTGCCCGCGCATCCGTCGATTCCGTAATGCTCCGGCAGATCCTCTCTTCCTCCTCTGCCGGAAACGCCAGCACAAACCGGACATTTACGCCATATTCGGCGCTTTCCTGAGCGATCCCCTCTTTTGCCTCCAGATGCTGGATTCTGCCCACATCCGGATAATCTGCCGTCACCTGAAGCCTCGTTCCATAGCGCATGGTGACCACACCTGAATTCTTCAGGCCCTCCTTCACCGCGGCCCCGTAGGCCCGCACCAGTCCGCCGGTTCCGAGCAGAGTGCCGCCGAAATACCGGGTTACCACCACGGCCGTGTTGCAGATTCCTTCCTTTAAGAGCACTTCAAGCATCGGCCGGCCCGCTGTTCCGGAGGGTTCCCCATCGTCGCTGCAGCGGGTCAGCTCTCCTCTGCGCCCGATCACAAACGCGGAACAGTTATGGGTGGCATCCCAGTATTTTTTCTTCATTTCTTCAATAAACGCGGAAGCCTCCGCTTCCGACTCCACAGGCCTTACCGTAGCGATAAACCTGGATTTTTTTTCCACAATTTCTCCGCAGCCGCCCTCAAGCACGCATTTCCAGGGCGGAAAGTTCTCTTTTTTTTCCATGTTTTTTCTCCTTTTTTCCAACAGCTTAATCTTACCACAGGAGGGCATAAAACGGAATTGAATTGTGAACAATTCTTAATAATTCTCTAAAATCCTTTATTTACCGGGGCATCTTTGCTATAATCAGATAGGTAATGCCCTTTTGGGCAAGCTTTCAGCTTAAAGGAGGCAAATTCATGAACTATGGCAAAAGGGGTGCCGCCAGGAAAAAAAAGGCACTGCGTTCCAAGTCAAAAAAATGGGGCAACCGATTTGCTCTTAGCTTTTTTAAGGTGTTTCTGTTCTTCGTTCTTGCCGTCGGCGTGATCGGCATCTGCGGCGGACTGGGCTTCGTCAAAGGAATTCTTTCCTCGGTTCCGGACATGTCCAACATCGACGTGTCCCCCTCGGGATTTTCCACCTTCATCTACGATGCAGAAGGCAATCAGATCGCCAAGCTGGATGCGGAGGGCTCCAACCGGGTTCCGGTGAGCATGGAGGATATTCCCGCAGATCTGGCCCACGCGTTTGTCGCCATCGAGGACGAACGTTTTTATGAACATAACGGAATCGACTTAAGAGGCATCCTGCGGGCGGCCTATGTGGGCCTGACCAGCGGGAATTTTTCCGAGGGCGCCAGCACCATCACCCAGCAGCTCATCAAGAATAACGTGCTGACCACCTGGACAAGCGAGAGCGAACGCGGCTTCGCCTACAAACTGAAACGGAAAATCCAGGAGCAGTACCTGGCCATCATGCTGGAACAGGAGATGGATAAGGACGATATTCTGGAAAATTACATGAATACCATTAACCTCGGCCAGAACACCCTGGGCGTTCAGGCGGCTTCCCGCCGCTATTTCGGAAAGAACGTGTGGGATCTGAATCTGTCCGAATGTGCCGTTATCGCGGCCATCACTCAGAACCCTTCCCGTTACAACCCGATTTCCCATCCTGACAACAATGCATCAAGACGGGAAGACGTTCTGAACAAAATGCTGGAGCAGGGCTACATCACTCAAAGCGAGCATGACGAAGCGCTTGCTGACGATGTATACTCCCGCATTCAAATTGTCAACGAGGAGACAGGGGAAACACAGGTGAACTCCTATTTTGTGGATGCCGTGACCGAAGACGTGATGGAAGATCTTCAGGAAGCGGGCTATTCGGAAACCCAGGCCTATTCCCTGCTCTACGCGGGCGGACTGAAAATCTATACCACGCAGGACCCCAACATCCAGGCAATTGCGGATGAGGTCTGTTCCAATGAGGAAAACTATCCGGATGGAACCACCTGGTATCTGGATTACCAGCTCACTATTGAACGGGAGGATGGTGAAACGGAAAATTTCAGCAAGGAAATGCTGGAATCCTGGATGGAGGAAAACGGAAATACCTCCAAGTATCCTCTTCTCTTTTCCTCTCAGGATGAGGCAAACGCTGCCATCGAGGAATATAAGGCCTATCTCCTGCAGAGCGGCGGAGAGGTGATCGCGGAAAGCATTTCCATGACGCCGCAGCCTCAGATTTCCATGACCATTGAGGATCAGTCCACAGGCTATGTGGTCGCCATCGTGGGAGGGCGCGGCGCCAAAGAGGCAAACCGGACGTTGAACCGCGCTACTTCTTCACCGAGACAGCCCGGTTCCACGTTCAAGATCGTATCCACCTACGCTCCCGCGCTGGACAGTGCAGGGCTGACGCTGGCGGACGTCTTCGTGGACGCGCCCTTCAACTATGAC
>DXHY01000045.1 GCA_019113175.1 Candidatus Eisenbergiella stercoravium | reverse complement strand
ACATCGACCATATCCAACCTCATAATAATTTCCCAGCTCTATCACTTCACTTTCGTTTCGGCTCTGCTGCTCCCTGTCCTACGCTTAAGCCTGACGTTACCGCTTCGGCTCCAAGGACTCGGTACAGGCGGCTGGCTGGACCTTACCTGATAGGATTTTCCTACTGTATTGTTATCAGCTTACCAGGGCTTGCAGAGTTTCCTCCGCTCGCCAGGGGAAATCAGCTATGCTGATTTCACAGCTCGCACTTGAGCAAAGATATTATACCACATTTCCCCCACACCTGTACAGGTGTTATTTTTGTACCCATTTTTCAAACTCAAAAGGAGGAATGTGATATATGTCTATTCAAGAACACACCCGCTTCTACAAGCGCCAGAACCGCGAAATAACGAAGTATTACGCGCATGTATATAATCCTAACACCGGGCGCGTTGAAAACGGCCCATTGCGCCTCAAACGCGCTGAGGCAGTCAAAGACGAGGCGAAGATACTGAAGCTGATTGAGAAGGGAGAAACATTCGAAGAGAAGAGGCGGGAAAAGAAGAGCGATACTGGAAGAAAAGAGGGAATATTCTCCGCACCGGCGGCCGGAAAGGACATGACCTGTGAGGATGCATACCGGCTGTGGATCGTTCCGGCAAAGGACCGGTATGCACACGCCACCTACAAAGTATATAAATATAACTATTCTCATTACATCCGGGACGTGTTCGGGACGATTCCGGTGAGGGAAATCAAGACGGAGCATGTGCAAAAATATATCAACCTTCTCCGCGCTCCGAAGCCGGAAGGGAAAGGGTATTCTCAGGAGACCGTGAACAAGATTATCAATGTCCTATGTAATATCTTCAACTTCTGCAAAGACACCCTCAAAATCATCAAGGAGAGCCCGATGGACGGGATCAAGCGTCTGAAGGTTATCCCGCCGGACAAGCAGACGTGGACCGACGAGCAGCAGGCAGCCTTTCTCAGCTCTGATGTTGTGCGAAAATCTCACATATACCCGATGTTGTGCGTATCTGCTCTCGGCATCCGGCCGGGAGAGGTATGTGGCCTTGCGGAGGCCGACTTCCGCCCGGCGGACGGCCTGCTCACGATGCATCGTGGGTACGATAAGTATAATGTCCTCACAGAGATGAAAAATCCGCAGTCGCACCGCCCGATCAGTCTGTACCCTCCGATCACTGCGGCGATTATCCGGCACCTGGAGTGGAAGGAAGCCTTCCGGCGGCTCGATCCTGATTTCGCAGACAACGATTTCCTGTTTGTTTCCGTCAACGGGCGGCCGATCAATCCGGACGTGTACGGCAAAGCATTCAAAAAGCTCCTGAACAAATACAATAAGACGGCTGACGAACCGCTCCCATCCATAGCCGTATATGATCTGAGGCACTCATTCGCCACGATCAACCTGCTCGGCCTTAAAAAGCCCATCAATGCGGTGGCGAGCGTCATGGGGAACAGTCCAAAAACCCTTATGACGCGGTATGCTCATGTTCTGCAGAGAGATCGTGATGATGTGACTGATGATTATTCTGCAAAAATTTTCCGCACGAAAGCGGAGTGAAATTTCTGTCTAATTTTTCTGTCTAATTTTCTGAGGGTAAAAAACAACGGCCCCGGAATTCTCCGAAAGCCGCTGTTTTACTGGATTCTTTGAGAGCGATAGACGGGGCTCGAACCCGCGGTCTCGACCTTGGCAAGGTCGCGCGTTACCAACTACGCCACTATCGCATTTTCATTCTGCCCGCCGTTTTCCCGACGGGCAAGTATCACTATACATGAACTTTACAGAATTGTCAACAAGTTTTTCAAATTTCTTTTATCAATTTCCTGGAATATCGTTACAGTTCATTCCGCGCCATTCGAAAAGCCACGCTCCGCGCTCTCCCCATTCCAACAGGCCGTCCGCTTTCACTTCTACGTCCCGGCCCCGTATTTCACGCGGAAAATCCGCTTCAGAGAATCGTTAACCCTCTCCTCAGCAATCGTTCCATCCTGCACCGCAGCGATCACCCCGTTGTAAGCGGTGGTGAAATCCTCCGGCATAAGAATCATATCCGCTCCCGCCTTCAGAGCCTTCACTGCCGCCTCATCAGCCGCATAATACTGGGTGATGGCAGACATATTCATGGCATCCGTGATGACGACTCCGTTATATCCAAGCTGTTCCCTCAGAACACCTGTAATAATCTTCTCATTCATGGATGCCGGAACCTTATCCCCGTCCGTCAGGCCCGGTGCTGAAATGTGCCCGACCATCACCATGTCCACACCTGCTTCGATTCCCGCCGTAAAGGGAAGGAATTCCGCTGCCTGCATTTCCTCCGGCGTTCTGTCCGTTTCCACCTGTCCGTCATGGGAATCTCCCGCCGTATTGCCATGTCCCGGAAAATGCTTGATACATGCGCTCACGCCGTTCTCCTGGAGTCCCTGTACCGCAGCTGCAACCATCTGAGAGACCAGCACAGGATCGCTTCCGAAGGAACGGTCTCCGATCACCGTATTGTCCGGATTGGTCAGCACATCCGCCACCGGAGCGAAATCCAGGTTAAATCCGTACTCCTTCAGATAGGAGGCAATTGCCGCTCCCGCCTCATATGCCGCGTCCACATTTCCCGAAGCGCCGATTTCCGCCATTGGTCCCACATTTTCAAGACCCAGCGCCTTCGCCACGCGGGCAACCTGTCCTCCTTCCTCATCTACGCCGAGGAACAGCGGATATCTGCTGTAGGAAGCCGTATTCGCCAGCATTTCCCTCAGCTGATTGTCTGACTGGATATTCCGGGCAAAATAAACCAGCCCTCCTACTGGATAGTGTTCCAGAGCCTCCTTCGTGCTTTCCCCGGCCTGTACGGCCGTTTCCACTCCGGTCAGCTGCTCCGGAGTGATGATGAACAGACCGGCCACCTTATCCTCCAGACTCATGGCCTCCACATAGCTGCTGATCTGTTCCTCCGGCGTTTTCTCTCCCGAGCTTTCCGCCTGCCCGGCTGTTCCTTCTGTCTGAGCCTCCGGCTCCGTTTCTGAAGGCTCCTCCGGCTGTCCTGAAATCCCGGTCTGCCCGGAGGCTTCCGTCTGCTCCTGAAGCGGACTGTCCGAATCCGCATTTTCTTCATCCGCCATTATGCCGCCTTCTGTCCGGACGTTGCTGCCTTCCTCCCGCGTGCTGTCCCCCTGAGCCGCGCCGGAAATATTGCGGACAATAAAAACGCATCCAAAAACAATGGCCGCCAGGATCAGCCCGGCCACAATATAGGCGATCGTCTGATTCCTGCGCCTTCTTTTTCTTCTCAGTTCCCTGCGGTTCATGGTTTACCGTACCTTTCCGCAGCCGGCTTTCTTCCCGCTTCAGACCGGGCACATGCACATCGGAATCCGTGCATGCCTGACAGCCGGCTGTCCTTTGAACGACTGACATATTCCTACTGACAGACTACCACAAAGAGAAGCGGGTATCAATCATTTTCATGTATGATACCCGCTCTCAAACTATGCTATCCAATGGCCTATACCTCCATTTTTTCTCCTCTGCTCTTCTTTCCACTCCTTCTTCCTTTTGTACTCATGTACTGCAACGGTTTTCATCCTTCGATGATTCTTCGCCACTCAGGTAAGTGTACTCGTTTCGCTTCGGTGTTAGATTAGCATTGTTCCTTAAAGATTTTATTTTTACGTCTCTGAAAGATTTCTGTCCTCTCTTTTCGGATTCCTCTAAACTGACGGCCTGATCTTCTGAAGTCCATCTATCCTAAATCTGGGTCTTTTGTTTTAAGGAATTACTTCCTTCAAAAACTTCTTTCCTTATGGAATCAATTTTCCTGAAATCCGATCCTGTCTGGATCATCCTTCTTCTCAATTTCTTCCGTCTTCCTTTCGATTTCTGTCTTTTCCATTAAAGATGTCAACCTTTTTGTTTTCTTCTTCTGATGATAAAGATCATTCTCGATAGTTTCAGGAAATGTCCGTTTTCTAAAAGAATCTCAATTTATAGTTGCCGGTTTCTTCAGGTTGTCTTCCTTCAATCCAAAGGCGTTCCTCCCGGAGATTCTTTTCCTCTTTCTGATCCGTCTTTAAGGCTTTTCCTATGAAATTGTCTTTTTTCTTTTCTTAAAAGCTTTCTTCTTTTAAGAAATAAGGTTTACGTTTTCGGCGGTCCGTACCTCCTTCTTTTTATTTTTGTTCTCTTCTTTGTTTGTGACTTCATTATAGTCTTACGTCTTCTTATTGTCAACAAGTTTTTTGACTTTTTTTCTATTTTTACATTGTTTTCTATTTTTATTAGTATATTACATAATATTATGTGTATTTTGTTTTAAATTTATTGAATTATCTGACAATTTAAGGACATTTCTCATACTGACGGCAGACAGAAAAGACTGATCAGACAGATTTTATATTCCGACGTTTTTTCTGCGGCAGATCAACGCGCTTCCTGCGGCAAACATCCTCCGTCACGGAAAAGGCAGCCGGAGAAGCGGAGAAAAACCGCTTTTCCGGCTGCCTGAATCTGCTGCTTCATTCCTGTTTTTTAGAGCTGCACCAGAACAAAAATATTGTAAATTGCCCGGATCGCCGCCTCGAAATCTTCGTTGCGGACGCCGATGATGATGTTCAGCTCGGAGGAACCCTGATCGATCATTTTGACGTTGACATTGGCATGGGCGAGGGCAGAGAAAATGCGTCCTGCTGTTCCGCGTGTGGACTTCATGCCGCGTCCCACGACCGCGATCAGCGCCAGGTCGGATTCAATGTCGATGGTATCCGGTCTGGCAAGGCGGTGAATGGCGGAAACCACCTTCTGTTCCTTGTCCATGAACTCATCCTGGTGGACGAATACGGTCATGGTGTCGATCCCGGAGGGCACGTGCTCGAAGGAGATGCCGCTGTCCTCAAATGCCTGGAGGACCTTGCGTCCGAAGCCGATCTCCGCGTTCATCATGTCCTTTTCAATATTGACGGAGCAGAATCCCTTCTTTCCGGCGATTCCCGTAATGACGAAGCGGGACTTCTGGCAGGTGCTCTCCACGATCCAGGTTCCATTGTCTTCCGGCGCATTGGTGTTGCGGATATTGATCGGAATGCCCTCTCTTCTGACCGGGAAGATAGCGTCCTCATGCAGAACGCCGGCTCCCATGTAGGAAAGCTCTCTCAGCTCCTTGTAGGTGATGGTATCGATGCCCACCGGGTTGGGGATGATGCGGGGATCGGCGATCAGAAAGCCGGACACGTCTGTCCAGTTTTCATACACCTCCGCATGCACCGCACGGGAAACGATGGAGCCCGTGATGTCGGAGCCGCCCCGGGAAAAGGTTTTCACGCTTCCGTCAGGCATGGAACCGTAGAAGCCGGGAATAACAGCCGCATCCATCTGCTCCAGCCGCTTTGACAGCACTTTGTCCGTCTTATAATCGTCAAATTTCCCTTCCTCGTCGAAGAAAATCACCTCTGCCGCATCGATGAAGGGGAACTTCAGATAGGCGGCCATGACGATTCCGTTCAGATACTCTCCTCTGGAAGCCGCATAATCCTTTCCGGCCTTATTCCTGAAATTTTCTTCAATTTTCTGAAATTCCTCATCCAGGGACAGCTTCAGGGACAGCCCCTTGATGATTTCCTCGTATCTGGCACGGATGGCGGAAAGCTTTTCCGAAAAATCGCTTCCTTCTTCCGCCAGCGCATAGCAGGCATACAGCATGTCGGTTACCTTTTCATCGTCCCTGCTGCGTTTGCCGGGTGCGGAAGGAACCACAAAGCGTCTCTCAGGATCCGCCTTGATGATGCTTCCTACCTTTCTGAACTGCTCTGCGCTCGCCAGGGAGCTTCCGCCGAATTTCACCACTTTTTTCATAACTGTGTCATCCTCCTGCCGCTGCTGTGGGGCCTGTATGGCCTGGATGCGGCCTTTCCTTTTCGTATTTTTCGTCGAAGCCGGATCAGAGCCGGTAGCTGGGCTGCTTCAGACCGAGGAAATGGTCCATCAGCTGAGGGCCTTCCGAAAAATAATTTCCGCTCAGGATAGCCTCCGCCTCATTGTAGCTCCAGTCGTTCTTCTGCGGAGCCGTGCTGTCATAGATCAGATAGGGCACGCTTTCCGCCGTATGGGTACGCAGCCGGATCGGCGTGGGGTGATCCGGAAGTACCATCAGCCTGTAGTCCAGCCCGCTGGCGTCAAGCCCTGCCGTAAGCGGCGCAACCACCCTTCTGTCCAGATATTCAATGGCCTTAAGCTTTTTTTCCACGCTGCCCTGGTGTCCCATCTCATCCGGGGCTTCGATATGAATATAGGCAAAATCATAACCGTCCCGGACCAGCGCGTCAAGTGCAGCCTGCGTTTTTCCTTCATAATTGGTGTCAAGACCGCCGTTCGCACCTTCCACCTCTGCCACATCCATGCCCGCTCCCACCGCGATTCCCTTCAGAAGGTCAACGGCAGAAATCATGATGCCCTTTTTCCCTGTTTTTTCATAAAAGGAAGGAAGAGAGGGACGGGTTCCCGCTCCCCAGAACCAGCAGCAGTTGGCCGGATTCAGGCCTTCCTTTCTGCGCTGTACATTCAGGGGATGGTCCTTTAAAATCTCATAGCTTCGGACCATCATCTCATACAGCTTCCGGTCCGAAGGAAGGTAGGGGCCGATTTCCCGGCCGAGCACATCGTGGGGCGCGGTGAGGTCCTCCACCTCTCCGTTCTCCCAGATCAGGCAGTGTCGATAGCTGGTCCCCACATAAAAATGGTAGGGCGGCCGGTCCAGTTCTTCCATCACGGCATGAAGCAGGACGGCACAGTCCTTTGTTTCGATCTCTCCGGAGCTGTGATCCAGAATCCTTCTCTTTTCAAAAGGGATTCCCTCCTCCTCAGAAAGGGTCACGATATTGCATCTCATGGCGATGTCCGTGTCCTTCATCGGCACCCCGATGCTCAGGGCCTCCAGCGGGGAACGTCCGGAATAATATTTTTTCGGGTCATAGCCCATCACCGACAGATTCGCCGTATCGGAGCCGGGCTTCATTCCCTTCGGGATCGTGCTGACCATGCCGATTTCCGATTTTTGGCTCAGCGCATCCAGCGCCGGCGTGTTCGCATACGCCAGCGGTGTGCGTCCGTTCAGCCTGGCAATCGGCTCATCCGCCATCCCGTCTCCCAGCACAACTACATATTTCATTTTCAGTCCTCTTCCACGCGGATACGGCTGATGAAGCCGGAGAGCGCCGCGCTTTTTTCTGCAAATTCCTTCTCAGTGACGGCAGGGGTCACAAAACCGAATTCTCCCTCCAGGCCGGCATCCACTTTCTCGATCGCGCCAAACAGGCTCTCCGCCTCTTTTTCACAGCCCTTTTTCGCGCGGACGAAAAATCTCCGCGAAGCTCCGTCAATGCTGCAGAGGGAAAGCTTCTCCTCATCCCACAGACAGAGGATATGGGTCCGTCCGTGCTTGGCGCAGTCGATCACGTCGGAAACAACGGCGCTGGCCGTGGGAAGCTTTCCCGCGCCCCGTCCGTAGTACATGGAGTCTCCCAGGGTATTTCCGCGGATGAAAATGGCATTGAACACGTCATTCACGCTGTGAAGGGGATTTTTTTCTCCGATCAGGAAGGGAGCCACCATGGCGTAATATCTGCCGTCCACCTCTCTGGCACTGGCGAGGAGCTTGATAAACTGGTTCATTTTATGAGCGTAAAGGAAGTCCTCATGAGTGATCTTCGTGATTCCTTCCGTATAGATCTCTTCATAGCGGACGGTCTTTCCCGTCATGAGGGATGCGAGGATGGCGATCTTGCGGCAGGCATCATAGCCTTCCACGTCCGCCTCGGGATTGCGCTCCGCATAGCCCTTTTCCTGGGCTTCCTTCAGGCTGGTCTCAAAATCACTGCCCTCCTCCGCCATACGCGTGAGGATGTAGTTGGTGGTTCCGTTCAGGATTCCGCTGATCAGTTCGATCCGCTCGGCGGTCAGAGCCACATTCAGCGGGCGGATGATGGGAATGCCGCCGCCCACGCTCGCTTCGAACAGGTAGTTGCAGGAGTTTTCCTTCGCCGTGCGGATCAGCTCGGCCCCGTGGTTTGCAACCAGCTCCTTATTGGACGTGCAGACGCTCTTTCCGGCCTTCAGAGCCTGCATGGAATAGGTGAAGGCCGGCTCGTTTCCGCCCATGGTTTCACAGATGATCGAAACCTCCGGATCCTGAAGGATGATGTTCACATCGTGAACCACTCTGTCCGCATAGGGGTCTCCGGGGAAATCCCTGAGATCCAGAATATATTTCACCCGGATTTCTTCTCCGGCCCGTTTGTCGATCACATCCTTATTTTTTTCAATCACCTCTACGACGCCGCTGCCTACCGTGCCGTATCCCAAAACCGCTATGCTGATCATGTATTTCCTCCTGTCGGAGTGCCGACCGAAAAAATGTGTCATCAGGCACGCTTTTCAATCTGCCTCCTGTCTTTTCTGCCGCCCCGGGCGGCGATTTCCATGTGTCTGTGGCGATCCCCATCCGTTATTCTCTGGCGAGAATCTTCACGTTATGTACGCCCTTCTCCTCTTCCATCGCATCCAGCATTCTGGACACGTCTGAGGTGGTGCTCAGCACCTGAACGCTGATGCTTAAGGACGCCACGCCGTTGATCGGGATACTCTGATGGATCGTCAGAATATTTGCCCCGAAATCCGCTATGACCTTCAGCAGATCGGAAAGAAGTCCCGGCTCATCGTCTATGGACAGGGAAATCGTAATCGTCGTTCCCTGAGTGTTGTCATGAAAGGGAAAAATATCATCCTTGTACTTGTAAAAGGAACTCCGGCTGATATCCACCTTCTCCACGGCATCTTGTATGGTCGGCGCCTTTCCCGATTCCAGAAGCTTCTTCGCCTCCACGACCTTTAAAAGGACCTCCGGAACGGCCTTCTTTTTTACCACATAATATTCGCTTTTCTTATGCATTTTTATCCATCCCGCATTCGTGTCTTTGACAGGCACACATTTGTGTGCCAACGAGAGATATTTTAGCATAGGGACCCGGTGAAAGCAACCGCAAATTTGCGGACGATTGTTTTTTTATCCGTACAATATCACAATGCGTACAGAATCTGCCTGCAAAAAAAGAGAATCAGCAGATGAACCGGATAAAAAAGATAGAAAATATAACGGTGTCCCCGCCTCCTTCTCTTCCCGTTATAGAACCAGATGAGGGCGAAGGAAAGGAACACGGTCGTATGGGACAGCACCGTCTCCAGACAGGTCTGAAGACTTTGTCCGTTATTGAGAAGCACCAGAAATTCGGTCAAAAGAAACGCACAGGGGGCATCGATGACCAGAAGCAGGCGGTCGCGCATCAGAAGTCCGATGACGGCGATCAGGAGCACGCCCCTCCAGGAATAGTCCGTTTTCAGAAGGGCTGCCGCGCACATGCCCGCAGCAGTGACGAGCAGAATGCCCGCAGCCTCCGCCGCGCTCCGGAGGATCCGGAGCCGTTTTTCCCTTCCGCCTGCCGCCTTTTCTGCCGGCTTTCCTTTCTCCCGTCCTGCCGCCCGGCCATCTTTCGGTTCAGTCCTGCCGCCATGCGCGCGGAGGGCTTCCCGTACGCCGTCCATGCCCCAGAGAACCAGCAGACCGATCAGGAGCGTCCAGAACACGTTCTGGCTGAGAAGGTTCAGGCCGCCGGAGAAGAGCAGGTCGAAGGGGATTTCCGACAGGAGGGCAAACGCAAGAAGCCGGAACGCGTATCCGCGCCGGCTTCTTGTATGGAGATAGCCCTCCACGAGCAGAAAACAGAAAATCGGGAAGGAAATCCGGCCGATGATGCGCAGAACGCTGTCCAGCTGATAGATTTTCAGATAGAGCGCATAGTCCGTCACGTATCCGTCGATCAGAAGCCGCTCCAATATGCCCGCGCCGATGTGGTCGATCAGCATGGTAATGATGGCTGTCAGCTTCAGCAGATCCGCGGAGATGCCTCCCGTCCGCGCACATCTCAGTCGGTTGTATCCTTCCTGTTTCATTTTCAGCCTATGCCTCCAGAGGATATTTGTCCGTCAGCTCCTTCACGATGGCGCGGGCGTCTGCTACCTTTTCTTCGCCGCCCTTAATCACCATGGCGATAGCATCCGCAATCCGGTCCATATCCTGCGTATTCATTCCTCTGGACGTAACTGCAGGGGTTCCCAGACGAATTCCGCTGGTCACAAACGGAGACTTGGGATCGTTGGGAATGGTATTCTTGTTGCAGGTGATGTTCGCCTCGTCCAGAAGCTTCTCCACCGCCTTTCCGGTCTGGCCGAAGTTGGTCAGGTCAACCAGCATCAGATGATTGTCGGTTCCGCCGGACACGATGCGGATACCCCGGTTCATCAGGCCATGGCAGAGGGCCTGGGCGTTATCCAGAATATGCTGCTGGTAGACGCGGAAATCGTCGCTCAGCGCCTCCTTGAAGCAGACCGCCTTCGCCGCGATCACATGCATCAGCGGGCCTCCCTGGGTTCCGGGGAAAATCGCTTTGTTGAAATTCCATTTTTCCGCGGCCTCTTTGTTGCAGAGGATCATTCCTCCTCTCGGCCCGCGCAGGGTTTTATGAGTGGTGGTGGTCACCACATCCGCATAGGGAATCGGGCTGGGATGAAGCCCGGCCGCCACCAGTCCCGCGATATGGGCCATATCCACCATCAGGCAGGCTCCCACCTCGTCCGCGATCTCGCGGAAGGGTTTGAAATCGATGGTTCTCGCATAGGCTGAGGCGCCGGCGATGATCATTTTGGGACGGCACTGCCTGGCGATTTCCTTCATCTTATCATAGTCCAGAAAGCCCTCATCATTCACGCCGTAGGGAACCACATTGAAATATTTTCCGGACATATTCACCGGGCTTCCATGGGTCAGGTGTCCGCCGTGGTCCAGGTTCATTCCCATGATGGTGTCCCCCGGAGTGAGAACGGCAAACTGCACCGCCATGTTGGCCTGTGCGCCGGAATGGGGCTGTACATTGACATAATCGCAGCCGAATAACTGCTTTGCGCGTTCGATAGCCAGATTCTCCACCTCATCCACGTAATCACAGCCGCCGTAATAGCGCTTGCCCGGATAGCCTTCCGCATATTTGTTGGTGAGCACGCTTCCCATAGCGGCCATGACCGCCCTGCTCACCCAGTTCTCGGAAGCGATCAGTTCGATGTGGCTGTTCTGTCTTTCCTGCTCGTCCACGATCGCCTGTGCGATTTCCGGGTCCACTTTCCTCACTTCATCCAGAGAATACATCCTTACCTCCTACTCCGCCGCCAAAGGCGGCATTCATTCCAGCACGAACCAACGGTTCATGCCGCCTCCTTAATCCGCCGCCAAAGGCGGCACCCATTTATGCATCTTTAACTCGACGCGTTACCGTGTGAAACTGCGCAGGTTGATTATAGCACAGTTTACCGGCCTTGAAAACCACATTAAATCCCGAAATTATTCTTATACTTTTCTTAAACTTGCGCTTTCCCTCTTTACCGGGCTTTTTTCTTTTGCTACAATACAGCCTTAAAGAGGCAGAAACGGTTTGAGATGGCAACAGACAGGGGGAGCATACATGTATCATTTTCTGGTCAATCCTTCCTCCTGCTCCGGACGGGGCGGGAAATACTGGGAGCTCGTAAAGAGGGCACTGGAAGAAAAGGATGTGCCCTATGAGGTACATTTTTCCCGGAAGGCGGGAGACATGGAACGGATGGCCGCCCGGCTGACCGGAGACGGCGGCACGCAGGAGGTGCATCTGGTCATCCTGGGCGGAGACGGCACTGTGAATGAGGCGCTTCAGGGCATCCGGGATTTCAGGCGGACACGCTTCAGCTATATTCCAACAGGCTCCAGCAACGAT
Organism: Candidatus Eisenbergiella stercoravium; assembly: GCA_019113175.1. Classification (GTDB taxonomy): domain Bacteria; phylum Bacillota; class Clostridia; order Lachnospirales; family Lachnospiraceae; genus Eisenbergiella; species Eisenbergiella stercoravium. The sequence goes on along the minus strand of DXHY01000045.1, from coordinate 92,972 downwards.
CTGGCGCGGGATACGGGAATCAGCCGGGATCCCTTAAAGGCGCTTTCCCGGCTTCTGGAAAGCGGCAGGGAGCTTCCGATGGATGTGGGCGTCCTGCATTACCACACCGCATATGTGCCGGAAAATGGCAGCCTGGTGAAAACCGAACAGTCGGACAGGCTGTTTCTGGTAAGCTGCGGAATCGGGTTCGACGCGGGCGTCTGTCAGCAGGCCATGTCCTCCCGATTCAAGGATGTGCTCAACCGTATCGACCTTGGCAAGCTCACCTACCTGGGAATCGCGCTGAAGATGCTGATCTCCTCCGGCCGGGCGCAGGCGGTTCTGGAGACGGAGAGTCCGGACGGGAAACGGACCGGACCGGTTTCCATCAAAAGGCTGATGTTCGCCGCCTGCATGTCCCACCAGTATGAAGGCGGCGGCTTCCGGTTCTGTCCGGGCGCGGATGCTTCGGATGGGATTCTGGATGTCTGCGCGGTAGGAAATGTTCCGAAATGGAAGGTTCTTATGGTGCTTCCCACGGCATTCTGGGGCGGACATTACCGTTTTCACGGCGTGGAGCGTTATGCGGGACGCCGGGTCCGCATCCGTACCTCCCGGCCTCAGTGGGTACATACGGACGGAGAGGTTCACGCGCTCTCCGGCGACATCACCATCAGCTGCCGTCCGGGACTGCTGCGATTCTATTTCTGAGTTTTTCTGCGCTGCAATAATCAGCGGTGCATCGTTGTTCCGACGCATGAAAAGCGTCTTATCTTTTTTGGGAAAAGAGGTATCCGCATCATGAAAAAAGGCATTCGATTCCAGGAGCTTTTGCCGTTTGCACTGTATTTTGTCATCTATCTGCTCTGGTTTCAATGGCTTGAGGAAAGACATGTGAGAAGCTATCAGATCATCCATCTTTTCGTAGATGATTACATTCCGTTCTGCGAGGTATTCGTTATCCCGTATTTTCTCTGGTTTCTGTATGTGCCTGCCGCCGTCCTGTGCGCGGCCGCCCATGACCGGGACGAATATATCCGGTGCGCCCTGTTTCTCTGCACGGGTATGACGGTGTTTCTGCTGATTTCCACCTTTTTCCCGAACATCCAGCACCTGCGGCCCGCGAAAATGCCGCGTGACAACATATTCACACATCTCGTGCTGTTTCTTCAGAGGGTGGACACGCCGACGAATCTCTGGCCCAGCATTCATGTATACAACTCCATCGGAGCGCATATCGCAGTCAGCCGGTGTCTTTCGAAACAGGATGCGCGTCATGGCTTTTCCTTCCGGAAATGGCTTCGCGCCGGGTCCTTTCTCCTGTGCGTATCCATCATAATGGCTACCATGTTCCTAAAGCAGCATTCGGTGTTTGATGTGATCACGGCCTTCATTCTGGCGGGCGCCATGTACAGCGTCCTCTATCACAATGGCAGAATCAGTCTGCGGCGTCAGCGCAGGTCCTCCCGCCGCAGGGTACGTGCGTGAGAATGTTCTCCTCCGTCATCCTGCGGAGGCTCTCTTTCAGGGAAACTTCATAGAAATGGAAAAAGGCGGGTCTGTTCCCGCCTTTTATCATGGATTTAATTGAATTTAAAAAATCTCTGGCAGAGCTTATAGCCCTCCACCGTCATCTTTCTGCCGCTCTTTCCCGGCAGGTTGGTGCAGCTTCCCAGAAGGCCGTAGCGCAGCTTGAAGAAAAGCATCGCGTCCTTCTGCTTAATGTATTTCCACAGCTCGTTTTTCTTTTCCAGATTTTCCTCCGTATCGGAGCAGATGAGCATGATGGAGGAAACCGTGGTGATGATGTCCAGATAATTGATCATGTAGCTGCGCAGCTTCTTATGAGAGGAAAGAAACTGCTTCTTTGACACCAGGTAATCCACCATGAGCCGGTTCACCTTCAGCTGCTGATCGATTCTGCCGATCATCACCTTTTCATTCACCGACTGATCCGACCTGCCGATATAATATCTGTAAAAGTTCACATCCAGATAATACATGTTCTTCACATAGGGAAGAGGCTCATATACGAACAGGTTGTCCACATAGAAGGTGTGCTCCGGCAGCTTCAGTCCACAGTCCCGCAGAAGCTTTGTGCGGAAAATCACGGAGTGCATGAGGATATACTGTCCCTTGTGGAACCTGTGCACGTCCTTCCAGGTGAAAACCTCATTTTCCGGCAGCACATGCTTATAGCGGATCACCTTTTTGCGCTTCTCGCCTTCCTTTTCATAGACATAGTTGGCGATCAGCATATCCAGCACCTCATCGCCGCCCGCAAACATCCGAAGGGTATTAAGAACCGTCTGATACGCTGTGTCCAGCACCCAGTCATCACTGTCCACCACCTTGAAAAACAGGCCGGCTGCGTTTTCGATGCCCGTATTCACGCCGGAGCCGTGGCCGCCGTTTTCCTTATGGATGACTTTTACGATATCCGGATATTTTTCAGCGTATTCGTCCGCGATTGCAGCCGTTTGGTCCGTGGAACCGTCGTCCACGATGAGGATTTCCACGTCCTCCCCTCCGGGGAGCAGGGAATCGATGCATTTGCGCATATACCCTTCAGAGTTGTAGCAGGGCACCGTAATTGTCAAAAGTTTCATTGGTAAGAATCTCCTGTTGCAGGGTTTACATGTAGCTTTTCACGTAGTCCATATAAGCCGAAAAGGCGGAAGGGACGGGAATCGAATCCAGACGCTTCCGGTCCGCGAAGATCAGGTCCTCCCAGCCGCCCTCACAGGGCTCCAGCTCGTCCACCCGGACGGCATAGCCTGTCATATGCCATTCCTTATGGGTGAAAATATGCCTGGCCGCAGGCAGTTTTTTAATCCGGACCGGCTTCAGGCCCTTTTCCTTCAGCAGGGCGAGTACCTCGGCCTGCTTTTTCTTTCCCTCCAGGGCGGGAAGCTCATACATGCCGGCCAGCAGGCCGGAATCCGGCCTTTTCCGGAAGGCGGCCTTTTTCTCATCCAGAATGATGAGCACGGTCTTTTCCTCAATGGTCCGCTTCTTTTTGGGCGCTTTTTTCGGATAATCCAGCTCTCTCCCCTCCCCGTGCGCCACGCACACGTCGGACAGGGGACATTCGCTGCAGCGGGGCGCACCGTTCGGCAGGCAGACCGTGGCGCCCAGCTCCATCATCGCCTGGTTGAAATCCCCGGGCCGGTCCGCCGGGATGACGGCGGCAAGCTCCTCTTCCACGCCTCTTTTCACCGGCTGGTTCGTCATGTCCCGTTCGTCCGCCCGGAACCGGGCCATGACCCGTAAGACATTTCCGTCCACCGCCGGAGCGGGACGTCCGTATGCGATGGAAGAGATGGCTCCGGCCGTATACGGCCCGATTCCGGGAAGGGTGAGAAGCCCGCTTACCTCACCGGGCATCACGCCGTCAAAGCGCTCCATGATCTCACGGGCCGCCTTCTTTAAGTTGCGCGCCCGGCTGTAATAGCCCAGCCCCTCCCAGAGCTTCAGAAGGCGTTCCTCCGGCACCTCCGCCAGCGCGGCGATATCCGGCAGTTCCTTCAGAAACCGGTCAAAATAGGGCTTTACCGCCTCCACCCTGGTCTGCTGCAACATGATTTCCGAGATCCAGACCCGGTAGGGCGTGGGGTCTGCGCGCCAGGGAAGCTGCCGTTTGTGCTCATCATACCACGGCAGCAGGCGGGACGCAATATCGATCATCCTGCCGGATTCTGGTTCAGAATGCGGTTCCGGGAGGACCACCGGAATCTCTCCGGCGATACGCATTCCGTCCGCCTCTACTTCACATCCCACCGCAAGGATGCGCACTCCCGCGTCGCGGGCGCGAAGCAGCGCTTCGGCAAATTCCGGCTGGGTTTCCACGTTGGGCATGAACCGCTCGATTCCTTCCATCTGTACCACAAAAAGAAGGACGGCTCCATATCCCTCCTTCTTCGCTTCCATCAGCTCTTCCACATGCTTCACAGCCCGCGCGGACGGCGCATCGGGAAACAGGGCTGCATTGTTCCGCTCCAGATTAACGCCCTTCACTTCGATCCAGATCACTTTCTCCGGCGCGGCGGAACTCTCCGGTGCGGCAGCTTTCTCCGGTGCCTGCACACCATCTTCCACCACCGTCTCCGGCGCAGCCTCTCCGGCGCGCACCCGCACCCGGAAATCGAATCGGGAGCTTCCAAAGGAGCACTCCGGACGCACCTCAATAACATCCGGATACAGGCCGCCGGCCCTCAGCCATTCCTCTGCTGCCCGGTTGGGCGCCGTGCTGTCCATGTTGACGATCCGGTTACCCTTTTTCACCGAGACCAGATCATAGGCCGTGCTGCGGGCGGGATTGGCACTTTTTACCAGCCAGACGGGAACGCCTTCCTGCAGAAGCTCTCTGCATCTTCCCGTATTTTTCACATGAACCTTTTCCCGCTTTCCGTCCAGAAGGACGTATGCGACAAACCGGTTCGGCCGCTCCAGAAAGCTTCCTTCGCGGATGTTGTCATACTTCATGTTCTTTTCCTGTCTTTCCTCTGCACCCGCGGGTCACCTGCTGCCGCCGGCCGTCTTCTCTGACGGCGGAGCGGTTCATCTCAGGCGGTTGCATTCATATTTCTCCAGCATGATGATGCAGTTTTTCAGCTCCTCATAACGGTCCATCAGTTCACCCTCCTTCAGATCGATATCCATGGAAACCGCCATGGTGGTGAGCATGTCGTCCGTCACCCTGCCGCGCATGTCCGTAAAGATGGTCAGCTTTTCCTCGTAGGTATCCGCATCCAGAAAGGCGAGAAGCATGGGATCCAGAGCAGGCTCTTCCTCTTCATCCGGCTGCACATCCTGTGGCAGTATGTCATGCCGCTCTATCTCTGCATCCTCTGCCGGCGCTGCCTGTTGTTGCGCCGGCGCTGTCCGTCTCTGCGCAGGCGCTGTCCGTCTCTGCGCCGGCTCTGTCTGTCCCTGCGCAGGCGCTGTCTGTTGCCGCGCCGGGATTCCGCCCGGTTCCGGCTGCCTGCGGTTCTGCGTTCCCGCATTTTCCGTTCCGGAGCCCTGCTGCTGTACATTGTCCAAAGCCTGTCCCCGCATTTCAGGCCAGACCGTTCCGGAAGCCTGCCCTACGATCTGAGGAAGAAGGGTGAAACGGTATTCAGCGGCCGTATCCGGATATTTTGTCCGGTCCACCTTCCCGGTGAATTCTGAAAGTGGTCTTGCAAAAACCTCAAAGCTTCCGTACAGAGCCTGGTAGATCACCAGAATCTCCCCGGTATCCGCATGCTTTGCCAGCGTGATCACCCGGTACAGATTTCCCTTAAAATGCTGATAAATTTCGTTCGGTCTCGGAGTTCTATCCATAAGCTTCCTTTATTTTAGGCCCGAAGGGCCGCATTTAATCAGTGAAAAGAATTGCGTAAGCAATTCTTCCAGGGGAACCGCCACGGGCGGTTCCCCGCTCCTCTTTTACTTCAGCAGTTCGCCCACAAGGCGGTTTACCAGAGCGCCGTCCGCACGGCCCTTCACCCTGGGCATGAGCTCCTTCATGATCTTTCCCTTGTCCTTTCCCGTGGGTTCCGTGATTCCAAGGCCATTCAGGACCTCGCTGATCTCCGCGCGGATCTGCTCTTCGCTCATCTCTTCGGGAGCAAATTCCTTCAGCACGGCAAGGCGCTTGCTGCACTCCTCCTTAATGTCCTCTCTGTCCGCGGGAGCCAGATCCATGGTTTCCTGGGTCTGCTTGATTTCCTTTTTAATCACTTCGTTTTCTTCCGCTTCGGTCAGATCCGCGCGCTTGTCAATGGCCTTGTTTTTCAGGGCCGCAAGCAGCATAGAAAGCGTTTCCTTGCGCTCTCTGTCCTTATTTTTCATTGCGGCGACCATCTGTGCTCTTACTTCTTCAATTTTACTCATGGCTGTTTCTTTCCTTTCTTCTCAAATTTTTATTCCTGCGGGCAGCGAGCCGGGCGGGCACGCCTGCATATCCATCTGACTGAAGCGCGGATAGCGCGCATCATCTGCGGGGTCCGTCCGTCTCTGCCCTCTCTTATCCTCTGCCGGAAATGCCGCTGTAGCGGACGATGAGCATTTCCACACCAAGCCGGTCGTTCATCCGGCCGTTTTTCACCGCCTCATCCGTCTTCACACAGTCCGCAAGCGCTTCCTTCAGCACGTCCATTTCAAACCGGGCGGACTGGTTCACATATTTTCCGGCGATGAAGCCGTGCAGTCCCGTTTTCTCGCCGATCCGCCGGTTATCATAGCCTTTGGCGCGCAGCTCCTTTACCTGTACAAGCAGGCTGAACTGCCTTCCGATCAGAAAAAGGATCCGCATGGGCGGCTCCTTTAAGGCCAGCAGATCGTAATAGAGCTGCAGAGCCTCCTTCTGTCTTCCTGCCGCAACGGCCTCGATCATGTCGAAGATCTTCCCCGTCATCTGCTGGGTGCAGACCGCATCGATATCCTCTTCCGTGATCGCGTCCTTTTTCAGGGTATAACAGAACAGCTTTTCCAGCTCTCTGTCGATATTTTCCATGTCCGAGCCTGTTTTCTGTAAAAAAAAGTCCAGGCCGGAACGGGAGATCGCCTTGTTTTCCTTTTTTATTCTGCCCAGGATCCAGCGTTTCAATGTGGTTTCATCCTGGGTGGAAAACTCCACCGCGCAGCCCGCTTCCTTCACCGCCTTAAACAGGCGGCTTCTCTTATCGGCCTCCGCCTCCGCGAAAATGAAAAAAATGGTTGGCGAAGGATTTTTCAGATAATCCGCCAGGGCTTCGCCGCCCTTTTTGAACCAGCCGCTGTCCTGAATGAGAATCACCCGGCGGTCTGCGAAAAACGGCATCGTTTCCGCCAGATCGATGATCTGCGCGGGGTTGATGTCCTTTCCCTGAAAGGAGGAAAAATTCATGGTATCCCCCTCCTGCACCATGGCCGCCTTCAGCCTGTCGCGGTACTGGTTTCTCAGATAGGCCTCCTGTCCGTAAAGGAGATAGGCCTGACGGAACTGTCCTGTTTTGATGTCTTCCAGAAGCTGCTTCATGAACCGTTCCCTTCCGTTTTCTTCGTCAGTCTGCGCATCTGTTTGATCTGGTTTTCCGAAATATCCATGCCCGTAAAATGCGCGACATACCGGCTTAAGTGCCGGGGGAGCACTCCCGTCCCGGTTCCCGGATCCAGCACGTCCTGACCCTTTTCACACAGTCCCAGCCCCCGGATCTCCTGAAAAAAGCGTTCCGGATAGATATCCCGGTACTTCACATGGTCCTCTGAGGAGCGGCCCGGACAGGCTGCATGAAAACCATAAAAAGAACTTCGCGCGTAATCATTATACCATCAATTTGAAAAAATGGCGAGAAGCATTTGCCGAAATGGGAATATGAAAAGGGATGATCAGAAGCTCCGCCTGAGGCAGCCGTCAGGCGCACACGCGCAAAGCCGCCGCGTAAACGGGAAGGACTCCCGTTTTCGCGGCGGCTTTGACTCCCGCTGAGTACAGCGGTCTGTTTTTTGTTTTTTCCTGCTTTTATGCTTTCCGATTATTCTCCCATCGTCACCAGTTCAGCGGCCATCTCCGCCAGCTGTTCCGGCTCCATGGTCAGATCAAATCCCAGAAGCTCATAGCTCAGTCCATCCTTATCAAATCTGCAGTTATAGCTGACCGTTTCCTCCACTTCACTGCTTCCGTAAGCGAATACCAGACTGCCCTCCTGCTCTGCCTGAATGTCTTCTTCCGTCATCTCATAATCGGCAGGAACGAACTTGTGTACCGTTCTGGTGACGGTCAGGCTGATGCCGCCTTTCTCGCCTTCCCAGACAGGCGTAACACCGGGCGCTCCAGCCGTTTCTCCCTCGTAGGTACGGCTTGGATAAATATAAGCCGTAACATCCTGCGTGCCGTCCGTATAGGTCAGATCGACTCCCTTATAGCTGGAAAGCACGTTTCCATCTTCATCGTAATCACTGCTGTCCACCGGAATGGCGGAAGCAAACCGGAAGCCGTTGGAGAATTCTTCCACGGAAGGGAATTCAAAGCCAACCTTCGCTTCCACTTCGGCAAGAGCGGAATAATCCTTTACCTGCTCATTCAGATAGGAATGGCTGGCCGAGGACGCAAGCCGCCCCGCTGCCGCCGCAGTCACAGAACCGATCAATGCCACTGCTGCCACTGCAAGAACCACCTTTTTTGCGCTGAATTTTTTCATATATTTACTCCTTTCCGCATTGTCAAGCTGCCTGTCTATTTTTGTTTTTAAGTCTGTGGGAACGGGGATCTGATCCGCTTCCTCGAGGAACCACCGTGTTATTCTTTCATCCGCTCTGTCTTTTCTCATAGCTACCTCCACTTTTACCGCCGGGTCTTTCCTTTTTCTTTATTCCGCGTGTGACACCGCCCTGAGAAGCTTCCCGCCGGCTTCGTCGTCACCGAGGCTTTTTTCCAGCTTTTTTCTTGCCGCATGCAGCCTCGATTTGACAGTTCCTTCAAAGCATCCTGTGATTCTTGCGATCTCCGCGGTGGTAAAGTTATTGAAATAGTACAGGACCACGATGCTCCTGTGCTTTTCATCCAGGCTTTCCACCGCCTTCCGGACCCTTTCCCGTTCCTCTTTTCCAATCAGCCGCGACAGGCAGTCGCCCCCGTCTGCCCGGTCTGCGCGCACCGCGATGTCCTCATCCGGAATCTCGCGCTTCCCATTCCGTCCGCATTTCCATGCAAGGCGGGTCAGAATCCGGTAAAACCAGCTCTTAAAGCCCGCCGGTTCCTTCAATTCCTTCGCATGCAGATACACCTGTACAAAAGCCTCCTGCACCACATCCTCCGCGTCCGCCCGGTTTCCCGTAAGCAGCACGGCCGTACGGTAGGCCTGTATATGGTACCTTTCATAAATCTGATCAAAAGCCGTGCGGCTTCCTGTCTGCAGTTGTCTTACCAGTTCCATTTCATTCAAGGGTTTCTCCTTTTGCCGCAATTGCGGCACCGCATCCGCGGCGTTTCATTATCAGCTTTTTTGCTGTCCCTTTCGGTGCACCTGCTATTAAGAGACCGAATGGATGGAAACGGTTCATTTTTTTCTCAAAAAATTTTTTCGGAACGCTTTATGTTACAGTCCACTCCGCGCTCTCTGCTGCTTCGCAGCTTCGAGAAATCGCCTTTGGCGATTTCTTGCTCATAAGCAGGCGCTCCAGCGGACGAGTGAACTGTAACACCTCCATTATTACAGGAAGAAAAATCTTGTCAAACCCCATTTTTTCTATTACAATGAAAATGCAGCAGCATACGGGGGCCTTTCCGCGCAGGATGCGGAAAGGAGTAAAAATGTCATATTGTTGCAGAAGGATTCCGGTACCGGTCATGGTGCTGGCATTTCTTTTATTATTCAGCGGCTGCGGCAGTTTAAGCCGCGGAAATACAGTGGAGCTCGAACCGGTAACGGCGTCTGTGGAAACACAGGCTGGAGAGGAGGCTCCATCAAGCGGCCAGACTCCGGCGCCTGAGAAGGAATCTGAGCCGGAAACGCTCTCTGTCTGGGTGGTACACATCTGCGGAGCCGTCAACCGGCCCGGCGTCTATACGTTCCCGGAAGGGAGCCGGGTCTGCGATGCGGTGGAAGCTGCGGGCGGACTGAGTGAGGAGGCTGCGGCGAACAGCCTGAATCAGGCGGCCCTGTTGTCCGACGGGCTGCAGATCGTGGTGCCTACGGAAGAAGAGCTGGAAGGGCTTTCATCCCGGACGGCTTCCTCCGGCGTTTTTTCATCAGGCATTTATTCCGCGGACGGCGTACAGAGTGCGGCCGGATCCGGGGACGGACTTGTGAACATCAATACGGCTTCCCTGGAGGAGCTGATGACTCTGCCCGGAATCGGGCAGACCAGAGCCGAGGCCATCGTCGCTTACCGGCAGGAACGGGGAAGCTTTCAGACAATTGAAGATATTATGAAGGTGGACGGGATCAAGGAAGGAAGCTTTGAAAAGCTGAAGGAAAAGATTACCGTCTGACCTGAAAGTCGAGGTATGATATGGCTAAGAAGGTCCTGGTTGTGGACGACGAAAAACTGATCGTAAAGGGCATCCGGTTCAGCCTGGAGCAGGAAGGCATGGAGGTATCCTGCGCCTACGACGGTGAAGAGGCCCTGGAGATGGCTAAAAATACGGATTTTGACATCATTCTTCTGGATATCATGCTCCCGAAGCTGACCGGGCTGGAGGTCTGTCAGCAGATCCGGGAGTTTTCCAATGTGCCGATCATCATGCTGACGGCGAAGGATAATGATATGGATAAAATCATGGGGCTGGAATACGGCGCCGACGATTATATTACAAAGCCCTTCAACATTCTGGAGGTAAAGGCCAGAATCAAGGCGATCATGCGAAGGACGTCCGGACGGGATAAAGAAGCGGCCGGCCCGAAGACCGTGGTAAACGGAGATCTGAAGCTGGACTGCGACAGCAGGCGCGTTTACATTGCGGGCAGAGAGGTGAACCTGACAGCCAGGGAATTCGATCTGCTTGAGCTTCTCGCCCTGAATCCCAACAAGGTCTACAGCCGGGAAAACCTTCTGAAGCTGGTATGGGGAAACGATTATCCGGGAGATGTGCGCACGGTTGATGTGCATATCCGCAGGCTTCGTGAAAAAATTGAAGCCAATCCCAGCGAGCCCAAATACGTGCATACCAAATGGGGTGTCGGCTACTTTTTCAGGAACTGATTCCCTGAAATCCGCAGAAGGGAATGGAAGTAAACATGCATGACAGGCTGAAGGCGCTGCTTTCAAAAATACCCGCTCTCAGAAGCGTAAAGGTCTATATTTTTCTGCTGCTGCTCGCGATGGGAATTATTCCCAGCTTCGTGATGCGGCTTGGCATTCTTCAGAGCTATGAGGAGCGCGCGGTGTCCCTGCGCATTTCGGACACACAGGCGCAGTTTACGATCATAGCGAATCATCTTCTTGCCAACAATTATCTTCAGGATACCTCCAACGCGGCAATCAACGCCGAGCTGGAGCAGATATCCACTCTCTATGACGGGCGCGTGCTCATCATCAACAACAGCTTTCACGTGGTAAAGGATACCTATGGAATCAGCGAGGGGAAAACCATCATTTCAGAGGAGGTCATCCGCTGCTTCAAAGGTGAAAATACAACTAATTATGAACGCAGAGGCGGTTACATTGAAATGACGATTCCGATCATGGATTCAGTTTCCAGCGCCACCTCTTCCTCTGATACGGCGCAGGCGTCCACCGCTACCGTACAGGGCGTACTTCTTGCAAGCGTTTCCACAGAAAGCATCCGGACAACGATGGAAATCATGAACCGCAACGCCCTGATTATTGAAATCGTGATGATCATTTTCATTTTCGGCATATCGGTGGGAATCTCCTATATCCTGATCCGCCCCTTCAACCGGGTCACGCAGGCAATCAATGAAATCAAGGACGGTTTTACGGACGAGCCGATCAGCGTGAAGGACTACCGGGAAACGGAACAGATCGTGGACGCTTTTAACCAGCTGATCAACCGGATGAAGATCATCGATGATTCCAGACAGGAATTTGTCGCAAACGTTTCCCATGAGCTGAAAACGCCGCTCACCTCCATGAAGGTGCTCGCAGATTCCCTGATGCAGATGGAGGGCGCTCCCATCGAACTGTATCAGGAATTCATGCAGGATATCGCCGCGGAGATCGAGAGGGAAAATAAAATTATCAACGACCTCCTTTCTCTGGTAAAGATGGATAAAACCGCAGCGCAGCTCTCCATCGGGACGGTGGACATCAATGAGCTGATCGAGCTGGTGCTCAAACGGCTGCGTCCCATTGCCAGAACCAGGGATGTGGAAGTGGTGTTTGAAAGCCTCCGTCCCGTTACCGCAGAGGTGGATGAGGTTAAAATCACGCAGGTTTTCACCAATCTGGTGGAGAACGCAATCAAATATAATAAGGAACACGGCTGGGTGAAGGTGCTTCTGGACGCGGACCACCAGTTTTTCACAGTGGAAATCTCTGATTCCGGTATCGGCATCCCCGAAGCAGACTACGATCACATTTTTGAGCGCTTCTACCGTGTGGACAAATCCCACTCCAGAGAGATCGGCGGAACAGGGCTTGGCCTTGCGATCACAAGAAACGCCGTTCTTCTGCACCGCGGCTCCATCCGGGTCAGCAGCGTGGAAGGCGAAGGCACCTGCTTCACGGTGAAAATACCTCTCACCTATGTAAAACAGTAAAACAGGAGAAGCTATGTCAAAATTATGGAAAAAAGCCGTTTTCTGTTTTCTTCCCGCACTTTTTTTTCTCATCAGCGGCTGCGGCCGTAACGCACAGGAAGAATCGGAAAGCGGACAGGCCTTTGAGGTCTATTATATAAACCGGGAGGAAACTGCGATCTCCTCTGAAACCGTTTATCTGGATGAGGAAATGACGCAGGACGAACAGATCAGCGCACTTCTCGCCGCTCTCCAGAGCGCCCCGGAGGATGTATCCCTGAAAGCATCAGCCGGAACCGCTTTTCAGATCAATGGCTATAAGGTGGATGAGGGGCAGCTGAATATCGATGTGGATGAGTCCTATCGGAAGCTGCCCGCCACAACCGAAGTGCTGGTCAGAGCTTCCATTGTAAGGACCCTCGTGCAGACGGAGGGAATCAATCATGTGCTGATGACGGTCGGAGGCCAGAGCCTGACGGACAGCTCAGGGGCGGCAGTAGGGCCGATGACGGCCGATACCTTCATCGATAATGCGGGGGATGCGATCAATCCCTATGAGATGGTGACGCTCACCCTTTATTTTGCCAACGAAACCGGAGACAGGCTGGTTGCAACTACCCGTACTCTGGAATATAACAGCAATATTTCGGTGGAGCGGCTGGTCGTGGACTGTCTGGTAAGCGGGCCCGATACGGATCAGGCTTTTCCCACCATCAATCCGAACACCAAGGTGCTGGGCGTATCCACGCGCGACGGAATCTGTTACGTCAATCTGGATGAAACCTTCCTGACACAGATTTATTCCGTGACTCCGGAGGTCGTGATCTATTCCATCACCAATTCCCTTGTAGAGCTCACAAGCGTGAACAAGGTACAGATTTCCATCAACGGACGGACGGATCTGGTTTTCCGGGAAACCTTCAACCTGACAAATCTTTATGAAAGAAACCTGGATCTCGTGGGAGATTCCAGAGAAACGCAGACAGAGACTGAAACACCGACAGAGGAGGGAACGCAATGAGAAGACCGCTGGCCGCGGCATCTCTCCTCTTTGTGGCAGCAGTCAGGCTGGTCACCCTTCTGCGGCCGCTGCCCGTCCCCGAACCCGACCGGGAGGACGGGCGGTGGGCCTCATATACGGGAACGGTATCCGATGTTATCTGCTATACGGATACCGGAACCGGCAATCCTGTCAGCCTCGTCTATCTTGAGAACGCCGCATCATCTGAAAACACATCGGAATACAATTCTTCGTTTCAAATCATCTGCCGTCTCACCGAAAGCTCTTATCTTCCCAGAATCGGAAGCCAAATCCGCTGCGAAGGGGAAGTCAGCCATTTCCGCAAAGCCACAAATCCGGGAGAATTCGATGCAAAAAAATACTATAACAGACAGGGGTATGCTTTTGAACTAAGGGACGCCGCTGTCACTGCCGCCGGCCGGGATTATTCCCTTTACCGACAGGCGCTCTGGCGGCTGAAAAATCATATGGGGAATGCTCTGGAAGCGCTGCTTTCTCCCAAAGACGCCTCCATCATGAAGGCCATGCTTCTGGGGGAAAAGAAAGGGATGGATCAGGAAATCAAATCGCTGTATCAGGCCGCCGGAATTTCTCATGTGGTGGCGATCAGCGGCCTGCATATCTCTATCCTTGGCACAGGCGTATACAACCTTCTTTCCCGCTTTTTCGGGAAACGCTTTTCCTGCTGCATATCCGCCTTTTTTCTTCTGTCCTTTCTCTTCATGACCGGCTTTTCCGCCTCTTCCATGCGGGCCGGGATCATGTTCGCTCTTTCCCTGACCGCCCGCCTGCTGGGACGTACCTATGATACCGCAACAGCGCTGGCCACAGCCGCTGCCCTGCTTCTGGTGGAAAATCCGGCCTGGATTGACGATACGGGCTTTCAGCTTTCCTTCACCGCGGCTCTCGCCGCTTCCATTGCCGTTCCCGCCTTCTCAGGCATGGACAGCCTGAAAGACTGGCTTTTGAGCCGTAAGGGCGGAAATGTCAGAAGATACCGCGAGCCCGCATCACACGGTCTGAAAGACCGTCTCCGGGACACTCTGTGCTCAGGCTTTCGTTCCAGCTTCTGTGTCAGCATGGTCACCCTCCCTCTGGTGCTTTCCTCCTTTTATGAATGGAACGTGCTCTCCATTGCCGTTAACCTGGTGGTAATCCCTCTCATGGGGGTTCTTCTCGGCGGCTGTATTCTGCTGGCCGTTTCGGGCGGACTGCTTCTGCTGATCGGAGAGCAGTGGCTCTTTCTTCTCGCTCCGGCAGCTCTTCCCGTCAGGGGAATTCTGTTATTATATGAAATCCTGTGCAGAATCGGTTCCACGGGTGGAGTCGGACTGTTCCGGCCCGGCGCGCCGCAGCTCTGGCAGATTCTTCTTTTCTATGCGGGACTGCTGAGCCTGTTTCTTCTGGCGAAACGCCTGCCCCGCATCGGCGGATATGCCGTCTGTTGCCTTCTGTGTCTTATTTTCCTCGCGGGAAAGCCTTCCGGCACACAGATCACCATGCTGGATGTGGGGCAGGGAGACTGCATCCACATCCGCTCGCAGGACGGAAAGCATTATCTGTGCGACGGCGGAAGCACCTCCAGGCTCCAGACCGGAACCTGGCAGGTCATTCCCTTTCTGAAGCATCAGGGCGTAAACCGGCTTGAGCTGATTTTTGTCAGCCACTGCGATCAGGACCATATCAGCGCCATTCAGGAGCTTCTGGAATGGGCCGGGGAAGAAAACCTTTCCATCGGCGGACTGGTTCTTGGGGCCTCCGGTCCGGAAGATGAGATGCGCGCTTCCCTCATTGCCGCTGCAGAAAGAAACGGCGTTCCCGTCTACCGGATGCGTGCCGGTGACGAGATCCGCCGTGGCAATGCTCTTTTTCAGGCGATCTATCCCTTTTCCTCTGAAAACACCCTTTCCGGAAACGTCTTCCCCGCATCGGCCTCCTCCGACAGAAACGCCTCCTCGCTGGTCCTGCGCTTTTCAGAAACGCGGGGAGAAGCTTTCTCCATGCTCCTGACCGGAGATGTGGAGGCCTCCGGCGAAAAAGAAATGCTGGATGCCTTTCCGGAGCTCATATCCGGATGCACCATATTGAAAACGGCTCATCACGGTTCAAACACCTCCACCACACAGGAATTTCTGAGCGCCGCCTCTCCCGGGGCTGCCCTGATCTCCTGCGGGAAGGATAATTCCTATGGCCATCCCCATGAAGAGGTGCTCTCCCGCTTCCGGAACGCAGGCGTTCCCGTCTTCATAACGGCGGAATGCGGCGCGATCACCGTCCGGGAACAGAACGGAAGGGTGACGGTGGAAACCTTCCGCTGAGCTTCTCCGACGGTCTCATCCGACTAGAGGCGGCGCGCAGCCTTCCGCGGCAGGACGCTGCCCTCCAAAGCCGCCTGAGGCGCTCAGCCATGCTCCAGCCCGCCGCATGAATCACACCGCTATGATGATGCCCCCGTCATTTGCGTACATACTGCTGATACCCGCCGTATTCAGAATTCTTGAACCGGAAAAGACCGCTTTTTCCATAATCATGTCTCTGACCCATTCCGCCTTTTCCGGATTGTTGCAGTGGGAAATCATCAGGCACTTGTCCTGCGGATTTTTTGTCTCATCCGCCACAAGTCCCGCCATCCTGATCAGAGCCTTCTTCAGCCCCACGGCCTGTCCGCGCTGAATAATGGTTCCCTCCGGCGTGGCTCCCATGACCGGTTTGATGTTCAGCGTGGAAGCTACCAGCGCCTTCACTCCGGTGAGCCTTCCGTTCTTTCTCAGCGTTTCCAGATTATTCAGAACGAACCAGGTGTTCATCTCATCCCGGAAGGACTCCAGCGTCTGTACGATTTCCTCAAAGGAACGTCCCTCCTCCTCAAGCTGCATGGCCTTCAGGGCGATCTGCGTCTCCCCACAGGAAGCGGATTTGGAATCCACTACATGGATTTTCTTCGCGTCCCTTCCATATTTTTCTTCAAAGAGATTCTTTCCGAGCAGCGCACTGTTGTGGCTGCCGCTCAGGTTTGCGGAAAGGGTAACCACATAGACATGCTCCGCTTCCCCTTCATAGCTCGCCAGATATCGTTCCGGTGAAGGGCAGGAGGATCTGGGGCAGATCGGACATTCCGCTACCTTTCTCAGGAATTCCTTCTGATTAAAGTTTTCATCATCCTGTATCCGCCAGTCTCCCACTTCCAGGCCAAGGGGCACTCTTTCAAAGCGGCTGTCATTCTTAAACTCCTCCGGCAGCTCGCAGCAGCTGTCCACAACGATCTTATAGCTCATGATAATCTCCATTCTGGAGCGTAGCGACGGGGCGAAGAAAAATCGCGAATGCGATTTCTCTTCTGCCATACACTACCTCCGATTTTCGTCACTTGAATATGTGGTTTTAATTACCACATATAATAACACTGATATTTACATCTTGTAAAGATAATTTCCAAAAGAAATCGTAAAGCTGATGATTTTTTATCTGGCTATTCGTTCCTGAATCGTGTAAAATTTAAGCATACAAAGAAATTTTAAAAAGAATCCCGCTTGCGGGATTCTCCGCCTGCGGCGGGTCGCGTAAGCGACATCTTCCTTTCCGCCGCAGTGCGATCCACCGAAGGTTTTTATACGATAGGAAATGAAATTTCCTATCGTATAAAGAAAGAGCCGCATTAAACGGCTCTGTGCAAAGAAAAGGAGATCGCCATGATCGCGCTTCAGATTAAGGATGTAAAACATTTTATGGGCCGGCTTCTCGGCACGGATTTTCTGGATTCCTTCCTCCTGGAGGAAGCCGTCATTTCTACCTATAATACATTTACCATAGACGGCCGGATGAACCGGGCCTTTTTTTCCAGTGAGGAGTGGAATGAACCGGAGATACGCCCCTATGACTTCTCTCCCTGGAAAACCATGCGTCCCATTCTGTTTGAGCTGATCCGCGGGAAAAAAACGCCTGTCAGCTTCCGTTTTGTTCTGCATCTCATGCCACAGTATGTTCCCGGCATTCTGAAGCCTTCCGAAACCTCCATTACGGCGGATCAGATCAAGGCCCTTGTGCTTACCTGCAGATATGAAAACGGCACGCTGACCCTGCTGACCGGGACATCCCTGCATACCTTTCTTCCTGACAAAAGCGCTGATGTGCTCTGGGACCGGACGGTAAGGACCTTTCTGGACAGACGGGAAGTGGCGTATGACGAGCTGTGAGACTCCGCGTCTCTTCTGAAAACAGGGATTTTCTCCCGCATAATCCGACCCCCGGCAGGGCATACTGTTCTTATCATACAAATATGCCGCTGTACTGCCGGCTGACCGCGCAATCTTCAGAATTCATCTGATGGCGGACTTTCCTGAATGACAGGATATACGCTGCCGGCGTCCGCGGCGGAAATGGAGTCAGGTATGGATTATCTGAACGCGTTCTGGATCGGCGGGCTGATCTGCGCCCTGGTTCAGATTCTGATGGAAAAGACAAAGCTGATGCCCGGCCGGATCATGGTGCTTCTGGTCTGTACCGGAGCCGTCCTCGGAGCGCTCGGCATCTACGAGCCCTTCCTGAAGTTCGCAGGGGCCGGCGCCAGCGTGCCGCTTCTCGGCTTCGGCAATACGCTGTTTCAGGGGGTCAGGAAAGCGGTTGATGAAATGGGCTTTCTCGGCCTGTTTGCCGGAGGTTTTAAGGCAGGCGCCGTTGGCTGCGCCGCGGCCCTCATTTTCGGCTACCTCGCCTCACTGATTTTCAATCCGAAGATGAAAAAATAGCGGGTACCCCGTAAGGTACCCGCTTTTGAGCAGGCCCGGACAGGCCGTCAGCTCAGCCGGCTTTTTGCCGGATCACTCTGCGGACGCTTCCACCAGCACTGCTCCGCCGTTCA
Source organism: Candidatus Eisenbergiella stercoravium (assembly GCA_019113175.1). Lineage (GTDB taxonomy): Bacteria > Bacillota > Clostridia > Lachnospirales > Lachnospiraceae > Eisenbergiella > Eisenbergiella stercoravium. The sequence goes on along the minus strand of DXHY01000045.1, from coordinate 74,947 downwards.
GGTCAAATTCGCTGTCATACAGAATCCCATCATAGTATTCCAGCAGGAGCTGCACCACGCGGCTGTAGCTTTTCATGCCGTCGGAAACGCCGTTGATGACCAGGGTGGTTTCCGTGAACTGGTTGGAAGCCGCCTTCACCACCGCGGTTTCGACCACCGCCTTTTCTTCCACCCTTTCCCATGCCTCGGAGGTGAGGAAAATATCGTCCGAGCGAACGCTTTTCGCAATCGAAAGGCAGTCAAATTCCTCTTTTCCGGAAGCTTTTTTGTATTCCTTTTCCACATAGCCCAACACGCTCAGATAGCCGCTGTACCGGTAGAAGGGATCGTCCGAGCTGATGCAGGCAAGAAAGCCGATGAAGTTCGCGTCGTCCTCATAGATGAAGCCCTTCAGGTGCGCCAGCTCATGGCAGAGCGTGGCGGGCACATTTGCGACATACATGCTGGTATTGTAATTCGCTTCCATGGAAAACGGAAAATAGTAGCCCATCATATACTGCTGGCTCAGGAAATCTGAAGCGGCAATCCCTTTTGCCCGCGGATAATAGCCGGAAAGCAGCTCATATTCTTCTCCAAGCCCCTGCATCGCGCGGACGGCCTCCTGCTTCATATCCCCCTGATAGACCAGAAAGCCGTTTTCATCCCGTTCCAGCTCCTCCGTCAGTGCGTTCAGTTCCTCCACGATATGATTTCTCACCTGAATCAGTTCCCGGTCCGTATAAGTCCTCTGCGCCTTCTGCGCCATGTAAGTCTCATCAAATTCAGAAGCATGATACAGAATGAAGCAGTTCCAGGTCATGATCATGAAAACCGCCAGGAATACCCAGGCATAAGCACGGACATATGTCCGGGAAAAAACAGAAATGAGCCGCTTTATCCTTCCCTTCCTCACGAAAATGCACATGATGCCAAGCAGAATAGCCACGGCCGTGAAAAAGACGGCCAGAGCGATCATCCCCTCTCCAACAGAAAAAGGAAAAATCGACATCAACCTTCCGTAAAGGTTGACGGAAAGCGGAAACAGATGCTTCACATGCCAGTCACAGAACGCCTGGCTGTTCCATGCGATCACATTTACCGCTGCCGTCAGAAGAAATAAAGCTGCCCATATTTTTTTTCTCATTAATAATCCCCCGATTTCCTGTACCCGACAAAACCCTCCTGTTTCTTTCTACTAACTATACCCCCGGGGGAAGGGGAAAACAACCGAATCACAAAAAAGCTAGAAAGTGTTCACATCACATTTACATTTCCGACACAGTTTCCGGAGATCCGTTTTCCACTCTGCCGTTCATTTCTCTGAAATCTGTTCCAGTGCTTCCGCAAGCTCTTCAACGATGGTCCGGATACTCTTCCGGTCGCATTCCAGGATAAAATCCGCATACTTTTCATAAAGAGGGATTCTTTCCTCATACAGATCCCGAAGAGTCTGGCCCTCCTTCAGGGCCACACCTCTTTTTTTCAGATCGCCCAGCCTGCTTCTGATTTCTTCAAAAGAAAGCTTCAGATAAACCACGGTTCCCGTCTGTCTCAGGTGGTCCATCGCCTGCTGGCCGTATATCACGCTCCCGCCTGTGGCGATGACGCTTCCGTTCTTTTCAAGACCGCTGTTGATCTCATTTTCTACGGCGAGAAAACCCTCCAGCCCCTTCTCGGAGATGATCTCATGGAGCAGTTTTCCCGTTTTTTCCTGGATGACCAGATCGGAATCCAGAAAGCGGCGGCCCATATGCTTGGCCAGAACCACGCCCACCGTGCTCTTTCCCGCGCCCGGCATTCCGATCAGGACTATGTTCTCATTTCTGCGCATGTTCTGCTTCTCCGGCATGCCTCGCTTTATCGGCATGCCTTGTCTCTCCGGCATGCCTCGCTTCTCCGGCATGCCTCGCTTCTCCGGCATGCCTCGCTTCATCGGCATGCTCAATCTTCCAGCGCGGCGATGACTTCCACTTCGCAGAGCACGTTCTTGGGAAGGGCCTTAACCGCCACACAGCTTCTTGCGGGCTTCTCGGTAAAATACTTTTCATACACGCCGTTAAAAGCCGCAAAATCAGCCATATCCGCAAGGAAACAGGTGGTCTTTACCACATTGGCATAATCGGTGCCGGCCGCCTCCAGAATGGCTCCCACGTTCTTCATCACCTGCTCAGCCTGCGCTTCGATCCCTTCAGCTTCCACCTCGCCGTTTTCCGGATTGATCGGGATCTGTCCTGAAGCAAAAAGGAAATTTCCTGCCACAATCGCCTGAGAATAAGGGCCTATCGCCGCGGGAGCTTTTTCTGTCGTAATCTTCTTTAACATCTCTACCTCCTACCTGCCGGTTCATACCGGCTTTCCGTTCATTTGCAGCATATAGCACAGCGGCGCCATACGGCGTCCTTTTCTATCCGTACTGTCTACCATCTTATCATCATTTTGTTTTGAGAACAAGCTTCTTCCTCAAAATCTACAATTCTCTGGTTACTGTTCAGGCCCAATGTCAGTGAACGGTAACGGCTCTTCTCTTTCTACCAGGAAAGTGTCCTTCCCTCGTTGTCCATGAAAATCAGATTCCTGTCCGTTCTGTCAAAGCCGGCAAACAGCTCTGTCAGACGGACTGACGTCTCATAAGGGTCCAGGTCAGCATTCTGTCCCCCCATATCAGTTCTCATCCATCCGGGGTGTACCGCGATTACGCGGATTCCTTCGCCTGACAGGTAATTGTCCAGAAGCTTCGTCGCCATGTTCAGCGCAGCCTTTGACATGCAGTAATCAAATTCCTTATTCCGGCGCGCATCTCCGATGCTTCCGCTTTCGGAAGAAATATTCACAATCAGCCCCTGTCCGCTCTTTTTAATCAGAGGCAGGAAGGCCTTTACCACACGAAGCGGCCCCACCGCATTCACATCGTAAACAGGAAGGCATTCATCCAGATCAGCATTCTCCAGCACCTCAAAGGAAGATGGCGCATGAATTCCCGCATTGTTAATGACGAGCTCAATCCTGTCTGTTATGTATGATGCTTCTTTTGCAGCCTGCCGGACAGAAGCAGTATCCGCCACATCCATGGTAAGCGGATACAGGCTTTCCGGATATTCTTTTTTCAGCGCTTTAAGAGAGCTTTCATCTCTGACGCCTGCCAGAACGCGCCATCCGTCCTCAAGATACTTTCTGACAAAACAGAATCCCAGACCACGGGAAGCTCCCGCGATCAAAACTGTTTTCTGTTCCATATTTTCTTCCCCCTTTCTTTCTATTCATCGAAAGACACCGTCACATAAAATCCTCTTTCATTCTGTACGATTTCGGTCACATCCCCTTCTCTGGCGAGCAGGCGCTCCCGGAAGGGGTAGTTGCCCGACATCGCAAGAGAGGGGTCAATGGTATAATAATAATTGCTCGGAAGCAGTCCCTCCGTCACCGTCACGTGATCGCCCTCCTTTAAAAGGCCCGGGCGTTCCATTTTAAATTCCATGGTCCGCATGGTTTACCTCTTTTCCGCCGCAGGGCGGCATTCACATCATTCTGTCCGTCTTCTATTTTAGTCCGCACGGACGGCCTGCGCAAGGAAAACTTCCTTGGAAAATTTCCTTGGAAAACTTCCTTGGAAAATTTCCGAAAAGGCTCCCTCATCTGTTCCCGTCGTCAGGATACAGGCTTTCCAGCACCAGACAGTGGCTGATTCCCGGCACAGCCTGACCTTCATTGAAGCTGGTTTTGGAAAGCAGAGCTCCTGTGGGTGCGAAAAGAACCCGTTTCCATACGCCCTCCTCCAGCATTTTCAGGATATAGGCGGAAAGCACCACGGCGGAACAGCCGCAGCCTGAGCCTCCCGCATGGGTATCCTGCTCCTTCGCGTCATAGATCTCAATGCCACAGTCCATATGATTTCCTGAGATATCGATCTCCTCCTTTTCAAGCAGATCCAGAAGCACAGTCTGCCCAACCGTTCCCAGGTCACCCGTGATGATTTTATCATAATCCTCCGGCCGTCTGCCGAAATCCTGCAGGTGCTGTTTAATGGTGGATGCCGCGGCAGGCGCCATGCACGCTCCCATGTTCATGCTGTCCTTCAGGCCGAAATCCACGATTTTCCCAGGTGTCATTCCCGTGATGGCTGCTCTGGGCCTTTTCCCTCCGTCCGGAGCCTTTGCGAGCAGGAAGGCCCCGCTCCCGGTTACGGTCCAGGTAGCGGACAGGGGACGCTGGTTTCCATAGCCGAGCGGGTAGCGGAATTCCTTTTCCGCGCTGGCAAAATGACTGGAAGTCACGCAGGCTGTCCGTTCCGCAAATCCTCCGGCGATGATGAGAGATCCCAGCGTCAGTGAAAGAGCACAGGTAGAACAGGCTCCATACAGGCCGAACAGGGGCCTCTCAAATTTTTCCAGTCCAAAGCTGGTGGCGATTTCCTGCCCCAGCAGATCCCCGGCAAACAGAAATCTCACATCCCCCTGCTTCCAGCCCGCCTTCTGCAGCGAAAGAGAAAGCGCCTCCCGCTGCAGGCAGCTTTCCGCATCCTCCCAGCTTTTGCACCCGAACAAATCGTCCTCCCCCACCAGATCAAACAGATTTCCCAGAGGGCCTTCTCCTTCCTTCTTTCCCACCACAGATGCGCTCTCGATCAGATAGACCGGCTCATTCAGCACAATGCTCTGTTTTCCCAGAATCGGATTTCTTTCTTCTTTCATCATAATCTCCATTCCGGAGCGTAGCAAGGCTCTGCTTTGCCAAAACTCTGCTTTGCCGCAACAGGGGCGATGCCTAAGAGCAATTTGTGACGCTCCGGCACATAATTGCTGCGCTATCCGCCCCTGATTCTGCCGCCGAAGGGCGGCTTTCATTCAAACGTATCCGTTTTCCTTAGTATCCGGATTTTTACCGGAAACTATTCAGAAATTGCGGATTGTGGAGGTGAAGCCTCATGATAAGACAGGCGGAGATTTGCGGTCGTCCCGATTTCAGATGCGTATTTTTTTCAACTGTGATAGAATGAAACAAAGCTTTTTCGGAAGGGATGCGGGTATGAACAGCCGACAGGCGAAAAACCGGCTTACTCTCTTGGGGCACAGCTGTGCGGAATTGCGGGGATGGACCGTTTCAGGGACGCGCAGGACAGTCCAAATACAGAAGCATAAAGAACTGCATGAGAGCCTGAACTGCTCTTTCGGTCAGAAAGAAGGAAATTTATGAGTGAAAATAAAACCATGATTCAATACTTTGAATGGTATCTGCCCGAGGATGCCGGACACTGGAAACGGGCTGCGGCGGATGCGGCTCATCTGAAGGAGGCCGGATTTACTGATGTATGGCTGCCTCCCGCCTACAAGGGCGCGCAGGGGAAAGCGGATGTGGGATATGGCGTTTATGATCTTTATGATCTGGGAGAATTTGACCAGAAGGGCAGCGTCCCCACCAAATACGGCACCAAGGACGAGTATCTTGCGGCCATTAAGGCACTACACGATGCCGGTCTTTCCGTTCTTGCGGACATCGTACTTAATCATAAAATGGGAGCGGACGGCTGTGAAACCGTGATGGCAGAGGAATGCGACGAGACCAACCGGAATGAGGAGGAAGAGCCGGCACAGGAAATATCTGCCTGGACCAGCTTCCGCTTTCCCGGCAGAGGCGGAAAATACTCTGATTTTCAGTGGAACCATACTCATTTCAGCGGCGTTGACTGGGATGACCGCAGAAAGAAGCACGAAATCTTTCAATTTGCCGGCAAGGAATGGGACGATGAGGTGGACCCGGAAAACGGGAACTACGATTATCTGATGGGCGCTGATCTGGATATGAATAATCCTGAGGTGGTGGCGGAACTGGACCGCTGGGGGGAATGGTACCTGAATATGACCGGTGTGGACGGCTTCCGGCTGGACGCGGTCAAGCACATCCGTTTTCCTTTCTACAACCACTGGCTCATGGAGCTTCGGAAAAAAACAGGGAAACGCCTTCCCGCCGTCGGGGAATACTGGAGTCCGAACGTGAAATCCCTGATCCATTATCTGGACGAATCCGGCCTGGTCATGCGGCTGTTTGACGTACCGCTGCATTTTCACTTTGTTCAGGCTTCATCCAGCAATGGCTGCTTTGATATGAGCAAAATCTTCGACGGCACACTGACTGCCGAGCGCCCCGACCGGGCCGTGACCTTCGTGGACAATCATGACACCCAGCCCGGACAGGCGCTTTCCTCCTGGGTGCAGGGCTGGTTTAAACCTCTTGCCTACGCGCTGATTCTCCTGCGTCGGGAGGGCATTCCCTGTGTCTTTTACGGGGATTATTACGGAATTCCCCATGATCATATCGGTTCGGTGGGCGCGCAGCTTGACACCCTTCTGCGGCTGCGCAGGGAAGCGGCATCCGGGGAACAGATCGACTATTTTGACGATTATAATATCATCGGCTGGACGCGGCTGGGAGAAGAAGACCGCCCCGGCTCCGGCTGTGCCGTCATCCTGACGGACGGCCCCGGCGGCAGCAAAACCATGTGCATGGGCGCCCGCTTCGCCGGATGTACCTTCCGGGACGCGCTGGGAAACCAGAAGCAGACCATTGTGCTGGATGAGAGCGGAAGCGCCGCCTTCTGCGTGGGCGGCGGCTCCGTCTCCGTCTGGGTTCCTGACGTCCGGTAGAGAAGAGATGTAAATCCGGCAGCGCAGGGCCGCTGACGGGAAAGGCCGGAAGAATTCTTTCAGGAAACCGGACGCTGTCAGGTTTCCGTCTCTGAGGTGAGGGATTCAAGCTGTCCGTCTCTCACCTCAACATCCACTTTCCTGTCCCTGTAATAATACTTCCTGTCGTGCTCGCCGATTTCCCGGATCACCCGGCAGGGATTGCCATATGCCACCACGTTGGCCGGAATGTCCTTCGTCACGATACTCCCTGCGCCGATGACGGTATTATCCCCGATGGAAACGCCCGGAAGCAGAACGCAGCCTCCGCCAAGCCACACATTTCTCCCGATATGGACCTCCATATTAAACTGCGCCTGAACGTCCCGCAGTGCGGGATCAATCGGATGTCCTGCTGTTGCGATGGTCACATTGGGGCCGATCATGGTATTGTCTCCCACATAAATATGGGTATCATCCACCATGGTCAGATTGTAGTTTGCATACACATTTTTTCCGAAATGCACATGCTTTCCGCCGAAGTTGGCATGCAGCGGAGGCTCGATGTAGCTGCCTTCCCCAATCTCGGCGAACATGTCCTGAAGCTTTTCGAACCGCTTATCCATATCCTTTGGCTGGATCTGGTTATACTCCCACAGCTTCTGCATACACACTACCTGTTCTGCCATGATTTCCTCATCTCCTGGCGGATAGATCCTGCCCTCCATCATTCTTTTTTTCGCTTCTTTTGAATCCATGGTATGTACTTCTCCTTCCTGATTTTCATTTCCATGCTGATTCCGTACTCTTCTTCCAGAATATGTTCCTTCTCTTCCGGCGTCAGTGAAAAAGATAACAACGTATTCAGAAGACTGTTATAAGCGCAATACCTTCCATTTTCCCGGGTTCCCGCCGCCTGTACTTTGTACTGAGATTTTTCGGCAGAAACTGCCAGAATGTGTGATTACACGTTTGAAGTCCGGACAGAATTTCCGGCTTCCAAAAGACAAGTTCAGCATAGCTCACGAAGGAGAAGATGTCAATGGTTTCCCGGGCTCTTAGAGAAATCTTAATATTTACAGTTAAGAAAAAAGCAGACATCCCCGCAATGCCCGCTTTCCTGACTTTTATTACCATTTTTGTGGATACAATTTATAATTTTATACAATTCCCATCATTTTCAGCACCCAGTAAATTACCCCGAGAACCCAGGAGGTGAAAACCCCGTACAGGATCACGGGTCCGGCAATGGTGAAGATCTTACATCCCACGCCGAACACCTGGCCCTCCTTCTTGAATTCAATCGCACAGGCCGCCACGGAATTGGCGAAGCCGGTGATCGGCACCAGCGCTCCTGCACCTCCCCATTTCACGATGGAAGGATAAAGGTTAAAACCGGTCAGGAGTACGCTTAAGAGGATCAAAAGAAGCGCCGACCAGCTCCCTGCGGTCTCTCTGTCCAGCCCCATTGCAGCACAGACGTTCAGGATCGCCTGACCGATCACACAGATCGCTCCGCCAGTCACGAACGCCTTTATCATCTGCAAAAACAGATTGTGGGTCGGTGTGATTCTGCTGACATACTGTTCATATTCCTTTTTCTGCTTCTCGTCCATCTCTACCTCCATACATGAGCGCCGCAGGCTTCGCAGCTTATGTGCAGTCCTTTTCGGGACTGCACGCCTGTTTATGGGGGTAGTATGCGCAGCATACGCTGGAAATATGCACAGGACATTCTTCGCCCGCAAAATCGGGGAACCGGCCGCCGCCTCCTTTCATTTCCCGCACAGCGGGGCAGTTACATCAGATAGAGCAGAACCGCAGCCGGCATGGTAAGGATGCAGACGAGGGTGGAAAGCACGTTGAGCACACCCGCATATTCCGAGTCCTGTCCATATACCTGGGACATCTGGATCACTGCGGAGGCAGGCGGCGTGATGGCTGCAAGGAGCGTGATCAGCAGGATGGTCTGCGCATCGGCGGATACGCCGGCCGCCGCCGTTTTCAGAAGGCGAAGCACCAGCAGGCTCACAGCAGGAAAGACGAGCATGCGCAGGCAGACGATTCCATATGCCCGCCTGTTTCCAAAAATCTGCTTCGGACGCATGCCGGCGATCAGCATGCCGGCAATGAACATGCTTGCAGGGGCCACCATGCTTCCCACCGAATGCAGCGTATCAGACAGCACATCCGGCAGGCGGAAGCCTGTCAGGAACAGGAAAATCCCGGCGAAAACGGCCAGAAGGTTGATATTCGTGAGTATCTTGCGGATATCGGCACCCTTCTGTCCGGAAAGAAGCACCTTGCCGTGGGTCCACAGAAGCAGAAGCTGCACGCTCACATAGGCGGTGGAATAGACCACCCATTCCGGCCCCAGGACCGCCGTAATGATCGGGATGATCAGATTGCTGGAATTGGAATAGATGACCGACGCTTTTTCCACGGCGGTCAGATGCAGCGTCTTTCCCAGAAAGCCCGCCGCAAGAAGCAGGATTACGTGACAGATTATCGCTGCTGCGAAGGCGAGCATGAGCCCTTTCAGGACTTTGCCGTCATATTCCACCTGAAAGGAATCCAGGATCGCACAGGGCAGGGCGAGATACAGGAGCAGAACGGAAAGGATTCTGCTGTCCTGCGCCTTCAAAAGACCTGCTTTCACCAGGGCAAATCCCATCAGGAGCATCAGGAACATGGATAAAATCTGCCAGAAAAGAAGAATACTGATTTCCATTTTTACCTCGTCTCTTTTGTCTTGCCTCACTCCTTTCCGCACGCTATAATAGGAGGAAGCTTTCATTTTTTGCGGACTATAAGGGGGATGCCATGAACCGGGTCATCATGATATTTTTTGCCGCCGCAGCCGTGCTGGGCGGCCTTGACTGTATTGCCGGAAACCGAAAAGGATATGGGGAGCGGTTTGAAGAGGCCTTCCGGCTTCTTGGGCCCACTGCCCTTTCCATGGCGGGCATGATCTGTATCTCCCCCGCCCTTTCCTTTCTGCTGGAGCGGCTGCTCGCCCCTACTCTGCGTATACTCGGAACCGATCCCGCACTGGCGGGCGGCTTTTTCGCCATTGACATGGGCGGCTACCAGCTCGCCGTGCAGCTGGCGGATGCTCCGGACTGGGGCGGCTTCTTCGGCATCATCGTGGCCGCGGTATTCGGCTGTACCCTCACCTTCACCCTGCCCGTGGGCATCGGTGTAATTGAAAAAGGCGACAGCGGCTATTTTCTGAAGGGCGTCATCATCGGGCTGATCACCATGCCGGCAGGCTTTTTCATCGGGGGCCTGCTCTTCGGCTTCAGTCCCCTTCAGCTTCTTGGACGGCTCGCCGTTCTGCTGGTATGCGCCCTGCTTCTGGTTCTGGGGCTCTGGAAATGCCCGGCCCGGATGCTGAAAGGCTTCCGGCTGTTCGTTCGGGCGCTGAAGGTTCTAATCACCCTCGGCCTTACCATCGGCGCAGTCCTGTATCTTCTGGATCTGCAGAGCCGGTGGATCACGCCGGTCATGGAGGCCATGCAGACCGTTTCCTCCATCTGCGTGGTCATGCTGGGAAGCCTGCCCGCCGCCCTGTTTCTGCAGCGGCTTCTCCGGGTTCCCCTTCAGAAGGCGGGAAATCTTTTAAAGCTGGATGAAACCGCCGTCACCGCCATCCTAATCGGGACCGTCAGCGTCCTGCCCGCCCTGACCATGTTAAAGGACATGACGCCCCGCGGACGTGTGGCCGTCTCCGCCTATCTGGTGAGCGCCGCCTCTCTGATGGGTGCGCACATCGCCTTCACCATGGGCGTCTCTCCGGATCTGACCGGGCCGCTGATTGCCGCCAAGCTCACCGGCGCCTTTGCCGCGCTGGCCGCTGCGCTGTGGATGGAGCAAAAAAGCTGCAGCTGACCTCCTCAATTGTCTGTATTCTAATCCATTTCTTCTCCCATTTCAACCTTCCCGCCGCAGATCCTCACGAAAGCATCAAAGGCTCTGGAGTGGTATTTATTCCGATGGTAGACAATACTGAATTCCCGGGTGAAGTCCATCCGCTCCACAGAAACCGCCTTCACCTCTCCGTGGCGGATATCCTCCTCCACCAGGTAATATGGAAGGACCGAGACACCCATATTTTCTCTGACCGCCCGGACCAGAGCGCGGGTGCTGACACTTTCCCAGAGCGGCTCGATTTCCAGACCTGCCTCTGCCATCCGGGTGTCGAACAGCTCTCTGACCGCGCTCCCCTTTTCCCGCAGAAGCACGTCCTCTGCAGCCAGAACCTCCGGCACGATGCTTTTCCAGGAAGCGTAAGGGTGCTCCGGAGAACAGATCATCACCAGCCTGTCCCTCCGATAGGGAAACTGCACCAGAAACGGGCTGTGGATGCTTCCTTCCACCAGTCCCAGATCGATTCCGTTTTCCAGAAGCAGCTTTTCAATGGTATCCGTATTTTCTACCGTCACCCGTACCCGCACCTGCGGAAATTCCTTCTGAAAGGCTTTGATGTAACCGGGCAGAAAATAATTTCCGATGGTGACGCTGCTCCCCACGTGGAGTGTTCCTGAAACGCCCAGGCTTTTCATGGCATCCTCCGTCTCTTCAAACAGGCTGACCAGATGTCTGGCATACTGGTACAGCTCCTGTCCCGCCTGCGTCACATAAAGGCGTTTCGACATCCGTTCAAATACCCTGACACCATAATGCTCCTCCAGCTCCTTCAGGGCCACGCTCACGGAAGGCTGGGCGATGAGCAGCTCCTCGGCAGCGGCCGTTGTGCTCCCCGTTTCATAAACGGCAAGAAAAATTTTCAGATGGCGAAGTGTCATGACAGTTCCTCCGCAAATGTTTTCTCTTCTATAATGAAATAGCTATTATCTTCATTATATTATAGTATTTTACAAATAATCAGGCAAGGGGTATGGTGGGAATAGAAAAAACAGAAAGGCAAGGGATTTTCGCATGGATAAAAGGAAGAAGTATCTCACTCTGTTCCTGTCAACCCTGACGATCAGCAGTTTCACCTTCGGCGGCGGCTACGTCATCATTTCTCTTCTGAAGAAAAAATTTACCGACGAGCTGCACTGGATTGAAGAAAAGGAAATGCTGAATCTGGCGGCAATCGCCCAGTCCGCTCCGGGAGCCGTGGCTGTCAACGCGGCAATTCTGGTTGGATACCGGACGGCGGGTATCATCGGAACCATCATCGCCGTATTTGGAACCATCATTCCGCCCTTTGTGATTATTTCTCTGATTTCGCTGTGTTATACGGCCTTCCGGGAAAACCTCATCGTGGCGGCCGTATTAAAGGGCATGCAGTCCGGAATCGCTGCGGTTATCGCAGACGTGACCATCAACCTCTGCGGCAGCGTATATAAGGAAAGCGGCATCCTGTCCGTTCTTGTCATGGCAGCCGCCTTCTGCGCTTCCTGGTTTTTTGGTGTCAACGTGCTGTGGATCATCCTGGCCTGCGCCATCTACGGAATTCTACGTACCTTTTTCACACTTTCCAAAAAGAAGGAGGAACCTGCCAAATGAATTATCTGGATCTGTTTTTCAGTTTCTTTCAGATCGGCCTGCTCAGTTTTGGAGGCGGCATGGCTGCCATCCCTCTGATCCAGGAGCAGGTGGTTGCGGGCCACGGATGGCTGAGCATGACGGAATTCACCGACCTGATCACCATTGCCGAAATGACACCCGGACCCATCACCATCAACTCCTCCACCTTTGTGGGAATACGTACCGCCGGCATTCCCGGCGCCATCGTCGCCACGGCCGGATGCGTCCTGCCCTCCTGTCTCATCGTGCTTGTGCTGGCCTGGCTGTACTTTAAATATGGAAATCTCGCCTATATCCAGGGTACGCTTTCCGGGCTTCGGCCCGCCATTGTGGCGCTCATCGCCTCTGCCGGACTGTCGATCCTATGCCTTGCCATCTGGAATCAGGAAAGCATCTCCCTGCATCCGGCGGACACCAACCTGATCGCCGTCCTGCTTTTCCTGGTGTCCCTGTTCATCCTGCGGCGCGGGAAAACCAATCCCATCTTCGTCATGCTGGGATGCGGCGTAGTAGGAGGCATTTTATATACTCTGACAGGAAGCGTGATGTAATCCGTTTCAGAATTCAGGAGCGTTACAAACAGCATAACCGGTTCTCACCGGTCTCAGACGCTCCGGAATGGAGGTTATTATGATTCTTCAGATCAGACCGGTTCTCGGCGGTTTTCATCTCTCATGCCAGGCCAGGCAGGAGGGCTCCGCATCCGCGGCTCCTGCCGCCAGACACGCATATGGTAATTCCGGCGAAAGAATCAACATCATTCAGAAAAAGCTCACCGATTCGGCAAAGCTGATTCAAAGCGGTGGTGAAACCGTCATCGAAACGGAGATTCTGCGGGAAAACGGCAGCATTTTCTATCTTGCCAGGGAACAAGGTAAAGAATGCGCCCGCGGAAAGCTTACCTGCCATCCCTGCAGCGGCGCTGTCTCTCTCATCCGTCCTCCCCAGGGCGTCCATCTGGATATTCTGACTCCGGACGGCAGGCTCGAGGCGGACCGCCAGAAGGATCAGAGCGTCCTGTTCGTCAGGGACTCCACCGTCATAGGCAAGATCTCTCCCTTCTTTTCCATCCGGCCGCAGATTTTTGCCTGTGCGGACGACTATCCGGCGGTTTTCTGGGCGGCCATGTATGTGTTTGCCAGCTATATGATGCATGAGGGTGATGTGGATATCGTATGACCCCCTCCTAAGAAGCAAAGAATTTTCCCAAAAAATAATACAGACTTCCTGCCAGCTTTCCCAGCGCCACGGAAAGAACGGCAAGACCAAGACCATGGCGGAAGGAAATTCGCCTTGCAAAGATTGGGATGGAATCCAGCATCTCCGCAATCGCCAGAGCCAGACAGCCCACAAAGATTCCGGCAAACAGTCCGAAAAGTGCGAGCACGCAGGCCGTAAGTCCTTCCCACAGCCAGTCCGCCCGTCCGGAAAGCAGGCCGTACAGCTTCTGGGAGAAAAAGCAGGGATAGCCGAATACGCTGAGGAAATTTCCCATAAGCGTTCCGAACACCACCATTTCCTCATAAAGAAAAACATCCCGTCCGGTATGGGTTTTCCCCGCAAAACGCGGCACCAGTCCCACAGACATCAGGACGGTGAACACGCCTCCCGATACCAGCAGGCCGCCGCTTATACCGGCAACGGCGAGGCCTGCCTGACGGAAAAAAAGCCACAGACCTCCTTCAGGAAGCATCGATCGTCTCCCCCTCTCTGTCGGCGGTTTCCACCAGCGCGTTATTCACCTGATCCTCATAAATGCGCATCTCCACCTCGATGGGGGTGGGATCCTTCGTGATTCTTCTTCCGCCGATGTGGTTAAAGAACAGGATGATCCCGGCCGCAAGACCGATGGAATAGGAAATTTCCAGAATGGTGATTCCGTCCGAGGGCTCGTCCATCACCATTTCATAAACTTTTGCGAATACATCGCTGATGCCGATGTCATTGTGAAAAGCCATGATGGTAAAGGCAGGTCCGAAAAAGCAGATGAGGCAGACAAAAGCAATTTTCAGCCAGAGCCACGGTCCCTTTTTCTGCTCCGCCTTCACCCGTTCCACAATCACCTCTGCCTCACCGATGTTCTGCACTTCAAGGGACGGGTAAATTTTCTGCAGTTCCTCCAGAATCTTCATCACGCTGACCACATACCGTTTTTTCCCTTCCTCCCGGAAGCTGCAGACCTTCAGCGCCTTTGCTCTTGCAAGAATTTCCTTATCCGCACACACCAGCTTCCCCAGATCGCTGAGATGAATCTCCTTTTTCTGCGTTTCCACATTCCTCTCCAGCTTCAGATACAGCGTTTCCCGCGTTGCCATTTTCGCTCCTTTCCCGTCACGAACATTCGGTTCATACACCGCCGTGGCAATCCGGTAAGCAGTTCCTGCCTCCATGCCGGATTGCGGCAGTCTTCATACTCTCTCAGTATTTGAAGTCGGAGCCGGTTTTATACAGAATTTGTCATGGTCCGTTCCTCAGCACAGAACCTTATGCCGCATGCTGAGAAGAATTTTTTTCTCCAGCCGGCTGACCTGTACCTGGCTGATGCCCAGATTCTTTGCCACCTCGCTCTGCGTCATATTTTCAAAATATCGCATCCGGATCAGCTCACGATCCGCTTCCGGCAGTTCTTCGAGCAGCTGCTCCAGAAGCATATGGTCCAAAAGCCTGTCCTTTTCCTCATCCTCCCAGCCGTCCGATGCGCGGGAGGAGGCCACCTTATCCAGAAGCTGAATCTCATTTCCATCCGACTGATAGACCGTCTTATAGATGGATTCCACCTCCACGCCGGCCTCCATTGCAAGCACCACATCCGCTCTCTCCATTCCGGTTTCCTCAGAAATCTCCTCAAGAGTTGGCTCCCTGCCCAGACTGTGCGAAAGCTTCTGCGCAGCCTGTTTCACCTTCCATCCGTTTTCCTTCAGCGTCCTGCTGATGCGGATTGGTCCGTCATCCCGCAGAAACCGCTTGATCTCTCCGGTAATCATTGGAACGGCATAAGTGGAAAACTGCACCTCATAGGACAGATCAAATTTATCGATCGCCTTGATCAGGCCGATTGTTCCGATCTGAAACAGATCCTCCATCTCATATCCGCGGCCTGCAAACCGCTTTACGATATGATGGACCAGTCCCAGATTTTTCTCTATCAGTACCTCTCTGGCCTCCCGGTCACCTTCCTGTGCCCGTGCAATCAGCACTGATATCTCCTTCACGCTGTCCTCCCCTCACTCCTCTTCTTCCGCCCAGGACAGCGTTCCCAGCTTTTTCTCCATCCGGACCACCGTGCCCTGTCCCACGGCGGATTCCACATCCAGATCATCCATAAACGCTTCCATAAAGGCGAAGCCCATGCCGGAACGGTCCTTATCCGGACAAGTGGAAAACAGGGGCTCCATTGCCTTTTCCACATCCGTAATTCCGATACCATGATCTTCAATTTCAATATGTAGAACATCTCCATTGACGGAGCATCTCAACTCCACCTTCTTCGGCCTCTCTTCCGGCCAGTCCGGATAGGCATGGATCACAGCGTTTGTCACTGCTTCCGAAACGGCCGTTTTGATATCCGCCACCTCCTCCAGGGTAGGATCCAGCGGCGTGACAAAGGCTGCGACCGCCACCCGTGCAAATCCCTCGTTTTCCGAAACCGCATCAAACTCCATCCTCATTTCGTTTTTCATCTCAACCTCTGCTTTCTGCCGCGTCAGCGGCATCTCATAAGTGAAGAATCCCAAAGGGATTCTTCCAGGAAAACGGGATCTCCCGTTTTCCGCCTCTGCTTTCTGCCGCGCCAGCGGCATCTCATTTTTCTCCCACGATTTCCACAATCTTCTTCATGCCGGACATTTCCAGCATTCTTCGGATCTGTTTGTCCGGATGGGCAGCGTATACCTTTCCTCCAAAGCAGGAAATCAGCCGGTAGCGTCCGATCAGGATGCCGATCCCCGAGCTGTCCATGAATCTGGTATCCGAAAAATCAAACAGCACGTTTTCCACCTGTTCCTCCAGAATATGGTGATCCGCAATCCTGCAGAGTTCTTCCGCATGATGGTGATCCACCTCTTCAGGCATACGGATGCACAGGCAGTTGTCAATAACTCTGAAATCTTCTTCCAATACTTTCACAGCTTCTCCTTTCTCCGCTGTCATCGATACGGTCCCACTTATCGGAATCTCCCCATGACAGTTCATGTTAAATAACAAAAAAGAGAACTCTCCTTAAATTTTAAGGTTAAGTTCTCTTTTGTCCGTTTTTATAAAAGAAATATTTAATTTTTATTTAATTTTTTAAGTTTTTATATTCTCAAACCATATCTGCAGACAAAACGGCATTTTTACATGCTCTTTCTTTCTCACCCCTCCAGCTCGCTGAGCGCACTTTCCGCCCTTCTGGCATTATCGGTATTGGGGAACAGCTCCGTCACCTGGTTATAAATCCGGGTAGCATTCCGGCTGTCACCATTCCTGCGGTAGGCATCTCCCAGAAGGAGAAGGGCATCGCTGTTGGTCTCATCATAATTAAACGCCCGTTCCAGCTCCGTAATAGCCGTATCATAATCTCCGTCCCGGTAAGCCGAATTTCCGTTTGCCAGACAGGTCTGACTGATTTCAGGTCCTGCCAGCTCCAGCAGTTTATCATAGAGGTTCCGGTAGGCCTCGGAAATATTTTCAGAATCCATGCTTTCCGCATCCACCGCTTCCAGCGCTCCCGCCAGGCTTTCGATGTCCTCCGGCGTATCCAGGTAGATATAGGCTGCATTCAGAAGATCCTCCACCGTCTGAAGAGTTCCATCCGTTCCCGCATAGGCGTCCAGTTCATTCGTCAGCTCCGTATTCTGCGCCTCCAGCTCAGTCACCTGAGCCTGCAGTTCGTTCAGTTCGGCATTCTTCTTCTCCAGCTGCTCACCCACCGACCTGCTTTCCTCATTGAGCTGCGTCCGAAGGCCCTGCATCTGAGCAGGCATGATCAGTGTCAGTGCCACCGCCAGTCCGACAGCCGCACCGATGAGCAGGTAAATCAGAAAGGAAAATCCCTTCCTGGGTTCCTGGACGTTAACCGGCTGGATGATCGTCTCATTTCCGCTCTGGTATTTGATTACATCCTCCGTCTTCCGGTTCCGGTGCACTCCCTTATTATCATCCTCCACCATCGCTCCGTTGACTTCCTTCATATAGCGGAGTGTAGTGGTATTGCGCACATCGATCCTGCCGCATTTATTCAACTCTCTCTTTGCCTTCTCCCAGTCCTCCGACTGAATGTAGAGAAGGGCAAGGAGCTGATGTGCCCGCAGGAAGCGCGGATTGATGGAAAGCACCTTTTTCAGCTGGATCACAGCCAGATCCAGGCTTCCCTGCTGACAGTAAACCAGTGCCTGATTGTACTTTTTGATGGCCTGATTAAGGTTTTCCAGCTGGCTCGGATTATTCTGAACCGCTTCAATATAATCGTCCGCGATGTTCTTCTCAGACTTGAGATTCTTGCTCAATACCCATTCGCTGAGAGCATTCACGGTTTCTCCCATTTCAAAATATACCAGCCCCAGCAGATTTCTCGCATCAATATGAAATTTGTTCAGCTTCAGACATTCCCTCAGGCTTCTGATGGCTCCGGACAGATCTCTTACATTTGCTTTTTCCAGCCCGTCGTTATAATACATATTGGAAAGGCCGATGATCTTCTTGTAATGCCTCACATCGGCACCGCAGCTGGTGCAGAAATCATTTTCTGTCAGGAGAGCTCCGCAGTTATAACAGTTCATTCTTCCGTCCCTCGATTTCTCTCCGCGCCCTGCGGCTTTCTGTCCTTCTCAATCTCTACAAGAAGATCCGTAATATCCGTCAAACCATGTTTATATATCGCTTCCTCCACCTCATCAACCTCAAGGCTGGGATGGAATTTCTTCAGTTCCGCTTCAAAATCCAACATACTCTATATCCTCCAGAAAAAATCCGGTTAATCGTCTCAATCATTCTGCCGGCGGGCAAGAAGCTGCCCCGCCAGATACAGGGAGCCTGCAGCGTACACCATGTCCTCCGGCTTCTTCTCTCCGATCAGAATACCGAAGGCCTTCTCCGGACTGTCAAACAGCTCCGCCCTGCCCTGCCACAGCTCATTAAGCTGCTCCTTTGTCAGAGATCTGCCGCTCTCCATCGGCGCAGCGGCAATCCTCGAAAAAAGCCCGCTGTTCAGAATCTGTTCTGCCATTGCCCCTGCGCGCTTATCTGATACGACGGAAAAAAGAAGACTTCTTCTTCCTTCACAGCCGTCCTTCGAAACGCTTTCCAGAAACGCGGCTACACCGTCCTCATTGTGCGCCCCGTCGATCACCACTCCAGGAAGAACTTCCTCCATCCGTCCGGGCCAGCGCGCCGCCGAAAGCCCTTCTTCTACTGCCTTCCGTGGGATGGACAGCCTTTGGGCAAGCACCTCTATTGCTCTTACTGCCAGTGCGGCATTCCGCCGCTGATAAACTGCCGGGGTGTGCAGGCAGACCCTAATATATTCATAATACCCAGAGCGCATGGAAAAATCAACGGTTTTATTCTTAAAATTAAAGAAACCGACTTCCTGATCCGACACGGGTATCGCTTCCGCGTCCATTTTTTTTGCTTTTTCGACAATCACACGACTGGCTGAGGGCTCCCCGTCCCAGAATACGACCGGAACACCATGTTTGATGATGCCCGCTTTTTCCCCGGCAATCTTTTCCCGGGTATCTCCCAGATACTCCATGTGGTCCAGACCGATCTCGGTGATGACGCAGACCGCCGGATTTTTCACCACGTTGGTGGCATCCAGCCTTCCCCCCATTCCGGTTTCCAGCACAATTGCTTCTGCTTTCTCCTCCTCAAACCAGAGCATTCCCATAAAGAAGAGCAGTTCAAAAAATGTGGGATGATATTCCGTTCTTCCCGTTCTGTTCCGAAACTCCTCAAGCCTGTCCATAACCAGATTCATGAATGCAGCAAATGCCTCTTCTGTCATCATTCTCCCATTCAGGCGGAACCTCTCCCGGATATCCACCAGATGGGGAGAGGTAAACAGCCCTGTACGCAGTCCTGCCTTTTCCAGAACGGAGCTGACATAGGCGCATACGGAGCCCTTCCCGTTTGTTCCTGCCACATGAACAATCTGCGCCTTTTCTCCCGGCCTTCCCAGAAAATCGAAGAAGCGTTCCGTATCCTCCGGGGTATTTTTTTTTGTAAATCTGGGAACGTCAAGGATATAATCCACAGCCTGCTCATAACTGAAATGCATATTGTATTCTCCTTCAAAGCTTCGTTTGTTCCCGCTGATTCCCTCGCGGGACGTTTTCCGATTCTCTTTTCCGTTTCTGCCACGAAGGAAACGGAGACATTCCCGAAGAAATGTCTCCGCCCTTCCATTTTCAGTCTGACGCCGTCTGAAGCGGCAGCGTCAGGTTCTGTCTTTTCTATTTTCTCAAAGCGGCAAGGCGCTCACGCACCTGTTCCATCATCTGCGTATACTTTTCCAGCTTGCCCTTTTCTTCGGCAATCTTGCTTTCCGGCGCCTTGGAAAGGAACTTTTCATTGCTCAGCATGCCGTTTACACGGGCGAGCTCACCGACAAGGCGCTTCTCTTCCTTTTCCAGGCGGGCGATTTCCTGCGCGATGTCCACCAGTTCCGCAAATGGAATGTACAGCGTGGCTCCCGCGATCACCACGGATACCGCATCGTCCGCGATTCCCGTCTTATCCTGCTGGATGGTGACGTCGGAGGCGCCGGACAGGGAAGCGAAGAACAGCTTTCCTTCCGTGAAGGCGGAAGCAATTCTCTCATCCGTGCTCACCACGAACACATGAGCTTTTTTGCTGGGCGGAACGTTCATGGAGCTTCTCACGTTGCGGATGCCGCGCACCGCTTCCTTGATGATCGTGATCTCCTCCTCTTCCTTCGGGAAGTTCCACTCCTCTCTGTACTGCGGCCAGGAAGAAATCATAATGGATTCCTCCTCATCCTGCAGAGTGCAGAAGATTTCCTCGGTCACGAAGGGCATGTAAGGATGCAGCAGCTTCAGGGCGTTTAAAAGCACGTTCTTCAGCGTCCAGAGCGCGGCATTCTGGCTGTCCGCGTCGTCCGTATCGTGCAGCCTGGGCTTCACCATCTCGATGTACCAGTCGCAGAACTCATCCCAGATGAAGTCATAGACCTTCTGCACGGCGATGCCCAGTTCAAAATTCTCCATGTTGTCAGTGACTTCCTTCACCACGTTATTGAGACGGGAAAGAATCCATTTATCCACGGGCTGCAGGTGCTCTGCGGCATTCGCGGAAATAATATTTCCTGGAATCGTTTTTCCTTCCATGTTCATCTGGATGAAGCGGGAAGCGTTCCAGACCTTGTTGGCAAAATTGCGGCTGGCTTCCACTCTCTCATAATAGAAACGCATGTCGTTTCCGGGCGCGTTTCCGGTGATCAGCGTCAGACGCAGGGCATCCGCGCCGTATTTATCAATCACCTCCAGCGGATCGATACCGTTTCCGAGAGACTTGGACATCTTTCTTCCCTGGGAATCTCTCACCAGACCGTGGAACAGCACGGTGGAGAAGGGCTTCTTGCCCATCTGCTCATAGCCGGAAAAAATCATCCGGATCACCCAGAAAAAGATGATGTCATAACCCGTCACCAGCACATCCGTAGGATAAAAGTAATCCAGATCCTCCGTTTTGTCCGGCCAGCCCAGCGTGGAGAAGGGCCAGAGGGCAGAAGAAAACCAGGTATCCAGGGTATCCTCATCCTGAGTGAAATGGGTGCAGCCGCACTTCGGGCATACCTTCGGCATTTCCTTTGCCACCACAACCTCGCCGCATTCGTCACAGTAATAGGCGGGAATCCGGTGGCCCCACCAGAGCTGTCTGGAAATGCACCAGTCGCGGATGTTGTCCGTCCAGTTGAAATAAATCTTGTCCATACGCTCCGGAATCAGGCGGATGTCTCCATTCTTCACCCCTTCCACGGCGGGCTTGATCAGCTCGTCCATCTTCACGAACCACTGCTTTTTGATCAGCGGCTCCACCGTGGTCTTGCAGCGGTCATGAGTTCCCACGTTGTGGGTATAGTCCTCAATGCGGACCAGAAGCCCCATCTCATCCAGTTCCTTCACAATGGCAGCTCTTGCCTCATAACGGTCCATTCCGGCGAATTTTCCGCCGTTTTCATTGATGGTGGCGTCATCATTCATGATGTTGATCTCAGGCAGGTTGTGCCGTTTTCCCACCTCAAAGTCGTTGGGGTCATGAGCGGGGGTGATCTTCACCACGCCGGTTCCAAATTCCATATCCACGTAGGAATCCGCAATGATGGGGATCTGCCGGTCCACGAAAGGCAGGAATACCTTTCTTCCCACCAGATCCTTATACCGCTCATCCTCCGGATTTACAGCAACGGCCGTATCACCCAGCATGGTCTCCGGCCGGGTGGTGGCGAACTCCAGGAATTCCGTTTTGCTGGGCTGTCCGTTTTCATCCACCAGCGGATACTTGATGTGCCAGAAATGGCCTGCCTGCTCCTCATATACCACCTCTGCATCGGAAATGGAGGTATTGCAGACCGGACACCAGTTGACGATCCTGCTTCCCTTATAGATCCAGCCCTTTTCATGCATCTTGCAGAACACTTCCGTCACGGCCTTATTGCAGCCCTCGTCCATGGTGAAGCGCTCTCTGTCCCAGTCGCAGGAGGAGCCAAGCTTTTTTAACTGGCTGGTGATCCTTCCACCATATTCCTTCTTCCACGCCCAGGCGCGCTCCAGGAATTTTTCCCTTCCCAGATCGTGCTTGTCTATGCCCTCTTCCTTCAGCTTCTCGATGATCTTGACCTCGGTCGCAATACTGGCGTGGTCCGTTCCCGGCTGCCAGAGGGCATTGTAGCCCTGCATCCGCTTAAAACGGATCAGAATATCCTGCATGGTGTTGTCCAGCGCATGCCCCATGTGAAGCTGCCCCGTAATGTTCGGCGGGGGCATCACGATGGTGAAGGGCTTTCTGCTCCTGTCCACCTCCGCGTGAAAATATTTTTTGTCCAGCCATTTCTGATACAGTCTCTCCTCAATGCCATGAGGATCATAGGTTTTTGCCAGTTCTTTGCTCATGTTCTCCTCCATTAGAAAACGCCCTTTGCCTGCTGGGCAAAGGGCGCTTTTGCGCGGTACCACCTTTGTTCACCGGACTCTTACGAAAATCCGGCCTCGTTACAACTCCTGTCAGAGTCTCAGTTGCTGGTCACATAATGACCAGCAACCGGCGATTTGGCATTTAAAGTTCGCTTCACGAAGCCAAATCGCCCATCGAATCATTTCGGCCCTGACCACGCAGCAAGTGCGTGGCCAGGGTATGACATCTAACAAGTCTCATCCTTTAACGGGGATGAAGCGTGAAAGCTTACTGGAGGCGTTCTCTTTCCGGTCTGCACCGTCCGCCCTGTTCTGCCTTCCGACTCCAAAGCTACCTTCCGCACATCCTGCTCCCGGACCGCCTTCCAGCCTGCGGGCAGTCCTCTCTGGTGAAGAGATATGCGTACTCCTCTTCTTCCTCATCTTTATCAATCATCCTGAGACAGCTTTTCTGCCGTCAGGTCTGTTCTTACTATAATCAAGCCGCGGGCTTTTGTCAAGCCCGGTAACCGTTCTTCTCTCCTGCAGCCGCTCATAAATTTCATCAATTACCTGCCTGGAAAGAAATTTGCGGGAGGAACGGATCATGCCGTACATGGTATAGGAAAGCTGCTTCAGATAAATGATTTTTCTTTCGCCATCGGACAGTCCGGCATTTTCCAGCTCACAGCCGTTGCCGAACACCGCGAGGGAATAATAGGGCAGCCACTTCATGTCCGGCAGCTCCTTCTTCATGGATCCGATACATCCGGAAAGCTTCAGAAGGGGATTATAAAAATAGTTCTGGCAGGAGGTATATTTTCCGGTTCCCAGCGTCTGCACCCAGTATTCGTCCTCAGGATTTCCGGATATCCAGCCGCCGTAATCCTTTGTTTCCAGCACGTACACGCCGGTTTCATGGATCAGGATCACATCCGCCGAAGCCGGACCGTTGTCCGACAAATAATGCCAGTCCGACAGAAGCCTTCCATATCCGCCAACATCCTTCAGAATGGCCGCTGCCTGATCGACACATTTCTTCTCTCCGCCGTAGGCAACATCATAGTAGGAGCTGTGGGACAGCTTGCGTCTGTCCATCCTGCGGCTTAAATATCCATGATAAAGATATACCGCTGTCAAAATCAATACCAGCCAGGAAACCATACCTTCCTCCCGTCCGTGAAAGAGCATCAGCCGCCCATAAGGAGAGCGTTTGTCACATAGGCCGCCATCTTCGCCGCACCCTCCCGGTTCGGGTGGGTTCCGTCACTGGTAAACCGGCCCAGCTCATAAACCTCCAGCCCGCAGTTGTGCACGTCAATGACAGAAATCCCATGGGCTGCCGCAATCTGTTTGATTCTGCTGTTATAATCCGCAATGGTATTTCCGTTCGCATTCACCCTGGGATGGTCACCGGAATTCGCTTCGATCAGGGTCATACAGTAAATCTTCGAGGTGGGATATACCGCCTGCAGCTTCTGAAGCATCAGCTCATAACCTTCCGTAAAATCCCAGATATAATGATCGTTCCGGTACTCAGCCGTACCGGAAAATTTTCCCAGCGGAATCGAGGCAAAAAAGTCGTTTGCTCCCAGATACACCAGGATCACATCCGGTACTGTTCCCGTATTTCCCATCAGATCCACAATCCGACGGCTGCTGCAGCCCGCGCTGGAGTCCTCCGCCCGGGAATCCCCGCACACCGCGCTGGCGGACCAGGAGCCATTTACCAGAAGACTCATTCCCGTATTCTGAATTACCTGCATCCACCAGGTCTGGGATACATCCTTAATATCATTGTCCGGATCCGGATAAAAACATGCATACCCTTCCGGAATCCAGCCCTGATAAGTGGAGATGCTGTCTCCCAGAATAGAAACCGTTTTCCCGGCCAGAGAAGTCGGAACGCCTGCCGGAGCTCCGGTCACATTCTGGCCGTCCTGCGAAGGCTGGCTGTTGGTCTGGGCTTCTGCCGCTGCCTGAGCGGCTGCGATCACCTGGGCTGCGGCCTCCTGAGCTGCGGCCTGCTGTTGGGCGGAAAGCTGAGCGGCTGCCTCTGCCTGCTGTTGGGCAGCGAGCTGAGCTGCGGCCTGCTGCTCTGCCAGCGCCTGCTGGTAGGCCGCAAGCTGCGCGGCATATTCCTCCTGGGCCTGCTGCCAGGCGGCAAGATGGGCTGCCATCAGGGCGTCCGCCTGCGCCTGAACGGCTGCTGCCGCGGCTTCCTGTGCACTCTGCGCGGCCGTATCCTGTATCAATGCCCCGGCCGGCCAGGCAACATCACCGGTCTGCTGTGCCTCCGCCTGTGCGCCCGTCGGAAGCCCTTCAGCCCGTGCGGTCAGGCCTGTCACAGGCTGGAAACAAAGCATTATTGCGGCAATTACCAGGGAAAAAATTATTCTTCTGTTTCTGTTTTTCATCCCGTTGTGTTCCTTTTTTCCTTCTTATTCAGAGTTTCAGCTATTATTTTGCCCATGCCAGGCTCATCTGTCAAGAGAATTCAGCTGTTCATAACCGCTTCAGCTGTTCATATACCGCTCCACCAGCAGTCTCCCGATGGCTCCGTTGCTTCCGAGGATGCTGCCCTTCTTCCGGAAATCAGGGCTGTTTCCGGAAAAATCCGTGACCGTTCCGCCGGCTTCCTCCACCAGGATGCGTCCGGCGGCAAAATCCCAGGGCTTCAGGTTCATCTCAAAAAAAGCGTCGATCCGGCCGCAGGCCACATAGGCCAGGTCGATGGCCGCCGACCCCAGTCTGCGGATATCCTGGCAGTCCAGGAAGATCCTTTTGAACAGATCGAAATTCCGGTCTGCGTACTCATGCTCATAGGGCGCGGTTCCGATGGAAATCAGACATTCCTCCATGGTCTGCGCGCCGCTCACGTGTATGGGCTTTCCGTTCAGGAAAGCTCCTTCTCCCGCCGCAGCATAAAAAAGCTCCTCCGTATAAGGCTGATAGACCACGCCGCAGACCGGCCTTCCGCCATCATAGAGAGCCAACGAAACCGCGCTTTGACGGAAATCGTGAATCAGGTTCGTCGTTCCGTCCACCGGATCCAGAATCCAGACAGCCTTCGTAAAATCGATGTCGCTGTTGTCCTTCTCCTCTCCCATGAACTGTATCTGCGGCCATTCCCGCATGAGCCCTGTCCGGATCTGCTCCTGCACATGAAAATCCACCTGCGTCACATAATCCGACACGCCCTTTACCTTAACATGGGCCGCTTCCTCTCTGTTACGAAACAGCGCCCCGCCTTCCCGTACAATATCAAACAGCTTCTGTCTTTCAATCTGCATATTTGTCACCTGATCCTCCATACTGAAGTTTTTTATGCGTCTGTTCTGTGTCCGTTCCTATTGTATCCATATTTCTGCGGGGAAGCAAGGCCCGCACGCGGATTCCCTGCAAAACTTCAGATTTCATGCCACTCCGCCTTTTTTTCTCCCGCCTGCCCTTCCTGGGGTTGTCAGCCTGTAACCATCCCTTTATAGTAATGACAGGTATTTTTTATCATTAAGGAAGGTTTGCGTCAGCCAAACCCGGAAAGCGGAAAAAGAATGGAGGCAGACATGAAAGCAATTGTTATTGTGGAAGCGATATCCACCGGACTGTTTTATGAACAGAATATTCTGGACAGGGGGTATCAGCCCCTGGTGATCTACCCCTATATTGAAGGAAAGGAAGAGGATAAGGCTTATTATGAAAACGCCCGTTCCGCCTGCCGGAAGCAGCTTTCTGACCGCACCATTGTGATTCCGGACGACGGCTGTTTTGAACATCTGCTGACCGCCCTGAAACCCTACGACATCGCCTGCGTCCTTGCGGGGAGTGAAATGGGTGTGGTGCTGGCGGACAGACTGGCGCAGGCCCTTTCTCTTCCGGGCAATCCCCCTTCTTCCAGCCAGCTCCATCTGAACAAGGATCTGATGCAGGAAGCTCTGCGCAGCCACGGCCTGCGAAGTATCCGGGGCAGGGTGGTTCACTCCGTTCAGGAGGTCCGGGATTACTGGAAGGAGCTTGGAGTCCCTCATGTGGTCATCAAGCAGGTGGCCGGTGCGGCAACCATGGGACTGCATTTCTGCAATTCCCTCGAGGAGGCGGAAAAGGCGGCTGAAGAGGAGCTGCAAAACTCTGATTATTTCGGCAAACGGGGCGATGGCCTGATCATGCAGGAACGGATCGAGGGCACGGAATATATCGTCAATACCGTCAGCAGGAACGGCGTACACCGTGTCACGGACATCTGGGTCTATGACAAAGTGCGCAGGGGCCAGAGCGGCAACGCCTATAATTATGCCCGGATTCTCCGCAGGCTGGAAGCCGGCCACGCGGAGATGGTGGAATATGCCTATCGGGTACTGGATGCGCTGGACTTTCGGTACGGTCCGAGCCATGGAGAATACATGCTGACGGAAACGGGCCCCGTGCTGATCGAGGTGGGCGCAAGGCCGATGGGCGGGCATTTCATGAGGTCCATGCTGGACCGGCTGCTTGGGCATCATCTGACCGATGCCTCCCTGGACTCCTATCTGGACCCGGACGCGTTTGAACGGGACCGAAAGAAAAAATACCGGACTAACGGATTTCTGATGAACAAATTTTTCATCACGCCGGAAGGCGGAGCAGTGGATTCCTATCCTGTCCTGACCCTGCTTCATTCTCTGAAAACCTATGCTGGAGGAAGCCTCTCTCCTGCCTTTGCAGATTTCCAGCTTCCGAAAACGGTGGATCTTGACAGCGCTCCGGGCAACATTCTCCTTTACAGCGAGGACGAAAATGAAGTATGGCGGGATTATCAGCTCATCCGTACCATTGAAACCCGGTGCTTTTCCGCTCTGTTCCAGATGAACGGGAAAATGGAACACTATCCCCGGTCCCTGCCCTCCGTCCCTTCTCCGGCAGGCAGACAGGGCTTCATCCGGATTCTCGCGGATGAAAAAAATACGTCTGACGGAGCGCAGTGGCATACTCCTGACGAACTGTCCACCGCGGCAGCCCAGGCAGATACAGGCATTTTCCTGATGCAGGGAAAATACAGTCTGGAGGAACGGGTCAGTCTTCTGCATTCCCTGATCTGCTCCATTCGTCCCGGGGGATGTATTGAAATTCCAAAGGAGGTCTATGCTCCGTCGTCCATCGGCCGGACCGGCTTTGAACTGCTTCTGGAAGCCTTTGGCGTCACCCTGGAGGTTCCCGCCTGCGGTACAGATGAAAGCATCATCGGAACAATAGAAGAAAAAGCATAAAGGAAAGCTGTTTTCAGCCCCGGTACGTCAGTCACCCTGACAGAGGAGGAAATTATAAGGATGAATCGAAGTGGAAATCTGCTCCGGAAAAAATTCCGTCAATATCTGGTCCCCATGATTCTGGCCAGTCTGGCAAGCTCTCTGAGCGAATTTCTGGACGGTATTGTGGTCAGCAATCTGCTGGGCAGCGACGCGCTGGCGCTGATCAACCTGGGCATGCCTGTCGTCCTGATCTATGCCGTCGTCTACAGCCTGATCGGCATCGGCGGCAGCTCTCAGTATGCCGTCCTGCTGGGAGAGGGAAACAGACCGGCGGCGAGACGGGTGTATTCCGTTTCCATGTATGCCATGCTCGGCATCGGCTTTCTTCTTCTGGCTGCGGGTATCCTTTCTTCCAGTCCTCTCGCCGGCCTGCTTACGGACAGTCCGGAGCTTTCCGGACCGCTGGCGGGATTTCTGCGGGCACAGTTTCTGTCCGCGCCCATCATGATCGGCACAACCGGCCTCACCTATTTCGTGACCAATGAGGGACACCCCAATCTTTCAACCGTCGTGTTTGCCACGGCGAATATTCTCAACATCATTATGGATTATGTCTTTATCCTGGTTTTCCATATGGGCGTGGAGGGAACCGCCTACGCGACGGCCACGGGATATGCGGCAGGACTGCTCATCGAGGTCATCGTCATTCACAGGACCGGACATGGAACAGATCCGCAGAAAGCGGGTACCGGAAGCACAGGTCTGAAGCTGACCGGAATCGGCATGGAAGATATCCGCATGCTTCCAGGCTTCTGCATGCGGGGAATCGGCAGCGCATTCAACCAGTTCGGCTTCGTATTCCGGTATGTGGTGATCAACGCCCTGGCGCAGGCTCTGGCGGGAAGCATGGGCCTTGTACTCTTTTCTCTCTGCATGCAGACCTTCAGCTTCATTTCCCTGTTTGTGGCGGGCGTGGTACAGACCATGATTCCCATCGTCGCCGTTCTCAGCGGAGAACGGGACCGGAAGGGCATCCGTTTCGTTCTGCGACAGACCAACCGGTATCTGGTGATTTTCACCGCAGCTGCATTGATGCTCTTCGAAGCCTTTCCCGGGCTGATTCTTCGGATTTACGACATCACAGACGCCCGGACGGCTGCTGAAGCCATCTGGGCCATCCGGGTCTTTTCACTGGGTTATATTCTGAGGAATATTCAGGTTTCCATCATGATGTACGCTCAGACCATCGGCGAAAAGAAAGAACCGCTCCTGATCAGCTTCATGGATGCCATTGTGCTGGGAGGAGTCTGCTGGATTCTCGGCCAGTTCTTCGGCATCCGGGGAATCTGGATTGCCTTCCCCGTCAATTTCCTTCTGGTCATGGCCGTCGTCCTGCTCTATTCCTGGAACCGGGCGCGCAAAAACGGAGAAGCCGTCCAGCTTTATCCTCTCCCGGCCGAAGATACCGGCGCTCTTTTTGACGTCACAATCGGTCACAGCCGCCAGGAAGCGGTGAACGCTTCCCGGGAAATCATCTCCTTTGCCGAAAAGCATGGCATTCCTTCCAAAAACGCTTCCATCATCGGTCTGGCCGTAGAGGAAATGTCCGTCTACACCATGGAGCAGTGGGAGGCCGGTGGAGAAACGGGCGGTATCGATATTCTGGCTTCCATTCAGGACCACGCCGTACAGATCCACTTCCGCAGCAGCGGACGCCCCTTTTCTCCCACCTCTTTTCAGGGAAAAAACGCGGATCCGGCGGATCCCATCCGTGTGCTGATGGAGGTTGCGGACAGCGTGGACTATGACTGCGTGCTGGGGATGAACAGCACAAGAATCCGGGTTTGCTTCTGAGCGGCCCGGATTCTTCGCTTCATTCCGGAGCACGACAGGGCTTCGCTTTGCCGCGGCCGGACTTATTTTCCCCTATTGACTCCTGCTCTTTCATATGTTAAATTGAATTTACTACGACAGACGTAGTATGACAGTCGTAGTAAATTCAATTCCGGCGGCCTGATCTCTGATGCAGATGCCGCCGTTTTCGGAAAGGAGGCCGGTCCCATGATCAGCAGCGATGTCATACGCGGCTACAACGATACCTTTATCCTGTTTCTGCTTCTGGATCAGCCCTCCTACGGCTATGAAATCTCGCGGCAGATCCGTCGCCTGACCGACGAAAAATATATCATCAAGGAAACCACCCTCTATTCCGCCTTCACCCGTCTGGAAAAGAACGGTTATATTGAATCCTTCTACGGGGACGAGACGGAGGGCAGGCGCAGGACCTACTACCGGATCACGCCGGCTGGAAGAGCCTATTATGAAGAAAAATGCGAGGAATGGCGCGTTACCAGAGAAGTGGTGGAACATTTCATCCGACGCTGACGGCCCGGACGCGCTTCTGCGCCCATTTCATTTTTCACAGTGAGCGTTTTATCGGACAAAACAGATCAGGCTGTGCTTCCAGGGTGGAAGCGGAAAGGATTGCTTATGGAAACGATCAGAACCTATCTTGAAAACATGTTCGCAAGGCTCCCACAGACTCCCCAGATCATCCGTCTGGAGAACGACATGCTCCGTACCATGGAGGATAAGTACGAAGAGCTGAAGAGCGAGGGAAAATCGGAAAACGAGGCGGTGGGCATCGTCATTTCCGAATTTGGAAATATCGACGAGCTGCTGGCCGAACTGGATCTTCAGGCTCCCGAAGGCTCCGCCGGCGTACAGGAAGGCCGGAAGTCCGCCCGTTCCGGTCAGAACGGTTTCCACTTTTCTTCAGAGGAATCTGAAGGCAGCGGCTCCCGGGAAACCGGCTCTCAGGCCATCTATCTTGATCAGGAGCAGGCCGACCAGATCATCCGGGATAAAATCCGGATCTCACGGATTATGGCGTTTGGAATCAGCCTGTTTCTGCTCGGCCCGGCCTTTCTGTTTCTGGTCAGAGGACTGCTTGTATCCGGCGGCCTGCTTCAGACTCCCGGCAGTATGGCCAGGGCAGGCGGAATGCTTCTCATGGTTCTCTCTCTGGCTGTCTGCCTGATTCTGGGGCTGATTCTTACCATCTACGCAGGCTCTCTGTCCGCGCAGTACCGGTCTCTGAAAGAGGCTCCTCTCATCATCGCGCCTTCCCTCCGAGACCATATCTGCAGACAGCGCGAGGAATTTGTCCCGCAGTATGCGGTCACGCTTGCGATCGGCATCCTGCTGGTGCTCTTTTCTCCTCTGTCGTTCGTGTTCGTCCCGCTTTCCACCGACAGAACAATGGATGATTTTTCTCAACACCAGTATGAACTGTATACCGGTTCCTTTTTCCTGCTTCTCTTTCTTGCCATCGCGCTCTATCTCTTTCTGACGGCCCACGCCCAGAAAAAGGTCTATGCGCTGCTTTTAAAGGAAGAGGGCCGGACCGGGAAAACCGGAAGCAGACTGCGGGAGGAGGGCATTCTGCGGGGAATCCTCTCCTCCTACTGGCCGCTGGTGTTCTGCATTTACTTTCTTATCAGCTTCTATCTTGGCATATGGGCCATCAGCTGGCTCATCTACTGGCCCATCGCTCCTGCCGTTCAGAAGGCGCTGTATAGCCGCCTGAACCGGCTTGAGAAACAGAGAAAGGATGGTGAGCGGAAATGACAGGAGAATCCTGCGGGTATCTGCTGCGCATGGAAGATCTGTGCCGTTCCTACCGGAAGCAGCCGGCTCTGTCCGGCTTTTCCGGAGAAATCGAGCTGGAGCGCGCCTTTTTACAGGATAATCAGTTCTCTCGGACTGGTAGTCAGATTTTCAAAGCCATCCTTTCTGACCACCACCAGGTCCTCAATCCGCACACCAAACCGGTTTTTCAGATAAATTCCCGGCTCCACCGTGATCACAATCCCCTCGGTCAGACGATCCGTGCATGCTGTGCTGAAACGCGGCTGTTCATGAATCTCGATGCCAACGCTGTGGCCAAGCCCGTGAGAAAAACAGCCTTCATATCCCTCCGCATAGATGTAATCCCTGGCTGCCGCATCCACATCCCGGCAGACCGCTCCAGGACGGATGACATCAAAGGCGCGCTTCTGCGCCTCCCGGACTGTCTCATACACCTTTCTCTGCTCATCTGTTACACTGCCTACAGCTACGGTCCTTGTCATATCAGCCATATAACCGTTGTAAACCGCTCCAAAATCCATGGTGACAAAATCGCCCTTTCGAACGATCCGGTTCGTAGCCACGCCATGAGGAAGTGAACTGTTTGGGCCGGAGGCCACGATAAAGCCAAATACCTTTTCATCGGAGCCAAGCTCCGTCATCGTCACGCCCAGCTCTCTTGCAATATCAATTTCCGTCACCCCCGGACGAATAAAACCGCAGATATGGGAAAAGGTATGATCCGTGATCTCCTGTGCTTTCCTGTGGCAGGCAATCTCCTCTTCATCCTTTACCCTGCGAAGATCGTCGATCAGCCGGGCGAGCGCATCCGAGCTGTCCAGGATAAGCTCCGGCATGGATGCCTCCATCCTTCTGAAGCCCTCCAGCGTAGTCAGTCCGGAATGAATCGAAAGACGTTTCAGTCCCTCAGCTTTCAGGATTGCCTGCACCTGTTCATACAGATTCTTTTCCTCAACCACTTCGCAGTTCGTGACCTTCTTCTGTGCTGCTTCCAGATATCGGAAATCAATGATCAGCCATGCCCTTTCACGGGTTATCAGCACGTTCCCTGCTGAGGACCTCATCCCGGTCAGATAGAACCGGTTCGCTCCGTCACAAAAAAGTGCCGCCTCCATGGATTCCGGCATCCGTTTCTGCAGTCTTTTAATTTTATCCGCTCCCATTGGTTTATCCCTTCCCTTTCTTTTTCTTTTCATCTCCGCATTCAGAAGCCCATTCAGTTCCCTCTTCTTCTCTCCTGACACAGGCTCCTACAGACTTCTGGCCGCCTCTGCCACCCAGCGGAGCCGCTCCCTGTCGATCTTCGCGTCCACGGTACAGTCTCCGCCCAGCATCAGGCCGGTCTTTCCGTAATTCAGAATCAGATTTCTGGTATAAGTCTGCAGTTCCTCTTTTGTGCCATAATACAGCACGCCCTGCTGGATTTTTCCGTCCCAGTGGGTCTCAAAACCGCCCAGCACCGTTTTCCCGCCGAAGAAAAACCGGCCTTCCTCCAGACTCAGCCCTTCCACGAACACCGCCCAGTTCATCACCTTCGCCGGATAATCCTTCCACAGCTCCAGGCGGTTTCTCGCCCCCGCCCAGCCGCACATGTGAAGAATATTATTTTCGGAAAAACGATTGGCATGCTCCAGCACATACAGATCGGAGGGGCGCACGATTTTCCGGTATTCTTCGGGCAGGAAACGGTCATACTCCCCGCTCTGTACGCAATAATAAATTCCGTCACAACTGGCCTCCGTAATGAGAAGCTCAGAAAGAAGCGCATTGGTCTGCCCGATGGCATCCAGCGCGCGCATGACGGCGTTTCTGTCCTTTCTGATATGCTCCATGATCATGGAATCCGGAAGTCCCGCCGCTTCGATTCCGAAGCGCAGAGAGGAAAAAGGAGCAAACACGTTATAAAAGACACAGCGTTCCTTTCCGATTTCCCGGACGATGGCTGCCGCCCGCTCTACCTGTTCCCGGATAAAAGGATGGTCCGCAGGAAGCGGCTCCACCCGGTTCCAGTCTTCCGCCTCCCGGATTTCCGGCAGCGGCCAGGCGAAATAGCCGTCACACATAATCTTCAAAAAATCCAGATCTGTCTCCCTGTAATAGTTCAGATGGGCCTGCACGCAGGCGTCCCCCATTGCCTCCTCTCCGCTGAAATGAAACCAGAAGCCAACAGGCACATGGTCCACTTCCTTTTTGTTCATCGCATTCAGCACCCTCGTTCTTTTGTCCATATAAACCTCCTTCATCTGCCGCCGCAGAAACGGCGTTTTACTTCAAAGTACCTCTTCCAGCCCACAGACCGTCAGCACCCCGTCCTTCACCCGGAATTTGATGTCGTATCCGGCAAAGGCCACGCCATAGATCCGTTCCGGATCGCTGCTGTAGCCGGGCCTTGGATCCTGGGCAAGCACTGCTGCCGCTGCCCTCCTCTTTTCCTCCGGATACCTGGCAAGCAGCTCTTCAGGGAATTCCACCTGAAGCGCATGCTTCCTGGTTTCCTTCGTATATCCCTCCGAGGCCTCAGGATGACAGTCCGTCAGCGGAATATAGGGCTTGATGTCAAGAATCGGCGTATTGTCCATCAAATCCGCGCCAAGTACAGTCAGGACCGGCCCCTCCTTCTCCGTCAGTTCCACACGCTTCAGGCGCACACAGGATAATCCGATGCCATTCGGACGGAAAGGCGAACGGGTGGCGAACACCCCCATTCTTGTGTTTCCTCCCAGCCGCGGCGGACGCACTGTAACAGACCAGCCCGCCCGTTCATTCTCCGAGAACTGCCACAGAATCCAGATATGGCTGAACTGCTCCAGCCCCCGGACCGCATCCGGATGCCGGTATTCAGGTTCAAACACTATTTTCCCCTCAAGTTCCTCCACCAGGCCGCTCTGCCTGGGGATTCCGAACTTTTCCGGAAAATCCGTACGGATATGTGCGATTGCCTTCACCTGCTCCATCTTCCCATTATCCTTTCCTCCCGGCCCGAAGCCGGACAATTCCCTTTCTTTCACAATACAACAAAAAGAAGCGTTTGAAAAGATTTTGTTGCTGCCAGATTGCCCATTTTGCCCGACCTTCGGCAGACCTGAATGGGCAGCAGCAAAATTTTCTACATTTTTCAATTATATGATTTATAACCCGCGGACAATCTGATATAATAATTCCCATGCGGATTTTTCCTGTCCGCATGGTTTTACACTCAGGAAACCAGCCTGATGCTGGGAAAAACATAAGAAAGGAATGAGGTGTAACTGTATGAAACCATTTTTCAGCCTGTCAGCGGCTGATGCGGCCAAAGAGCTTCAGGTGGACGCATCCAGCGGTCTGACAAAAGAAGAGGCCGAAAAACGTATTGAAAAATACGGACACAACCGTCTGGAGGGAGGGAAAGAGAAATCCCTGATCCAGATGATTCTGGAGCAGCTCAAGGATTTCCTGGTGATCATTCTGATGATTGCCGCCGTAATTTCCATTTTTCTGGGAGAGGCGCTGGAGGGTATCATCATCCTCGCCATCGTCGTCCTGAATACCTTCCTTGGCGTTTATCAGGAAAACAAGGCGAGCAATGCGCTGAAGGCGCTGAAGGAAATGGCCAGTCCGCACGCGAAGGTTCTGCGCGGGGGACAGATCATTGAGGTTCCTTCCTCCGACGTGGTTCCGGGCGATATCGCCATTCTGGAAGCGGGCGATTATGTTCCCGCCGACCTGCGGCTGATCGAATCCGTCAATCTGAAAATTGACGAGGCCGCGCTCACGGGCGAATCCGTTCCCGTGGAAAAGGACGCTTCCGCCGTGCTTGCGGAGGATGCCAGCCTGGGCGACCGCATCAACTGCGGCTACATGGGCACGGTCATCACCTACGGACGCGGACGAGGCGTCATCACCGAAACAGGCATGCAGACCCAGATGGGAAATATCGCAGGCATGCTCAATGATACCCCCGATGAGTCCACCCCGCTTCAGAAGAAGCTGGACAGCCTGGGAAAAGTTCTCGGTATCGTATGCCTCGCCATCTGCGTGGTCATTTTCCTGCTCGGCCTGCTTCACGGCATGGAGCTGTTCGATATTTTCATGACCTCTGTTTCCCTGGCCGTTGCCGCCATTCCGGAAGGCCTGACCGTTGTCGTTACGGTGGTCCTCGCCATGGGCATGCAGAAGATGGTCAAGTGCAACGCCATCATCAAGCGCTTAAGCGCGGTGGAAACCCTGGGAAGCACCACAGTTATCTGCTCGGATAAGACCGGAACGCTGACTCAGAACAAGATGACCATTCAGAAGCTTTACGACGCTTCCGGTCATTACAACGTGAGCGGTACGGGCTACAGCCCGGAGGGTGAGATCACCGATGAGGCAGGAAATGTGCCTGCATCTTTCCCTGACCGCCTGATCGAGGGCGCGCTTTTATGTAACGACGCCACCTATGATCCCGCCAATCAGACCATCGTGGGCGATCCCACCGAGGCCGCCATGGTGGTTCTTGCCTACAAGCACGACATGAAGAAGGCGGAATGGGAAAGCAGATATCCCCGCGTGCAGGAAATCCCCTTCGACTCGGACAGAAAGCTCATGTCCACCTTCCATAAGATCGGGGATTCCATCACCATGTACACCAAGGGCGCTCCGGACGAGCTGCTCCGCCGCTGTACCAGGATCGAGGAAAAAGGTGTGGTCAATCCTCTTACGGATGCCAAAAGGGAGGAAATCCTCGGCGTCAATCAGGATATGGCCCAGTCTGCGCTTCGTGTGATCGGCGTGGCATACCGCACCATGAATGAGGCCGATCCTTCTCCGGAATCTGAAAACGACCTGATCTTCGTCGGTCTGGTCGGCATGATCGACCCGCCCAGAGAAGAGGCGAAGGCCGCCATCGACGTCTGCAAGACCGCAGGCATTCAGGTAAAGATGATTACCGGCGACCACAAGATCACCGCAAGCGCCATCGGCGCCCAGCTCGGCATCGAGACCGACCGGACCGTAGAGGGCCGTGAAATCAATGAAATGACCGACGAGCAGCTCCGCGAATGTGTGAAAACCACCAACGTTTTTGCCCGCGTATCTCCGGAGCATAAGGTCCGCCTGGTGGACGCTGTCCGCGCGAACGGAAACATCGCCGCCATGACCGGAGACGGAGTCAACGACGCTCCTTCCCTGAAGCATGCTGATATCGGTGTGGCAATGGGAATCACCGGAACCGACGTATCCAAGGAAGCGGCCGACATGATCCTGACCGACGACAACTTCGCCAGCATTGTGCGCGCCGTTGCGGAGGGCCGTACCATTTACGCCAACATCCGTAAGGTAGTCGGCTTCCTGCTCTCCTGCAATATCGGTGAGATCCTGGTCATTTTCCTGGCCATGCTCACCAACCTGCCCACGCCGCTGGTTGCCATCCAGCTTCTTTCCATCAACCTGATCACGGACGCCTTCCCGGCTTTCGCTCTGGGTATGGAAAAGGAAGAGCCCGGCACCATGAACCGGAAGCCCCGCGATCCTTCCGAACCCATCGTGGATAAGAAGATGACCGTGGCCGTCCTGATTCAGAGCATCGCGCTGGCGCTCGGCACCCTCGGTTCCTTTGTTTATGGACTGTATGTGCATGATTCTCTGGACGTTGCGAGAACCGCCTGCTTCCTCACCCTGGTTCTGGGCGAGCTGCTGCGCGCATACTCCGCACGTTCCGAATCCACCTCCGTCTTTAAGATGAAGGTCTTTGAAAACAGCTATCTGAACAAGTGCGTGCTGGTGTCCGTGCTGTTCATGATCGCCAGCATCTACGTGCCCTTCCTGAATCCGGTATTCAGCACCGTGGCTCTCTCCTTTGACGAGATCATCATGGCGCTGGTGCTCGCCTTCCTCCCGATGCTGGGCGGCGAGGCTGCAAAGCTGGTCACAAAGCGCATGTAAGGCATAAATGCCGCTCGCTGTACTTGCCCGGCAAATGGCCGATCATGCAAGCATGACGGCCGCTTGCCGGGCTTATCGCGCAAAATTATACCGCCGTACCGGCTGTTTATCTGCCGGCGCGGCGGTATCTTTTTTCTTTCTTCCTGCTGAAACACCATTCTTCTACGGCATCCGCACCAGATTGGCGTAGACGCTGTTTTCCGGAGAAGAGTCCGGAATCACCTCCGCATGCACGGTCTTCCGATAGAAGCCCTCCGCATCTCCCACCCAGCCGATGATGGCATAGCCATAGCCGGCGGAGCGCATCGCGTCAAGCGTCTTTAAAAGCAGATATTTCCCGATCTGCCTTCCTCTCTCGCTCTCCAGCACGCCAATGGGCCCGAAAAAGCCCTTTGCCGACACGTCAAAGCAGGCGAAGCCCAGAACCTTTCCCTGCTCCGTTGCAATAAAGCACTGAGAAGGTGCCTGCAGAATGGCGCACTCCGCTTCCCC
Organism: Candidatus Eisenbergiella stercoravium; assembly: GCA_019113175.1. GTDB lineage: Bacteria > Bacillota > Clostridia > Lachnospirales > Lachnospiraceae > Eisenbergiella > Eisenbergiella stercoravium. The sequence goes on along the minus strand of DXHY01000045.1, from coordinate 37,432 downwards.
CGCCCAGCTCTCGCTGAAATTTTCCCGTACAAACCTGAGAATGATCTCCTTGTCTCCGGCAAAGGCCCGCTTGATCTTCAGGCCCGGATCCTCCGGTGGATGATACTCAATGTTCTTCAGGTTTACGATCATATCATGTCCGTCCATTTTTTCCTCCATGTCGGAGCATTGCGCTGATGAACGCGCTCCGTACTTTCCTTTTCCCCGATTCCGGTCTTTTTCTGTCACGATTGTAGCACAGAATCCATGAATCTACAATTTCTTTTGCCTTTTATCATGTCACCGGTATCAGCGATATCTCTCTGGAACCCACTCCTGTAATCTGGTATAATCTTCATAATCAAAATACGCCCAAAGGAGCCATCCATGAAACCCATCTCCATCGTAAACGCTTCTGAGAAGAATCTGAAGCATATCTCACTGGATATCCCCCGAAACAGCCTGACCGTATTTACCGGGCTGTCCGGCTCGGGGAAATCCACGCTCTTAATCGACGTCCTGTATATGGAATGCCAGCGGCAGTATCTGGAGGCCATGTCCTTCCAGGGAATCGCAAAGCCTGCGGTGGAGCGCGTGAAAAACGCTTCCCCCGCCGTCGTGATCACCCAGACTGACCAGAACCGCAGCCCCCGTTCCACAGTGGGCACGATGACGGATCTCTATACCGGACTGCGGATGCTCTATGAAAAACTGGGCGTGCGGGCCTGCCCCCACTGCGGAAAAGCGATTTCTGCTGCGGACTGCAGGGAAGAGGTGGTTTCCGCTTTCCTCCCCGGCCACGCAGGAAAGGAATTTACGGTTTACCAGTATTGCCGGGAGTGCGGGCAGAAAATGAAAAAGCTCACAGCCACCGACTTTTCCTTTAATACGAAGGAAGGAGCCTGTCCGGTCTGCGGGGGGATGGGGGAGGTTCGATCTCTCAACCGGGCTGCAGCAGTGGATGAAGCCCGTTCCCTTGAAGAAGGTGCCGTCCGCTTCTGGGAGGCAAAATACGGGGAATACCAGACCGAAGCCTTCTATGCGGCCTGTCGGTATTACGGGCTTTCCGTTCCGTCCGGCCTTCCTGTTTCTCAATTTGATCCTTTGCAGAAAGCCCTTCTGTACGATGGTATTTCCAGCCCGGAACTCATTCAGGCTTTTCCGGGAAAAAAGCCTCCAAAGACTGTAGCAGCAGGCCGGTTTGAAGGGCTGGAAGCTGTTCTTCTGCGCAGGCTGAACAACCGGAGTAAAAAAAAGAATGAGCTGGAAGCTTATTTTCATTCCTCTCCCTGCCCGGCCTGCGGCGGGGAACGCCTGAAACGGGAAAGCAGGGAGGTTACGATAAACGGAGCCAGACTGCCTCAGCTCAACGGATTATCTCTGGATGAGCTTGCGGAGCGGATCAGCGGGCTGGAAGCCTCCCTTCCCGCTTCTCACAGAAAGCTGGTGCAGGACTACCTTACGGATCTTTCTGCAAAGCTGGAGCGCATCCGCAGGCTTGGACTTGGATACCTGACCTGCAGCCGGGCAGTTCCCAGCCTGTCCGGCGGAGAGCTGCAGCGGCTGAAGCTTTCCGCAGTCCTGGCTTCGGAGCTGACCGGCATGATCTATATTCTGGATGAGCCCACAACAGGACTGCATCCGGAGGATACAGAGGGGCTGATATCCCTTCTTCGCCGCCTGCGCGATCTGGGGAATACGGTTCTGGTCATCGAGCACGACCCGGATGTGATGCGCGCCGCCGATCACATCGTGGACATGGGGCCCGGCTCCGGCCGTTTCGGCGGAGAAGTAGTCGCCGCAGGAACACTGAATGAGCTGCTTTCTCATCCGGTTTCCATCACCGGCAGATATCTGCGCACCTCCCATCCGATAAAGACGGCCTTCCGCAGCGGAGACGGCGGACGGATTCAGATCCGGGAGGCCTGCCTCCACAACCTGAAAAATCTGAACGCAGCCTTTCCCACCGGCTGTCTGAACGTAGTCACCGGCCCCTCCGGTTCAGGAAAATCCACACTGGTTTTCTCCGTTCTGGCCGAAGACAGTCATCGAAGCGGCGAAAAAAATATCGTGAAGGGCCTTGAAGCGTTTTCCCGCATTATTTCCGTCAGACAGGCTTCCGCCCACCGCATGAAGCGTTCCAACGTGGCCACCTACACAGATCTGTACGCCCCGATACGGAAACTGTTTGCGGAATATGGGGAGGTTTCCTCCGGAAACGGAGCCGGAGGCTCTGCTTCTTCCCGAATCAATCTTCCCCGGATCGACGCCGCAGCCTTTTCTTTCAACAGGCCCGGCGGCAGATGCGAAACCTGCGAAGGGATGGGCACTGTGCGCAATCATCTCGTTTTCTTTGCTGACAGCGAGGTGACCTGTCCTGTCTGTCAGGGCAGGCGTTTTCAGGATCATGTCCTCGCCGTCCGTTTTCTGGGCCTTTCCATCTCGGATGTGCTGGATCTGTCCGTGGCCGAGGCGCTTTCCGTGTTTGAAGCTTCCGCGCCTGAAGTTTCCGCACCTGAAGCCTCCGTGCCTGATGCTTCCGCTCCGCATTCGAAAGCCTCTTTGATCCACTCCGTTATACGCATTCTCCACCTGCTTGAGGACGTAGGGCTGGATTATCTCACGCTGGGCCAGTCCCTTACCACGCTTTCGGAAGGAGAATGCCAGCGTCTGAAGCTGGCGAGGGAGCTTCTGAAGGCCCCCTCCGGGCACAGCCTGTATCTGCTGGACGAGCCCACCAGAGGGCTGCATCCTCTGGATGTGGAGCATTTTCTCAACCTGTTGAACCGGCTGGTGGACGCCGGGAACACGGTCATTGTGGTGGAACACAACCAGCTGCTCATCCTCGCCGCCGACTATGTCCTGGATCTGGGGCCAGGAGGCGGCGAACAGGGCGGCAGGGTAGTCTTTTCCGGCACGCCGCAGGAGCTTCTGGAGCGGGGAACGGGAGTTACTGCGGACTGCCTGAGAAAGGCGGCTGAAACAGATGCAGCATTCCTCAGCTCACCTTCACTGCGATCTTAATCACATGATCCTTCTTATGTTCAAACACATCATAGGCCTCCATGATACGATCCAGAGTGGTTCTGTGGGTGATCAGGCAGCGCGCATCCAGCTTTCCCTGCGCGATCAGTTCCATGATCCTGCCGCAGTTTGCGGCGTCCACGCCGCCAGTTTTAAAGATCAGGTTCTTTCCATACATGTCCGGAAGGGGCAGAGTCTGCGGTTCTTCATACATGGCGATGATGGCGGCCACCGCATTGGGCCGGGCGATCCTCCAGGCCATCTGGAAGGTATCCCTTCCGCCCGCGGCTTCCAGAACGGCATCCGCTCCCCGTCCTTCCGTCAGGCGGCGAATCTCCTTTTCCACATCATCCCGCAGGGGATTGAGCGTCACATCCGCCAGGTTCTGTCCTGCGGCGAGCCCCAGCCGGCTGTCATCCACATCGATGGCAATAATGCGCGCGGGACGATACAGTCTGGCGCACATCATGCAGCACAGGCCTGTCGGACCGGCACCGATCACCGCAGCCGTATCTCCCGGCCGGATTTCCGCAATGGATGCGCCCCAGTAACCGGTGGAGAGCAGATCTCCCGTAAACAGAGCCGCCTCGTCCGATACCCCATCCGGAATCGCGGTCAGACCGTTGTCCGCAAAGGGTACACGCACGTATTCCGCCTGTCCTCCGTCAATCCTGCAGCCCATCGCCCATCCGCCATGGGGATCGGTACAGTTATTCACATACCCCCTTCTGCAGAAAAAACATTCTCCACAAAAGGTTTCCACATTCACCGCAACCCGGTCTCCCTTTTTAAAACGGCGGACCGCACCTCCGGTCTCTTCCACCACGCCGACAAACTCATGACCCAGAATGGTTCCCGGCACTGCCTTTGGAACCGCGCCGTGTTTGATGTGGATATCGCTGGAGCATATGGTGGTCAGCGTCACCCGGATGATGGCGTCCGTCGTCTCCTGCAGCTTTGGAACAGGTCTTTCTTCCAGCGCCAGTTTTCCGTTTCCTTCATATACCACTGCTTTCATTTTTTCCTCCCTGCCGAAGCGTCACTCTTCCTCCGTTCCCTGTGCTGCGGCCATCCCCCGCGCCGCGGCCGTCAGCCGCTTCGCCATGAAAATGTCCGGTTTTCCGGGACCATTCACATCCGGCAGCACGCCCACGATCCGATAACCGCATTTCTGATAAAATTCATAAGGATGTCCGCTGTAGTTTTGGATTTCTCCAATTTTTTCCAGAGTGTTCTCGAACAGATCCCCTTCCGAAAGGCTGGTGGCCCCATCTTCATCGTCCGTTCCAAGATATATCACCAGCGCTCCGGCTTTTGCAGCCTCCCTTTCGATCCGGGCGGTGAGCAGGCTTCCCAGCCCCATCTTACGCGCTCCGGCCGCAACGGCCAGAGGGTGCAGCTCCCAGCCGAAGGAATATTCCGGATGAACTCCCGCGAAGCCTGCCACCACACCATTTCTGCGAATGGCGATCAGAATTCCTGATTCCAGCGTCTCCTGAAGGGTTTTCGCCGCCTCCTCCTTCGTGTTCCAGGCATGAGCAAAGCTTTCCATCAGGATGCGTCCGCATGCCTCCAGCTCCGTCTTCCTTTCTCCGCTCAGGCGAAAAAGCTCAAGGGTTTCCTCACGCTCCATCACAAAGTTTGTGAGCAGAATTCCGGGGCAAACCGCACTGCTGTTTGCCCTGCGTTCCACCTGCTGCTCCTTCTTCACCACGTATCCCCTCTTCTCAAAAAAGGGACGGGCAGTAATGGAAGCGTGGGTGGTAAAGGTAAGCCTGGCGCGCTCCGCTTCCGTCTGCCGCGCGTTTCCGTCCGTTTCCTGCCGGAAGGCAGCGCGCTTTCGGGCATCCCGCTCCAGCCGGTCACAGATGGCGGCTGCAATTCCTTTTTTCTGGTAATCCTTATGTACATACAATCGGTCCAGATAGCCGGTATCGTCCATATCTCCGAAGCCCACGATGGTATCCCCCTCTACGGCCACCAGCGTATCATGCTTCAGAAACGAGGCGTTCCATTTTTCCAGATCCACCCGGCCGTCCGCCCAGGCGTCAAGCTGTTCCTTCGTATAATCCGCCGCGTTGACCGTGTGGACGGTATCGTAAAAAAGCCGTGCCATTTCCGCGCAGTCCTGCGGACGATATTTTCTCAGATTCATTTCTGCCTCTTTTCCGCCGCCAAATGCGGCATTTCTATCAGTGGAACCGGCCTGAGAGCCAATTCCCCGGGCGAAAGCCTGTGGCTTTCTTCCATCCTTTCCGGATGCCGCATTGTGAAGGAATCATGGAATCGTTCTCAGGGCTTACCAGGTCAGGGAAACAGACAGCCCCGCCGCTGCACATCAGCCGGCCGGGCTGTCTGTTTCCCTGTCTGTTTTCATTTTTCAGCCGTTTTATCCGGCTTTGCTTCATGCGGCTTTCCATCCAAAGCGGCTGTTTTTCCTTTTCAGAATCCGGCTTTTGGTTCAGATCTCATTTCCCGGAAATTTCGGAATCCTGTCAAAGCCTGCCTGAAGATCCGCATCGGTAGGGATATAATCGGTCATCTGGCCGTTATTGTACTTTTCATAAGCCACCATATCAAAGTAACCGGTGCCGGTCAGGCCGAACAGAATCGTCTTCTCCTCACCGGTCTCCTTACACTTGAGCGCTTCGTCGATGGCGACGCGGATCGCATGGCTGCTCTCCGGAGCGGGCAGGATACCTTCCACTCTGGCGAACTGCTCGGCGGCCTCAAACACCGCGGTCTGCTCCACACTGCGGGCGGTCATGTAGCCGTCATGATACAGCTGAGAAAGGATGGAGCTCATGCCGTGATAGCGCAGGCCTCCCGCATGGTTGGGCGAAGGAATGAACTCACTGCCCAGCGTGTACATCTTTGCCAGAGGACATACATGGCCGGTATCGCAGAAATCATAAACGAATTTACCACGGGTCAGGCTCGGGCAGGAGGCAGGCTCCACCGCGATGATGTCATAATTTCTTTCTCCTCTGAGCATCTCACCAACGAACGGAGAAATCAGTCCACCCAGGTTGGAACCGCCGCCCGCGCATCCGATGATCATGTCGGGAACGATGCCGTATTTGTCCATGGCGGTCTTGGTTTCCAGGCCGATCACAGTCTGATGCAGCAGCACCTGAGAAAGCACGCTGCCCAGCACGTAACGATAGCCCTCCTGGCTGGTGGCCGCTTCTACGGCTTCGGAGATGGCGCAGCCCAGGCTTCCGCCGGTTCCGGGATGCTCTGCAAGAATTTTTCTTCCTACTGCCGTGGTATCAGAAGGGGAAGGAGTTACCTTTGCACCGTAGGTACGCATCACCTCGCGGCGGAAAGGCTTCTGCTCATAGGAAACCTTTACCATATATACCTGACAGTCCAGTCCGAAATAGGAACAGGCCATGGACAGCGCGGTTCCCCACTGGCCGGCTCCGGTTTCCGTGGTCACGCCCTTCAGCCTCTGCTGCTTCGCGTAATAGGCCTGGGCGATGGCGGAATTGAGCTTGTGGCTTCCGCTGGTGTTATTGCCTTCAAATTTATAGTAGATTTTGGCCGGAGTCTGAAGCTTTTCCTCCAGGCAGTACGCTCTGACCAGCGGAGAGGGACGGTACATTTTGTAGAATTTCTGAATTTCCTCCGGAATATCGATATAAGCGTCCGTATCGTCCAGCTCCTGCTTCACCAGTTCATCGCAGAACACGGGGCGCAGCTCATCAAAGGTCATGGGCTTTAAGGTTTCCGGGTTCAGAAGGGGCGCGGGCTTATTTTTCATATCCGCCCTCACATTGTACCACTGCCTGGGCATCTCGCTCTCTTCCAGATAAATTTTGTAGGGAATTTCTTTGTTTGCTGCCATGTTTTTCCTCTTCCTTTCTGCCGCCAACAGGCGGCATTTTAATCATGGAAGAACGGCGCCGGCCGTTCTTCGGCACGAACAAGGTTCGTGCGCCTCATCCTTTCTTCCGCCGACAGGCGGCGTTGAACCAGACCTTATCAACGAAAAAACCGCCTCAAACCCTGTTCTTCAGGATTTGAGACGGTAATAAACGTTCGTTATTATCGCGGTACCACTCAAATTGACTTCACGTCCACTCTTGTCATACTCTGCGTATGCATGCACCATTATGCACGCCGGTCTGATAACGGGTCCGGATACCCGCCGACGCCTACTTGATTCGGGCCGGCCTCAAAAGTCCATTCGGCAAAAGCTCCTATACCGCATTTCCACCATCCGCGGCTCTCTGAGATATTCACTGATGCTTACTACTCTTTCTCACAGGTTTATGGTTTTCTGTTAGAAATAACATATCGCAAAACATTCCGTCTGTCAACCCACTTTTTGAGGAATTTGGAAGCCGTAAGGTCTCACAGCGTAATCACCCTTCCCGCCTCTCCGGAAAGACATTTTTCCCCAAACGTTTCCCGTATCCGGGCAATCGCTTCGATGCCAGTGCAGTGCAGAGGTATGATCCAACTGAAATCACACCTGCGCAGGCCCTCCACTGTGGCGGACAGACGCTTTTCTCCGCAGCCCCTCAGATGCATGCCCGCAAGGAGCAGCCACAGTCTCTCATCCGGGAACGCTTCCTTCACCCGCTCCAGGCAGTTGAGTATTCCCAAATGAGCGCAGCCGGCAAATACGGCAAGCCCTTCCGGAGTGCGGATCACCAGAAGCTGCTCATCCTCCATGTAATCCTGTATCAGCCTGTCTGCCCTGCGCACAAAAAACTGATCCGGCAGGGGCTCTTCCGGAACCAGGGCACGAATCTGGCTGAGGGTCCAGATGCCTGGAAAGATTTCTTCCCGGTCGCCGGTCAGCCGCAGAAGTCCCCTTTCCTGAAGGAGGCTGTAAATGTCGCTTTCCGTTTTTTCACGGCCCGCTTCCTTCCTGCCCGTCTCCACGCAGTCCGCTTCCCTGCCTTTTTTCCCTTTGGGGTTCATCTGTTCACAGCTCCGCTTTTTCAGCCAGGGAATCCCGATGTCCCGGTATGCGTTCCGCTCCCGGCTGCCGGTCAGCTTTTCTTCAAAGGCCTTTTCCCGCACGAAAACGGGAGGAAGCTGATCATGCGGAAACTCCGGAAGTCCTCCGGTGTGATCGTAATGGCCGTGGCTTAACACGATTCCGTCCAGTCCGTTCAGATCCTCCTTCAGCCGCCCGGCGTTATGAAGGTATACGCCGCTCTGGCCCGTATCGAACAGAATCCGCCTTCCCGCCGCCTCTACAAGGACCGACAGGCCGTGCTCCGCCAGAAGCCCTCTCTTATTTACCGTATTTTCCGTCAGAATCACAAGCCTCATCGTCTCTCCGCCTCCCATATTTATTTTATTCCCGGCTTCTCCATTCCTGTCTCAGCCTGTGGATATGATAATTTCATCATAAGCCGCATACTTTCGTATTGTCAATTATTGTTTCCAGACCATATGATTTCTGTTTCGTTTTTATTAAATTTGCATTAAATATCCTCTGTCCATATTGACTGTGCCATGGAAAGCATTTACACTTTCTGCAGGAGGATACCGCAGCGGCAGCTTTTGACGGAAAATAGCGCATGGCCGGCAGGCACGGCCTGCAGCAATGACGTTTATCACGCTGCGGAAAACATTTTATGAATCTTGAAAAACAGAAAACCTTTCTGATCCGTTTTGCTTTCTGGGTGATTGTCATCGCCATCATCTATATCTGTCTGAAATACGCCCTTCCCTTTTTTGCTCCCTTCGCGTTCGGTTTCGTCATCGCCTTTCTGCTGAACTGGCCGATCCGTTGGCTGACAAAAAAGCTGCGCGTTCCCAGGGTACTGCCCGCAATTCTGCTGACAGCCCTGTTTTTTGTGGCGGCGGGCTCGCTGATCACTTTTCTCGGCTTCCGCGCTTTCGCCTCAATCAGGCAGCTGATCGGAGCGCTTCCTTCCCTTTACAGCACCATGCTGCTGCCTCTGCTGATGGATCTTTTTTCCCAGCTTGAGGTTGCGCTGTCCGCGCTGGATCCTTCCGCAGTAGCCGTTCTGGAGGATATTTCCCGCGATGTGACCGGCTCTCTGGGAAGCGCCGTTTCCAGTATTTCCATGAGCGCGATCAGCGCCATTTCTTCGCTGGCCGCTTCCGTTCCGGGAATGTTCCTGAATCTGGTCATCACCATCATCGTGACCTTTTTCATGACCATCGATTATCCCAAAATCACGGAGTTCATTCTCCGCCAGTTTCCGGAGGGCGGACGAAAGGTTCTGTTTGAAATCCGCGAATATGTCTGCGGCACGCTGATCAAGTGCATTCTTTCCTATGCGCTGATCCTGTTCATCACCTTTACCGAGATCTCCATCGGCCTGACGGTACTGCGGGTGCCAAATGCCATCCTGATCGCGGTCTGCATCGCCATCTTTGATATTCTGCCCGTGCTTGGCACCGGCGGGATCATGATTCCGTGGGCGATCATTTCCCTGATTACGGGAGATTTTTTCCGGGGCTTCGGACTTCTGATCCTGTATCTGATCATCACGGTGATCCGCAATATTATCGAGCCGAAAATCGTGGGCCATCAGGTGGGCCTGCATCCTGTGGTGACGCTGGCCAGCATGCTGGCAGGGCTGAACCTTCTGGGTGTGATCGGGCTGTTCGGCTTTCCGATCACCCTGTCGCTTCTGAAAAATCTGAACGACAGGGGCGTGATTCATATTTTCAAATAATGTATTCCGCGCCGGACGCCAACACGCATGGTACGGTAATGGAAAAAGGCGGCCCTGCAGGGCCGCTGCAGTTTTCGTCTGCAGCGGTCTGTGGGGCAGCCTTCTTTTATTGTGCTCTCTTATTTTTTCTACAGCTCATATACAAACGGCTTTCCGGCCTCCAGTCTCACCCGCTCCCTTTGTCCCTGACAGACTATGGTTCTCTCCTGAGTACGATCAGTAGCAAGCACCGCCTTCCTCAGCCTGCCATCTTCCCATTCCATGCTGACCGTAACGCGGCCCTTCGCACGAAGGCCCTGGACACTGCCGTCCGCAAAGCGGGAAGGCAGTGCGGGCAGGAGGAAAATTTTTTCCGGCGTGCTCTGCAGAAGCATTTCCGCGATTCCTGCTGCAGCGCCGAAATTTCCATCGATCTGGAAGGGCGGATGGGCATCGAACAGATTGGGGTAGGTTCCTCCGCTGTTGTAGTTGAACTTATCATCGTCCTCCCGTTCCTCCGGGATCTCTCCCACAGGCGCAGTGGATGCAGGAACATAGCACAGCTGTCTTGCAAGCATGCGGAAGGCATGATCTCCGTCCCAGAGCCTTGCCCAGGCATTGATCTTCCATCCCAGACTCCAGCCCGTCCCTTCATCTCCTCTTTTCACAAGGGTCTTCCGAAAGGCTTCCATGAGCTCCGGCGCAGAGTCATAATCCACCATATTTCCCGGATACAACGCGTAGCAGTGGGAAATATGACGATGCTCCGGCTCCTCCTCTGCAAGCTCTTCGTTCCACTCCAGGACTCTCCCGTCCGCGCCGATCTGCAGCGGCTTCAGGCGTGGCAGCTTTTCCTTCAGCTCCCGGGTGAAGGCATCCTCCTGTCCCAGGATTTCCGCACTCCGGATACACTCCTCAAAGACCTCCCGGATAATGGACATGGTCATTGCGGTGGATGCCGTTACCACACCCCTCTTTCCATTAATGAGATATCGGTTCTCCGGAGACGTGGCCGGTGCAAAAATCAGCCAGCCATCACGGTCCTCCACCAGCACATCGTTATAGAACACCGCCGCTTCCCGAATCAGCGGCCAGGCGGTATTACGGAGGAACTCCTCATCCAGCGCATACTCATAGTGATCAAAGAGATGACGGCAGAGCCAGCCTGAGGACATGGGCCAGAAGGCGTAGCCTGCCGTTCCCCTTCCCTTTCTTCCAACCGGGGTGGAAAGCCGCCAGATATCCACGTTGTGGTGGGAAACATAGCCTCCCGCTCCGTAGATATCCCGGGCAGGCTTACGCCCCGTCACCGCCAGATCGCGGAGCATGTTAAAAAGAGGCTGATGCAGATCGGCAAGATTACAGCTTTCCGCCGGCCAGTAATTCATTTCCGTGTTGATATTGACCGTATAGTTGGAGCTCCACGGGGCGCGCAGCTGCGCGTTCCAGAGTCCCTGCAGCGTGGCCGGCTGGGTTCCCGGACGGGAGGCAGAGATCAGCAGATATCTTCCGTAATGGAAAAGCAGTTCGCACAGCCCAATGTCCTTCTGTCCCTCCGGGTAAAAACGACGGAGCCGTTCGTCTGTGGGAAGCTCCTCATGATTTTCTGTCCGGATCCTGCCCGATTCCTGCTGTATCTCCTTATCTCCCCTGTCCGTAAGGATCAGATCCACGCGGTCAAACAGAGCCGCATAATCCGCTCTGTGCCTGCGCGCCGCCTCTTCAAAGGAAACAGCCTGCGCCCTCTCAAGATCCAGCATGCAGTCCTGCTTTTCATCTCTCCCTTCCGTGAAAGGCTGCCTGTCATAGCCGTTAAAGCTGGTCCGGATGCAGACACGGATCACCGCTTCCCGTGCTCCCGTCACACACAGAGAGCCATCCTGCGCGCAGATGCTTCCTCCGTCGTTTTCCACGGACAGGATCATACAGAAGCGCATGCCCTTCCGTGAGAGCTCCTCCTCATAACGGACAGGATTCTCCGTTTCCAGATAGTTGGGCGCGTCGTAGGACGGAGCGATTCCGGTGAGGATCAGACGGTTTCCCTCTGCCCGTACCTCTGATTTCAGCTGGCTGTCCATCAGGATCCGGAAGGAAAGACCGCCTGCTTCCGCAGTCACCCTCCAGAAGAACGCCTGCTCCGGTGCGGAAACAAAGGCTTCCTTTCTGACGGATCTGCCGCCTGCCCGGAAGCAGGAAAAATGCTGTGCATTTTTCAGATCCAGGCTTCTGACATAATCCTCCGGATTCTCCTTCTGAAAATCCTCAAACATCAGCCGGATTCTTCCGGCAGGAAGATAGGCGTCTGTAAATTCGCCTTCCAGATGCGCTTCGATTTCCTCCTGCGCCTCCGCATATCTTCCCGCCAGTGCCAGATCCCTGGCCCTGTGATAGTGGGAAACCACCTCACCGATTCCTGCATCCTTAGGATAACCGGACCAGAGGGTATCCTCATTGAACAGAATATCCTCCTCCCCCACGCCGGAATACAGCATCGCCCCAATCCTTCCGTTTCCCAGCGGCAGAGCCTCCTCCCAGTACGCTGCCGGTCTGTCATACCACAGCCGTTGTCGCATCTTCATCTCTCTGTCTGTGTGTGTCATCTTTTCCTCCATGCAAAAGCATGTTATACAGATCATTAAACCTGTGACATTTTCTCCCCTTTTCCGGTTCTCCTTGCAATGGCAAGGCCGATGAGCAGAAGCACCGGAAATACCACAGCCGCCAGAATACCGGTCTGCAGGTTATCCCCTGCCCGGCCAGCCGCCCAGCCCACCAGACCCGGCCCGCTCATACAGCCCAGATCACCGGCAAGAGCAAACCAGGCGAACATGGTCGTACCGCCTTTGATTTTCTTTGCGGCAAGGCTGAAGGTTCCCGGCCAGAGCACCCCTACGGAAAAGCCGCACAGGCCGCAGCCGATCAGGCCCAGAGCCGGGACCGGGGAAAAGGAAATCAGCAGATATGCGATCAGGCAGAGAATTCCGCTGGCCGTCATATATCTGGTGATCTCCACCCGGTCGCTGCACTTTGCGTAAAGTACCCTTCCCGTTCCCATCAATAAAGCAAAAGACAGCGGACCAGTCAGGTCTCCCACGGTTTTCGTCACGCCAAGCCCCTTTTCCGCGAAGGTGGAGGCCCACTGGCTTACCGCCTGTTCGCAGGCTCCCGCGCAGAGCATCAAAAGGACCATCAGCCAGAACAGACCGTTTTTCAGAAGGCCGCTTCCCCTGCTCTCCTCTCCGGATGCCTCCAGAAAAGGTACCGGCACCAGGCAGAAATAAATCAGGTTCAGCACCGGCACCAGCGCCCACAGACAGGCCATGATCTGCCAGTGTTCCACCCCCGCAAGGGCAAAAAACAGGGTGGAAAGCACCACCACGCCCGCATGCCCCCAGCAGTAAAAGGAATGCAGAAGGCTCATGGCCGCTTCCTTGCGCTCCGTGGGACAGGCCTCCACGATGGGGCTGATGAGCACCTCCAGCAGTCCTCCTCCTATGGCATAGACCATAACCGCGGTCAGAAGTCCGGCAAAGGGATCTGCCAGCAGCCCCGGCAGAAAAGCGAACAGCAGCAGGCCGGCAGCAGAAAACAGGTGTGCAAGAACGGCGCTCGCCTTATATCCGATCCGGTCGATGAACAGCGGGGACAGAAGGTCCACCGCAAGCTGTACACCGAAATTAACGGAAATGATCACGGAAATCTGATTCATGCTGATCCCGTACTGCGCGCCCAGCGTCACAAACAGCAGAGGAGCAAAATTGTTGACGATGGCCTGCACCACGTATCCGATAAAGCAGGCATAAACGGTATGCTGGTAGTTGTTTCGGATCGCTTTGAACATAACCGCTTCTCCTTTTTATGTTTTGTAACAAATCTGCCTCATTATATCATTTCTCTTTTCGTTTTAAAACAGTAAAAAAGCTTCCTGTCATCATCAAAAGATACAGCAGGAAAAGCCAGCCCGGGAAAAGCGCCGCTCCGATCTCCTGGGCAATCACGCCGAACAGAGCCGGCGCCAGCAGAATACCCACATAGGAAGCCGCCATCTGCACACCCATCACGGACTGGGAAAGCCTTTTTCCAAAAATCCGGGGAGTCAGATGCAGCATATTGGGAAAAACCGGTCCATTGCCCAGGCCAATCAGAAACAGTCCCAGTCCCGGAAATGCCAGCCCTGGCAGACAGAGCAGAAGAAGCGCCGCAAGGACAACAGCCTGTCCCATCAGCACCAGCCTGCGGCTTCCCAGGCGGAAGGACAGAATACCCGAAAGGAAACGTCCGGCCGCGATTCCCACGTAATACAGAGTAATCATCCCGGCTCCCGCATCCACCTCCAGTCCTCTTGATGTGACCAGAAAGGTACTTCCCCAGTTGCCGCAGGAATATTCCAGCCCGCAGGAGCCTATGAACACCAGGCAGGCCATGCGCACCCTGGAATCCCTCAGCAGCCGGGAAAAACGCACCGTTTCTGCCGCCTCTTCCTCCTGTCCGGAAACAGCGGATACCCTTTTCCAGAGCGGAAGCGCCAGGATGGTGAGAACGGCAATTCCCGCCTGCAGCCAGAATACCGTCCGGTAACCGTTCCGCCAGCTGCCTGCTGACAGGGCCAGAGACATCAGCAGAGGGCTCAGGGAAACTCCGATTCCATAAAAGCAGTGCAGGAAATTCATATGGGATGCCCGATAGTGAAGCGCCACATAATTGTTCAGCGCGGTATCGATGGCTCCGGCCCCCAGGCCCAGGGGAACTGCGAACAGGCAAAGCAGAAGCAGATTTCCGGAGCAGGAAAAGCCAAACAGCGCCGCAGCGGTCAGAGAAGTGGAAAAGGCGGTGATCCTTCCGGTACCGAAGCGCCGGATCAGCTCCGCCGACAGCAGGCTGGATATGATGGTTCCCCCGGAAATCAGCATGGTGATCAGGCTTCCTCTGGAAACCGGAATCCCGAACTCCGTATAAATGGCAGGCCAGGCAGCCCCGAACAGCGAGTCCGGAATGCCCAGTCCGATAAAGGCAATGTAAATGATAAGCAAAAGCAGTGCAGCCATAGTCTGAAATCTCCCGTTTCTTATGTTTGTTTTTATACGTTGCTGATTTTCATTTATATCAGACCTGGCCCGTTGATTCTATCAGAAAAGAGGCCTATAATATAACAATAACGCCCAAATCAGAAAGGAAGAAGGACATGAAGGATCCAGAGACCGTTATGAAAAATCCCGGCTTTCTCCACGAGGTGAAGCAGGAGTCTGTACAGCACGGAGACCCCCGCTTTCCCTGTGCCGGTTATCTGGACCGGTATCAGAACGCAGAGGATTCCTGGCCCTGGCACTGGCATGAGGAACTGGAGACCGTCTGGGTCACAGAAGGGACCGTCTCCGTTTTTATCCACGCCCAGCCTGCCCGGCCCCTTTTCCTCCATCCGGGAGAGGGAATTTTCATCAACAGACGCGTACCTCACGCCTATCGCGGCACGGATGGAGAGCCGTCTTTGATGCCGAACATCCTGGTCAGGCCATCCCTGATCTACGGCTCCCGGGACAGCGTCTACTGGGAAAGCTATCTGAAGCCTCTCCTCCTGGCCCCGGCCTTTTCCCATGTGCTTCTGACCCCGGCAGTTCCATGGCAGGAGACCTTTCTTACGCTGTTTCAGAAGGCCTTTACCCTGCTGTCCGAACGCCCCTTCGGTTACGAATTCCACGTCCGTTCCGCACTTTCAGAAGCGCTCCTGCTCCTCTGTCAGAATATGCCGGAAGCGACGGATTTCAGCGAAGAGAACGTTCTCCATCAGGCCGATGCGGACCGCATCCGGCAGATGCTCTCCTTTGTTCAGGAGCATTTTTCAGAACCGCTTTCGCTTCAGCAGCTCGCTGACAGCGCCTTCCTGAGCCGCCGGGAATGCCTGCGCTGCTTTCAGCGCACCATCGGAATTTCTCCGGTCCAGTACATCATCGATCTCCGGATCCGGAAGGCCAGACAGCTGCTTCTGGAAACCTCCATGCCCCTTCTGGAGATCTGTACGGAATGCGGCTTTCAGAACCAGAGCTATTTCATCAAAACCTTTCGGGAGAGGACCGGCCTTTCTCCGGCAAAATACCGCAGGCTTTCCGGCTGGAACGCCGGTGTCCCTGCCGCCTCTCCTGCCGAATCCTCCGGTCACCGTGCGAAGCAGGCCGCTGCTCCGGCCCCCTGAGGCTTCTCCCGGCAGAAGCGGTCAGGAAAGCCTCTTTTTCATCCAGACATGGGGACAGCCTTCATCAAAATCCGTCTCCCCATATGCGGCATAGCCCTGCTTTTCATAAAAGGGCTGCGCCTGTCTCTGGGCATGCAGGGCGGCCATCCTGCCTCCCCGCCTTTCGATTTCCTTCTCGGCTTCCGAAAGCAGGACGGCGCCGATCCCTTTTCCCCTGTACGCCTTTCTGACCGCAAGCCGCCCGATCAGATACTCTCCATTCATCCGATCCTGATAGAAACGGCAGACTGCCGCCGGAGAGCCGTCGCAGTACAAAACCAGATGGACGGCGCGTCCGTCGATTTCGTCAAATTCCTCCTGAAAACCCTGTTCCCGCATGAACACCTCTTCTCTGATCTGAACAGCCTCTTCGGGCAGGGTATCATAACAGATCAATTTCGTTTTCACTTGCCATCCTTCCTCCTGCAGCATCAAAATTTTTGACGGGGAATCCAAAACGATCCCCCGTCCTGTTAATTCTGTTTTTTTCCGGAAACAGAACCGGCTTCTCAGATTTCTGTGATTACCGGGCTGATGAGGATCCCGCCGGGACGGAGCTGATACTCATATGCCCAGGCAGGTCCCGTGGTTCTCCAGGCGTTTGGCCCGAACCATCTCTCCGTATGGTTACAGTTATGAAGCGTGCCGAATGTATTGACCCGGTTTCCGAAAGCGGTGATCTCCAGCAGATGCTCTCCGGCTTTCACATCTCTGATCTCCAGAGAATAGGGAGAGAAGGCGATCCGGCCACAGTCCTGACCATCCAGGCGGATTCCGATCACCGGACAGCGGAACTGCGTGGCTTCCACCCTCAGGGTGCAGTCGCGGCTTACGTTCACAGGTATCTTGTAGGTGAGATTTCCTCCATAGAAGGGAAGCCCCTGTCCGCAGATGTCCCCAAAGGCCAGCCTGCGCACCGGTTCAGTGAGGAGGATGCTGTGTCCCGCTGTGCGGACGCCAAAATCTCCCAGCAGATACATGACTTCCACGTTAAATTTATTATAATAAGGCATTTCCGCTGTCAGAATATTTTCTCCCGCTTTCAGATCCGGAAGCGCTACCATCCGGATCGCCCGGTCCACATAATATCCGGTTACGGCAGAGGGAACCGGAACACCGTTTAAGGTCAGCTTCGTTTCCTCCGCGTTTTCCAGCGCGAGGAAGGGCTTCGTGATCTCCCGGTCCGCATGGATTCTGAACCGGAGGGCCAGACGATGCCGGATCTCCTCTTTTTCCGGTTCCACCCAGGGCTGT
Organism: Candidatus Eisenbergiella stercoravium; assembly: GCA_019113175.1. Classification (GTDB taxonomy): domain Bacteria; phylum Bacillota; class Clostridia; order Lachnospirales; family Lachnospiraceae; genus Eisenbergiella; species Eisenbergiella stercoravium. Next base: position 20,296 of record DXHY01000045.1, on the reverse strand, counting down.
GGGAAGGCATCTATCCGCATCGGATACCCTGTGATGGCCCTGAACTTATTGTCAATGCGCAGGATTTCATCCCTTTCCTGCCATGGTCCTCCGTCAAAGCTGGCCTCCGCCAGATCCAGGACCGCCACATCAGGTTCCTCCAGAGAAACCTCCACGTCGTCCGGAAGGATGATCCTGCGGCCGGACGCTTCCTGTATCCCCGCGGAAGGAGAAACGGCTTCCACACTGCCTCTCCGTGCAGAATCTCCGGTTTCGGAATGCTCGGAAGCAGCAGGATACAGGGCATACAGAAGGGAATCGTGATCGAATACCGTCTGCCGGATCAGAGTGTCTCCTTTATCCTTTTCATATGGCACCTCGCGGATCTCTCCCGTCATGGCGTCATACAGCACCGGCCGCCATTCTCCTCTGATCCGGATGGTTAGGTCCTCCCGGTTCGGGATATCCGGATTCTTCATCGGCATGCAATGGGCCAGGAACAGCCACTTCCGGTCGCTGTCCTGACGCATCTGATACAGCATGTTGCTCACCCGCACGCCGTCCTGATTATGTACATCCACCGTCCGTACCGGGAGCAGGGCGGATGTCAGAAGATTTTCCGCAAAGCCGATGATCTCGCATGATGCCGCGAAGTCCGCCGCATCGCTGCAGCGCACCGCGTCCACATGGGTGGGGACCGTTCCGGTGAAGATCACACGTCCGCCCTTTTTCCTGAACGCCCTCAGACGCTCCAGGGTGCTCCTGCGGATGGTGACACAATTGGGTACCAGGATCACCTCATATTTCATTTTCCCTACCAGGAAATCTCCCTGTCCGTCCAGCTCTTCGTCCGGGGTCTGCTGCTTCCAGAGAGCCTCCGAAATAAAATCAAAATCGATCAGGCCGAACAGGAGCCATTCCGTAAGCTTCCGGAAATTATAGTCCATTTCCTGCCGGATGCCATCCGTCTGCTCCTTTGCTCCCCAGTACAGCCAGTAAGATTCCACCGGGTGGATGACGCCGACCTTCACCTCCGCCGTACCCCTGGTGAGAGCGGTATTCAGGCGGGCGAAATAGTTTTCGATCAGGGGATACTCCCTGTACCATGGGGACTGATAGCCGATGGAGGCCGGATAATCTCTTTTCGCTTCTCCCGCCATAGATGTCCAGGTCAGATGATGCACCCGGATGGTGACGCCAAGAGCCGCCTGCCAGTCTCCCGCCAGCTTGTGGCCGCGGAAATCAAAATCCCAGTTGGTCACGCCGTAAATCTCGCTTAACATCCCTTCCCGGCCAAACTGGTGGACCGCGCTCTGGGCCTGTTTTGCGGTGGAAAGCTCCCGGTTGTCGCAGAGCATATCGATGCCGGGAAGATCAAAGGAACGATAGGAACGCATGGCCTCTCCCAGAGCCGACGTCTGAGACTGAAGCGTTTCTTCTCCCAGCATATGTCCGGTGAGCGCGATGCCGTGCTGCCGGCACCAGGCGCCGATCTGATCGGCAAAGGCGGCAGTAAACCGTTCGCAGACATGGTCATGGTAATGATAGCGGTTTACGGAAACCTTCCCGTCCGGAAGCTCCCAGATACATTCCGGAAAAGTCTCAAAGAAATCACAGCCATAGGCTTCCCTGTAGGTATCGGCAAAATCATCCGTATAGGGAAGGATCACCCGTTTCTTTTCTTCCGCGAAGCCGAGTGTGGACTTCTGACAGAACTGCGGCTCATCGGTGAAAATGGCCGGGACAGATTCCCCAAAGCTGTCCCCCAGCTCTCTGCAATAGGCTTCGTGGGTGATTTCTATAAATTTCTCAATGGCTTTGGGATTTAAGGTATCCACATAGGCCTGGTTGTTATACCAGGGATTATTTCCGGCAACCTCCTCATACAGATACCAGAGATCGAAGCCTTCCGGAGCAGGAGCCTGACGGTCCAGCAGCTGATATGCCGTCAGGAATCCTCCCTCCAGCCTTATGGCATAGCGTGCAAGGAGCGCTCTTTCTCCCCCTTTGAGGCTGTGGACAGAAGCCTCCCCGTTTTTCCTGTCCTCTCCCTGTGCGGGCAGCTTTTCCGGCGAGAATACCAGAAAGCGCTGCCGGAAGGCGGGATCCTTCGTTACCAGTCCCCCCGCCGCGCCGGAGGGCCAGCGGTCCTCGTCATACAGCCAGGTGAGCATGTCCAGCTTTCCGGCTTTCTGATGAGAATAACGGATCCTGTCCATAAATTCCTTTTCCAGATAGGGCAGAGCCATGCCTGTCCGGCTGTGAAGATGGGCGCCTCCCATGCCCATGGCCTTCAGATCCTCCAGGATATGGTCCACATCCTCCCGGCTCACCCGGCAGTTCCAGGCCCAGAACGGAGCGCCCCGGTATTCGCTGGACGGATTCCGAAAAAGGCCGTCATCCAGCGATATATTTTGGTTCTTTTTGTAAAGCATCTGAGTTCTCCTTTCCTCTCCTTAACTCATTTGTCATAATGACAGGGAAATTATATCATGGAAGATGGAAAAAGAGTAACTATCTTCTGCTGAAATTTTCCATCTGGCGGATCGGCTTCAAATTCATCCTTTTAATATGCCGGATTTTATTGAACCTTCTTTCCATCCGTTTTATAATTTCCCCAAACAGGTTTTGTATCCGGATCGTTGTCATTTCACCAAAAGCCGGTCATCCTGTATCATGGAGGAAAAGTTTGAAAAATAAGCCTGATGGCTTATTGCTCAAACGGCTATTTGTGCCGGAGCGTCACGAATAGCCCTCAGGCATCAGAGAAATCGCATTCACGCTTTCTCTTCGCCCCGTCGCTACGCTCCGGAATGGAGATTTAAATGAGAAGTCAGGAATTAAGAAAACAGGCGCCGGAGCTGGATCCTCTCCGGCTGGGAACAGGATGGAAAATGGAGGATCTTGAAAAGCCGCAGATCCTCATCGAAAGCTCTTTCGGAGACAGCCACCCGGGCAGCGTCCATCTGCTGGAACTGGCGGAAAAGGCCAAAGAAGGAGCAGCACAGGAAGGGGGATACGGGGCAAGATATTTCTGCACGGACATCTGCGATGGAGAGGCACAGGGACATGACGGGATGAACTATTCCCTGCCCTCCCGGGACATGATGGCGAATATGATCGAAATCCACGCCTGCGCCACGCCCTTCGACGGAGCGGTTTATATCGCAGGCTGCGACAAAAGCATGCCGGCGCATCTGATGGCGGCGGGCCGTATCAATATTCCCTGTGTCGTCCTGCCGGGAGGCGTCATGAACGCAGGTCCGGACCTGCTGACCCTGGAACAGATCGGGGCATACAGCGCCATGTATGAGCGCGGCGAGATCAGTGCGGAACAGTTTCATTTTTATCAGACGCACGCCTGCCCCTCCTGCGGCTCCTGCTCCTTCATGGGAACCGCCTCTACCATGCAGATCATGGCGGAAGCGCTGGGCCTGGCTCTTCCGGGGACGGCACTCATGCCTGCCGCGGAAAGCGGCCTGCGGGAAGCCGCAGCCGCAGCGGGCAGGCAGGCGGTGCGCCTTGCCCGGATGGGACTTACGCCCTCCGATATCGTCACGGAACAGTCCTTTGAAAATGCGATAATGGTACACGCAGCGATCTCCGGCTCCACAAATTCACTCCTTCACCTTCCCGCCATCGCCCACGAATTCGGAATCCGGCTGGATGCGGACAGCTTCGACCGCCTCCATCGGGGCGCGCACTACCTGCTGAACATCCGTCCCGCCGGAAAGTGGCCCGCCCAGTTCTTCTCCTATGCGGGCGGTGTTCCGGCGGTGATGGAGGAAATCCGCAGCATGCTGCATCTGGACGTGATGACCGTAACAGGAAAAACGCTCGGAGAAAATCTGGATGAGCTAAAGAAAAGCGGCTTCTACGAAGAACGTCAGAAGCGCCTTGCCGATTACGGCCTGAAAAAGGAGGATGTGATACGTCCGTTCGATCATCCCTTCGGCACAAACGGAAGCGTAGCAGTGCTGAAGGGCAATCTGGCTCCGGACGGCGCTGTGGTCAAGCATACTGTGGTGCCGAAGGAAATGTTTTCCGCCATTCTCACCGCCCGGCCCTTTGACTGTGAAGAGGACGCCCTGAACGCGGTGCTCACCCACAGGGTCCAGCCCGGCGATGCGGTCATCATCCGCTACGAAGGGCCGAAGGGAAGCGGCATGCCGGAAATGTTCTATACTACCGAGGCCATCGCCTCCGATCCGCTTCTTGCTTCCAGCATCGCTCTGCTGACGGATGGGCGCTTTTCCGGCGCGTCCAAGGGCCCCGCCGTAGGGCACATCTCTCCGGAAGCCGCGGAGGGCGGTCCTATCGCCCTGGTAGAGGATGGGGATCTGATCGAACTGGACATTGAAAAACGCATTCTCCGCCTCATCGGCGTAAATGGACAGCGGATGGAAGAAACGCAGATCGAGGAGGTTCTGCGGCAGCGCAAAGCAGCCTGGACGCCTCCGAAAAGCAGATATGAAAAAGGGGTGCTGAAGCAGTTTGCCTCTCTGGCAGTATCGCCGATGAAGGGTGGATATATGGAGTGAACAGATATGGGCAGATCCATTTCCAGAAGAAAGAAGGACTTTCCGGCAGGCTCCCGCATCCATTCCATGGGGTATGGCCGCCCGCTGCCGTTCAGCCCTCCGGCAGGCTGTCCCCGACGCACAAGGCTCCGTATCCGACCTTTGAATTGGGCAAAGCTTCCTCCCCCCTGACCCTCCTGGCCCCGCGCTGGAGAAAGGCCTTCAGCTTCTCCCCATAGAGGTAGGGATCGTTTCCGCGCACGATCCCCCATTCCATCAAAAGCGCGGCGGCCCCGGTCACCAGAGGAACCGCGAAGGATGTACCTGTGTAAGCCTCATGGCCGCCGCCCGCGCGGGCGGTGACAATCCCTACGCCGGGTGCGGCGAGATCCGGCTTGGTGTTGGGGAAGCCGGGAAGCTGTTCCTGTCCCCGCACGCCGCGGCCGGAAAAATCCGCATAGGCGTCATAGTCTCCCTGAATTGCGCCCACGGTGATGAGCTTTCCGGCGGTGGAGGGAATGGTCAGAGTCAGCTCCGGCGTGGGATCAAAAAAACGGGTGTCGTCCGTGCGCACCGCCTGGCCCGGCAGGTACATCTGAAATTCTCCCGCGACGATATATACCGGCTCCAGAAGGAAGATCCAGATTCCGGAATTGATAAAGCTGTTCACGGGGAGAAAATCAAAGTAGATCTCCTGATTCACTGAATAGGGAGAGGGTTCCCCTACATAGATCAGGATCTGTGTCTGCTCCACCGTCACCGTAATCCGGCCGACCCGGTCCACAGGCACGTCGATCCGCTGCCCGGACGGGGTGAGAAGAGCAATCCGGAAGCGGTCTGAAAAATTCTTCCAGAGCTGGACGTTAATGCTGCTTTCATATTCTCCGACAGCCAGCTCCACTGCACGCTCCTGCGTGAGGCGGCCCGATACATGGCCGGCAGACGCGCCCTCATTTCCCGCTCCGGCACAGATCACATTCTTCCACACCTCGGAGGCGTTGTCCAGAAAGCGTTCCAGCAGAGAAGAGCCGTCATGCGCCCCGTAGCTGTTTCCGAAGCTTAAGTTCACCGCCAGAGGCATTCCGAGCTCCTGAGCCTTTTGCAGGGCGTATGCCATGGCCCGCATGAGCTGCGTCGTTCTGGGATAGGAACCGCTTCCCGCCTGCCCCAGCCTGACGATCAGCAGAGATGCGCCGGGCGCGGCTCCCGTGTAGCGGGCGTTGGTGCTGCTTCCCGCCGCAATGGCCGCCACCGCAGTTCCATGGCCTGATACATCCGCGCTTGGAACCAGCGTGAAGCCTTCCGTCTCTCCCAGAGCAATGGCTGCGTCGATTCTTTCTTTGGTGAATTCCACGCCCATGGCGAACCCTTCCGGAGGATAAAATCCCCTTTCCTCATCCGGCTGAAGCGTCTGATCCCAAAGGTACAGGATCCGGCTTCCATCCCGGTTCTGAAAATCAGGAAGAAAATAATCGATTCCGGAATCAAACACCGCCACCAGGCATCCGGCGCCGGTCAGGCCGCCGCTTCCGGACGCAGCTCCTGCGGATATCCTCCCGTTCCGGTATTCCGGATCAGACATCATATCCTGCAGAACGGCCTGCCGGGAAGAAAAAGCGCCAGTCCCTTCCCCCGAAAAATCTCCCACCGGAGGGAAACAGGACTGCCGCTTTGCATTATACACATTGTACAAAAGCTCTCTGGGCTTTTCCACATATTCAATTTCATCCAGCGCGGTAAGCGCCGGGATCATACTTTCCGGAATCGTCACGATGGCGTATCCGGCAAGCAGAACCTCCACGCTGATGCGGCCGTCGTTCAGACGGCTTAAATCCCCGTGAAATTTGACGATCAGCTCCCAGGTCTGCTCCGCTTCATTGAATCCCACATTTAATGTCAGTGACTTCTCCCTCTCTTCCATCGTAGAATCCAGACTCAGGTTCAGAACATCTTCCAGCTTCTGAGAATCCATGCAGGCCTCCGGTTTCTCTGTCTTTCCCTTCAACCTATGCGGATCAGGACCGTTTTCATGCCTGTCCGGCATCTCCGATCATGATTTCCAGTATCTCCCTGTCCGTCTCCCGCATGCCGTCCCGGCCAAGCCTGGCCACATTTTCTATGGTCCGCTCCACGCCCTTTTTCACGATGCCGTCTCCGCCGCGGAATTCCTGACCGTTTTTGTACATGTAGTAGCCCAGAATGCCCGCCTCCACGGAGGTGGCGATCTTCGCGGCGCAGGATGCCTTCGCCCCGTCACAGATGATTCCGGAAACGTTCGCGAGGGTGTTCACGATGGTGTGGTTGATTTCATCCAGTCCTCCGCCCAGCAGCCATGCGATTCCGGCGCCCGCTCCCGCTCCTGCGGTGACAGCGCCGCAGTAGGCGGACAGCCTGCCGATCCCTTCCTTCAGATGCACCGCGGTCAGATTGGAGATCACCAGAGCGCGGTACAGCTTCTCCCGGTCCGCTCCGATCTCCTTCGCGTATTCGATCACGGGCAGAGAGGCAGTCAGGCCCTGATTACCGCTTCCGGAATTGATGACCACCGGAAGCTCACAGCCGTTCATTCTGGCATCGGAGCCTGCCGCTGCCGCAGCACGGGCCCGCACCTTCACATCGTCTCCATAGGTGGAAAGCAGCACCCGCCCCACGTTCGCACCATAATCTCCCCGCAGTCCCTCGGCGGAAATGGCGGTATTGTAGGCGATCTGCCTCTCCAGCGTCTCCTGCACATCCTCAGGTTCCACCGAAACGGCGAAGTCCACGATCCCCTCTATGGTCAGCGAAGGGCCTTCCGCCTCTTCATTCTCCGTTTCTGAGGAATAGCAGCTGCCGATTTCCTTTTTCAGAAGAACCTCTCCGTCCAGCTCCTTTAAAACCACATTCGTATGCGCGCCCGCGATGCGGACCTTTCCCTTATGACCGTCCCGTTCTCCCGTCACGACCAGGTCAAAGGTCAGATCTCCCGGCGCCTGCGTGACTGTAACAGGCGTCTTTTCCAGATAAGTATGTATGGCTTTCTGATCTTCCTCCGTCAGTTCCTCCAGAACCTCCAGCTGACGGTCCTCTCTTCCGGAGATGATCCCCGCTGCGGCTGCGGCTTCGATGCCCTTCATTCCTCCCGTATTGGGAACGATCACGCTTTTCACATTTTTAATGATGTTGCCGGAGGCCTCCACCTGAAGCGTTTCCGGCCTGCCTCCCAGCAGACCGCGCAGGCAGGCGGCCGCATAGGCTACCGCAATGGGCTCCGTACAGCCGAAGGCGGGAACCAGCTCCTTTTTCAGTATGTTCAGATAGGCTTCATATCTTTCGTCCGTTTTTTTCATTCGTTCATCCATCTTTCGTATTTTTACAGCTTCTGAAGTTCCTTCTCATCGGTCTCATTATACACCCGGATGCCGTGCGCCTCAAGAAGCTGTGTTGTGACGCCGTCCCCGTCCGTCATGCCGCCCCCAAAGGTTCCGTCATGAATCCTTCCCTTGCCGCAGGATGGGCTTCTCGCCTTCAGGACAGCTGCCGTACAGCCGAAATATTCCGCCAGGCGCAGCGCCTCCTGCGCTCCCTTTTCATACTGCCCGGTCACATCCGTGCCGTCCTTTGCCATCACCCGGTCTCCCACGCGCTCTGCCGGGGAACGCGGGGTGGAAAGCCCGCCGTAGATCTCCGGGCAGACCGGAATCAGGCTGTGTCTTTCCTGAAGCCGTCTCACGCTTTCATTTTCCTCACCGGTTCCGTTGTAACGGCAGCACACGCCCAGAAGACAGGCACTCACCAGTATATTCATCCTTTCCTCACCTTCAGCCGCCAGGCGGCACTATATCAGCACGAACTATGTTCGTGCGCCTCTCTTTTACATGTTTCCGGAAGCGAACGAGACGCTGCCCGTTCCAATGTATTCCAGAATCAGCTTATTCCTTTTCCAGAAGCGGCACCAGAGGCCGCCGTAAGTCGTCTTCACATGCAGCCGGAGCCCGCTCTGGGCGATCAGTACCTGTCTGCCGTCGAATCTCAGGATTCTGGCTCCCCTTCCCGTATTCAGCCGGTACACGCTTCCATCCAGCCGCAGAAGCGCGCTGCAACGGAGTCTTCCGCCACCTGGCCGCCCTTCCGCCACATGGACCGACAGGCTGTTTTCTTCTCTGCCCGCCCATCCGCACCAGCACCGGAAATCCCAGGAGGGCAGGCGTTTTCCCCATTCCTTCTCCACACAGGCCCGGCCTTCCTGAAAAGAAAGCCTTTCACCGCCAATATCAAGAAAACCTCTCGCCTTACAGCAGGGACGCCTTCCGGAAAAAACGAGCCTCCCCATAACCGGGACCAGCCTCCCGTTCATCCAGGCCTCCAGGCGTACAACAATGCCTTTCGAAGAAAAGAAGCAGTTTCCAATCCGGATTCCCTCCTTTTTTCCTGAAAAGCGCACCGCCTCAGGCGGGAAATCAAGCTTCAGCCTTTTTTCTCCCAGCGCCGCCCGTATGGATGCCTCCGATCCTTTGTTTCTGCGGATATGGACCGTCGGAATGAACACCGCCCTCCTGTCCCGGCCTTCCACCGAGTAATACCAGCGGATCCATTCCTCCCGCCCTGCGTTCCTGACTGACATCGCTTCCTTTCATCCTCCGTTTCCAACCGTTTTCCTTCCCAGCATTCCCCATAGAAACGCCTTACATACCGGGCTGAATACGAAAGACGAAAAGCAATCTCTTTTCATCACATTATCTGGTACGGCGACATTTTATCACGGAATCGTCCGGCTGTCTATCTGTCCGCAAACCTGTAAGCCGGTGTCCGGATACGAATCCGTACAGAAATCGGATGGAAATCTTTCAGAAAGTCCTTTATCCCCCTTGAGTTTCTCTCTGTCTTCTCTTATAATAGAGGCGTTCATCCCGGAATTTCTGTTCCGGGATGTCATTCGCAACAGCCATTTATGGAAAACGGAAAGGCGGACCACATCATGAAAACCGGGAAAAAAATGGATATCAATCAGATCACGGAAGGAGTTATCTGGAAGCAGCTTCTGGTCTTCTTCTTCCCTATCCTGTTCGGTACCTTTTTTCAGCAGCTTTATAATACGACAGACGCCGTAGTGGTGGGAAACTTTGTAGGCAAGCAGGCGCTCGCCGCGGTAGGCGGCCCCGCCTCCACCCTGATCAATCTTCTGGTGGGTTTCTTCACCGGTCTTTCCTCCGGCGCCACAGTAGTCATTTCCCAGTTCTACGGTGCGAAAAACAGGGATGACGTGCGCAAGGCAGTACATACCTCCATCGCCCTGTCCATCGCGGGCGGCGCAATCATCATGATTCTGGGCATTGCCTTCGCCGGAATCGCGCTTCGTGTCATGAACACGCCGGAAGACATCATGGGCCTGTCCCTCATCTATATGAGAATCTATTTTCTCGGCGTAATCCCGTCCCTGATCTACAACATGGGATCAGGTATTCTGCGCGCCATCGGGGACTCCAAACGTCCTCTGTATTACCTGATTGCCTCCACCCTGACCAACATCGTGCTGGATCTGTTCTTTGTGGTAGTTTTGAAAATGGGCGTGGCAGGCGTCGCCATCGCCACCACCCTTTCTCAGTTTGCCAGCGCCGGCATGGTTCTCTATGCGCTGATGAAAACCGACGACATGTACAAGCTGTATCCGCGGGAAATCCGCTTCTCCCCCAGCATCCTGTCCGCCATCATCCGGATCGGACTGCCGGCGGGCCTGCAGTCTACCATGTACTCCGTTTCCAACCTGATCATTCAGGCCAGCATCAACTCCTTCGGGACGGATACCATCGCCGCCTGGACAGCCTACAGCAAGGTGGACGGCATGTTCTGGATGATCATGAGCGCTTACGGCGTTTCCATCACCACCTTCGCCGGACAGAATTTCGGTGCGGGCAAGTATGACCGCATCAAAAAAAGTGTGCGCGTCTGTATGGGAATGTCCGCCTTCACCAGCGTGCTGCTGAGTGTCATCGTCATGGCTGGAGGCCGCATTTTCCTGGGCCTGTTCACCGACGATCCCGGCGTAGTGAACATCGGCATGTCCATCATCCATGTGATCGCACCTACCTATATCACCTATATCTGCATCGAAATTCTGGGCGGAACCGCCAGGGGCTGCGGAGATTCCATCATCCCCATGCTGCTGACCTGTTTCGGCGTCTGCGTCCTGCGCGTGATCTGGATTCTGGGCATTGTTCCCCTGCACAGGGATCTGGCCACCGTCGCCTTCAGCTATCCGCTGACCTGGGCCGTCACCTCCGTCATGTTCATCATCTACTATCTGCGCGGCAACTGGCTGAAACGCAATATGCCCCGGAACGCGAATGCCTGACTGGAAAAAGTATCTGTCATCTCATCCTGACTTTGATCTAAGCGTTATTCTTGTATAGAATGACGCTTTTATTTTCTAATTTTCTTTTTTTCTGGACATATTTCACAAAAAGATGTACTATAAAATCAGAAAAGGATCTCACGTTCATTCCACCGAAAGGGGGTATCGGCATGGCGAATACCATCATTACCATCAGCAGAGAATTCGGAAGCGGAGGACATGAAATCGGCAAACAGGCTGCCGAACGGCTTGGTATTGAGTGCTACGACAGCCGCCTTATCCGTATGGCTTCTGAGAAGAGCTGCATCAGCGAAAAGTATCTGAAGGATGTGGACGAGAAACGGGCGAATCCCTGGCTTTACACCGTTCCCAGCGATTATGCGGATGAGATGACGGGCTTCGGTCTTCCGTTAAACGACATGCTTTTCAACGTGCAGTCCCAGATCATCCGCCAGCTGGCGAATCAGGAGTCCTGCATCATCATCGGCCGCTGCGCGGATTCCGTCCTGGCAGATTATCCCGGCGTCATCTCCATCTTCATCCACGCGGAATGGAAGGACCGGGTGGCACGCATCATGGAGCGGCAGAATATGAAGGAACGGGAGGCGGAATCCCTGATCCGGAAGATGGATAAGCAGAGAGCGCTCTATTATAACTTCTTTTCCGATAAGAAGTGGGGCCGCCCGGAAAGCTTTGACATCTGTGTAAACAGCTCCCACGTCGGAATGGAAGGCTGTGTCAGAATGATCTGTTCCTTCTTTGAGAAAAAGTAGCGGAGGCTGAGTTACCGTTCATCTTGCGCTATTTGCAAAGCCTCCGGCCTATCGTTTTCGTACGGTCTGCGCAGTGAATGCGCAGACCTGGCTGATCGGTAACCGCAAAGTTGCATTTCGGGCTTTCGCAAAGAGCTTTTATCAATTCACTTGACACAAATTTTGATGAGAGTTATATTATTGCCTATAGCGGCAGAAATGCCTGGTCTTGCGTGACAGGTTAGAAAGTATCTCGTGAGAACCCGGTATTTGAGCGGATATGGCGGAATTGGCAGACGCGCTGGATTTAGGTTCCAGTGGGAGACCGTGCAGGTTCAAGTCCTGTTATCCGCAGTCAAAAATCCCGTATTTACGCGAAACAGCGTATTTACAGGATTTTTTAGTTTTGGTGGAATATAACATTTATGCAACACTCTCTGTTACTATTAAAGATATTCTGCCAAGAGGGCAGGCATATAAGAGATTATAGGAGGGATTGATATGAGCAGGGAAATGCTGCATGGTCTGATTGACATGATCCCGGAAGCAGATACGAAAACCATTTATAACGTGTTGCTTAAGTTCATCCCTTCTGACGTGCCGGACAACGACGAACTGAAGGCCATTGCCTATGCCAATGAAAGCATTAAATCCGAAGGAACGGTTTCGATGGATTCTATTGACTGGTGAGCATTAAATGAAACTTCATGCCTAAGAAAACCGCTCCGGTTTTACTCTCACCGGAGCGATTTTCCAGAAAATAAGTCATTGCATCCCAAACATCTTCTCTTTCAGATCCAGATAATAAAGATAGTCTTCCTCCTTCACATTGGGAGGGCAGCGATGGTCGCAGAAGGGGATATAACCTCCTCTTTCCACCAGAGGAACCAGAGATTCCATATATTTCCGGATCGCCGCCTTACCGGCTCCGAGCTGCATTTTATCGAAACCGCCCATGATACGCAGGTCTTTGCCGTATTCCGCCAGAAGCTCTCCCGGATGGGCACAGCCGTTCACCTCGAATGGGAACAGACAGTTCACCCCTCCTTCCATAAAATAGGGGAGAAGGAATCTCACATCTCCATCACAGTCCACATACCACAGATCAATTCCATGCTGCCGGAGCTTCCGGCTGATTCTTTTATATCTCGGCATCACGACGTTTTTAAAGAAATCCACCGTCACAATCGGTCCGTTTTTAAAGCAGATGTCCTCCCATCCTGAAGCATAATCGAAATCAATCCATGGCAGTACCTGATCCAGAAAATGCTCTACCAGCACACAGCAGGTTTCCACCATGTCCTCCACCATATCTGGATAGTCGTAACAGGCATAGGCCAGTCCTTCAAAGGTAAGCATATCGCGGATCTTGCCGATCATGGAACCGCAGTCCACTCCAAGCGGATAATCCCTGTCTGCGGGGTGCTGTTTTTTCAAAGCCTCCACATCCACAATCCTCGCCGGGTCATCCACCCGGAATCGCTCCTCCTTGCATTTTTTCCAGTCGTCGGGTGTGACAATGGAGGGCGCCATATAGTGGGGGATGGTATCATGCCCATCCTTCGGCACTTCCGCAAGAAGCCCGTCCGCATTGATCAGAACGCGCGTGTTTTCCCTCTCCTCCACGACCTTTTCCTCAAAAGGCGGCCACATCCAGTTCTTTCCGCTCACCACTTCAATCCTGTCAAAGCCGAAAAATTCATTCGCCTGCTTTTCGCAGGTTATTCCGTTATCACGGAACATGTGCCAGACCTCATAGTTTTCATTCCAATAACCAAATTCCATATTGAAGCACCGGTCAACCGGGCGGTAGTGCATCTGATTATTGAAACGCTCCCTGTCAGTCATGGTCCCCTTCCACTTTTGTCTGCACGGAATCATATTTTCCCCCTTTTCCGCCGCCTGAAGGGCGGCTTTGCATTTCCGCTTATAAAAAAGTGTGCGTGCTGAGTGCGCATCCACCGGAGGTTTTCATACGATAGGAAATGAAATTTCCTATCGTATGAAAAAGGCAGGATTCCCCTTTCCTGCTTCTTTCATCCTCCAACACCGGTTAACTGTATCCTATCACTATTCTCTGATTTTGTCATCCGTTTTCAGCCGTCCGAAGCCGATTTCAGATATTCTGGACTGATATCCACTACTGATACCATCCGGCCTGCGCCTCCCACATCCTGTTGTACTCCCCTTTTCGTTCCAGAAGCTCCTTATGGCTTCCGTTTTCCACCACTCTGCCGTTCTTCAGGACGATCACCCGGTCCGCGATCTTCGCAAGCCCCAGCCTGTGGGTGATGATGACACAGGTTCTTCCCTCCGCCGCACGGAGAAAGGTCTGATAAAGCCTGCTCTCCTGAATGGGATCGATGGCCGAGGTGGGTTCATCCAGCAAAAGGAGCTTTGATTCCCTGTAGATTCCTCTTGCAATGGCGATCTTCTGCCACTGTCCGCCGGACAGGTCAACGCCGTCAAAATCCCTGGACAGAACCGTCCGGGCATCCGCACGGAAATCATTCTTCCATCCGCTGTCAACCATTCCCAGCTCATCCTCCCATCTTTTTTGGCTGTGAAGATCGGAAATACGGATGTTCTCCTCCAGGGTCAGCTTATACCGGTTGAACTTCTGAAACACCGCGCTGATGGAAGGAAAGCAGTTCGTGTTCTCATTCATGACCTTTCCTCCCAGAGTCACGCTGCCGCTGTCCGGGGGATAGATTCCCAGAAGGATCCGGGCCAGCGTGGTCTTCCCCGCCCCGTTTTCTCCGACCACTGCCACCGTTTCCCCATCCGCGATTTCAAGACTGATATGCTGCAGACAGTCTTCTTCCGTTTCCGGATATCGGAACGACACATCGTCAAGTATCAGGCTGCCATTTTCCATTTCCACACTTTCCTGCCGGCTCTCCGGGCTTTCCATCAGGTTCAGGAAATTGTTTACCCGGCCCATATTCTGAGACAGGCATCCAAGACTGTCCTGGAAAATTTCTTCCATCAGCAGAAACATCACGTCAATGGAGGAAAAAACTGCGGCGAAGGCTCCCACGGAAATCTGTCCGCGGACACAGCCGGAAACCAGCAGGAGCAGAATCCCGCCGTATGCCAGAAAGCTGAAGCAGTTCAGGCCCAGATTTATCACCGCCTCCTTCTTCCGGTATTTCCATGCGGTCCGGTTCCATTTTCCCACCGTATCCCGGTACAGCCGCAGAAAATACCGGGCCGCTCCAAGCACTCTGGTTTCCCGGTAGCTCTCCAGGGTGGTCAGTGTCTGTTCATAGGCCTCCGCCTCCCTGCGCGCCGGGGCGATCTGTCTCTCGATCCTGTCACCGAAGTGCATTTTTACCAGATTGGTCAAAAGTACCGGAAGGAATACCAGAAGAAGGGCAGAAAGCAGCCCCCAGTCCAGCCGGACCATGTAGACGCCCATCAGCGCAAAATAGGGGACATAGAAGGTGACGATGGAGTTTGCGGTATCCACCATTTCACAGGCGTCCTTCGCCCCTTCATCCGCCATATCCAGATCGGTCAGAAAACTGTTTTTCTCAAAGTCCACCGGGCGCAGCCTGCTGATTTTCTCCTGCAGCATCGCGCGGATTCGTCCGTATCCCTTCTCCCTTACCACGTCAGCATAAAAATTCACAAAGCCGTTCAAAAGCTGGCTGATCACCTGGCAGGCGATCAGGGCAGCTGCAGCGAGAACCACCGCGTTTTGGCTCACTGCGCCTTCCACGCCGCCTGCAATACTGTCAAAAAAGCGCTGGGTCAGGATCACCACTGCCGCGAAGGACAATCCGTGAAAAATATCCACGAAAGACAAAAGCAGGTTTTCTTTCCATACCGGTCTGTAAACGAGCGGATATGCCTTCCGGAAGGCTGTAAGAAAACTACGATTCATATGCCTCTTCCCCTCCCTTCTTTTCTGCTTCAGGATTACCGTCTTCCTCATACCATTTTGCCTGTTCCTCATACATGCTCCGGTACAGGCCGTTTTTCTTCATCAATTCCGCGTGGCTTCCCGCCTCCGCCAGAGTCCCGTCCGCGATTACAAAAATGAAATCAGACATTTTCACAGACGCAAGCCTGTGGCTGATCAGGATCACCGTTTTTCCCCGGCTGATCCGCTGAAATCTCCGGTAAATTTCATTTTCATGGATCGGATCCATCGCTGATGTCGGTTCATCCAGAATCCTCACCGGCGCCTGAGACATCACACATCTTGCCAGCGCGATTTTCTGCCATTCCCCGCCGGACAGGTCCAGGCTGTCCTCTCTGACTTTTCCGAGAACAGTATCCAGGCCATCTTCAAGCTTTTCCACCGTATCGCTCAGGCCAACCTCGTTCACTGCCTGCAAAAGCTCTTTCTCAGGAACGGAGCCCTTCCGTCCAATCGTAATATTGTCCCTGACACTTACGGGATATCTGGCAAAGTCCTGAAACACATTGGAAAAAGATCCCCTTTCAAAATGGCGGATATTCTCCCCATTCATCAGAATTCTGCCCTCATAATCCTGATACAGGCCGTTAATCAGTTTCACAATTGTTGTCTTTCCGGCACCATTGGCTCCTACAAAGGCATATTTCTTCCCGGCGCTGATTTTGAAGGAAAGATTTTTCAAAATATCCTGATTCGTCCCGGGATAACGGAAGGTAACATTTTGGAATTCAAGAGTCCGGAACACCTCCATCCGCTTTCTTCCCGGTTCCTCATTTTCTTCTCCCTCCGCCAGCGTTTGATCCTCCGGCATGGAAAACACGTCCGAGAGTTCCCTGAACCAGTTCTGATACCACGCGACACGGTCAATGCTGTAAGTCAGATCCCATGACATATTCTGCACAATACCAAATATTGCGTTCATCAGAGCCATAAACATACCTGTGCTCAATGCTCCGTTTAAGGTCAGTGGGATCATAACTGTCAGTGCAACGGCAGATACAACAATAACTGCCATGCTGCCCGCCTTCATTTTTACAAACCATTTTAACCGGATTCCAGTCGTGTATTTACGTGCCTCTTCATACTGCTGCAGGAAACGTTCCCTGTATTCTTGATGATAGCCGAACAGAGTCCTTTCGTCCACATACTCCCTGCCTTTCAGCATTTCATTATAATATTCATTCAGTCTGTTTACCTTTGTCACATCAGCCTGAGCGTCATAGTCTTCCTTTCCACTCTTCATTGATATGCAAAAGCTTGGAATGGAAACCGCCAGGATGACAAATGCCAGCCACCAGACCTGTGTGAAAAGAATTATAAGGATACCTGCAACCTTTAGTATCAGTTCCAGTAACTGAAGAAGTTCTCCATATGCTTCCCGAACCCGTCCTTCCGCATTCCTGTTAACACGGGAGATTTTATCCCGCATGCTTGCATCTTCCATGGCTTCATATTTCAGCCGGCTGATCTTTTCCACCAGAGAGGGCTTAAAGGAGGTTCTAAGCCGCATTTCCATATGCTGCTCCAGAAGTCCTGCAATACTTTTGGAAATCCAGCTGAAGGCCACCAGAGCGACAAGAACAAAGATAAGAAACAGCAGACCGCTGTCATTACGGGCGCCAGCCGTTCCCGCCGCAGTTACCTGATCTATAAAAGCGGCAACCGCAAGCGTCTGCAGCGTGGGAACCAGCGCCAGCAGAAGCTTCAGCAGGGAATAAGCGCCCGCCGCTGCCGCATCCGCCTGAAATATAATTTTTACTGCATCAAGTATGCTTCCTTTTTTCATACTCCCTCTCATTTTTAAGCTCCCCTCACCTGACCGCCCGAACCGCATACGTGGCGGTCCAGTTCTTCAAGATCCTGACGTCTGAAAATCCTGCCTCTCTTAAAACCTCCATCTCATGCTCCACCGTCAGAGGCGTGTCATAATGATAAAAGCCATCGTCCGAAAGATTCTGTTCCCGTTTTAGCCGTTCCAGCGTATGAAAATATTCCCCTTCCAGCGCCTCCGACTCCGCAAAGTAGTCTGTCAGGAGAAAAAAGCCGCCCTTCTTCAGAGCCTGACAAAGCTTCCGGTATAAGGGCAGCTTCTGTCCGCGCGTGAAATGGTGCAGGGATTCCACCGATACGGCGGCGTCATAAGCTTCTTCAGGAAACGGAACGTCAAAATAAGAGCCATGAATCAGACGCAGCCTTCCATCCGCGCATCGATCCGGGAATTTATCCGTCAGCGCCCCAAGCATTGCCTCCGATAGGTCGATTCCCGTCACGCGCGCCTCCGGATTGCGGAGAAAATACGCGTCCAGCTCCAGCCCGGTTCCACAGCCCAGATCCAGCACCTTGCAGCCCGCCATTTCGGGAAGCAGAGAGGCGGTAAACGGGTAAAACTCCCGTGCGCCTTCAATCCCGGAAAGCATGTGTTCCTCATATTCCTCCAGTCTGTTTTCAAAGAAAAGATCCATTTTTTCCAGCATAATCGTCTCTCCCTTTCTGATCTGACTGCCGTCCGCTGACGGACAGCTCCTTATTTTCAGTATAACAGAGATCGTTTTCATTCACTGCCTTAAAAACGGGACAGAGAAAAGTTTGAGAAGCCCGGAGGCGATCTTCTCGCTTTCATCTCGCAGCCTGGCTGCTCGATGACCGTTGCCCGTCGGATGCCCGCTCGTTCAAGCACGGCGGGCGCCCTCCGGGTGTATCACGCAAAAAACCGACACAGCCGTTAAGCCGTATCGGTTTCCTCAGTTATCTTTCTTTTTTCTTCTGTCACGATCCTCTGTATGCTTTTTACGGAGAGAAAATACTTCTCCGCCAGTTCGTCCATTCTCGTGCCGGCGCGGTAATCCCGGTAGATCCTCCGGTTTCGTTCGCTGGTTTCCTTCCGGCATCCGGTGGTCTCTCCCCAGCTTTTCCGTTTTCCCTCTCTGCGGGGGATGTAGATATATTCTCCGTCCACATACTGCTGAATCAGCGCCACCACCTCGGGCGGCAGGATCGTTTCCGCTTTTCTGTAGCCCATAAAGCCCTCCTAAATATTTTTCTGTTTTAGGATGAGCAAAGGCTATTGTGTTTTCCATTCTCTGCAATAGCCCCTGCGCTATGCAGAATAAACATCAGTGGTCATACAATGAAGTCCCCTTTCTTTTCCACTACCTGACTGCTTTTACTCTGAGTTCAAGCATAGCAGGCTTTTTTCATTCTGTAAAGAATAAAGTCACCCAGCCGCCCAGCTTTGTCCGCAGCGTGGTTCCTTCCGGCATTTCAAGTCTTCCCGCCTCATCAAGCTCCTTCAGCTTTCCTCCGGACAGTCCAAGCTGCTCCGCAAGCAGCCTGCTGATCCGGATGGGAAGGCCATATTCATTTTGAATCCGGATGATATGCGCGCCGTCTGTCATCCGGTTCCGATCCTGTACAGGTTCCTCCGAAACGTTCTTTTCGACCGCATATTCCAGAGTTTCCCACAGCGCCTCCGCCCTGTTCTTTCTCAGCAGAGCGCTGCTGCAGGCGGCGCGGAGGGCTGCCTCTTCCCTGTTTTCCAGATAGCTCAGGCGTTCCTCTTCCGAAAGCCTTCCCGTTTCCATCCGTTCCAGTATTTCCATATTCCAGCTTTTTTTACACCGGACACAGCGGTAGATCAGCCATACGTCCAGCCTGCTTCCATTGGCGTTGACCCGGAATTTTCCGGTGCTCTCATAGATGCTTTTCGCACCCCCGCAGCCGGGACACTGCCTTCTCACAACGGGAGGCTTCACCGGCCTGACCGTCCATATCTCACTCCTTTGCGGAAGAGCCGCGCCGGAAAACACAGTCTTCCTTTCGCCGGCATTCCTTCCGGCTTCTTTTTTCATATTCCATTCTGAATTCATCTGCATTTATCTGCGCTTCCTTTCCCGTCAGACCTTTTCGGACCCGTTTTCGTGAATCGGAAAGCAGAAGCCGGGATGAATCAGATGCTTCTCTTCATCGCACAGCTTCTACTATGCGCAAAAGGGTTCCATCCTCATAAATATCCTCTTTCTCCTTTGTTTTCCATGTTCTGTCGCCGCACCACTCTTCACATGCCATGCCGACGTTTTGAGTATAAGGGACTCCCGCCTTTTTTGCATCCTCAAACACGGAACAGAAAAAAGTTTGCGGCAGATCTCCCCTCTGATTCAGCAGGCGGTTCCCGGATGCCGGAATCCGTGGTAAACCGAATGAAGTCAGTTCAGGCAGGAAATGCTGTAACAGATAAAAAAGAAGAACAGCCCGGCGGCATGATGGCATCAGACATGCCCCGGCACCTGGCGCATTAAGGGAGAAATTTTATGGAAAAACAGTTTTCATTCGATGCGGTAATTCAGAAGGTCCCGGATATGGACGGCGCTTATGTAGAAATTCCCTTCGATGTAAAAGAGGTATTCGGCAGAGGCCGTGTCCCCGTTCACGCCGTCTTTGACGGCGAGCCCTACGATGGCCAGCTGGTCAGGATGGGCACCCCCTGTCACATCATAGGTATCCGGAAGGATATCCGCGCCCGAATCGGAAAGCAGCCGGGAGATACGGTCCATGTCACGCTTTCCCTCCGCCAGACCGGTACTCCATGACCTGATCCGGAAAACGGGCATCCATGTGGTCATCACCGGAGACAATCAGCTGACGGCCTTCTGCCGGAGCGGCGGATCGAGTAGGAGGCGGTGATTAGCCGCCGTCCTCTCACACCACCGTGTGTACCGTTCGGTACACGGCGGTTTCAATAGTTGACGTGCAGAGACTGATAGGCTGTGGCTAAGTCATAAAAGCCCCA
>DXHY01000044.1 GCA_019113175.1 Candidatus Eisenbergiella stercoravium | reverse complement strand
AAAAATAAGCCCGATGGCTTATTTTTCACACGGCAATTTGTGCCGGAGCGTCACAAATTGCTCTGATGGCAGAAGAGAAATCGCATTCGCGATTTCTCTTCGCCCCGTCGCTTACGCTCCGGAATGGAGATTAACATGCAATAGAAAAATCCGGCAGCCCGCTTCAGGAATCCGACGGTTGCAATTCAAAGGGCAACCGTGTATAGTGTGATATGCAGACAGGAAGCCAATGCGGATTTTTTTGCATTTTATCAGAGAATAACAGGAGAAAAAGCTATTATGTGGACAGCCAACAACTGGAAGGATTATGAAGTGATCGATACGGGCAGCGGAGAAAAGCTGGAACGCTGGGGAAAATATCTGCTGGTGCGTCCGGACCCGCAGGTGATCTGGGAATCGGACAGAAAGCACCATGGCTGGAAAAAACCAAACGGCCACTACCACAGAAGCAGCCGCGGCGGCGGAGAATGGGAATTTTTTGATCTGCCGCAGGAATGGAGCATCCACTATCGGAAACTCACCTTCCGGCTCAAGCCTTTCAGCTTCAAGCATACAGGCCTGTTTCCGGAGCAGGCTGTGAACTGGGACTGGTTTTCGGAAATCATCGCCAGTGCGGGACGGCCGTTAAAGGTCCTTAACCTTTTCGCCTATACGGGCGGCGCCACGCTGAGCGCTGCCGCTGCCGGAGCCAGCGTCACTCATGTGGACGCCTCAAAGGGAATGGTGACCTGGGCAAAGGAAAACGCCGCCGCTTCCGGACTTGGAGACGCGCCCATCCGCTGGCTGGTGGATGACTGCGTCAAGTTTGTGGAACGGGAAATCCGGCGCGGGAATACCTACGACGGCATCATCATGGATCCTCCTTCCTATGGAAGAGGTCCGAAGGGTGAAATCTGGAAAATTGAGGACAGTATTTTTCCTTTTGTCCGTCTGTGCACACAGCTTCTTTCCAAAGATGCCAGATTCTTTCTCATCAATTCCTACACCACAGGTCTACAGCCCGCTGTTTTGTCCTACATGATGAATCTGTGCATCACTCCCGGATTCGGAGGACAGGTGGAAGCAGGGGAAATCGGCCTTCCCGTTACGCAGACCGGATTGATACTCCCCTGCGGCGCTTCCGGCAGATGGACCCGATAAGGATCGCCATGCACAGGCCGCCATCCACCGGATACCGGCCTGTTGTTCTGCTTACAGAGAAACAAAAAAGCCGGGGAATCCCGGTGCAGAGCGCACCGCTTTTCCCGGCCTTTTTTCGTTCATCCGAAAGCTTCAGCTCATTCCGGCAACGATTCCCGCGATAACCACAATGTAGAAAAGAATGAAAATACCGCAGCAGATCGCCATCCAGATCAAAGACGCCTTACAATAGTTGGATTTGCTGCGCTTTTCTGATCCGCCGAAGCCCCAGACAAACAGCATGATCAGATTAACACACGGGATGGCAAGTACGAGCATCGTAAGCAGCCACTCGGACACCTTAACCGGATCCTCCGGTCCATCCACACGTCCGTCCGGGCGAAGCGGCGCTCCCTGATAAGGGCTGTGCGGGAAATATCCCGGATTTTCATTCTGAGGCTGCCCGTTGTTCTGATACTGACCATCGTTCTGGTATTGACCTGCGTTCTGATACTGGCCGCCGTTCTGGTACGAGCCTGCATTCTGCTCAGAGCCGTCCCCGTCAGGAGTCTTCTCCTCCCACCATCCATCCTCATTTCGGAAAAAGCTGTCCTTCTTTTCCCCTGTCTCCTCTTCTCTTCTGTCGTTATCTGCTGTCTGCCATTCTCTGTCGTTCATCTGGCCCTCCTCCTGTACTGCCGTCTCAGTCGGTCATGACCACGCTACAGGTGCGCGGTCAGAGTGTGACATATGACGACGGCGTTTCAATCACGGTACAAATCAAATCTTTGTACCAGTTTTCCATTCCTGTTTTTCCTCCGTGTCTGTCGTCCTCAGGCTCCGGCCTTACCATGAAGCCGGCAGAATCGCGCCGGACAGCCTTCATACAGCAATACGCGGCAGTTTCTCAACCGGAAAACAGACGTCTCATCAGTTCATCATATGCGGGAATCAGTCCCGCCAGTACATTGTCCGTTCGGTAAACCATGGGCGGGCTTCCGGGAAATTCCACAGCCAGCCGGTACAGATAAATCAAAATCATGGCGGTCGCAATGCCGCCTGCCATGGGAAGCGCTCCCACGGCCCTTCTTCCCCGGATATACCGCTGCCAGCCCACGTAAACAGCCAGCAGGATCCAGAGGTAAATGCAGGGATTGTAGCGGAACGCTTCCACGAACCGCCCTGTCAGGATGAGAAACAGCGCTCTGGTGCTTCCGCAGCCCGGACAGGGGAAGCCCGTCATGGCCGCCAGCGGACAGATCGTACCGAACAGGAACGTGACCACCGCCGCATAAATCAAAAAGAAGGCTACCGCAAGGCAGTAATTTTTCACATCCTTCCACAGCCGGGCGAAAATTGCCTCCAGCCTCTTCCCGTTATCCTTCAGCTGCTGCATACGATCTCCTTGATGAAAAAATCCCTTCCACTGATCAGATGCATGTTCCGGCTTCCGCAGTCCGGACAGACACCGCCCGTCACCGTAGCATGGAAAATGCTTCCGCAGTCCCTGCATTCTGCGTTGGCAGGAAGAATTTCAATCTCAAGCTCCGTATCCTCAAGAAGAGTATTCTCCACCGCAGCCGGATAAACCTTCTGCATATATTCCGGAATCACCGATGAAATCTCTCCGATCTGAAGAACCAGCTTTTCTATTTTTCCCACCTGATTTTCCACCGCGTAATTTTCCACGGTTTTTATGATTCCCATCAAAATTCCAAGCTCGTGCAAGCTGCCCGCTTCCTTTCTTCCGTTCTGTCGCTTCAGTGCTTCTGCCAGGGACTGCCGTGCAGAGGATTCGCTGCGCTCCGTCTTTTTCCCGCGTCCCGGCCCCGCAGCCTCCCGCGCACGGGATCATTCAAATTCCACGGAATCGGAAAACTCCTCCCAGATATTGCAGATCCAGGTTTTTCCCTGATTGAAAACGATCTCGTTTCCGTCCGCATCATAGAACTTTGGAGGCACACCGTCTCCTTCCATGCGGGACCAGGACGCCGGAATCACCTTTCCGTCTGTAAAAACAAGGGCGGTTCCCACACCGTGTACGCCGAAAGCCAGATAGTCATGGCTGTCACGTACCTCTCCGTGGCAGTACTGCAGAATCACGTTGGACACGGCGAGCTGCTCCCCTGTCCGCTCATCGATCTGCTCCTCTCCGTCCTGAAAACGGTAATAAAGATGATCCTCGCTGTCATACTCAAACCAGGGGTTATACGCGCCGTAGCCGCCGGAATTGCCGTCCGTTCCGCCGGGGCGGATCACGGTGGCTTCCCGGGCATCTTCATATTCTGCCCGGACACCATCCGCGGCAAAGGTGAGCTGTGGCACAAAATCTTCATCATATTCCCAGTCATAGCCGAGACGATCGACAGCCTCCATCAGTCCGTCGATGAAAAGATACCCCGTAAATTCCGTGGCATAGCCCGGCCGGCTGATCCGTCCAAAAGCCTCGTCCGCCGGCTGATCGATGCCCTCCACGCCGGCGCTGATATTCTGTACTGCGTCACTGTTGATCAGATCTGCCACATAGGGAACTGCAAGCCCCCAGTTGCAGTAGATGGCCTCATAGCCCATGGCTGTATATACAAAATAATCCCGGCTGCTTCTCACGGGGCCGATATGGTCCAGTTCGTCAAAATCCTCGAAAATTCCCATCAGACGGGTGATCCGTCCCTCTACGGGAGCTTCATAAATAATGCTCGCATTGGAAAGACCATACTGCGGCATGGCCTGTGCGTTATTTGGAATCATCACCGCGATGGGCCTGCGCGTTACCACCTCTTCATCCTTCCATTCCCCGGTCAGGTAGCTCTGCATCTGTCCGTCCACCACTTCCCGCTCCCCGATCACGGCAAGGGTATCCTCCTCTGCGCTTTCTGTCTCAGTCTCCGCCGTTTCTTCCACCGTCTCCTCCACGCTTTCCGTTTCCTCCGTCTGCGTTACGGTTTCCATCGTTTCCTGCGTTCTGTTTCCGCATCCGGTAAAGGTCAGAATACAGGCCATTGTCAACGCTGCCGCTTTCCAGTATTTTCTCATCCGTTTTTCCTCATCCCGGACAGGAAGCTTGCCCGGCTTCCCCGTCCGTCTTCTTTTGTCGTTCCAATGTTCCGCAGCATGCTCCGGCTGTTCCAGAATCATGATATCACATGCTGCGCCCGTTTACCATGTACCGCTCATTATGCGTGTCTGGCTCCTGCAGATCCGTTTATGCCCATTATATAATATCCTGCAGGCTCTTGTCCATTCCGGAGGATTTATTGGAAAATTTCCCGTTACGGTTCTGTCGAAGGCTGAACTGTAACAATTTCCCAGGCAGAATGCATTCAGGCCCCGCGTCTCTCCTTCTTACGGAACCGGCGCGGAGCCTGAAGACTTTTTCAGAATTTTTTACCGGGCTTGCAATCATTCAGGGCGGCGCATCTTTTTCCGCCATCCCAAACGGTTACATCATATCATTATACAGCTTCAAAATCATAGCGGTAGGGCACCGGCTCCTCCTTTCCGGTAAGCTCCTTCTGAAGCTTCCGCCACAGGCCGCCCAGATCCGTTTCTCCTTCTCTCACATCATCCAGCACAAGCCCGCCGTCTGCCTCCATAAGATCAAGGGCCTGCTTCGGACTTCCTGTTCTGTCCAGAGCGAGAACCTCATAAAAGCGAAGCCTTCCGTCTGACTGCATGGTCCCGGGAAGAGACGGATACAGCCCGCAGATCTGCGTCCACGCGCCGCACAGGGACAGAATCCGGAAGCCCTCCTTTAAATAGGACAGATCCTCCGTTCTCATGCGGAGCCCTTTCTCCATCGCTTCTGCAGCCCGCGCCTTTCTCTCTTCTGCCTCTCCGGCACCGGCCTTTTCTCCATCCTCCGTTTCGGATGACCATGCCAGATATGCCGCGGCAAGGCCGTGAAGGGCCCAGGGATTTTTCCGGCAGGACATAGAAGCCTCAAACTGCCGGATGGCTTTCGGAATGTCCCCGTCCCGGAAGGCGAACAGTCCCAGATGATAATGGGCGTACCAGTTCTCCCGATTGAACGTTTCGATGGTTTCCTCCAGTTTTTTCCTCCACACCTCGTCCGAGAGGAACAGATCCGGCCGGCAGTCGGTTTCCGGCTCATGCAGGACGCCGGTTTTCAGGAATTCCAGCCACCGCTTCTGTCCCTCATCCGGCTCTCCGTAATCCAGATGGGGAGAAATCCGCTTTTCTCCCAAAAGCTCTCTCTCCCGGTTCTTCATCGCCCCGAAGCCGCTCCCCTGCCAGATGGTCTGCGCCTCCTGCTTCGCCATGACCTTTGTATCCCGAAGAAGTCCGTTCATCGGCCGATAGACCGCACTTTCCCGGATCTGCTCCGTCAGGCTGTCCCGTGCTTCCCCGAAGGAAAGGGAAAGCTGCTTTTCCGTAAGCTGCAGTGCGCCGTACCGTTCCAGCCACTCCCAGGCTGTATGAGGCGCCATCGGAATGCAGCCGTACTGCGTCTTGCCCAGACCAGCCTGAATCTCCACATAACGGCCGTTTCCGTCCGAAAGGAATTCCTGCCAGTGTTCAGCGGCAGGCCTGTGTCCCCAGGAAAACAGCTTTCTGGAACGCAGCCGGTCCGTGGACAGATGCAGCAGGCCGTAACCGGAAGCGTCCGCATGAGCGATGTACTTGGGAGCGCCATCCGGAATGTCAAAGAAATAATCCACAGAAGCAGGAATATTTTCATAATGGGAAATATCCACTCCGTCTACCATTGGAACGGGAACCTTGTAGACGCCCCAGTTACGGAAGGTGAAGGCTTCTGATGCCGGCACCAGAATCCGTCCGCCCTTTTCCTCCGGCACGGCGATGTTGCTCCACCAGTACATGGGCGTTACCTTTTCACCGAAATTGACGATCCGCATTCTGGCATTCAGAAAACGATCCTCTTCTCCCAGCCAGAAATCCATCTGCCAGGTCACCTGGCGGATCCGCTCATACTCGTACATGCGCAGAACCGGCGTCCCGTCCGGCAGGCTCAGCCTCGCCGTAAAGAGAGGGGCCGTGGTAAAGGGAGAATGACCGATCACACCCACGTTCCATTCCACGCCGCCCGCAAACCAGGCATTCCGCACCGCAAGGTTGGAGAACCGCAGCACCTCATTGGTATACAGAAGGCTTCTGCCCGCCTGTTTGTCCCAGAGGCTCCAGAGTCTTCCGCCGTATTCCGGAAGGAACACCGCCTTCAGATAATCGTTTTCCAGAACCGCTGACTTCACATTCTCCTCACGCAGCTGCCTGGTATAGCAGGAGAACTGCCGGTAGGGCCAGGAGCCTGCCAGTCTTCCATAGCCCTCATAAATTTCGTCCTCTTCATCCAGGAAAAATTTCATCCGGTTCTGGAGAATCTGCCCGTCCGTCAGATCCGGAATGGATGCTTCCTCATTTAACTGCGCTTTTTTTATTTTCAGTTCTTCAAATTTCAGCAGAGGCTTCATATCCTTTCCCCTTTCTTCATGCATTTATGCATGCATAAATACTGCATGCCGCCGTCCTTTTCATTTTAGAACGGAAGGCCTCGGAAAGCATTTCAGAAAGTTGAGAAATCATTTCAAAAAATTGCTGTTTTCCTGTTGCTTTTTGGCGTCAGTTCCTTACAATACAGATAGAAGCCTCTCCAAAAACATAATAGCCGGACCGCCTTCCGGTCTGAAAGGAGTTCTTATGCAGCCAAAGGCCACGGGGATTTCCCCGGTTTCCGAATATTATATTCATACTCCCAGCAGTCTGGCCAGAAGGCTGTATCTCTATCCGCTCTCTTCAGGCTGTTACAAATACAGCCCGGGCTATTTCATCACCCGGAACAGCTATGACAGCTTTCTTCTGATGTATATTATAAAAGGGCACTGCGGAATCGAAGCAGACGGGAAGTTCCTTGAAGCAGAGGCGGGCCAGCTCGTCCTTCTGGACTGCTACCAGCCGCACCGCTATGGAAGCCGGGATTCCTGGGAGGCCTCCTGGCTCCATTTTGACGGACCGACGGCACGTGCCTACGACCAGGAAATCACCGCCCGGCATGGCCGGATTCTCACGCCTTCCTCGGACGTCCTGGGCCTTCTGGATGAGATCCGAAGCTCACTCCGGCCGCCCGGCACAGCCGGCGAAGCCGTTCTGTCCGCCCAGCTGATCCGGCTGCTTGACCTGCTTCTTGCCGGGGAGGAAGCGAAAGGAGAAGAGCCTGAAAAAAATGCCGCAGCGGACAGCATCGCCTATATCAATGAACATTTCCGAGAACCGGTTCCGCTGGAGTTGCTCGCCGCAAAGGCCGGAATGAGTCCCTTTCACTTTCTGCGCGTTTTTTCTCAGTCTACCGGCCTTACGCCGCACCAGTATCTGATCTCCACCCGGATCCGTGCGGCCTGCTTCCTGCTGCAGTCCACCAGCCTCTCCGTCAAGCGCATCGCTCTGGACTGCGGTTTTTCCACCGAAGCCGCCTTCTGCTCCACTTTCCGGAAACGGGAAGGCAGGACGCCCTCCCAGTATCGGAAGGACGCGCTGCTTTAGACATTTCATGCATTGCTGCCGGAATATGAAGCGGCCTGCTCACGCTTTTCCTTTCGTCCACATGTGATCAGCGCTCCCTGCAGGCGTGTGAAGCTGACCCTATCCCGGTTTTCCTGGAAAAAGTGCTCATTCTCCCAGCTTTCTCATATCCCCGGTCCGTTCCAGGCGCAGCCGCCATTTCCATTTCGGGCGGTAAAGACGATCGGAAAGCACATCCCGGTTTCTGGAAACGCTCAGCAGAAGACCGATGAGAATGCTGTAAACAATCGCCGCCGTTCCTCCTCCGGTCAGAAAGGGAATAGTTACTGTGGTAATGGGCAGGCATCCGAAATTCACCGCCGTCCCGATTACCGTCTGCACGCCCAGAACCAGCGTACATCCCATGCCGACCATCAGGCCGAGCTGATTTTTCTGCTTCACGGAAATCAAAAATGCATGGATCACCATGGCCGCAATGGCAAAGACGGCCAGGAATCCCACAAGGCTTCCATACAGCGCCACCAGACTGAACAGGCTGACCTCTCCACGCGCCGTCCGTGACACAATTTCTTCCGCGTTCGCCGCTCCGCCGATCCAGTCAACGCGGCTCAGCACATCCGCGACCTGCTGATAGTAATATCCCGCACCATCCGCATAAGCTCCACGATTCAGGAAAGCAAGGATCCTCACTTTCTGAAAATCCGCCAGCCAGAACGCAAAACCGGCAGCGCCTCCGGCAAACGGCAGAATGATTCCGACAATGAGCAGGGCGAGGGCGGTCTGTTTTCTTTTTACGGAAAACCAGCCTTTCGCGGCCGCAAAAAGGAGCATCCCTCCGCAGATCAGAAAGAGCTGGATCGCCGTAGACAGGGAAGGAATGCCAAAACATGCCAGCCACAGGGGAGGAACCAGAAAACCGATGCTCTTTATCAGTCCCGCATATCCCGTCTTCCGATACTGATACAGGATTCCCGCATAAAGCGGCACAAAAAGATACATGGGCAGAATCGCTCCTCTGTGCATTCCGTTCACCGTAAAGGAAAACTGCGTCATATAGAAAAGGACGCCGACGGCATACAAAACGAAAAGCTGCTTCGCGTATTTTCCGATAAAGCTGTAATCCAGAAAACAGATACCAAGCATGAGACAGAAGCCGATTCCCATGCACAGACACTGCCTTTCAAAGGCAGCGCTGCCCACAGTTATATTTCCAATCGCGCACTGGACTGCCAGCCCGCCCAGACTGAGCAGAACTGCCATCACAATCATTCCCCAGTCCATGCGCGGCCTGTGGATACGGTCAAGCTCCACCCCCACCGCCACGGGATCACCCATCTGCTCCACCGCTTCCGCAAGCGCCTCCTCAGGCGTCATTCCCTCTGCTTCATATTCCTGCGCCTGATCGGAAATATGCGCCTCAATTTCCCGGATCACATCCTCTCTTGCCCTTTTGCAGCGGATCTGGTCAGCCAGAAGCTGTATGTATTCTTCTTTTCTTTTCATGACTGTTTACTTCCTCCGTCCCTGTATATGCCTGTGTTATGCGGCCGTGCTATGAGCAGGCATTCAGCACATTCGCAACTGCAGACGCGTATTCCTGCCACTCGTCCTTCCTGCTCTTTAAATACTTTTTCCCGTCATCCGTAATACTGTAATATTTCCGTACCTTTCCATTTACCTCATCCTCATAGGAGCACAGGTAATTCTTCTCCTCCAGAGAATGAAGCAGCGGATACAGGGTTCCTGCCTTCAGGCTGAATACGTGATTGGAACGTCCTTCCAGCTCCTCGATCATCTCGTACCCATACATATCCCTTTCCTCCAGCAGACGAAGCAGAAGCATGGTTGTGCTTCCTGATATCAGACTTCTGTCAATCGGCATGTTATCACTGCCACTCAAAATATGTTTAAACATACTCAACACATCGAGAAATTGAAGTCCTTGCGGATACTTCTTACTGCTTCAAAGTGTATGCCTTGGCGATTGCAGGCAATATGCTACTCGCAAGTTCCTGTACACTCCACAGTCGTAAATTCCCGAAATAGCCTTCGGTACATACTTACGTTTGCTCGATTATGCAATCTCGTAAGTTACCGCACCTCTAAGATTGAGACTTGCATTAAAATCCCTGTCTTCAATATAGCCACACAAACAGCGATTATTCTTAAAATTTCTGTGATGCAACCGTCTTCGAGAGATGTCTGTTCTTCATCATGCCTGACACATTCAAATCTTCAATAGTTATATAAGATGGTTTGGTTTTCACGATCTCGGCTATTGTTTTATTGATACAGTCAGTACGGATGTTATCGATCTTATGATGAAGTCTTTGTACTTTAAGCTTTTGATTTTGTATATTCTTCTGAGTGGACCCTCCTTTCTTTAAATTTTCATATCTGCGTGAGAGACATCTTTGCTCTCTGCGCAGTCTCTTTTCTAATTTCCTTACTCTTACCGACTTATTGATGTTCTTATATGTTTTACCATTTGAAACAATTGCCAATAGATTTCCGGGACGAAAGCCATGGTTTTCGTCCGCTCTTTCTTATATCGATGATCTATATAAGAGTATATATAGATCATCGATATATGTCAAGTAATTTTCGGTTCTGTTCCTGACCACGCAGCATGTGCGTGATCAGGGTGCGACATGTAACTCCGGTTCTTTCATCCGTTCTTCAAAATACCGGAACAGCGCGTCATTCGTGACATAAGCGTATATGATCCATCTTGTGTTCTCATCCCCCTGAACCCTGACCATCGGGTAGTACCGTTCAAAGCGCTCCGGATGCTCCTCTACATCCGCAAAAATTTTCTTCCATTTCTCCTCCATAAGAAATACGTCCACGTTCTGAAAAGCGAGAAAGGAATTCTTCTCCCCGGCGGAGCTTTTCATAAGCTGTTCAAAGCAGTCCTCCTCACATATTCCCTTATAAAATTTCAGAAACTTCAGACAGCGTTCCTCCACTTCCGGATCAATCCGGTCTCCGGGTTCGTAATAAAGCAGCTCCTGGTATCCGCAGATATCATATTCCTCCCGCTGCTTCTGCAGTGTCTCCAGCTTCTTTTCCATGAGATCATTCAGGACCGTCGCCGGTTCCTCCTTCTTTGCCGAAGCTTTCAGGAAATCCGCCATGATCCCCGCCACATCGCAATAGCCGCCGATAAAGCGTTCCAGCGTTTCCCGTATCTCCTCCGGCGGAATATAGCGGTCCACGCTGTAATTCTTCGCGCCGGCCAGAGCAAACTGCGCCAGCAGCGTATAAATCGAATATGGCGCCTCCTCTTCCCTGTTGATTTCCAGACAGTCGCGCAGATCCTTTTTCTTCAGAAACAGCTTTGACTTCATGATTTCTTCCACAAACGGTTTATAATATTCCGTTCCGTCCCGATCCACAAACTGCACATAGCGGCAGAGATCCTCCAGACTGTTGCCCAGATTCAGATAGTCTCTGAGCGCTGACGCGAAGCCCGGGGAACCGATCCTCAGATTCTTAAATTCCCGCTTCCAGAAAAAAGCCTGTTCTTCTCTTGAAAAGTGCTCCCTTATAAATTTTCCGTATTCCTCATCCGGTATGCCGAGATACAGATTGTGAAAGACATTCAGCACCTCCTGTTTTTTCAGCGGGAGGGCGCGGATCCGTCTGTACAGGCGCTCCGGCACACAGCGGGCAGGCAGCCTTACCGGCCTGTCCAGATATCGGGTTGCCATCCGAACAGCCCTCCTGCACTGTCCCAGCGTGATATCTCCATCCACGCAGGCTCTTCCCCTCAGCCGGTCTTCAATCATGCACCCGATGGCGAGCAGATACATATGATACGCCTCTCCCTGGGTCTTATTCCCCCAGAAATGCCGGCTTCCTTCGCATCTTTTATCCCGCCATTCCAGCATGGTGCGCCCGGCTGCCGCTGCAAGGAGCGGATCAGATACGGCTGTCCGCGCGGAGCCGGAATGTACAATCACTATATTTTTCCTTCGGCCGCCCAGCCGGGCCGGAAGAGTCTGCTCCTCCGCCCGTCCCATCGTTACGCTGTCCCCAATGGCACACCATCCCTTATCCCGGTTCCTGCTTCCTGTCGGAACTCCGCAGACCAGTTTCTGTCCATAAACCTCAAGAATCCCGGAATCCATCAGATGAAAAGCTTCCGCCAGCCTGAGACTTTCCTCATAGACCGGTGCCCATTCCTCGTCCGTCACCTCTCCCGCCACATACAGATCAATAAAAATACCCATGCCGGCCTCCTTTCTTTTCCTGCAGGAAAACACTGTCGTATCATTCTTGCCACACACCAAGTGCGCGGTCAGGGTATGACATGTAACAAAACATCCGTTTCCTGTGGTACAAAAAGTATAACCTGCATGGGTTCTGCTGTCATTGAACGCAAAATTCAATTTTTCTGTTCCGCCGCACTGCCGCCGCTTTCTGTCCGCACATCACGGACATTTCCCATTAAGCTACTCCATCATAAGCACACAATGCCGCATAATAGGAGAGCACCCTTCTGTGAAAGCCGTCCGGGATAAGACATTTATGCCAGTCGTAAACCGACCGGGCCGGACGCCCATAATCCGCTGTTCCGGCGACCAGATCATCCATGTCCGCATGTAAAAGACTGCTTAGGGCATATAAGTTATCCACACTGGGGATATTCGTTCCATCCAGCCAGCGATAAACCGTCTGCACGCAGGACAGACCGAGATATGTCTGAATATCCACAGGATTCATCCCTCTTTTTTCCATGAACCAGCGGATCCTTTCCCCTGTTCTTTTCTTATCTATCGCAGGAAACGCCATTCCGTTCTCTCCTTTTTCAGCTTCCTTTTCCATTACAGGACGAAGAAATCCGCCCTATTCAGCCCGCTCCGGTCTGCCGGTTTACCTCAATTGTGAACCAGGAAAAAGGAAATGATGCCCAGTGTAAAACAATGGCTTTCCGGCAGTCCTTCCGCCCATTCTTCGTCGTTGTTCCCCCACACGAAGGAAACAGGCGTCTCCTGTCCCGCCGCCTCCCCGACAGCATCCATGAGTTGCAAAGAAGCAATATCTCCGGCATGGATTACCGCATCACGCGTTCCAGACAGTGTCGCGGCCTGCGGCCTGAGAAGATTATGAGTATCTGAGAGAACTGCCACTTTCATACAGTCTCTGTCCGTTCTCTGAGCGTTTCTTTCCTGCATTACTGTCACTCCCCGCTTTCACCATCAATTCCGCATTCTCTGTACAGCTCTCTGCGGAATTCGCTGTTATCCATGGCTTTTCTTATATCCTCTACCCGGCCGGTTGTCAGCAGCATACTTACCAGATCCGCAAGTCTTTTCTCTCCATCCAGTAATCCTTCCTGTCTTCCTTCCTGTCTGCTGTCCTCCATCATTTCTTCCAGAGCCTGACACATATCAATCCGTCCTTTCTCTACCCGACAGTTTTCTTTATAATCCTCCAGCTTTCTGTGATGAATCATCACGCTGATTACATCATAGGTTTCTTCATCCAGTCTTCGGAAACGTTCCTCATTCTTCCTGCAATATTCCCTCATCGCATTCTTGTCCCGTCCCCGCTTCATCATCCCGATCACCTCGCGCAGCCCCGTCTCAAACTGCTCCTCCTGCAAATCCGCAAGAGTGACCAGATTGATCCGGTAATTCCGGAGAGGAACTGTGCGCTCCCCTTCAGATCCTTATTTCTTCTGTGCCTCTCCCGAATGCGTCTGAGCTGGCTGGTATATTCCATCGCGTCATATTCCATACAACGTACAGGCATGGCATAGTGCAGTTCGGCCTGATTTTCCACCGCAAGCACACAATAAGAACCGCCCATGCAGCGTTTTTTCACCACATCACGACTGCGTCTGCGCCTGGCTGCCGTCCCTGCTTCCCCTCGCTTTTTTTCTTTTTCAAGATAATCTCCGCGGGCCGGTTTCAGCTCCCCGGGCAGAATTTTCTGCTTCCCCGCAAACATCGCGCCATTCATAAAATCTGAAAAAATCTCTGCTTTTTCCAGCCAGGCGCAGAAAACGTCATTCTTTTCTCCCATACTTTCTCTCCAATCCTGTTTTGCTGATGGTATTTCGTCACATACTGGAACTGCGGGCGGAATCAGAAATCTGCCCGGGGCGACTGCCCATTTGAATGTCGGTCACGAATAATGGAAATCCGGACACGACATAAAAGAAATATTGATAAACCACTGATAGATAGAAAAAGTATATCGCAGTTTTGCCGGGAAAGCAATCAAAAATTTTGATGTGGTACACTTTAAAAACGTCTGCCGCAGGCCTGCCATTCCTGCGCCAAACAGACAACCGGATGCTTCCTGATTCCCAGTCAGGCCGCATCCGGCTTTTTCATGTTAATTCGTTTTAAAAAATCTCAGGCACCGTACTCATCCCGGAATCTTCCGGTTATAATGCTTTCTCTGCCGGTAATTCTGATGATCCCGCGCCATCTGGCATCGAAAATCCTGAATGCGCTCCCGCTTATCCGAAAGCCGCCGCGCGCCTGATACGGGACGATGGTACCCTCTGCAGATATGCTCCAGCGTCAGCTTCGCATATTCCATTCCGGCGGCAAGGGCCAGATCCGCCTTCATAAAAAGAAGCAGGAGCATGTGATATGACTTACTCCCAAAGCCCTTTTCGATGTCCGGATCCTTCATGATCCAGGCAAAAGTCAGAAGAAGATAAACCGCAGCAAGAAAAATAATGAATGTTCCCATCATATGCATCCACCCCTTTCCCATGTTCAGCAGGTCAGGACGGGAACCCGCGTGTTTCCAACGTTCTTCTTACCATTATCATATCCCGTTTATCCACAGCAGTCAACAGAATCGGCGGCTTTTTCCACGTTTAAACGATCTTTACCACACCTTTCACAATATCCGCCTTATTTCTCACACAGGCATCCATCGCGTGCTGAATCTCGTCCAGACTGAAGATATCGGTCACAATATCCCGGACACGGATGCGGCCGGAGGATACGGCATCTATCGCCATGGGGTAAATGTTCCGGTAGCGGAACACGGTTTTAAAGGTGAGCTCCTTATCCAGGGCGAGACTCATGGGAAGCGTCATTTCTCCGGACGCGCTGTAGCCAACAAATACGATGGCGGCACCCTTCTTCGCGCCGCGGATGAGCTGCGCCGCAGTGACCTGGCTGCCGGCGGTCTCAATTCCAAGATCTGCGCCCCTGCCATCCGTCAGCTCCAGAATCCGGGCAGCCGTATCTTCCTCTTTTCCATTGATCACATGGTCGGCTCCCAGCTCCATCGCCTTATCCAGCCGTTTTTTCATCACATCCACCACAATGATGCGCGAAACGCCCATGGCACGCAGGGAAAGCAGACAGCACAGGCCGATGCATCCGGCTCCCGTCACCACCGCAGTCTGTCCCAGACAGGCCCCTCCCTGCCTGGCGGCATGGAGTCCTACGGCAAGCGGCTCGATCAGCGCCGCCTCCATCGTGCTCATCTGGTCCGGGATTTTGAAGCAGAGTCCGGCTTCGTGTGCCACATATTCCTGAAAAACGCCGTCCACCGGCGGAGTGGCGAAAAAAATCACATTTTCACACAGATTATATCTGCCTTCCTTACAGTGCTCACAGTGGCCGCAGGTTTTTCCGGGCTCAAGGGCCACCCGGTCTCCGGGTACCAGATTCGTCACACCCTCTCCCGTTTCAACCACAACGCCTCCCGCTTCGTGTCCCAGCACAAAGGGCGGCTTTACCACATAGTCCCCGATTCGTCCTGATTCAAAATAGTGCAGATCGGAACCGCAGATCCCGACGTACTCCACCTTCACCAGCACTTCCCCGGGTGCCGGTGAGGGAATCGGTCTCTCTGTCAGCTCCATCTTTCCGATGGCGGTCATCACCGCCGCTTTCATCGTCCCTTTCATTCAAAAAACCCTCTCCCTTTGTCTTTTGTATCAGGCCATTCCGTTATACCGGAACTGTTTCCTCTTCCTTTTCTTCAGCCTGTTCCATCCTGCGGGCAATGTAATCCTTCACCTGCTTCTGGTCAATGTTCAGGCTGACCGCAAGCTCGGTATACAGATTATCCTCGGCGATCCGGAAATATTTTTTATCCATCGCTGTTTCCTTCTTGCCCCTGGCAAACCGCTCCCTGTTCCTCTTCCACAGGGTTTTCAGGATTCTGACCCACTCTCTGCAGTCGCAGCCGTTAACGGCCTGCCTGTAGCTGTACTCTCTCTGTTTCTCATCCGCGATCCACAGGCAGCCGATCTGCGGCATGCTGTCAACCAGCTCTTCCGCCTCTTCCTGTGTCAGAATCCTGCGCATCTGGATTTTGTCACTGTCCACCGGAATGAAAATTTTCGCGTCCCGGTCATTTACGGGACGCAGAAAATAATACAGCTTTTCCTTATTCATCCCGCTGATATTGATGGTCGAAATGTCCGTAATCTCACATACTCCCTTGCTTCCGTATACGACATATTCTCCTTTCTCAAACATATTTTTTTCTCTCCTTTCCATACTATCTATTTTATCAGAAAATTCCAAAATAAATCAAATAATTTTTCTAATATTTCTCTTTTTCAGACCTTTTTACAGATATATGCCTTCATTTATTTGTGCAGCTTTATCTTACCGCTTCCGCCGTTGCGCCTCCGCCGCCCGGATGTTATACTGAAAAAAGAAAAAACTGACAATATCCGAGGTGGTTTTTCTGATCGAAACTCTGAACGGCACGCATGAAACGGTCACTTACCGGAGCATGTCCGGCGTGCGTGCCTTTGTCAACCGGGACGCGGAGGATTTTCCGCTCCACTGGCACACCGCGCTGGAAATTATTCATCCGGTTGAAAATGAATATACCGTAAAAACAAACGGCAAAACCGTTACCTTTTATCCGGGAGATATTCTTCTGATTCCGCCGGGGGAACTTCACGCGCTTTTTGCGCCCTCGGATGGGGAACGGCTGATCCTGCAGTTCGATTATTCTCTGTTTGCCGGGCTGGATGGCATGGACTTCCTGCTTCACGCCCTTCGGCCCTGCCTGCTGATCTGCCAATCAGCCGGGCCGGATGCGGCCGCTTCCCTCTCCGGGCTTCTTCACGATATCCTGCGGGAATATACTGGCGAGGCTCCCTTCCGGGAGGCATCCGTCCGTTCTCTGCTTCTGCGTTTTTTCGTCATCCTGGGAAGAACTGTGGTCACGGAGGCCGGAAAATTCCCTGAATTTTCTCCCAGCAAGCAGCAGGAATATATCGAGAAATTCATGAGCATCTGCAGTTACATCAACGACCACTGTACAGAGCCGCTTCAGATCGATGAGCTCGCCCGGCTCGCAGGCTTCAGCCGCTTTCATTTTTCCCGGCTTTTCAAGCAGTTCACCGGGCTGTCCTGCCACGAATATCTGACAGGCCGCAGGCTTGCGCATGCGGAACGGCTTCTGCTTTCCCCAAATCTGTCCGTCACCGAGGTCGCCATGCGTTCCGGCTGGGGCAGCCTCTCCACCTTTAACCGCCTTTTCCGTGAGAAAAACGGGTGCACGCCCTCATCCTACAGATCATTGAACCGCGGGGTCATGCTGGATGTGGAAACTGAAAATCTTCAGGAGTGAAAAGAGAATACAAATCCCATAACGGGATTTGTATTCTTGCGCAGACGCCGAACTGGAGGTTCGGCGCGCGGGCCTCAGCAACGCTTCGGCATGGAGGAAAAAATGGAAAATATTTTAGAAAATCCGGATGGATACCGTGAATATATTCTCGACTTTCCTCTGGAAGATATTCACAGCATTGTCCAGGAGTGGTGCGGCCGGTATGACCGCAAATTCAGAAAACTGGCCGCCGAACAGAGAAGCATCAATTACGCTGCCGGTTTTTTCGGTGCCGTATGGGCCGCATACCGCGGCATGTGGAAAAATGCGTTCATACTCCTTGGACTGGAAGCCCTCTACAGCTTTCTCTTCAATCTGGCCGCATTCTTTCTGATCCGTCTTTATCCGGAATGGCAGCTCAGGGTTCTTTTTTGGGGACTCCATCTCTGCATCTTCGGAATCCTGGGAGAAAAAATGTATTTCAATCATGTCTTCGGCCTGCTACGTTCTGTTAAAAACCGGACAGCTTCCATGAAGGAGAATATATTCCCGGACAGATACTGCGGCACTCATTCCGGATATGCCCTGCTTATGATGGCTTTGCGAATTATTGTCAATCTTTTTTTAGCCATCATTATCAATATGGCTGCTGCCTTTCTTGTGTTTTCTCATCCGGTTTTCTTCTCATAAACGACAGCAAAACCGGGGCTGAAGCAGCTCACTTTTCTTTTCGGTATACAAAACCGGCTGTTTTTGATATAATAAAAAAGAATCCCGCTTGCGGGATTCTCCGCCTGCGGCGGGTCGCGTAAGCGACATCTTCCTTTCCGCCGCAGTGCGATCCACCGGAGGTTTTTATTCGATAGGAAATGAAATTTCCTATCGAATAAAAAAAGCTTTCTTCTACACATTTCAGAAGAAAGACTATACACCTGGAAACCGAAATCATACTTCTATTAAAATCAATATAAAGCGAGGGAATGCATATGAGCACAAATACGGAAAGCAGAGACCAGCAGAAAAAAACTGCAAAGAAACGGGCCGTCGTCTCTCTTGGGCATCAGGCGCTGGGATATACAACCACGGAGCAGAAGGACGCCGTCCGTGTGACCGCGAAGGCTCTTGCGGATCTGGTGGAGGCCGGCTATCAGCTCACCATCACCCACAGCAACGGGCCGCAGGTCAGCATGATCCACAAGGCGATGACGGAACTGCGCAGGGTTTATATCGATTATACACCCGCTCCCATGTGCGTCTGCAGCGCCATGAGTCAGGGCTATGTGGGATACGATATCCAGAATTCCCTGCGTGCGGAGCTGTTAAGCCGCGGCATCACCAAACCGGTCAGCACGATTCTGACGCAGGTGACGGTGGATCCCTACGACGAGGCTTTCTATGAGCCCACCAAGATCATCGGCCGGTATATGTCCAGGGAAGACGCGGAGACGGAGCAGAAAAAGGGAAATTACGTGGTGGAAGAGCCCGGAAAAGGCTTTCGCAGAATCGTGGCCGCTCCCAAGCCGATCGACATTCTGGAAATCGATTCCATCCGCACGCTGGCGGACGCGGATCAGGTGGTCATCGCCTGCGGAGGAGGCGGCATTCCGGTCATTCCCCAGGAGCACGCTCTGAAGGGAGCCTCCGCCGTCATTGAGAAGGACTGTATCGCCGGAAAGCTGGCATGCGATCTGAAGGCGGACCAGCTTATCATCCTGACCAGCGTGAAGCAGGTTTATAAGGATTACCAGAAGGAAACGGAATCCCCGATCCATTCCATGACCGTCGCGGAGGCAAAGGCCTACATTCAGGACGGGCAGTTTGAGGCGGGAACCATGCTGCCCAAGATTGAAGCGGCCGTCAGCTATCTGGAGGCCGTGCCGGAAGGAAGCGTGTTGATCACCTCCCTGGATTTCGTGGCGGAAGCGATTAAGGGAAAGGCTGGAACCGTGATTACGGCGTAAGGTCAGAAGGATTATGTTGTAAGACCGGAACAGCTGAACGAATCGAAAATGCCGGAACAGCTTTGAAAAACAAAAAGCTGCTCCGGCATTTTTTTCACAGATATGATATGCTATTAATTCCCTTAATCCTCAAGCCGCACACCGGTTCCCGATCCGACTCTGTTGTGATTCAGAAGGTATGCCTTCATGGCGCGCTGCAGTGACGTCTTTTCTGGATATTTGTTTTTGTCGGCCAGAAATTTCCCAAACACCCGTTCTTCGGCCTGACGGCTGTCCTCATCCACTCCGGCCAGCTCAAACATCTCCTGAAAACGGAGGATATTGCTGTCTTCCTTCAGAATATCCTTCAGATGGGGTGAAAGGAGCCAGGATTCACATACATAGATTCTCTTCGTGTTTTTCCAGAATTCCGCCGCCCTGCGGAAGGAATCCCGGCAGGCTTCTTCTGACAGGGGTTCTTCCGCAGGAATATGCACATAGAGCACGGGCGTGCCAACAGGCAGCGCCTCTCCATTTCTAAAAAGCTCCTTTTCCAGCGTTCCCGGTTCAAACTGAAGCCTGCCGAGCCGGAACAGCTGAAGCTTCACCGATCTGCTGATCCACTCCACCTCTGCCAGCCCTTCTTCACCATATTTCCTTTTACACTCCCTGTTCCAGATGGCAATGTCCCGGAAGGTATCGAAGTAAATCTGATCCGCTATTCCTTTTTTCCGGTATTCCTCATGGGCCGATATGGCAAACGTCACGAAGAGCACAAGAGCCAGCCTCCGTGGCTGCTCTTCCATCCGCAGTTTCTGCCAGAAGCTTTCCTCATCCGTCCGGTACAGCCTTTCCCAGTCTTCCCGTTCCGCCTGTCCGGGATTCCATCTGCCGATCTCCTTCTGCGCGCTTTCGGAAAGCCCGATCTTTTCCATAAAAGTCTCAGCCGTCATTTCAGCCCCTCCTTCCGTTTTCTCTGTTCACCCGTTCCCTCAGCCGGTTTCATTGTACCAGAAACAGGCATGGAAGAAAACCGTCCCTCTGAAAAATCCTGTCCCTCCGGCCTATCTCTCCCCATCCTCCGGAAACGCAACGATCACCGTAAAGCTGTCGCCAGCCGTCTCCACGCGGAAATCTCCACCACAGGCTTCCGTAAAGCTTTTTGCAATGGAGAGGCCAAGTCCGCTGCCGCCGTCCGTCCGGCTTTCATCTCCGCGCACAAACCGTTCCGTGAAATCCTTTCCCTCCTTCAGCTCTTCCTTCGAGGTATTCTGGATTCTCACCTCCACCTTTCCATCTTCTTTTTTCAGAATCAGGAAAATCCGGGAGCCCTCCAGGGAATATTTCAGCGCGTTCTCGATCAGATTGGCAAATACCCGGTACATCCGCTGGCCGTCCGCAAGGACCATGACTTCCTCCTCCGGAAGATTGACCCGCAGCTGAAAGCTGGTCTCTTCTATGGTATCCTTCCGGTCCGCCAGCGTCTGGCGCAGAAGCTTTCCCAGATCCAGCCGTTCCATTTTCAGCGGAAGCTGCCCGGAAGCCGCCCTGCTGATTTCAAACACGTCCTGGACGATTTCCCGAAGGCGCTCCGATTTTGCGGACAGGACTTTCACATAATCCCTAAGCTCCTCCGGAAGATTCTCCGCCTGCTTCAAGAGATCCACATAGCTGATGATGGAGGTGAGGGGCGTTTTGATGTCATGGGACACATTGGTGACCAGCTCCACCTTCATCCGCTCACTTTTCAGCCGTTCCTCCACCGCCGTTTCCAGTCCGTCTGAAAGCTCCGCCACTCTCTGCACCAGGTCGGCAAGCTCCGGATCGGCTGGCTGGCTGTCCGCATCGGGCTGGCCGCCTCCGCAGATCTGTCGGATGCAGTCGTCTGCCGCCCTGAGATTTGCCGCCATCCTTTTCTGGCTTTTGGCGGAGAAAAAGAGGATTCCGATCAGGGCTGCGGCGTCCACGGCAAGAAGAATCATGAAAAGAACCGCCCACTGCTCTCTGTCCCTCAGGCAACAGATGATACCCAAAAGCAGCACAGGTACCGCCAGAGAAAGAAGAAACGGCCTGTTAAGCTGCCGCTCCATCCTCTCCCCGATGCCAGGTCCCCCTTCTTTTACCTGAAGGAACCGGATCAGCCGGCAAAGGAAGCTGCTCTCAAACAGTTTTCTGCCAAAGCGCACGTCCGTTACAGCCAGCCAGAGCGCCCAGAGTGCAGCCAGAACAAAGACAGCGTCTCCGATTCCATCCCCGCCTCCGCTTCTCCAGTACAGAGCCTCCAGCCAGATGAGGCAGCCCAAAGCGGCAAGGCGCAGTTCTCCTGGCACCTTTCCCAGAAAGGCGCCAATGGCCGTCCGTGCCTCTCTTCTGCTTTTTCTCCACACAAAGGCCGGTATCAGACAGAGCACCGCCGCGGCCAGCGCTGCGCAGTATCCAAGGATATAGCCCCTGTTCCACTGGAAATTCTGCCAGATATAATAGAGTGTGCCACTGTATGTTCCATCTTCTTGTATATACTGTACGGGTACCGCACGGACCGCCAGGGTGATCTCGCTCTTCTTCCAGTCATCCGGGAGCCGGTAATTTTCATAGCCCGGTATTCTCCAATGAGCTCCGTCGGCGGTATAAACTCCGTCCCCGTAAACGTCCTGCTCCACGCCGTCCATCAGGATGACGGCCTTTTCCCCATCGAATTTCAACAGGAAATCATACTGCGGGGGCAGCTCGTTTCCGGATCCTCCAATCACCTGTCCGTCCAGATTATCATACAGAACCTCTCCGTCCTGCTTCAGTTCAAACAGGATATTTTTGTCGGACCGGTGCTGCTCCAGAAACAGCTCCGCCAACCGTTTGATTTCCTCCGGGGTCCATTCCCGCTCTGATTCTTCCGCTGTTCCATCTCCGGCTATCACCGTTGCCGACACGACCGAAGTCCACCCGCCGAAAGTTTCCGTCAGGATTTCTTCCGAAGATGCGGCTCCTTCCTCCGCAGAGGACGTCTCCTGTGCCGCATCTTCCAGCATCACAGTCGTTTCCACGGCCGCTCCCGAATACAGGACGGGCTGCCCCGCGCCGATCCGGATCAGGCCGTCCAGCATCTCCTCCACCTCGCCGCGAAACCACGCGCTCTGTTCATAGGAGCCTTCCGGATCCGCAGCCGCAGCGGCTTCCTGCAGCCCGCCGCAGACCCGCACCGGATTTGCTGCCGCGCAGACAGCCAGAGTGGAAACGCCCAGCGCCCAGCAAAGCATGCTTATTACTTTTTTACTTCTTTTCCATTTTGTATCCAATTCCCCACACCACCTTTATATATTCTGGTTCCCTGGAGTTGATCTCAATTTTTTCCCGGATGCGACGAATGTGCACCATCACCGTATTTTCCGGAGAAAAGGCCTCCTCTCCCCAGACGCGGCTGTAAATCTCTTCTGCGGGAAAGACCCGGCCCGGATTTTCCATGAACAGCTCCATGATTTTTGTTTCCGTGGCCGTCAGCTTCACCGGCTCACCATCCACATACAGAGTCTTTTCCTGCCTGCTGTAGGACAGCCTTCCGTTTTCCAGCCTGCCTTCCCGCGCCTGCTCGTGAATGCTTCCCAGGCTCATATACCTGCGCAGATGACTTCTGACCCGCGCCACCAGTTCCTGAGGCAGATAGGGCTTGGCAATATAGTCGTCCGCTCCCATGGACAGGCCGAGGATCTTATCCGTTTCCTCTCCCTTGGCGCTGAGAACAATCACGGGAAGGTTCTTCTGTTCCCTGATTTTCATCAGTGCGGAAAGCCCGTCCAGCTTCGGCATCATGATATCCATCAGGATCAGATGCACCTCGCGGCTCATCAAAATATCCAGCGCCTGCAGCCCGTCATACGCCCTGCATACCTGATATCCCTCCTTTTCCAGCAAAATGGCGATCGCCTTCACAATCTCTCTGTCGTCATCCACGACAAGCACACATTCGTTCATATCATCCTCTTTTCAGGCTTATTTTCCACACAAGCCGCTTTTCTCTCCAGTTTTCCGCTTTACGGGTACAGCTTACTCCCCTTCTCTTACAGATCGGCGCATCAAATTCTTACGGTTTTCTTACAACTGCAGGGAGGAAGCGTTCCTCCTCTGCTGTCATCGGCTTTCTGACAAACAGCAGCAACAACCTATTTTACCTCAGACGGCAGGATACGGGAAGCGTTGACGGCGAAATCGTACCGTGATATATTCTTTTTATTTAGAGTCCGGGGAACGGCCCGCGTCGTTCTTTCATGCTTTCAATGCCGCTTATCAGCGGCGGAAGGAGAAAAAATGGAACAGCTGTTAAGATTTGAAAAGGATTATTCACCCATGTTCCGCGATTCGGACGCGGAGGGTCTTATAGGCATGCGCGCCTATCTGTATTATTTTCAGGATATGTCAACCGAGCATCTCTACCATATGGGAAAGGGGAACGATTCTCTTCCGGAAAATTACGGGGCCGCGTGGATCTATACCAAATATAAAATGCGGGTTTTCAAAAGGGTGGATTATTCCGGGCCGCTTCATCTGGAAACCTGGATCGAGAAACAGGATAAAATGAGAATCTGGCAGGATCTGAGAATTTCTGCCGGGCAGGAGGTCTGCGCTCTGGGAAGGCTGGAAAGCTTCGTCTTTCATCTGAAGGAACAGAAAATCGGACGTCTGTCCGATATTGAAATGCCGGAGAACGCAGTCTCCGGAGAGAAAATTGACCTGGAGCCCTTTTCCAGAATCAAACCGGAGCCGTCTGAAATGGAATATGTCTTTTCCCATACGGTACAGTATTCCGATCTGGATAAAAGCCGCCACATGGCGAACCTGAGATATGTCAATCTGATGGAAAATGTGTTTTCTCCGGAATTTTACGCGCAGAACAGCCTGAAGGAAATCGAGCTGCATTTTCTGGCCCAGAGCTTTTATCACGATGAAATCCGGATGTACCGGAAGGAGGACGGCAATTCCTGGCTG
The DNA here is from genome assembly GCA_019113175.1 of Candidatus Eisenbergiella stercoravium. Classification (GTDB taxonomy): domain Bacteria; phylum Bacillota; class Clostridia; order Lachnospirales; family Lachnospiraceae; genus Eisenbergiella; species Eisenbergiella stercoravium. The sequence continues at coordinate 57,925 of DXHY01000044.1, read as the reverse complement.
GCAGCCGGCGTAAAGCCGGACGGTACAGCCGTCCTTTCCGGCAGGATGACTTTCTGACGGCAGGGAAACCGGCCGAATCTCATCTGATCAGGCCGATTTCCTCCAGCGGCCCTTCAAACTCGGTCATGTCCGTTTCCATCTCATAATACTCTCCCGGAGGGGTTTCCCAGCCCATCCGCTCGGCGGCAACGGCGCACACTCCGGCGAGGGCAAGAATGAGGTAAACGGCAAGACAGACCGCCGCGGTTCTGTAGAACGATGCGTCAGGCCCTGCTGTTTCCGATGTCCGATTTCCGATTTTTCCGCTGATCTGATACATAAAAACTCCCGTTTCCGTATCCCGGGAGGGAAGGCTGAAAATGCTTCCGGCCTTTCTTTTCGCCGCTCATGCAGGCATGGCGGCTGCCAGCCGGATTTCCTGGGCAAAAGGCAGTCCCTTCCGGATACCCTTTTGCTTTTATTGTACCCATATTTCCGGGAACCGATAGCAGTCCGGTGTAATTTTCATGTAAAATCTGGCGGCGGACCTTCGGGCAAACCGGAACTCCGCCGCCGGTTCAGGCAGATCAGTCCGCGATGCTGTCCCCTTTAAACGCCACGATCAGTGCGCCGATCAGGATACAGAAATCGGAAAGGTTAAAAATGATCTGCCTCAGGGGCTTCCATTTCACGTTAAGGCTGAAATAATCCACCACATATTTCCTTTTCAGGCGGTCATAGGTATTGCTCCATGCGCCGCCAAGCAACAGGGAAAGCCCGGTTTTCAGGGCGGCGCAGCCGTGCTTTGTCAGGGTGAACAAAAATACCAGCGACAGCGCTGACGTAAGAAGCAGAGAGACGGCCGCCACCGCCTTCGTCTTTTTTTCTCCCAGATTCAGACAGGCGCCTTCATTGTGGTATTTGCGAAGCAGGATGCGCCCTTTCAGGATTTCTCTGTTTTTTCCCGGTTCCAGTTCTTTTTCCATCCGGTTTTTCAGAAAGTATTCCCCTGTGAAGATGGCGGCGATCACGCTCAGATATTTTAAATTTTTCACTCTTTTCTCCCTTCCGGAGCATCAGTCCCAGTTCTCATAAAACTCCCTTACCGTATCATAGGCAAGCTTGGGCCTTCTGTATTCATCCACCACGCCCTTGTTGTTGTGGCTGCGGGCACGGGTGGAAAACCAGCCTCCCTCCTCCGTCACGCGGCAGTCCGCGAACTGCCAGAGAAATACGCCGGAAAGGCGGGAATCCTTCTGATACACCTCAAGATTCTCCCGGATAATGTCCGCCTGCCGTTCCTCGCTCCATTTACAGCGGCCGCGGTCTCTATAGCCGTACATGGCCGCCGCGCCGAACTCGCTGACGATAACGGGCTTTCCCGCCCCTCCGGCGGACGCGATCCAGTCCATCTCCTGTTCGTGGCGTTCTTTGACTTCCACATCCTGATACCAGCCGGAATACATGTTAAAGGAAACCACGTCCGGCAGATCCAGACAGATGTCCGTGAAATGCCTGCAGGTGGCGGAGGTTGTGGGACGGCTCTGATCCATTCTGCCAATCTGCGCGTACTGGGCAGCATATTTTTTCCTGCCCTCCTCCGTTTCGCTTGCGCATTCATTGAGGATTCCCCAGATCACGATGGAGGGATGGTTATAATGATTTTCAATCATCTCCCGGATGCAGTTCTCGCACTGGATGTCAAAATTGGGATTCATCATATGCTCCAGGTCCAGGCCTCTGGCATGATTTTCCTCCCATACCAGAACCCCTCTTTCATCGCAGAGATCCAGAAACAGCTCGTCGTTGGGGTAATGGCAGGTGCGAACCGCATTTGCACCCATATCGCGCATCAGATCCAGATCCTGAACCATGAGCTGCAGAGGGATCGCGCAGCCGCACATGCCGTGATCCTCATGCCGGTTGAAGCCCTTCATGAAAATCCTGCTGCCGTTGAGCAGGATATGTCCGTTCTGTACGGACACCGTGCGGAAGCCCACCCGCTCGATCAGATCATCGATCACCTCGCCGTCCACAGAAAGCCTTACCTTCAGAAGATACAGCGCCGGCTCTCCGGGCGTCCAGGGGGTTATGCCGTCAAAGCTCTGCTGTCCGGTCAGAATCGTCTCTCCGCCCGGCTCCACCTCTCCGGTCATCTCTTCCAACGTATTTTCGCCGTGTGTTCCGGCAAACGTTCCGCCCAGCGCTCCGCTGATCCGGAAGGAGGCTTTTGTGCTGCCCGCATTCCGGATGACCACCTCCGTTTTTCCGGACCAGATGCCGTCTCTGCATTCCGGAGTAAAATGAACGCGCTCCACATAAACCTCCGAAATCTCCTGCACGCGCACCCCGCGGGTAATTCCGCCATAGGTATAATAATCGTTGGGAATGTGCAGAGCAGAATGCTCTCCAAAGCTGTTGTCCACCCATACGGTGATCTCATGCTCTCCTGCCTTCACTCCCGGAATAACCGCCGAAAAAGGCGTATACGCATTGTAATGCTCCGTGGCCTCTTTTCCGTCAAAGAAAACCCGCGCCGTGTGGCTGACCCCCTTGAATTCCAGCCGCAGACAGGTATCCCGCTCCACCTTCACCTTCGTCCGGTAGGTTCCCTGCCCTCTGTAAGTGAGCATGTCCGGATGCTGCTCCCAGCAGCCCGGCACAGGAAGCCGGTATGCTTTCCCGTTATCCTCCCTGACAAAATCCCACATTCCGTTCAGTTCTTTCTCTTTCCTGATTTCGTGCTGATCAAATAAACGAATCATTTCCCTGTCCTTCCCTTCTTTGATGAAAATCCATCGGCGTTTTCCGGCCTGCCATCCTGCCCTGCCATTCTGCTTTTCATGTGTCAGCTTCCATCACTTTTCATGGATCAGGCTCTCCAGGACTCTCCCGCTCCGATACGCACCGATCTGCCGTTTACGCTCACCCATACATCGAGTGCGGAACCATTATGGATCATATCCATCCGGGCACCGACGGTAAGACCATGAAGCGCGTCCAGATAAGCCCTGATCTCTCCATTCGTCGCATACCAGACATCGGCATGTCCTCCGGCCTTCTCACAAAAAGCTTCCATCCGTTCCCAGCTGTGGTCCAGATCAAATTCATAGCTGTGTCCCCAGATGTAGAAGAGCCTCATATCGTTCCTGTGCGCATCCTGGAAACGCTCCCAGAGACGGTCCAGTTCTTCTCCGTGATGGGCCGTCGGATCCCAGCGCATGAAATCCGAAGGAATGTCAAATCCCCCTGTACTTCTGACCGTCCTGCCATAAGAGATACCGCAGGTGCGCGCCACACGGATCACATCGTCGCTGCAGGAACCATAAGGCCAGGACATGCCCGTCACCGGATACCCCACAAGCTGCTCCAGTGCCGCCCTGTCCTCCAGAACCTCCTGTATCTGCATCCTCTCCGGCAGCTGTCCCAGAAACGGATGGGTGCAGGTATGCGCAGCAACCTCATGTCCCTGATACAGCTCCTTTACCTCCTGTGCCGAGATATAGTCCGGCGTGTCCAGCTTTCCGCTGTTCAAATGAAACGTTCCCCTGATCCCGTGTGCGTTGAAAATACCGACCAGTCTTCGGTCAGCCACTCTTCCGTCGTCATAGCTCATGGTGAGCGCCTTGTCCCGTCCTCCGGGAAACAGATTGAATCGAATGTCCATAATTACCTCCCTGCTGCTTCTGAAGCTTCTCTGTGTCTCTTCTCCCGCCAATCCGGCGTTTCGGTCTGCTGCCTCATTCTGCCATCCTGCTTTTTCCATGTCAGCAGGCCTTTTTTCAAAAAGTCTTGCCATTTCGTCCGGAAAAAACTATACTGTTGGCAGGTGCTATGTAAGTGCTTTCATTTTCATTTTATACAGAATTGAAAAATATTGCAAGACAGGGAGAAAATAATGACAGAACAATTCACTTATCCTTCCCGCCCTGCCGGTCCGGCGGATCTGTTCCTTTTCATGGGACAGTCCAACATGGCCGGACGCGGCATCACATGTTCCCGTTTTCCGCAGAGCGCTCCTGTCTGCCTTCCGGGCGCCGGTTGGGAATTCCGGGCGGTCAGCGATCCGAACCGTCTGCATCCGGCAGAGGAGCCCTTCGGCGCACTGGAAAATCGGCCGGAAGGCATTTTTGAGCCGGGTATGAAGACCGGTTCCATGGTCTCCGCCTTCATCAACGCCTATTTCGAAGAGACCCATACGTCCGTCATCGGCGTCTCCGCTTCCAAAGGCGGCTCTGCCATCCGGGAATGGCAGCCCGGCTCCCCCTTCCTTGATGATGCGCTCCTGCGCCTGCGGACAGCCGAGAAATATCTGGCGGACAACCGCATTCCCATCCGGCACCGCTTCGTCCTCTGGTGTCAGGGAGAAACCGACGGCGATCTGGGCACCTCCCCTTCGGTCTATAAGGAGGATTTTCTGCGGATGCTGGAAGCCCTTCTCTCCGAAGGCATCGAGCATCTTTTCCTGATCCGGATCGGTTATTACAATGCGGCTGCCACCCCAGGCTTACCGACCCCCGATTACGCTCCCATTCAGCGGGCGCAGGATCACCTTGCCGATACCTGCCCGCAGGTCACCATGGTTTCCCGGCTTTTTTCCGACATGCTGGGAAAGGGGCTCATGAAGGATGCGTTTCACTACTATCAGCATGCTTATAATCTGGTGGGAGAGGATGCCGGACATCATGCCGGAGAATATGTAATGAAACAGGCCACGGCGCCTGACTTATGATGAAAAGCTGCCTCGGAATCAAAAATGGGAGCGCACTCGCGCTCCCTCTCTGGCTCTTTGCAATTACCAGAATACATGGTTTCCAATCACAATACCATCACGACCTCCCGCTCTTCGGAAATGGGTGGCACTTCCCACATTAGTCACTCCGGAAAGCGCCTCCCGGGCCGCCTGCATGCAGCTGGAGGAAATAGTTCCATTTTCAATCACGCGGGCCACCTTTCCGCTTCCCGCCGGAGTAAATTGTCCGGATGCGAAAATCACATCCGATACCGTATTCGGATACGAAGCGCTTTTCACCCTGTTCACAACAACAGCCCCCACCGCAAGCTGGCCTTCATAGCTTTCACTTCCCGCCTCACACTGAATCAGCGCGGCCAGCAAAGTTGCATCGCCGGTTCCCTCCGGAATTCCCCCCGCATTCTGACGGTCCGGAGAGGACTGCATTTTTTTGTCCGCAGAAGCCCCCTGAGTCATCTCCTTTTTCTCAATCTGCTGCCTTGCCGCAATTTCCTCCAGGGTTTCCCCATGATCATATTCAAAATCAATTTCTATATATTCAGCAGACACATAGCCGGTCTGGCCCTCATAATCCACAGCAGCCCATTCCGCATCCAGTTCAATTCCATCACTATAATGAAGCTGTGCCTTGTTTACCACCTCGAGGGCATCTCCCTGAGCAGCCAGATCATATACCTGAGCTTCCATGGATGGTTCCTTCCGAATGCGCAGCGTCTCTCCCGTCACATGGGCGACAAGCCTTCCCACATCCTCCAGCTCCTCCACTGCCTTCTCACCGAACAGCAGATACTCATCCTTCGCCCAGCCGACCAGTTCTCCTGATTCCAGCTTTGTCCAGCCATTCCGCCTCTCCAGGATGGTTCCTCCGCAGTCTGCATAAAGATACCCCACCCGCTCCGCATCCTCAGAGGGCTCACTGCGGACATTCAACACATCCGTCACGGCCGTCATCACAAGCTGCTCTTCAAAAGCGCTTTCCACCTCTGTTCCAGGCTCATCTGCACTTTTCGAAACAGCTTCCGTCTGTGAATCCTCCGGTTCTTCTCCGGCCATTTTCTCTCCGGTCTCTTTCCCATTGATACCCGCCGCGTTCTCAGCCTCAGCCTCTCCGGCCATTCCATCCTGAAGACGTTTATCATCCATCCGCTCCCCGGATTCTTCTTCCTCCTGATCCTCTTCCGGTACAGAATCCAGAATCTGTCCGACTCCGGCTGTCAGCCGTTCTCCATCAGATGCAGGCGCTCCCAGCAGCCGGGCGCCATTTCCAAGCATACAGAATACAGCCAGCACTGCGGCCATTCGATACGCGCCTTTCTTCTCTTTCCTTCGGTGCCTTTTCATCGTCCTTTCCCCACCATTTATCTGTCTGTCCGGCATGTGTCATTCTCTCTGCCTGACGGCAGAAAGGCCTTATTTATTACAGATATGTTAACAACTATTGCAATTCCTGTCAAGATTTTACAAATTTATTGTAGGCAGGTAAAAAACAGTAAAGGGAAAAGCAGCGGCCGTTTCCTGACATTGCAGCAAACGGCCGTCTGTTTTCTAAGGCTTATGTATCATAGATGGTAATAGTCCTCTACTAACAGGCAGAACATGGAATCCGCCCAGGCGAACCAGGGCCGAGTAAAATGCTCCGGATCATCCGGATCAAAGCCCTCATGCATATGTCCCGTCCCGGCATTTGTATTTTTCAGTACTTCCAGAATTGCGGACTTTTCCGCATCGTTCGAAGCAGTCAGCCCCTGCACAATCAGTCCTATATGCCAGACATATCCGTCCGGCGTATGCGGGCTTCCGATTCCCGCCGCATATTTTCCCTGAAAATAGTACGGATTCTCAGGACTCAGCAAAAATTCCCTCGTTTCCTGATACAGCGGATCATCCGTTTTGCAGAAGCCGTACCAGGGAGCACCAAGGAGACTGGGAAGGTTCGCATCATCCATCAGATTAAAGTTTCCCAGTCCATCCGTTTCATAGACGTATATGTTCTCTCCGGACGGCCCTTTTGTCACAGCATACTTTCTGATCCCATCCTCAATCTCACCCGAAAGCTCCTTCGCTCTTTTCGTCAGATTTTCAGGCAGAGGAAGCTTCTCCAGGCCCTTAAGTACGCTGACGGCAAGCATATTGGAAGGAACCAGATAATGGAAACGGCAGGCATCGTCGCTCGGGCGGAATCCGGACCATGTCATCCCCGTATAGCCGACAGGAGATCCCTTTCCTCCGTTTGCCAGCGTTTCCGTGATGATTTCGCTGTCCCTTTCAAACACGTAGTCCGATTCTGCCGCATGATTCTGTTCCTTTCTCCAGACATCAATAACCGTCTCCAGTGCCTTCAGAACCCGATCTGTCAGAATGGCAGCATCTCCGCTTTTTTCGTAATAGGCCTCCAGGAGAAAAATCGGAAAGGCCAGCGAGTCTACCTCGTATTTTCTCTCCCAGATATATGGCCCCATTTCGGTATGATCTTTTTTATAACAGGCAAAATCCCCATTTCTGTTGAACGCGTTCGCATACGGGTCAGTCAGAATCAGCTCCGCCTGCTTCCGGATCAGCCCTCTTACAGCCCGTTTCACCACTGTATCCCCCAGATATCTCAGATAGGGCAGAACCTGCATGGAACTGTCCCGGAGCCACATTGCCTCAATATCACCTGTTATGATGTAGGTCTTTTCCTCCTCTTCCAGGCTGAGGGTTGTTTCCCATGTACATTTGAAGCAGCTCCGGTATAGTTTTTCGATCTCCCTGTCCTGGATACGGCTGCAGTCTTCTTCCAGCTTTTCCCGCATATATTGTGTCAGTTCCATACGTCCCTGTACCCCTTTCTTAATTTCTCTTCATTCCGCCGCATCAGCGGCGGGTAAAATGGAACTTCCTTCCATGCTATTCTACATACTGCATCGCATTCCTGCAAGCCTCATATTCATACTCCGTTTAAATTTCGAGAAATTTTTTCGACTCCGCATTTATGGCAAAAATGCTTCTCCGATTCTCTGTTGGCCTTAGTAAAACCTTCCGACATGACAAGAGCGCGGAAGCCTTTCAACTTCCGCGCTCTCTTCTTACACTTTTAATAAAACACATGATTTCCAATCACCTGTCCGCTGCGGCCGTTCACTCTTCTGAAATAGAGCTTATCTCCGACCGGCTCTGAACCGGCGATCGCTTCCAGCGCCGCCTGCCTGCAGGAGGCACTGACATTTCCGGAGCTGAGTGTTCTGTTCAGGCTTCCGTTTCTGACCGGGCTGAACTGTCCGGCCGCATATATCACCTCTGAAATCGTGTCCGGATGATTCGGAGACTCCACCCGGTTCATGACTACGTTTCCAACGGCCACCTGGCCGATGTAGGATTCACCACCTGCCTCACACTGAATAAGTGCTGCAAGCAGATCGTACTCCTGTCTGCTGACCCCCTCCTGAGCGAGAATAGTATTCACCATGGCGGTCTGCGCAGCAGCCTCCGCAGCTTCCTGTGCCGCTTTTGCAGCAGCTTCTGCTGCCGCCTGCTGTGCAGCAGCCGCAGCTTCCTGTGCCGCTGCCGCCTGAGCCTGCGCGGCATTCTGTATGGTCTCTTCCTGAGCGGCATCCAACTGTACCGTTTCCACCTGTACAGCCTGCCCGGAAGTATCTGTCGGTATAACACCATTTGCAAAAACGGTTGTTTCGCATGCCATTCCCAGAAATAACATTCCTGTGAACATTCCGGCGGCATGCTTCCACAGCCTTCTGCCCTTTGTGTCCATAGCAACCTCCATTCTGTCCGTCCTGCGGATATGCTTCACATTTGTTACAAAATTATTAACAAATGTTACGATTGCTATAATAACAGCATCAGCTTACTTTGTCAACCCCAATCCAATCCCGGATTTTCGCAGTTTTTTGCTGTTTTTTAACAAAATTCAGAAATTGCATATTTTGTAAAGCAACCATCGTATTCGTTTTTCTAATCTTACTTTTTCATTATTTCGCTTTATTTTCCATTTTACGAATAAAAAAAATGTCTTTTTCGCTCATTCCTATCTGCAAAAAAGACATTTTTCAGAAATATTTTTATGTTTTTTATTAATATATTACAAATATTACAACAGTTTCTTTTTTCGTCCGCTTACAGCTTTCGCGACTTTTCCACACAGGCGAGAACAGCATCCATCGCCGCAGCCCGAAATCCTTTTTCCTCCAGCGTCCGGACGCCCTGAATCGTGGTTCCGCCAGGCGAGCAGACCATATCCTTCAGCTGGCCCGGATGCATTCCAGTTTCAAGAACCATCCTGGCGCTTCCGAGAACCGCCTGCGCGGCAAGCTCACAGGCCTGTGAGCGCGGCATTCCCTCCGCGACGGCTCCATCCGCCAGAGCTTCGATAAACAGAAAGACAAAGGCCGGAGAGCTTCCGCTCACCGCGCTGACCACATCCATCAGCCGTTCCGGCACCATTACCGTCCTGCCGAAGCTGTCCGTTATCTGCTTTACTTCCTCTGCCGCTTCCTCTGAAATCCTGTCGGAGACACACATACCGGTGCATCCCTCTCCCACGAGCGCCGGAGTATTCGGCATGCAGCGGATCATGGGAACCGGAAAGCCGAAGCTTTTCTCAAACCATTCCATCGTTTTTCCCGGCGCCAGGCTGATCAGCAGCTTTTTCTGCCAGGCGTCCGCGCCCAGCCCCTTCAGCTCTCCGATCACCTCATCAAAAAACTGCGGCTTTACCGCCAGCACAACGATATCCGCCTGCTCCGCCACCCCGGCATTATCATTCAGGATTGTGATTCCCCAGGCATCCTTCGCCTTCTGTCTCGTTTTTTCGGTCTTTGCATTTCCCAGAATATTTTCCGGCTCTACCAGCTTCTTCCGAAGCATTCCGCCGATCATGGCGGAGGCCATGCTGCCGAGTCCGATAAATCCGATTTTTTTCTTCATTTCCACTCCTTTTCTGCCGCTGAAAGCGGCATCGCTGAAAGCGGCACCGCCGGAAGCGGCACTCTATTCCCAGGATGAAAACCCGCAGTTATCATCCGCCGTACCTTTGTCTTGCCGCTTCGTACATGAGAATTCCCGCTGCCATCGCCGCATTCAGGGATTCTACCCTGCCCGCCATGGGAATCCGGATATAACGGTCCGCCAGGGCCGCCGTCTCCGGCCGCAGGCCGTTCCCTTCGTTTCCTATAAAAAAGGCGGTTCCCTTCGTATAATCCGGCTTCGTATAATTCACAGAGCCCTGCAGATGGGCCGCATAGATCCGGATGCCGGCCGCCTTCAGGCTGGCCGCCGTCTCCGGGATGGAGGGCACATAGGCAAAGGGAACCCGGTAAATGCTTCCCATGGTGGAACGGATTGTTTTCGGATTATAGATATCTGCGCACCCTCCGCTCAGAAGGATACCGCGCACGCCTGCTCCCTCGCCGGTCCGCAGGATGGTCCCCAGATTTCCGGGATCCTGAATATCCTCAAGCACCATAATCAGCGGAGCCGTTCCGGAAAGAATATCCCGTTCCGAATAATCCTTTCTTCTCATCACACAGAGAATCCCCTGCGGGGCTTCCGTATCCGACATTTTGGAAAACACCTCGTCTGATACTGTCTCATAAGACAGCCCGGCAAGCTTTTCGGCACAGGCTGATTCCGCCGGATTTTCCTGCATTTTCCCATAAAAGCTTTCGGAGACATAAACCTCCCCGATTTCCGTCTCAGGCGCCTCCAGAAACATTTTGACGCCCTCCACCACATATTTCCCCTGGCTTCTTCTCTCTTTTGCCTTCCGGTTCAGCGCCGTTACATTTTTTACTCTGCTGTTTGACAGGGATGTGATCATATCCTTCTCTCTTTCCCATTTCTTCCTGGATCCGTTCTTCCTGTACCCGGGACAGATTCCGGCCGGCGCGCCGTCCGGGCTGTCCGTTCCGGAGCCTGCTCTTACCACAAAACAACGGCACGCAGAAGCGCGCCGTTGCCTTTTCTTTCCCGTCATGCACGGGGTTCTTTCTTTATTTTAGAGGGCGAGCAGCTTGCTGATCCTGTATTCGTATTCGGGAATGTCCTTCTGCATCGCCAGCGCCTCTTCAATGTCAAAATCGATAAACTTACCGCCGCGGTAGCCAATTACCCGGTTTGTCTTTCCCTCGCAGAGAATGTCCGCGGCAAGGCAGCCCATGATGGAAGCGTAATACCTGTCCTTACAGGTCGGACTTCCGCCTCTCTGCATGTATCCCAGGATCGTCGCTCTGGTCTCCACTCCGGTCGCCGCCTCGATCCGCCTCGCCATGGAGGTAGAATGGCCGATTCCCTCCGCATTGATGATCAGATGGTGGGTTTTTCCCCGTTTTCTGTTATTGATGATGTTATTGATGATGTTCTGCTCGTTATAATCATATTTCTCCGGAAGGAGGATATCCTCCGCGCCGTTTGCCACGCCGCACCAGAGAGCGATATAGCCCGCGTTTCTTCCCATAACCTCGATGATGCTGCATCTTTCATGAGAGGAGGATGTATCTCTTACCTTATCAATGGCCTGCATGGCGGTGTTGACAGCCGTATCAAAGCCGATGGTATAATCCGTGCAGGCAATGTCCAGATCGATGGTGCCGGGAAGCCCGACAGTGTTGATGCCATGTCTGGAAAGTGCCCTCGCGCCCATATAGGAACCATCGCCTCCGATGACCACCAGTCCGTCGATTCCGTGCTTTCTGCAGATCTCCGCGCCCTTCTGCTGGCCTTCCTCCGTCTTGAATTCCATACACCGGGCCGTTCCCAGAATCGTTCCGCCCCGCTGAATAATATCGGAAACGCTCCGCGCCTGCATGTCAACGATTTCCTCATTTAAAAGGCCCTGGTAGCCTCTCTTGATTCCCTTCACCTTCACGCCGTTGGTAAGCGCCTTCCTCGTCACGGCCCGGATCGCCGCATTCATTCCCGGCGCATCGCCGCCGCTCGTCAGGATTCCTATCGTTTTAATCGACTTTGCCATACATCCGTCCTCCCGTCTATCAAATTCAGATACTGATTTTTGTCCATACTCTGTGTCTATTTTAATCTATAAATACCCCCTTTTCAATCATTTTCTTGTAAAGAATTCCGGAAATGGTTTTTCCCTCATTCCCTTTCATAAATCAGGTTGATAAACCTTCCTTTTTCCTCTTGACACAGAGCCCCAAACTGCGATATTATATCGTTCGCATCCTAACAAATAAATCAGATTTTTTCGTCCGAAAGGGGGGAACGAAGTGGAAAAAGACTGCGGTGCCTGGATCAACCTGCTGTCGCACAAGGTGAAGGCCCGGCTTGATGCTGATTTCCAGAATCTGGGCATTACCGGCGTCCAGAGCCGGGTGATTTATTACATCCTGGCCCACTGCAAGGAAGGCCCTGTCTTTCAGCGTGATGTCGAAAGCGCGTTCGGCCTGAGTCGTTCGACTGCGACAGGAATTCTCCAGCTTCTGGAAAAAAACGGCATCATCCTGCGGGAAAGTGTGCCCAATGATGCCAGACTGAAAAGTCTGGTCCCCACACAGCGCGCTTTCGAACTGGCCGCACAGGTACGCGCCTGCCTGGAGGAAACCGACCGCATGCTCACTCGTGGTCTTTCTGAGGGACAGATCATAATGTTCCGGGAAATGGCAGCTCAGATGCTGCGTAATCTGGACGACTGGGATGCCTGCTGCTGTCCGGAGGAATCTTCTTCCGGTCATACGCAAGCCTCCGGCCCGCCGGCCCCTTCCGGGGACCCGCATCCCGCCGGCCATGATAAGGTTTGCGGAAATCCTGCCTCCACAACAGAGGGGGAGCATGGCAAAAGCCATACAGTTGTAAATGAACGCCGCCTGCCGGGCGGTCGAAAGGAGGAATGTCACAAATGATTAAAGTCTTGGCACGAAGCATACGCGAGTACAAAAAGGCTTCAATCCTGACTCCTCTGCTGGTAACGGTAGAGGTAATTATGGAATGTGTGATCCCGTTCGTGATCGCCAATCTTGTCGGCCAGATGCAGGCCGGCTGCTCCATGAGCGTCATTGCTCAGTACGGTGCTGCCCTGATCGTCATGTCTGTCATTTCGCTGGTTTTCGGCGGTGCAGCAGGCGCGACCTGTGCTACTGCGTCCGCGGGCTTTGCCCGGAACCTGCGCCGGGATATGTTTTATAAGATACAGGGATATTCTTTTGAAAACATCGATAAATTCCTGGTATCCAGCCTGGTAACCCGTCTGACCACCGATATCACCAACGTGCAGATGGCCTATATGATGATTATCCGTATCGCCATCCGCTGCCCGCTGATGCTGATCTTTTCCTTTGTCATGGGCTTCGTCATGGGAGGACGGCTTGCCGTGATTTTCCTGGTTACCATCCCGCTTCTGGGAATCGGCCTGTTCTTCGTGATCCGGTCTGCAACGCCTCTGTTCCGCCGGGTCTTCCGCAAATATGACGCCCTGAACGATTCCGTACAGGAAAACATTCAGGCCATGCGCGTGGTAAAATCCTATGTTCGTGAGGATTATGAAAAGAAGAAATTTGGCGCTGCCGCAGAAAACGTACAGAAGGACTTCACCAAAGCAGAACGTATTATGGCAATCAACAGCCCGATGATGCAGATCTGCGTTTACGCCGGAATAGCATTCGTCATGTCCTACGGCTCCTACACCGTCATCACCAGCCGCGGTCTGGATCTGAATGTTGGACAGATGTCCTCCATGCTGACCTACAGCTTCCAGATTCTGATGAGCCTGATGATGCTCTCCATGGTATTCGGAATGATCACCATGTCCGCGGAATCCGCAGAACGTATTGTTGAGGTTCTGAATGAGGAGAGCACGCTGAAGAGTCCTTCAGGCGGACTGACTGAAGTAAAGGACGGTTCCGTAGATTTTGATAATGTCAGCTTCAAATATTCCAAAAAGGCGGACCGCATGGCTCTTGCCGACATCAATCTGCACATTAAATCAGGAGAGGTGGTCGGCATTCTCGGAGGCACCGGCTCTTCCAAATCTTCGCTGATCCAGCTGATTCCCCGTCTGTACGACGTAACAGAGGGAAGCGTCAGGGTCGGCGGCGTGGACGTGCGCAAATATGATCTGGAAGCGCTGCGCAATCAGGTAGCCGTAGTCCTTCAGAAGAATGTCCTGTTCTCCGGAACGATCAAGGATAATCTGCGCTGGGGAAATCCCAATGCTACAGATGCCGAGATGGAGGAAGCCTGCCGTCTGGCACAGGCCGATGAGTTCATCCAGCAGTTCCCGAACAAATATGATACCTGGATCGAGCAGGGAGGCACCAACGTTTCCGGCGGTCAGAAGCAGCGTCTGTGTATTGCCCGCGCTCTTCTGAAGAAGCCCAAAATCCTGATCCTGGATGATTCAACCAGCGCTGTGGATACCCGCACGGACGCTCTGATCCGCAAGGGCTTCCGGGAGTTCATTCCGGAGACCACCAAGATCATCATCGCCCAGCGTGTTGCCAGTGTGCAGGACGCAGACCGCATTATCATGATGGAAGGCGGCCGCATCAGCGCAATGGGTACTCATGAGGAGCTCCTGGCATCCAATGAGGTTTATCGTGATCTTTATACATCCCAGAATCGAGTAGGAGGTGACAAGGATGGCAAATAATTCCACCGAATCCACCGCACGCGGCAGACGCGCGCCCAAGGGCGTTCTTCCCCGCCTGATCCGCACCGTATTCAGCTTTTATCCGGTGCTTCTTCCGATCACGCTGGTCTGCATTCTCATCAATGCAGTTGTGAGCTCCATTCCTTCTGTGTTCATGCAGAACGCCATTGCCGTCGTGGAGGACACCTTTGAAAGCGGAGACTGGGCCTCTGCTTCCGGAACCATTTTTACTCTGCTGGCCCTTCTGGTCACTTTGTATGCGATCAGCCTTCTTGCCAACGTCCTTTATACTCAGCTGATGGCTGTCATCACCCAGGGAACGCTGGCAAAGCTCCGTAAAAAGATGTTCGATCACATGCAGGATCTGCCCATCCGCTATTTTGATACGCATAATCACGGCGATATCATGAGCTTTTATACCAATGATATTGATACGCTGCGTCAGATGATCAGCCAGAGTCTCCCGCAGCTGATGATTTCCGCAGTCACCCTGATCAGCGTTTTCTGCATCATGCTGTATTACAGCCTCTGGCTCGCGCTGGTAGTTATCTGCGGCGTGGTGATCATGACCTTTGTCACCCGGTACGTCAGCGGACATTCCTCCCGCTACTTCCTTCAGCAGCAGATTTCCATCGCCCGCACGGAAGGCTTTGTAGAGGAGATGATGAACGGTCAGAAGGTCATCAAGGTTTTCTGCCATGAGGAAGGCGCCAAGGCTGATTTTGATAAGGTAAATGATGAACTGTTTGAGAATTCCGAAAAGGCAAACCGATATGCCAACATTCTGATGCCTCTGCTCGGCAACATCGGAAACGTCATTTACGTAATCGTGGCTCTAGTCGGCGGCAGCCTGCTGCTGGCAGGAGCTCCCAATGTCAGCATTTCCGGCCTGGCACTCAGCATCAGCATCGTGGTTCCCTTCCTGAACATGACCAAGCAGTTTGCAGGTGCCATCGGCCAGGTTTCCAACCAGGTCAACATGGTGGTTATGGGTCTCGCCGGCGCGCACCGTATTTTCGCACTGCTGGATGAAGAGCCGGAAACCGACGACGGATACGTCACGCTGGTCAATGCGAAGGAAAAAGCAGACGGCACTCTGGAGGAATGCACAGAGAGAACCAATATCTGGGCATGGAAGCACCCGCATCACGATGGAACCGTTACCTATACCCGCCTGCAGGGTGATGTCCGCTTCTTCGACGTGGACTTCGGCTATGTACCGGAAAAGATCGTGCTTCACGATATTTCCCTCTACGCCAAGCCGGGTCAGAAGGTTGCATTCGTGGGATCCACCGGCGCGGGCAAAACGACCATTACCAACCTGATCAACCGCTTCTATGACATTGCTGATGGAAAGATCCGTTACGACGGCATCAACATCAACAAGATCAAAAAAGCCGACCTGCGCCGAAGCCTTGGCATCGTGCTGCAGGACACCAATCTGTTCACCGGAACCGTTATGGAAAACATCCGGTACGGCAATCTGGATGCTCCTGACGCAGACTGTATCGGCGCTGCAAGACTGGCCGGTGCGGACGATTTCATCCGCCGTCTGCCGGATGGCTACGACACCATGCTGACCGGTAACGGAGCGAACCTGAGCCAGGGGCAGAGGCAGCTGCTCGCCATTGCGCGTGCCGCCGTTGCGGATCCGCCCGTTATGATTCTGGATGAAGCGACCAGCTCCATCGATACCCATACGGAAGCAATCGTTCAGCGCGGTATGGATGCACTGATGCACGGACGCACCACCTTTGTCATCGCGCATCGTCTGTCCACCGTTCAGAACGCCGACGCCATCATGGTTCTCGACCATGGCCGGATCATCGAGCGCGGCACCCATGAGGATCTGATCAAGCTCAAGGGTACTTATTATCAGCTGTATACCGGTGCGCTGGAACTGGATTAAACGGCTTTTCCGATCGCCCGGTTTTAACAAAAACTTCACAGGCTCCCTTCCGGTCAGCAGGCTTTTGGCCTGACTGCCTGGAAGGGAGCCTGAATCTTTTGTTCCGGTACATCATCAATTTGCGGGATACGCCTTCTTAATTTTGAATTTGAAATTCAATGAAATTAAATTTAAAACAATTTGATAAAACGTTTTATATATGTTATATTAAATGCATGGGAAACCAGAGGACATAACAGGCGGCCTGCCCTTCGTTGTCTACTGAACGGAGGGGTTGTCCCTCCGGAATCGAAAGAGAAAGGGAGGATGGCTAATGGTTACATATGCTGACTTATTTCAGTTTTGTATACTCATTGCCACTATCGTGGGATTGTGTTATACGATCTTCGATGGAAAGAAATAGCCGCCACTACTCGCACTAGTGACGGCTGGCCTCATCTGAGGTAAGTCTTTAAACTATACGGGGTAGGCCATATGTCTCTGGCTTTCCCTTTTTCTATATCTATTATACTATATTGAAAAACAGGAAGCAAGGTCTTCGCCTGGAAATCATTTTAAAAAATACCGTTTTCTCAGACCACTTTCACATTCTCCTCTCCGTACATGCCGGAAAGTTTTTCCACCAGCTCCTTATCCGCTTTCACGTTGCGGTTGGGCGGCAGATTCTTCTTCGCACGGGGATTCTCCACATAGATCACCACGCCGTCGTTTCCGTCCGAAGCGGAGAGCGCGTCAAAAAGCGTCTGCTCCGCTTCCTCGTAGGCAGCCTTTGTCGGAAATTTGATCCAGAGGGTGCGGCGCACCTCATCAAATGCCTGGACGGACTCACAGATCACCTTTCCGTCCCGGTCCTCCGCGGCATCCACACGTCCGCGGATGAATACCTTCGACTCTTCCGTCAGCTTGCCGCTCTCCTGCTCATAAACCCGCGGGAAAACCACCACTTCCACGCTTCCCACCAGATCCTCCAGGGTGAGGAATGCCATCACCTGATCCTTTCTGGTGTATTTGATCTTCTTTTCCGTGATCAGGCCGCCGATGACCACACGCTCCTGATCCTTCGCGTTTATCTCCCCGGTTTCTTCATCCAGGACAAAATCGGCGGTAGTCCGGGTGATGTGCTTCTTCCAGGTCTGCGCATATTCCTCCAGAGGATGGCCGCTGACATAAATGCCGAGAACCTCCTTTTCAAAGCCCAGCAGGATCTCTTTTGGATATTCTCCCACATCGGGAAGACGTATCTCGTATTCGCTCTTTTCTTCCTCGCTGACCAGATCAAACAGGCTCATCTGTCCCGCGAGATTGTTCTTCTTGTTCTGTATGCCCGCATCCATCATCTGGGCAAAAACGCCCATAAACTGCTTTCTCGTTCCGCCCAGCCCGTCGAAGGCTCCGGCCTTGATGAAATTCTCCACCGTCCGTTTATTCACTTCCGTATCCATCATGCGGGTGATGAAATCCTGCAGGCTGGTGAAAACTCCCCTCTCTTTTCTCTCCCGAAGAAGCTGCTCAATCACGGGCCTGCCGATTCCCTTGATGGCGGTCAGGGCATAGCGGATGGAGCCTCCTGATACGGAAAAGCCGATCTCTCCCTCATTCACATCAGGCGGGAGGATTTTGATTCTCATATTCCGGCAGGTGAGGATATACTCCGATACCTTTTTGGGGTTATCGATCACGGAGGTCATGAGCGCCGCCATGAACTCCACCGGATAGTAATACTTCAGCCAGGCGGTCTGATAGGCCACCACCGCGTAACAGGCAGCATGGGACTTATTGAAGGCGTATTTGGCAAAATCCATCATCTCGTCATAGATTTCTCCCGCCACCTCCGCGGAGATTCCGTTTTTCACACAGCCCGGAACGCCCTCCTCTTCATTTCCGTAAATGAAATTGTTCCTCTCCTTTTCCATCACGGACTGCTTCTTCTTACTCATGGCACGGCGCACCAGATCACTTCTTCCCATGGTATAGCCGCCCAGATCCCGCACGATCTGCATGACCTGCTCCTGATAGACGATACAGCCGTAGGTGGGCTCCAAAATGTGCTCCAGCTGCGGGCAGAGATAGGTGATGCTGGCCGAATTATTTTTCCCCCGGATATACTTGGGAATGAAGTCCATCGGGCCGGGACGGTAAAGGGAAATTCCGGCGATGATATCCTCCAGGTTCTGAGGCTTTAACTCCTTCATGAAGTTTTTCATGCCTCCGCTTTCCAGCTGGAACACGCCGTCCGTCCGCCCCGTTCCAAGGGAGTCCAGAACCGCCTTATCGTTAAAATCGATGTGATCCATGTCCAGCTCGATGCCCTTATCCTTCTTCACCATCTCCGCAGCGTTCTGAATCACAGTCAGGGTGCGCAGGCCGAGGAAGTCCATTTTCAGAAGGCCCAGCTCCTCCAGGGTGGTCATGGTGAACTGGGTGGTGATGCTTCCGTCGCTTCCTCTGGAAAGGGGCACATAATTGTCCGCGCTCTCCGGACAGATCACCACACCGGCCGCATGCATGGAGGTATGCCTGGGCAGTCCCTCCAGACGTTTGCTCATGTCGATCAGTTCCTTCACCTGGCTGTCCGTCTCGTACAGCTTTCTCAGCTCCGGATTGATCTGAAGCGCCCGGTCGATGGTGATGTTCAGCTCGTTGGGAATCATTTTTGCGATTCCGTCCACATAGGCGTAGGGAAGATCCATCACCCGGCCCACGTCGCGGATCACGCCTTTCGCCGCCATGGTACCGAAGGTGACGATCTGCACCACCTTTTCCTGCCCGTATTTTCTTCCCACATAATCGATGACCTCCTGCCTCCTTTCAAAGCAGAAGTCGATATCAATATCCGGCATGGATACGCGCTCCGGGTTCAGGAAACGCTCAAACAGCAGATTGTAGCGGATGGGATCGATGTTGGTGATCTTCAGACAGTAGGACACGATGCTTCCCGCTGCCGAACCGCGCCCCGGTCCCACCGCGATTCCGTTTCTTCTGGCATAATTGATGAAATCCCATACGATCAGGAAGTAATCCACATATCCCATCTGTTTGATGACGGAAAGCTCATAGTCCAGACGCTTCTGCAGGGTGCCGTCGTCATCGGGATAACGCTCCGCCAGACCGTCCTCACACAGATGGTACAGATAGGTTTCCGAAGTGTACCCTTCCGGCACTTCGAAATGCGGCAGCTTCGTCACGCCGAACTCGATCTCCACGTTGCACCGGTCCGCGATGGCCTGCGTGTTCTCCACCGCCTCCCAGGCATAGGGAAAGAGACCTTTCATCTCCTCCTCGCTCTTCACATAATACTGGCCGCCTTCATAGCGCATCCGGTCCTCATCGGAAAGCTTCTTCGCGGTCTGGATGCACAGCAGGATATCATGGGGCTTTTCATCCTCCGGATACGTGTAATGCACGTCGTTGGTGACCACCAGCGGAATGTCCAGCTCCTTACTCATGGAAAGCAGGGTGGTATTCACCAGCCGCTGTGCCGGAATCCCATGGTCCTGCAGCTCCAGGAAAAAATTCCCCTTTCCGAAGCATTCCTGGTATTTCAGCGCCGCCTTTTTCGCCTCGTCCACCAGACCCTTCTGGATGTTCCGCGCCACCTCTCCCGCCAGGCAGGCGGAAAGGGCGATGATTCCCTCATGGTACTGATTCAGAAGCTCCATATCCACACGGGGCTTATAGTAAAAGCCCTCCGTGAAACCGCGGCTGACGATTTTCATCAGATTGGCATATCCCGTGTTGTTTTCCGCCAGCAGAACCAGATGATAATACCGGTCATCCCCGCCGCCTGTCTCTCTGTCAAACCGAGACCCCGGCGCCACGTACACCTCGCACCCGATGATGGGCTTGATTCCCGCTTCCTTCGCCGCCCGGTAAAAATCAATAACGCCGTACATCACCCCGTGATCGGTGATGGCGGCGCTGTCCATTCCAAGCTCCTTCACCCGGCGGACATATTCCTTTATTTTGTTGGAGCCGTCCAGAAGACTGTACTCCGTATGAACATGAAGATGTGCAAATGCCATGTCTACCTCTTCTTCTTTGTCTGTCGCCTGACTAGGCGACATATATTTATGCGGAATTGGCCGGAAGGCCAATTCCAGGAGAAAACCAAAGGTTTTCTCCGCCGTCGCCGAAAGGCGGCATATGTTTCAGAAGAAATTGGCCACAAGGCCAATTTCCAGGAGAAAACCAACGGTTTTCTCCGCCTCTTCCTCTTTGTCTGTCGCCTAACCAGGCGACATGTATTGATGCGGAATTGGCCGGAAGGCCAATTCGCCTTTTATCCTGCCTCCACCACGGCGGCATCTTTTTCCGTTATGAATACGCCTCTGTTCTTTTCCATGCCGAAACGCTTCTGGAACCAGTCGCATTTACAGAGAAAAGAATAGTAAACGTTCAGGCCGCATCCGTGCATGGTCTCAAAATTTCCCTGTCCCTTGGAAAGGATCAGATCCGCCCCTTCCAGCAGTCTTCTCGCATCCTCTCCCACGTACTCCAGAGGCGTTCCCGCCACGCCGCAGCCGTTATCCGCAATGCACGCAACGCTGTCCAGCCCAACCTGCGCGGCGTCCTCTCTGGTGGCATCGTTAAGCGCGTCCTGTCCGCGCACCAGAACCGTGACGGAGAGGGAGGGGAACCGGCGGGAAAGCTCTTCGATCACCAGCCGGTCACAGACCACCTCGCCGCAGTTGTCCGTCACATAGACCAGGCTGCGGGCCTTCTCCAGATCGGAAAGAAAGGCTTCCCACGTTTTCTCATCCAGCTGTTCACTGGCCGCCCGGTCCAGAAGCGAAAGCAATGTCTCCTTCTCCACCGTGCCCGCCATTCCGAAATCGATGTAATTGGCCGCCCTTGCGTACAGCATGGCCGCATGCAGACGTTCAGCCTCTTCCTTTGCTTCTATTTTCTTCTTCAAATCCGGTACCAGCGAAAGCATCAGTCCGTTAAATTCAGTCTTAATCTTCTTATAGTCCTCCGCCGGTCCGAAAATATCCTCATATACCCGGTTGATCCGGTCCACCAGCACAGGGGCTGAATCCGTCGGGGCAGCCTGCGAAATCACTCCGGCCACGCCGCGCAGATAGTCACTCTGCTGCCTTTGTGTTCCAACTCCTCTTACCCGTTCCTCCTGCCTGTCCATCACACAGCGGATACAGGATGCGCATAATTCCATAATTACCTCATTTCTGCCGCCACTGGCGGCATTTTAATCATAAAAGAACGGCGTCAGCCGTTCTTTGGCACGAACCTGTGGTTCGTGCCGGCCTCTTTTCCGCCGCCACTGGCGGCATTTTAAATATATTCTATCTTACACCATGGAAACGTAGGGCGCAAGCCGGTGTTCGGAGTCCGTTACTGTTCAGGACAGTGCCGGTCACTTGCTGACCGGCACGTAAGGAAAGTGTTACGGCCTGAATCCGGCCCGTCCATCGCCACAGGCGATCTGGAATGACGGGCTCCGTTACTGTTCGCTGGCTTGCCAGTGAACAGTAACCCGGCTTCTCTTCCCGGAATTCATGGTCACTGTCTTGCATCAGCCTTCAGAATGTGGTACAGTAATCGTAGAAAAAGGGAAAGCCAGAGACATACGGCCTCCCCTGTCAATATTGTAACATCAACCTTTTAAAGGCCAGCCGTCACTATTGCAGGTAGTGGCGGCTATTTCTTTCTATCCCCGAGAATCTCACGCATGAGACTGATCAGGGTTACAATGAATATTCCGATCTGAATTAAATTCAAAATAAATAAAAAAGGAGCCGCTCCTTTCAGAACAGCTTCCTTCCGGTCTGCTACCATATAATGAGTATGATTTTCTTGCAGATTCAGTATACATTCTTTTTTCTCCTGTGAGGCTGCTTTCTGTCAGTCAGCCCTGCCAGATAATCCATGCTCGTGCCCATTGCCAGAGCAATCTGTCTGCACTGTCCAAAGGTATAATGCTGTTTTCCGCATTCCAGCTTTGAATAGTTGCTCTGATCCACTCCGGTCAGCATCTGGATCTTTACCTGAGAATACTTTTTCTCCGTCCGCAGTCCGCGCAGCCGGTTTCTCAGTTCCAAAGACAACCCCTTTTTTCTTTCCGCTTTCTCTCCCTCATCCCCAATGAGTTCAGCCAGGCAAATCTTTGACCTCTCATAAGGTTCCCTTTCATCCGTAAGACCTGCCAGATAATCCATGCTGGTTTCAAACACGATTGCCAGCTTCATGCACTGCCGAATGGTATAATATCTCGTTCCAAGCTCCATCTTGGAATAATTTCCCCTGTCAATTCCCGTCAGACGCTGTACATCACGCTGCGTCCATCTCCGTTCCAGACGGAGCTCCCGCAATCTGTCATTCAAATGTCTTTTCCCCTGTCTATATATCGATCATCTACTTATATAGACATTATGGGAAAATGACTCATCTCGTTAGGTGTTTTTGACTCATAAAATGATTTTTCTCTTTAGCGGCTGCACTCCTCTGCATCAAAATTCAGGGGAAAAAAATCCCTCTGAACCCACATGACATATGTCCTCAAAATATATGTCATTCCGTTCAGAGGGATAAAATTTTACTATCCGGCGGGAGCCTGATCGCCCGTCAGAAATTCATTTTACAGATATTTCTTCAGCGCTTCCACCTTATCCAGTTTCTCCCAGGGGAGATCCAGATCGTGGCGGCCGAAATGTCCGTAGGCTGCCGTCTGTTTGTAAATCGGGCGGCGCAGGTCGAGCATACGGATGATGCCCGCGGGACGGAGATCGAAATTCTCACGGATAATATCCACCAGCTTTTCATCGGAAACCTTTCCGGTGCCGTATGTATCCACCATGATGGAGGTAGGACGGGCCACACCGATGGCATAGGAAAGCTGAATCTCACACTTGTCGGCAAGGCCGGCGGCAACGATGTTCTTCGCCGCATAACGGGCCGCATAGGCCGCGGAGCGGTCCACCTTGGTGCAGTCCTTACCGGAGAAAGCGCCGCCGCCGTGACGGGCATAGCCGCCATAGGTATCAACGATGATCTTGCGTCCTGTCAGACCGCTGTCGCCGTGAGGGCCGCCGATGACGAAGCGCCCGGTGGGGTTGATGAAATATTTGGTGTTCTCGTCCAAAAGCTCTGCCGGAAGAACCGGATCGAACACATACTTTTTGATATCCGCATGGATCTGTTCCTGAGTCACATCCGGATCATGCTGGGTGGAAAGCACCACCGCCTCCAGGCGCACAGGCCTGTCGTTTTCATCGTACTCCACCGTAACCTGGCTCTTTCCATCGGGGCGAAGATAAGGCAGAGTGCCGTCCTTGCGCACCTTTGCAAGCTGTCTGGTGAGCTTGTGAGCCAGACAGCTGGGATAGGGCATATACTCTTCCGTCTCATTGGTGGCATAACCGAACATCATTCCCTGATCGCCTGCGCCGATGGCGTCCAGCTCATCCTCGCTCATGCTGTGCTCCGCACCCTTTCCGGCGGCTTCCTCCTGCTTCGCCTCCAGCGCCTTATCAACGCCCATGGCGATATCTGAGGACTGTTCGTCCAGAACCACCATCACACCGCAGGTATTGGCGTCAAAGCCATAGTCGGACTTGGTATATCCGATCTCACGTACCGTATCACGGACAATTTTCTGAATGTCCACATAAGCGTTTGTGGTGATCTCTCCCATCACCATAACCAGTCCGGTGGTGGTGCAAGTCTCGCAGGCCACGCGGCTCATAGGATCCTTCTCCATCAGCGCATCCAGCACCGCGTCGGAGATCGCGTCGCACATTTTGTCAGGATGTCCTTCCGTTACCGACTCTGAAGTAAACAGATGTTTTTCCATACATTCCTCCTTTTCTGCTGCCAAAGGCAGCATTCCAATCACAGAAGAACGGCACCAGCCGTTCTTTGGCTCGAACCAACGGTTCGGGCCGGCCTCCTTTTCTGCTGCCGAAGGCAGCATTCCAATCATGAAAGAACGGCGTCCAGCCGTTCTTTGGCTAAAAAAATCGGCCCCGCTATAAGCGGACCCGATAAAATGATAATCAAATCCTCTTATTGTTCGATTACTCGCTCAGGCAGGCACCTTCCTCATCAGGGGTTGCCGTGGCTTCACAGGTCCTATGTACCTCCACCACTCTGAATAAGAGATAGATACAATATTGAATTTTCTTATCTGGCTTCTGACTACGATGTCCAGATTACACCAAAGCGTACAGTCTGTCAATAGGCAGATGGCCTCAACTCACCTTAAAGCGAAATTTTTTCACATCGCGCTCTCCGTCCACCTTCTCGATCTGAGCGCCAAGCCCCCGCAGCTTCTCCGGGAAATTCTCATAGCCTCTCTCGATATAGCGGATATCATCCACGGTGGAAATGCCCTCCGCCGCAAGCGCGGCGATCACCAGGGCCGCTCCCGCACGCAGGTCAGGAGCCGTGATGCCCGCGCCGGTATAACGGGATACTCCGTCAATGATGGCGGTATTGCCCTCCACCTTGATATTCGCTCCCATTCTGGTCAGCTCGTCCACATATTTAAAGCGGTTCTCAAAAATGCTCTCCGTCACGATGCTGGTTCCCTGAGACAGGCCCAGCGTTACCGTGATCTGAGGCTGCATATCCGTCGGGAAACCGGGATAGGGAAGGGTTTTCACGTGGGTATGGGTCAGAGGTCTGGACGCCACAACCCGCACCGCGTCGTCTGATTCCTCCACATCACAGCCGATCTCCATCAGTTTCGCGCTGATGGACTCCAGGTGCTTGGGGATCACATTTTTCACCGTCACATCCCCTCTGGTGGCCGCCGCCGCAAACATGAAGGTACCCGCTTCTATCTGGTCGGGAATAATCGTATATTCCGTTTTGTGGAGCTTTTCCACGCCGCGGATGCGGATCACGTCCGTTCCCGCGCCCTTGATGTTCGCTCCCATGCTGTTCAGGAAATTGGCGAGGTCCACCACATGGGGTTCCTTCGCCGCGTTTTCAATGATGGTCAGGCCGTCCGCCAGAGCTGCCGCCATCATGACGTTGATGGTAGCTCCCACGCTGACTACGTCCATGTACAGATGGCACCCTTTCAGAGTCTCCGCTTCCGCGATAATCAGGCCATGTTCGATGCGCACTTCCGCTCCCAGAGCCTTAAAACCCTTAATGTGCTGGTCTATGGGACGGCTTCCGATATTGCAGCCGCCGGGAAGCGCCACCTCGGCTCTTCTGTATTTTCCCAGAAGCGCTCCCAGCAGATAATAGGAGGCGCGGATCTTCTTGATATAATCATCCTCGATCACCAGATCATGAATCTGGCCGCCGTTAATCTGCACCGTATGCCTGTCCACCCGGTTCACAAGAACCCCGATGCTCTGCATCGCCTGGAGCAGGATGTTCGTATCCCGCACATCAGGCATATTTTCGATCAAAACCGTCTCATCCGTCATAACGGAAGCCGCAAGTATCGCAAGCGCCGCGTTCTTCGCGCCGCCGATTTCCACCTCACCCACCAGCGGATTCCCGCCGCAAACAACATATTGTTCCATCTTCGACCTCTCAGGGATGTGGTAAACATCCTCTATCAAACACAGGCATTCCGCGCTTTTAAACCAGACACAGATGCCGCCGCAAAACGCTCTCCCGTCGTCCTTTTCTATCGGACGTTTTCCTTAAAAACTATTATAAACCGCAGATTATTCTTTATGCAAATTCAGTTTTAGTAAATTCTGACATAGAAATTCTGAAATATTATACCATATATACAAAATGAATGCCAGCTATAAATCCAAAAGGCATTATAGCACATTTTTCCCATTTGTAAATAGGCTCAGAAACCTGCACTCAGAAACTCAGAAACCTGCACTCAGAAACTGCTCACTCCAGATAATCCACCGCGTTGACGGCCACACCGTTGATCCGGATCTCAAAATGCAGATGCGGCCCGGTGCTTCTGCCCGTATTTCCGCTGAGGGCGATCCGCTCACCCTGTTCCACCTGCTGACCCACGCTCACCAGAACCCTGCTCAGATGGGCATAGCGGGTCTCTCGTCCTCCTTCATGCTGAATGTATACCACGTAGCCGTAGCCGCTGGCCCAGCCCGCTCTGGTGACCGTACCGCCGCAGGACGCCACGACCGCCGTTCCCACCGGCGTCGCCCAGTCCGTTCCCTGGTGATTGGTGGAGGCCCCTGCCGTGGGTGCGTTCCGTCTTCCATAACTGGATGTGAGAACTCCTCCGGAAATCGGCTTGATGAATGTGGGCGGAATCCTGGTTCCCCGGCGGACAATCCGTGGTACTGCCTCGAAATCCACCTCTTCCAGAACGATTTCCTCGGAAACCTCCTGATCGTTCCGGTAGGTTTTGACTGCTGCCACCTTCCTGTGGCCCTCAGAGGGTTCCTGCACCGTCTCCTGCTGGTTGGTATACCATTCGTCCACATCCACGTATTCCACTGGCGCGTTATAATTTTCCTCCTCATAGACGAGCTCTCTGTGAATGATGGAAAGCTCCGGCTCCGGAACCGTGATGATCAGATCCTCGCCTGCCCGGATGGTGGAATTCTCATCCTCCAGAGAGGGATTGATGGCGATCAGGTCCTCCATGGGCAGGGAATGCTCCAGCGCGATCTCGGAAAGTGTATCTCCGGGCTGAACCTCGTAGATTTCCTCCTTCGCCTGTTCGTTCATCACCTGCTCCACCGCTTCCTCCAGGGGCGTCAGCTCCTCCTCCATCAGATAGGCCTCTGCCACTTCTACGGTATCCGCAAATTCCAGTTCCACCAGGCCGTAATCCAGATCTTCAAAGCTCTGCGCGGCCGCAGGCTCTGCCTGGGCGAACACTTCCTCGAAAAAGGCGCCAAGGCCGGCCCCCTCCGCTTCATCGTCAGTCTCAAGCTCCTCCGTCCGGCGGATTACCGCGGTCAGCACGTTCAGCTCTCTTTCCGGATCCACCGTCAGACAGGCCGTGTATTCGTCCTCCGTATCATATTTATCCAGACAGGCGTTTAACAGAGAAAGCACCTCACTGCTGGAGCGGAGATTGACGGTATATTCATTGATTTTCACCGTATAGGCACGCTGAAGGGTATCAAGGACGCTGCCCTCCAGAATGCTCTGCATGGCTTCCCGTACCTCGTCCGGCCCATCCAGACGGCCAAACAGCATGCTGCGGCCTTCCAGCTCCAGATCCGCCTCCATGAAAACCATTTCCTCACTGTCAGAAACGGCCTCCGCCCTCGCCTGGGCAAGCAGTGTCTCCGCCTCCTCCGGATTTTCCATCAGACCCGCATATTCTCCGTTCAGTCTGACCTCATATACATTGTTTTCCTCCGGCTCAAACGCCGGAAAAGAGGGTACAAAAAGGACAGCGGCTGCAATGATGCAGAACGCCGTCATCAGAAACTGTGCCCTCATTCTCATGTAATACTTACTTTTACCTTCCATGAACCCGCTTTTCCTAAAAAATATGCGCCCCGGCCTGTCTTCTCATCAGCGCTTTTTCCCTGCTTTTTTCTTCGCCGTTTTCGCCACGCTGAAGCCGAACTTTCCGATTTCCTTTCCCAGCTGAAAATATTTCCCGTGGGAGTAACAGATCGGCTTCGCCCAATCCAGATGAAAGCTTCCCTTCTCATCCAGCCAGGCTTCGTCCACACTCACAGAAACCACTCTGGCAAGGAACAGGATATGGCTTCCCAGCGCGATCTCCTGCTCCACGCGGCATTCCAGATTCACCGGAGATTCTCCGATCAGGGGCGCCTTCACCTGCTTCGCGGGGACGGGAGTCAGTCCCGCCGCCTCCCACTTGTTCACATCTCTGCCGCTCTTTACGCCGCACAGATCCGTAGCGCGGACCAGCTTTTCCGTCGTCAGATTCACCACGAATTCTCCGGTTTCCCGGATCATCCCGCAGGAATATCTCTCCGGCCGCACGGAAATGGAAAGCATGGGCGGGTTCGTGCAGACCGTTCCCGTCCATGCGACCGTAAGGATGTTTGTATTGCCCTTTTTGTCCGCGCAGCTCACCATGACGGCAGGCAGCGGATAAAGCATGTTGCCGGGTTTCCACTCCTGCTTCTTTCCCATCTCCTGCGCTTTCATCTGCGGCGTCGTTCTCTCTTCTTTTCTCATATTCCAAGTATTCCCAATATCTGCAGAATAAACAGAGCCACGTTTGCAAGGGAAGCGGCCAGCGTGAAAATGAGCAGAATTCTCGTTCCCTTTTCCACGGCCTTCAGTTCCTGCGTCTGATTCTTCACCTCTTCCACAACAACAGCCTGTACATTCCGGTACACCTTCACATTTTCCTTATGGTTGAAGTCATCCGCCTGTTTCTGCATCTCCCGCAGGCTCTCCGTCTGCGCGGCGAGCATCTGTCCGATCTCGTCCACCCGCTTCGCGGCCTCCAGATTCCGGTCGTTGACCTCCTGGATTTTGGCAAGTCCCTCTTCGGTAAGGCGGCGGATCATCATCCCGCTCTTTTCCGTCGTATCGTTCAGCTGCTGCAGAGCAGTCTCGGAAAGATGCGCAATCCTGTCCAGGGCATCCTGTGACACCTGATTCAGCCCGGCTTCTCCGGCCGCAGAAAATTTACGCAGTCCGGACGAGCATTCCTTTCCCAGCTGCTGGATTCCCTGCAGGCTTTCCTCCGCCAGCTTCTGCATTCCGGCGGCGCTCTCCTCCGTCAGGGCCTGAATTCCGGCGGCGCTTTTATCCGTATAGCGCTGTATCACATCCAGCGTCTCCACGTTTTTCATGTTGGCCTTGCGCATTTCCTGCAGATAGCCGTCGTATTCCACGAGCTGATTCCGCAGGCGCTTCGCCTCCTGCGCATCCCAAGAGCCATGCGGCCCCCCTGCTCCCTGATCCCTGTAATTTTCCATCTGACAATCCTCCCGCGTAGTTTGCAGGCTCCATAAGCGGTCCTGAAAATGCCGCTGTCCGTCTGCAGACAGCAGCAAAAAAGCCATTCTTTCGACTTTTTTCATTCTAGCATTATTCCGGCTATTTTACAACCGCCGTTTCTTTTTTGGATTTGTGTATTTTGCACTATTTTCAGTTTCTGCATTTTATTTTTTTATAAATATTAACTACGTATTCACATTGAGTTCACACTTTGTTCATATTTCGCTGTTATACTCTTTTTATCAGCTGAAGGAAAGCTGGTTCTTTCAATTGCAGATAAAGATAAATTTTTTCATAATAGCCCCGGTGCCGCAAGGTATCGGGGCACTCCTCATTTTGCGGAGAATCTGAAAGTTTTCCGCACAAATTTCAGCTTTGTATTTTGGTAAACTTTTTTAATAACGCCAAAGATGCCCGGCCAGGTTCTTTTCTCCCGGCCGGGCATCCATCTCACATATCCGTTTTCCCGTCTTTCTCTCCACCGGCAGGGCCCGTAAGCTGCCCCCATCATCCTCCGGCAGTTTCCTCCTTCTTCTCCTCGCTCAGGCTGAGCACCTCTTCATTCAGAGCAAGCATTCTGTCATCCAGCCGGGAAACCATCTTCGCGCATTCCACCAACTCTCTCCGGATATGCTCCGGAGCCCTTCCTTCAAATTTGTAATTGATCTTATGCTCCAGGCTCGCCCAGAAATCCATTGCTACCGTCCGGATCTGGATCTCTACCTTTACATCCACAATGCGGTCGGACAAAAATACCGGAACCGTCACCAGCATGTGATAGCTCTTATAGCCGCTTTCCTTGGGATGCCGGATATAATCCTTCACCGATATGACCCGGATGTCATTCTGACTGCGGAGCATGTCCGCAATACGGTAAATATCGGAAGTAAAGGAGCAGATCACGCGGATTCCCGCGATATCATTAATATACTTTACCATATTCTCAATGGTGGATTCATATCCGTACCGCTTCAGCTTCTTCACGATGCTCTCAGACGTCTTGATCCTTGACTTGATATGCTCGATCGGATTATAACGGTGCACATGCTGAAACTCATCGTTTAGTATCTCAAGCTTGGTATTGATCTGCTTCAGCGCTGCGTGATATACCAGCATGGCTTCCTGCCAGCTGTCCACCTGATCTTCTCTGTCCACTGCAAATTCCATGGCCACCTCGTCCTCATCCAGTCATCTGTTTTCGTAAGTATTATATCACAGTCACAGCCTGTGATCGTCATTCGCCGTTCGCCATACGTGAGCAGGCTCCCGCAGGCTTTCCTGCGCTCATTATATCATACTCTTCCATACAATGGATATCTTTTACAAAAAGTTAATATTTTTTCTCCTTTTTTTGGTTACTATTGAGATTCTTGTTTCTGTTCCTTCCTTCTGATATAATTGCAGAAAAACAGGACAGGTCAGTTCATCCCCGGATCGTGCCGGAATATAATATAAGGAGGAAACCATGTTTCGTTTATGGGCCAAAATTTTCAAAGACAACCGAATGCTTCAGGATACCGTCATATGCGATCCGTCAGAGGATACCAGAACGCATAAAGTCTTCCATGCGCTCGACGAGGTGTGCAGTCAGTTTGATCTGGGAAAGCCGATCTGGCTGGATGCGAATATCGGCGATTTCAAGCGCCACCGGAAAACACGCTTTCTGCAGGACAGTTTTGTGGAACAGGTGGATTTTGATTATCTTGAGATTCAGATTATTGAGGAGGAGTGATTTTATCCGACATTGAAAGAGGGCTGCGGCCCTCTTTTTCTTTTGAAACTATTCACAGCCCCCCTCATCCGCACCCGCCGTCTCTTCGAGGCCCCGGTCCCGCGCCTTGCGGTGCTAAGGCTGCTCATGGGGATGGGGTGACTGCTTTTCCATACTTAAGAAATTTTTACGAATATTATTTGTTGACACAGAAAATAATAAGGTGTAGTATCATAACATATAAGAAGTAGTTTTCAATACTATGTGTTGTGTTTTTAAAAAAGTCAGGAGGTAAATATGAGCGTTACAATAAGAGAACCCGGAAGTGCGATCACTCATTTCATCGGCATGATGATGGCCATTCTGGCCTCTACGCCGCTTCTGATCAAGGCGGTGCTGTCCGGGCAGCCCGTGATCTTTTTCGCAATGGTTATATTCATTGCCAGCATGATTCTGCTGTACGGGGCGAGTGCCACCTACCATTCCATCAATGTGGGCGGGCGCATCCTGCGCGTTTTCCGCAAGCTGGATCACATGATGATCTTCGTACTGATCGCCGGCTCCTACACGCCCGTCTGTCTGGTCATCCTGGGCGGAAGGCTGGGCTACACGCTGCTTGCGGTGGTGTGGGGCGTTGCCATCCTCGGCATGGCGGTAAAGGCATTCTGGATCACCTGCCCGAAATGGTTCTCCTCCGTAATCTACATCGCCATGGGCTGGATCTGTCTGGCGGTTTTCGGCCAGTTGTGGAATACTCTTCCCCGCGCAGCCTTCCTGTGGCTGCTTGCCGGAGGGCTGATCTATACGGCGGGCGGCATCATCTATGCGCTGAAGCTGCCTCTTTTCAACGCGAGGCATAAATATTTCGGCTCCCATGAGATTTTCCATCTGTTCGTCATGGGCGGAAGCATCTGCCATTTCATCTTCATGTTCTGTTATGTGGCCTGATGTCCTGTGCGCTTTCCGGAGTGCCTCACGCGGAATCTCCCGTACTGACAAACCGGGCAGCGAAAAACAGTAAACGTAAAAACCGAAAAAGGTCTGGAAAAGATTGTGCCGCACAGAGCCCGAAGCTCAAACGTGCGGCACAGGTCATATCTGCTCCTTTTATTGTAAAATGCAGCAGCCATTAAATATCAGGTATCAAATCCGGCCCTTTCACTCCGCCCGGCCATCCGGCTCTTCCAGCTCCTTGATCCACCTGCTTCTCCCGGTGATCAGGCTGGCGAGAAAACCCAGGGTGCCGGTACACAGGAACATCACGGCCATGCCGCTTCCGGCCCCGCTTCCCACCAGTTCTTCCAGCCATCCTGCGGCCGGCATTCCCGACCGCATAAACGGCTCGAATACATAATCAGCCAGAAAACCGCCCAGCAGGATTCCCACAGGGATGGTTCCGAACTGCAGCGCGTTCCTTACGCCAAACACGCTGCCCTGCAGACGGACAGGCACAGTTTCATACAGAAGCACCCTCTGTCCCGCCGTGATGAAAGGAATGGGAAGGCTGGCAGCCACGGCTGCCACGCTCCACCAGAAACCGTTTCTTCCCAGCCCCATCAGAAGATCTCCGAATAGGAAGGAAAGAGCCGCGGCCCCGTAGATTTCCATCCGGGGACTGATCCGCCATCTGCGGCAGGATACCAGAATGCCGCCCAGAATTCCTCCGGCCCCCAGAACCGCATTGACCAGTCCAAGCGTTCTCTCATTCCCACCGCTCCTCGCCAGGATCATCGGAGAGAGAATGTTTTCATAGGTCAGCCGGGAGAAAAAATTCAGCAGGGCCATGGTGAGCATGATATAAAGAAGCCCCTTTCTTCCATGCAGGAAGCGAAAGCCCTCCTGCATACCCGCAAAGGTCCCGCGGAGTCTTTTTTCTTCCGCCGCCCCATTCTCTTTCGCCGCGTCTCCCGCTTTTGTACCTGCCGCATTTACACCTGTCGGCGCTTCCGGCAGACGGATGAACAGAAGCAGGACGCTGAAATTCACCAGAAACGAAATCAGATCCAGCACGATCACACTTTCCAGCCCGCCAAAGGCGAAAAGAGAAGAAGCAAGGACCGGAGCGGCCACCGTCACCAGATTCGCGGAAAAGGAATCCATTCCGCTGGCCTGCCCCAGTTTTTCCTTCGGCACCAGCATTCCGACCGCAATGGACTGCGCCGGGGACTGAAAGGCGTTCATCAGCCCGATCACTGCGTTTATCAGATAGATGTGATACATCTGAAGTGACCCCTTCAGGCACAAAAGCAGCACCGCCAGAGAACAGACCGCCGCCAGGGAATCGGACGTCAGCATGATTTTCTTCTTCGATCTTCTGTCCACAAAGCTTCCGGCGAAAACGCTCACCACAATATAGGGCAGATAATTAAAAAAGGACATCAGCGATACCGACATGGCGGAACCGGTCCGCGTATAGGACCACAAAATCAGCGCATAGCTCGTCATGGCGCTTCCAAGCTGAGAGACGGATCCGCTCAGCCAGAAAAGAATATATTTTTTAAAATTGTGATTCACAGGATATTCCTCCTTTTACAGATGATCCGTTAAGGTTAAACTCGTTTCTCCGTAAAAGTACAGGGTCCTGTGCGGGCAGAATGCAGTTTCTTTGGAAAGATTTCACGCCGGAAGGTTTCTCTCCGAAAGAAGCCGCTGTTTCAGATCGTGGGGGTTTTCCCTCATATTCTGAAGAAACCTCTGTACAGGTCTGCCCGATCACCGGATCCTGTACAGAGACAGATGCTCATGTTGATGATTTTTCTCTTCACTTTTTTCCCTCTCAGTCCTCAAACAGCAGCCGCTCCGCTTCCGCGTGCAGCCGCCAGATATTCATGTCCACATTTCCCAGAATGGTAAAGATCAGTCCGGCCTGCGGATAAAATGCGGTGATATTGCACACGCCGTCGTTGGAACCCTCCTTCCAGGCGCGGAAGATCCGGCCGTTTTTCTCCCTCAGCCCCAGGCCGAGTCCTGTGGTAAAGGAATATTCTCCTTCCTCTCTTCTCACATTCGTGTGAGGCAGAAGCATCTTCCGGTATATGGGGCTTTCGCTCACATATCTCCAGAAACGGTCCAGATCCTGCACCGTGGTATAGGCCCCGCTGTCTGCCGTGCCGATAGGTGGAAAGGAATAGATATTCTACTTCAGTCTGCCGTCCTTCCCGTAAAAATACCCTTCCGCAAACCTTTTGTCCGTATCCTCTTTGGCCGCGAAAAAACTGTCCTTCATACCGAACGGCCGGAAAATTTCATCTGTTATGAAAGTCCGGTACTCCTTTCCCGTCAGCTTCTCGATTACCAGGCCCAGCAAAATGAAACCACAGTTGTTATACCGAATCTGCTCTCCCGCCCGGAAATTTGGCTCCTTATGTACGAAATTTTTCAAAAAATCCCGGTTTTCCCTGAAAGAATAATTCGGCGTCTCCACAAAAAGCGCCGAGTAATCCTCCCCGCCCTCCTCATCCGCATCATCCGCAATTCCTGATGTGTGGGTCAGAAGATGCACCAGCCTCACATCCTCCGGAATTCTGGTTCCTCCCAGATCAAGAATGGAATGAACGGGGTCCTCCAGCCGAAGCAATCCCCGGCTTTCCAGAAGGACAATACCGGCTGCGGTAAAAAGCTTCGTAATGGAAGCCGTATCAAACGCCGTGTCCAGCCGGTTTTCAATCCCATACGCCAGATTCTCATATCCGCAGGCACAGGAAAAGACCGGGCCATCTGACGTGGCGATCATGGCTGCTCCGGAAAATATTCCGGAAAATGCTCCGGAAACACTTCCGGGCACTTCTTCGGAATCCTTCTGTACTTTTTTTCTCTCAGGAAGCCGCTTCTGCATCCGGCACTCATTGAACAGCTGCTCCACTCTCCTGAGCCTGTCAGGCTGAACAGGAGTTTTTTCTCCGCTTCTTTGCATCTTCTTTCCCCCCTTATCAAAAGTGTGCGCGAGTGCGCATCCACAGCGGAGCGTCTTTTCTTATACGGTGGGAAATGAAATTTCCTGTCGTATAAAAAAGGCCGCCGGAACCCACTCAGTCCCGGCAGCCATCCGTTTTTTTCTGAGATCAGTCATCGTATCCGTTGGGATTCTGAGACTGCCATCTCCAGGAGTCTGCACACATTTCCTTAATGCCGTACTCGGCCTTCCAGCCCAGCTCCCGCTCCGCCTTGCTGGCATCGGAGTAGCAGGTGGCGATGTCGCCGGGGCGGCGCTCCTTGATCACATAAGGAATCTTCACGCCTGTGGCTTCCTCGAAGTTCTTCACGATATCCAGCACGCTGTAGCCCTTTCCGGTTCCCAGATTGTAGATGGAAAGGCCGGAATTGTCCTCGATCTTCTTCAGTGCCTTCACATGACCCTTTGCCAGGTCAACCACATGGATGTAATCTCTGACTCCGGTTCCATCCGGCGTATCGTAGTCGTTTCCGAATACGTTCAGCTGTTTCAGCTTGCCGACGGCAACCTGGGTGATGTAAGGCATCAGGTTGTTGGGGATGCCGTTGGGGTTCTCACCGATCAGGCCGCTCTTGTGGGCTCCAATGGGATTGAAGTAACGCAGAAGCACCACGTTCCATTCCGGATCCGCCTTCTGGATGTCGGTCAGGATCTGCTCCAGCATGGACTTGGTCCAGCCATAGGGATTGGTGCACTGTCCCTTCGGGCACTCCTCCGTGATGGGGATGACCGCCGGATCGCCGTAAACGGTGGCTGAGGAAGAAAAGATGATGTTCTTCACGCCGTGCTTGCGCATCACATCCACCAGGGTCAGGGTTCCCGCAATGTTGTTCTCGTAGTATTCCCACGGCTTGGCAACAGACTCGCCGACCGCCTTGAGTCCTGCGAAATGGATGCAGGAATCGATTTTTTCCTTTTCAAAAATTGCGTTCAGAGCCTCTCTGTCGAGGATGTCGGCCTTGTAAAAAGGAACGCTTTTTCCCGTGATCTTTTCCACGCGCTGCAGGGACTTCTCGCTGGAATTGCAGAGGTTATCCACCACCACCACATCGTATCCCGCGTTCTGCAGCTCTACTACTGTATGGCTGCCGATATATCCGGCACCGCCTGTCACTAAAATTGCCATGGTCTCCTCCTGTTCCGCCGCCACAGGCGGCATCTAATCATAAAAGAACGGTATCTCCGTTCTTTGGCACGAACCCACCGGTTCGTGCCGGCCTCCTGTTCTGCCGCCACAGGCGGCATCTAATCATAACCACAAATATTCCGGATAAACGCCTTCCGCCTTCAGACGGGCAATGGATTCCATCACGAAGGGCTTGTCTTCCTTGTAGGTTACGCCGAACCACTTGTCTTTGGAAGAAAGCACCTCGACAGTGGCCTTGTCCTGCTTCAGGAGCTTATCCACCTCGATGGGAAGGAAACATTCCGACTTCAGCGGATTCTTCTCCACCTCATTTTTAAAGAAGCTGTTCACCGCGCTCTCCAGTTCGTTTAAGATGCTTGCGGAAAAGCCCCACATGTTCATGGATACCAGAGTGTCCAGCGCGAGAGGCGTCCAGGTTGCTCCGTCATCCTCCGTATAGGCCGCTCCGTCCGCAGTCTTGACGATCTTGGTGCGCTCCGCGATTTCCTTCAGGTAGCCGTTCTCATCGGTCACACATACGCCGCGGGCAACGGAACCGTTTTCCGTCAGCGTATTGCCGAGTTCATAGCCCACCATGGCGTAGCGGTATTTCTCATCATCATGATGGGTGGTCAGGAAGTTGTACAGCGTGGTATACGCGCTTCTTCCATAATAATCATCCGCGTTGATGACCGCAAACGGTCCCTTTACCACGTCCTTGCAGCAGAGGATCGCGTGCGCCGTTCCCCAGGGCTTCACTCTGCCTTCCGGAATCTGAAAGCCTTCCGGAACCTTGTCGAGTTCCTGGAAAACGTACTCGACTTCCATGTGCTTACTCACTCTGTCTCCCACGCACTCACGGAAATCCTTTTCATTTTCTTTCTTAATGATGAAAACGACCTTTTCAAAGCCCGCCCTGTGCGCGTCGTACATGGAAAAGTCAATGATCTTGTGGCCCTGTTCGTCCACCGGATCGATCTGCTTGAGTCCGCCGTAGCGGCTTCCCATACCCGCTGCCAGAATTACAAGTACCGGTTTGTCCATTTTTTCTTCCCCTTCTGCGTGTTTTTCACGCGATGCCAGGGTTGTGAAGCCAACATCCTTAAAAATGTCAAATTGTTCGTAAAGTCCGCAGGCCTGCTTCACTTTACCCTTTTATTTTATCTGGAAACCCGTACATCCCGCAACTGCCATTTGTTATATAGAGCTGTCGAAATGTTAAGTCAGGTTTTCCTTCCGTTTTGGCCGCGGCCAAAGGCAGCCTTCGGAATACCCCGCCGCGTTTTCTTTGCCTCCATCTTACCACAAACAGCCCGCAGTGGCAATTTTCCAATCAATGCTTTTTTTGGCACTTTTGTCCGGCAGACGAAAACGGCCCGGACTTTCTGCTAAAATCCGAACCGTTTCCGCCGGTTATCTGATGCCGGTTATGCTTACCCGTTTATGCGCTTTCTTTCATGCCTTCCGGAATACTTCCGGGCCGCGGCCGCAGACCGGACATTTAAAATCCTCCGGGAGCGTCTCGCCCTCGTAGACATAGCCGCAGATTCCACAGATCCATTTTCCAACGCTGCCGGCCGCTCCGTCCTGCGTTGCCCTTTCATCTTCTGCCGCGTGGGAAACGGATTTCTCTTCCGCCTCCTGTGTCTCCGGCTGCCAGGTTGGCGCATTCTTCGGCGCCTTCCCCTTGATCACACGATGATAATATGAATAGGTCATCGGGGTTTGGGAGCCGTCCAGAATCTCCGCTTCCTCCGCCTGCCCCAGAAAGATGGTATGAGTTGGGGTTTCCAGGCTTCCAATCAGGCGGCAGACCACATAACCGCAGGAAGAGGCGATCACAGGAAGTCCGGCAGCCGTCTTTACGGGAACATTCTGAAATTTATCCGTGTCCCTGCTGCTGTGAAAACCGAACGCGCCGATCAGCGCGGGATCCGTATTTTCTCCCAGGATGGAAAAGGCGAAGCTTCCCGTCCTTTCAATGCAGCCATGGGTGTAGTTATCGTGATTAACGCTCACCGCAAAGGTAGCGGGCTCCGCCGTGATCTGCATGATGCTGTTGGTCACGCAGCCCACGGGCCGTTCTCCGTCCAGGGTGGTGGTGATGTAAACACCGTAATTCAACTGAAAAAAGGTCTGAATATTCATGTTCTTCCTCCATCTGATATTCCATAAATATGCGGGCCTGCCCGAGCCGCCGCTTTTTTCGGTCATCTCTCCGAAAATTTAAGGTCATCGGCACAGCAATGTTCAGGTCATTGCAGCTCCGTCCACAGACAGGATCTCCCCGGTCACATAGGACGCCATATCACTTGCAAGGAAGAGGAAGGCATTTGCCACATCCTCCGGCTCTCCCACACGGCCCAGGGGAATGGTCCGGATGAGCGGCTCGATCAGCTCCTTTGGAAGGGCCGCCACCATATCCGTCCGGATGACGCCGGGAGCAACTGCGTTGACCCGTATATGATCCCGCCCCAGCTCCCTTGCCAGGGATTTCGTCAGGCCGTTCACCGCGAATTTGGACGCCGGATAGCCAACGCCCGCGGCCTGTCCGTAAATGCTCACCATAGAGCTGGTGTTCAGGATTACACCGCCGCCCTGCTCTTTCATCAGGGGCGCTGCTGCTCTGGAGCAGCGGAATACCGCATTCAGGTTCAGATCCGTGATTTTCTCAAAATCCTCCTCTCTGTAATCATAAAAACTTTCCCTTGCCGAAATTCCCGCATTGTTCACCAGAATGTCCAGCCTGCCAAACTGCTCCTTCACCTGCTTCATGGCGGCTTCCACCTCCTGCAGGCTGCCCAGATCCGGCGACATGCCAATCACATTCCAGTCCGGATTCTCCGCCCGCAGCTTCTCCAGAGCATCCTCTACGGTTTCCTGCCTGGAACCCCAGAGCGCAACCGCCGCACCGTTCTCCAGGAACTTCTTCACCACTGCAAAACCGATTCCCCTTGTTCCTCCCGTAACTACCGCTGTTTTCCCTTTCAGCATGTTGTCTCCTCCTTTCATATTTTAGTAATAATTATTGTTATTGATTTTATCATAACATATTTTTCCTTTTTGTCAAGCTATATTCAGGATTGACACATTGCTCCGGCTTTATTCGGTTTCTTTTCATACGGATGTCCGCCTGTCTGTAAAGCAGGTGTGTCTATTCACGCGGTCTCCCTACGGGCTTATCGTGTAAAAAAGAATCCCGCTTGCGGGATTTTCCCGGTAATCAAAGATTACCTGCGTGGCGGGTCGCGTAAGCGACATCTTCCTTTCCGCCGCAGTGCGATCCACCGGAGGTTTTTATACGATAGGAAATGAAATTTCCTGCTGAATAAAAAAGCCGCTGTCCGTCGGTAAACCGGCAGGCAGCGGCCTGATGTTCTCCCCTTATCCCGTCACAAGCCTGCGCACCGCCGGAATTTTTTCCAGAAGGAAGGTCACAAGCAGAGCGGGCAGAATGAGCGCAAGAGTTTTCAAAATGTTGGACACCACGCTGAAGCGTGTGAAAAGCAGGGCCATATGCGGCACAAGGAGCCACCCGAAGATCCAGTGCAGATAGTAAATTCCCAGAGTTCTGGAGGCCACAGCGCGTACAGCAGCAGAAAGGAACCTGTTTTTGATGGTAAGATCCCGACAGAGCAGGAAAACGCCCACCGCGAGCAGGATCACGGGAATATGCCGATACCCCTCCACCAGAAGAATGCCGTCCCAGACCGGGGTTCCGCTCAGATACCATTTCACAGCCCAGATGCCGGGAAGGCCGAGAACGGCCATCGCCGCGCCGATCAGGCGCTGCGCGCGCAGGCTTCCGCCGATGACCGGGCCGGTATGAATCCAGGCCCCCAGCAGGAAAAAGCCCAGCATGTTGGCATAGGTTCCGAAGGGATTGAGGACGCCAATGGCAGAAAGGGAGACGGTTCCGATCCGGCCCGAAGCCGTAAGGCCGTCCAGCAGGATCTGAAGCGCACTCATCCCGTTGGTCACAACCAGCCCGTATATGGCAAAAAACAGAATCAGCTTCCTTCCGAACGGAAGATCGAAGCAGATCCGAAACAAAGGAAACAGCACATAGACGGCCAGAAGCGCCTCTATAAACCAAAGATGCCCCGTCCCGATTCCCTCCAGATTTCCGAAGGCGAACAGATAAAGGAACAGCTCATTTTCTCCAAAGCCCGAAACCGGCACATGGTTGATCGCGCCGATGGAGAACAGATAGATCAGCCGCCAGATGACCAGCACCAGATAGGTGGTCAGCGTCTTGTAAATATGCTTCTTCAGCTTCAGCGGACGGGTGAATAAAAGCGCTCCGTTTACCATGAAAAACATGGGCACGCCCGACCAGCATGCTGACATGAACAGATTGGCCGGAACGGTTTCCGAAAGAAGCACAAAATGGCAGAACACCACCAGGAAAATAGCAATTACCTTTACAATATCCAGATATTCTATTCTTTTTTTCACGTTTCCCCTCATCCTGTATCTGCGGCAGGCCGCTCCGTACAATCCAAGGTCCGTCCGCACGGCATTTTTGCGCGGACGGTTCAGCGCCGGCCCTTTCCTGTCAAATTTCTGTTTTCACGCTTCCCAAAGCCGGACCGGCTTTCCCGCCTTCGGCTTAACCGCCTGAATCTGAGGAAAGCGGGAAGAAAGCAGCCGGTATAAGGGCCGCGTATCCTCTTCCCCGGACGCGGGCGGAAAGGCATCGTCAAAATGATCCAGCAGGATCCGCTTCGGCTTCAGCCTTTCTACGATCTCACAGGCCGCTTCCTCCGGCCTGCGCTTTCCCTGATAGGGGAGTATCAGCAGATCCGCCCCCTGAGGATATTCGGTTTTCTCATCCAGCGCCATGCTTCCCAGCAGCAGGATATTCTTTCCTTCCGCTTCGATCTCATAGACGAGCGTATCCTTTCTTTCCCGGAAACGGGGATGTGCCCAGGCGAGAAACAGCAGATTTTTCGGCCGCCTGAAAAGCTTTGGTGAAAAAAGCCGGTGAAGCACCAGCGATGGAGAAAAGGCCACATGCTTTCCCCGGTAAGCTGTAATCTGAAGTTCTCCCAGCTTCCAGCTGTCTCCAGGCCTGGTGAGCACAATATTACCGTTATCCTCCAGAAAGCCCTCCAGCGTACGCGCCGCCGCGGCCGGACAGTGTACAGTGGCATCCTGTCCTTCCACCAGCTCCGGCACGAAAAAAAGGTGATCCAGATGGCCATGAGTGACACAGATATCACTCACTCCTTCAAAATCCTCCAGCGTGTTCGGATTGCTTCCTCCATTCAGCTCCACAAAGGGATCAAACAACAGCTTCTGCCCGCACGCCTCGATGAGAATGGACGCCGTTCCAAACCAGGTTATTGTTATCATGGGTTCCTCCATCGCTTTTTGTTGCTATTATACCACATGCGCAGGGGGGAAAGCGACGCCGCAGGCGGCATTTTCCCCACAAGCTGTGGATTTCCGGTATAATCCCCGCGCAGCGGGGCAACACGGTAGAGCGAGTGCGGCACGATATAATCGTGCCGGATTGGCACCGCTCAATCATTATACCACGCGCGCAGGGAAGAAAGCGATGCCGCAGGCAGCATTTTCTTCACAAGCCGTGGATTAAGGGTATAATCCCCGCGACAGCGGGGCGGCACGGTAGAGCGAGTGCGGCACGATATAATCGTGCCGGATTGCGCACCGCGCAATCATTATACCCCGAAACCGTTCTTTTTTCCATTGCTTTTCCGTTCCTTTACGGCGCAATCCGGTGGATATCTCTGGGGAACAGGCAGGCCCTGCGCACGTTGTCCTGCTCCAGGAGCCTTGCGGTGAACCTCTCCAGCCCCATGCCAAGGCCGCCGTGGGGCGGCATGCCATGCTTATGGATCTGAAGGTAGCTTTCAAACTGCTCCGGATCCATGCCTCTGGCCTTCATTTTGGCAAGCTGGGCGGCGTAATCGTGAATGCGCTGCCCTCCCGTGGTCACCTCCAGTCCCCGGAACAGAAGGTCAAAGCTTTTTGTCACCTGCGGATTCTGTTCATCTTCCATGGCGTAAAAGGGCCGTTTGGCCGTGGGATAATGGGTGACGAAAACGAACTCGCTGCCCGTCTCCTCCTCCACCAGCCGGCACAGGAGTTTTTCCTCCTCCGGATCCAGATCCTCCTTTTCCCGGATGGGCCTGTGGTACTTCCCGGCAATTCGCTCCTTCGCCTCATGGAAACGAATAAATGGGATGGACGAAATCTGTGGAATACGCACCTGCAGAAGCTTAAGCTCCTCCGGGCAGATTTCCGGCATGACCTCCAGCGCATGACGGATCATGGCCTCCTCCATGCGGCACAGCTCTTCAAAGCTTTCGATATAGCCCATTTCAAAATCCACTCCGGTATATTCGTTCAGATGCCTTGCCGTATCGTGCTTTTCCGCCCGGAAAACCGGTCCGATCTCAAATACCCTTTCATATACGCCCACCATCATCTGTTTATAAAACTGAGGGCTCTGGGCCAGGTAAGCCTCTTTCCCGAAATAGTCCAGCCTGAAAATGTTGGCGCCGCCCTCCGCGCCCTGGCTGACCAGCTTCGGCGTGTGGATCTGCACAAAATCCTGCTGCTGCAGAAATTCCGTAAACCCCCTCACCAGCGCATCCTGAATCCGGAAAACGGCCCGCTCCCTTTCATTGCGCAGAGTCAGCGGCCGGTAATCCAGAATGGTCTCCAGAGAAGCCGGGATTTCCTTACCGTGAATGACTACAGGCATCGCTTCTGCCGGCACAGACAGAATCCGGATACGGACGGGATGCAGCTCCCATCCCGTTCGGGAGCGGGGCTCCTCCACCTTCTGCGCCTCCATGCAGATGCACATTTCCTCCTTCAGCGTTTCTTCCCACGGGCTGCCGTCCGGCCCCAGAATTTCACACTTTTCCGGCTCCAGAATGCACTGAATCAGCTGATGCGCCGTACGCAGGATGAGGAACGAAAAACCGCTCATTTTCCTCAGCCGGTGAATGCTGCCATGAATTTTTACCATATTCTTTTCACTCATATCTTTTCTGTCCTTTCTTTCTTCCTTTTGATCTGTGTATTGCCTGTGAAACAGATTTTCCGGAATCCGGATGGACATCGTCTTTATGCCACATGCTATCACCCCCTTATCCACATCGTTTCCGCGGCGGAAACGGCCCGGCCTGCCGGGGCCGGATAAAATCGGATGCCCGCATGTCTGTACAATCAAGCTTGTCCATCCATGCGGTCGCCCTCCAGGCTTATCGCGCAAAAAAGCCGGATCCGCAACTGCTGTGCGGACCCGGCCCGAAATAAGCTCTGCCACACAGGTACAGCACGAAAAGCGTCTGTACCTGTGATGATTCTCTGCAGAAATTCAATCACGGATACAGGCGCTGACGATCATCGTCCCTGTGAAGCTGTAAGGTCTGATTCCTGTACATTCTTCCTGTTAAAATGCCCGGCGAAACCGTTCAGACGGATCGAAACGACAGCCTGTGGCATTTTTCTCCTGTTCTTGGTTTGTCACAGAATAACACCGGCGGGCGGGGATGTCAATCCTTTTTTAATTTCTCAATTTTCCCAACCTCTTCCCCTATCCACACACAGGTCCTTCCCCGCAGCGCTTCCTCCGGCGTCGTTCCGGTGAGCACTCCGGCGAAGTCCACGCACGCCCGCTCAGCGGCGGCAGCGTCCACCGCGCTGTCACCCACATAAAGAGTCTCTTCCTTCCGCACGCCCAGCCGCTCCATGGCAAGCAGGATTCCTTCCGGAGAGGGCTTTTCCTCCTTTACATCCTCCGCCCCGACGATGCAGTCCACCGAATCCGTCAGGCCGTATTTCCCCAGAATCTGCAGGATCCGGTAACGGAACTTGGTGGTGACGATCCCCGTCCGGATTTCCTGCGCCCGAAGGGCCTTAAGAAGCATCGGCACGCAAGGATACAGCACCGCGCTCTCCGCCATGACCTGATCGGCCTTCTCCCGAAAAAAGGCGGCAAAGCTTTCCGCCGCCTGCGGATTCCCGTCTCCGGTCAGGGCGCGGTAAGTATCCCGCAGAGAAAGTCCGATTGTCCGCCGGATGGCTTCCTCAGACTGTGCTTCCAGACCCATCCGCTCCAGCGCCGCATTGGCGGACAGGACGATTCCTTTTGTTGAATCGCCCAGCGTATAGTCAAAATCAAAGAGAACCGCTCTGTACTTCATATTCCGTTTCCCCTTCAGATTCTGCCGCTTTTTCTGCTTCCAGCGTCTTTTCTGATCCCACCGTCTTTTCCGGTTCCGTTTCCTTTCCCGGCTCCCAGCTCTCCAGCCGTTTTTCCTTCCGGTAATCCTTCGCCAGAATGAAGGAGGCAAACAGAACGCCGTTTAATACCAGAAGAAGCAGTACATCGCTCCACCGGATCACCTGACCGCTGATCACGTCGCCGGTCCCTGCAATGACGGCGATCAGGTTATTGTTCAGAAAATGCATGATCACGACAACCCATATGTTTTTCGTCTTCATCATGACCAGACCGAAGAAAATGCCCAGGCCGATGCAGGTGGTCTGCTGGGTGAGTACGCTTTGCAGCCAGGTGTCAGGGCTGTAATAAAACAGGTTCAGCGGCAGGTGCCACAGCCCCCAGCACACTCCCAGGATGAGCACGCCCAGCCGTTTCCCATACCGTTTCTGAAGAATGGGCTGGAAAAAGCCCCGCCAGCCGTAC
This sequence comes from Candidatus Eisenbergiella stercoravium, assembly GCA_019113175.1. Lineage (GTDB taxonomy): Bacteria > Bacillota > Clostridia > Lachnospirales > Lachnospiraceae > Eisenbergiella > Eisenbergiella stercoravium. The sequence continues at coordinate 13,353 of DXHY01000044.1, read as the reverse complement.
TCTTCTCCGAAAAACGCGGTATAAACCATGAAGAAATTCAGCGGAAGCAGCGCAAAATTCAGCCATACATAAGGATTTGCGAAAGGCGGGAAAAATTCTCCCGGCATACCTTCTATCACATAATTCAAAAAAATGCGCAGGAAATACAGGAATAGAAACAGAAGAATCCACAGCCAGGGGCGGATTCCCTGACAGGCTTCTCCCTGAGTCCCGCTGGCATTCCGGACACCTCTTCCCCAGCTGAGGCCATATTTCCTGCGGATCTCCTTTTTCTCAAGGAGCAGCAGCACCCAGGAAATCAGGCTTCCCACGATGAGCACACAGTTGACAGGCACAGCCATGCTGACCTGTGGGAGGAACAGGCTCACCACGCATAGCGCCATCAGAATCCCTGTCAAGGTCAGAAAGCCTGCGTAAAATTTCACCGGTACCTTCTCCTCCGGCTTCCTGGTCAGAAGGACGGCCAGCATCACGCCCGCCGCGGGGTAATACATCTGCGCGTTGGGAAAGGCGCTCACGTCCGCTCCCCTGTAAAAATTAATCCCCATCAGCACTCCCATCAGAAGAGGCAGTCCAAAGGCCGCAGCCACGAAGATCCAAAGCTGCTTTTTTTCCTGTTTTGTCAGTCTCTTTTCCATCTTTTGTTTCCTTTTGAAAAACCTTTCCGCCCCGTCCCTTTTCTTTTTTCTGCAGGGCTTTTTCCCATTCAGGATACCATCCCTTATGCGGCTTGTAAACAACGTTTTTTAAACGCAATATCGCTATTTTTATCTGTATAAATTACCGATGATTCCGGGAAAAATAAAAAAGGAAAAAGCCGCTTCCCGCGGCAGAAAGGATGGGAAGAAATCATGAAAATGGAACCTGTATTTCTGACGGACAGGAATCGAACCGTCATTCTGGAGGCGCTGGAGGGCGTTGCGGATGCCGCGCTTCCCGACTGCTGTCATCCCTTTGAGCCTCTGTCTCCAAATACCGCAGAGAGCACTGCGGCCGCCGGAGAAAAGCATCTTCCCGTGGTGGAAACGAACGGTCAGAAGGTGACAGTAAAGGTGGGCAGCATTTTTCATCCCATGAGTGAGGAGCACAGCATCGGCTGGGTCTGCCTGAGCACGAAAAACGGCCGGACCTACCGCGCCTGCATGTCGCCCGGCCAGGAACCGGTGGTGCATTTTACCCTGGAGGAGGGCGACGCGCCGAAGGCAGCCTACGCCTGGTGCAACCTGCACGGCTTCTGGAAAACGACGATCTGAAGATAATGCCTGTACCGGAACCGGACGCACAGAGTTCCTTTAGGCCGGTTCCGGCACAGGGTCTATCCAGCCCGGTTCCGTCACAGGGTTTCTCCGGCCCGGTTCCGCTCGGTCAGGAGCCGGACGCGCAGGGGCCCTGCTCCTGCACAGGCGTTTCCGACCATTTACACTACTTCACGGATAGCCCTGCAGGTGCGTTCGATCATCTCGTCGGAATGAGCTGCAGAGACGAACATGGCCTCAAACTGAGAGGGCGCCACATAGATGCCCCGCTCCAGCATGGCGGCAAAATAGGCCGCAAAAGCCTTCGTGTCGGAGCGAAGCGCCGAACGGTAGTCCGTAACCGGTTCTTTGGTGAAGAAGCAGGAAAGGAGAGAACCCGCCCGGTTGACGGTGAGACCTTTTTCCCGGAAGGCATCTTCCAGCATTCCGGCTTTCCGGTCGATCTCTTCATAGATCTCCGGATGGGCGATGAGCTGTCGGATGGTCTCCAGACCGGCGGTCACCGCCACAGGATTGCCGGACAGAGTGCCCGCCTGATAGACCGGGCCCAGCGGAGCGATGCAGCTCATGACGTCTCTACGGCCGCCGTAGGCCGCAAGGGGCATGCCGCCTCCAATGATCTTCCCAAAGGTGGACAGATCAGGACGAACCTTGTAATATTCCTGTGCGCCGCCAAGGGAAAGGCGGAAGCCGGTGATCACCTCGTCAAAAATCAGCAGTGCGCCGTTCTTTTCCGTGATTTCCCGCAGAAAAGGAAGAAATCCTTCCGCCGGAGGAACCACGCCCATGTTGGCCGCCACAGGCTCCACGATCACACAGGCGATCTGATCCCGATATGCATCGAACAGGCGAAAGACGCTGTCCGGATCATTATAGACCGCCAGCAGAGTATTTTCCGCATAGCCCGCAGGCACACCGGCGCTGTCCGGGATGGCTTCTGTCATCAGGCCGCTTCCCGCCTTCACCAGAAGGCCGTCGGAATGCCCGTGGTAGCATCCCTCAAACTTGATGATTTTATCCCGTCCGGTAAAGCCCCTCGCAGCACGGATGGCGCTCATGCAGGCCTCCGTCCCGGAGCTGACCAGACGCATCATTTCCATGGAGGGAACACATTCGTTCACCAGCTCCGCCAGCTCTACCTCCTTTTCCGTGGGCGCTCCGAAGGTCAGCCCCTTCTCGCAGGCTCTGCACACCGCCTCGATGACCGCCGGATGGGCGTGTCCCAGAATGCCCGGCCCCCAGGAGCATACATAATCCAGATACCGGTTGTGATCCACATCGATCAGGAAAGCGCCCGCCGCCTTATCCACAAAAAAGGGCGTTTTCCCCACCGAACGGAAGGAGCGCACCGGGCTGTTCACCCCGCCGGGCATCCGTTTACAGGCTCTTTCGTATAACTGTTCTGATTTTGTGTTCATTTTTTCCTCTTTTCCCGCTGCAGGCGGCTTTGAATCTGGCACGGATCAGTCAGTTCATGCCGTTCTCCCATGTCGCAGCGTTTCTCATCATGCATCTTCTCTGAGCCAGGCTGCCATGTCCAGCGCGTGGTAGGTGATGATCACCTTCGCTCCTGCCCTCTTCATGGCCGTCAGGTTCTCGGTCACAATTTTCCTCTCATCAATCCAGCCGTTGGCGGCAGCAGCCTTCACCATGGCGTATTCTCCGCTCACATTGTAGACCGCCAGGGGAAGATCGAAGGTGAGAGAGGCTTCCTTCAGCACGTCCAGATAGGCCAGGGCAGGCTTGACCATGACGATGTCTGCTCCCTCCGCGATATCCGCTTCAATCTCCCGGATGGCCTCCCGCCCGTTTGCGGGGTCCATCTGATAGCTCTTTCTGTCGCCGAAGCCAGGCGCGGAATGGGCTGCCTCCCGGAAGGGGCCATAGTAGGCGGAAGCGAATTTCGCGCTGTAGGCCATGATAGGAATATCCGCAAAACCGTTTTCATCCAGAGCCGTGCGGATGGCCTCCACCCTTCCGTCCATCATGTCGGACGGCGCGATCATGTCCGCTCCGGCCTGCGCCAGGCTCACCGCCATCTTTGCAAGAAGCGGCAGGGTTTCATCGTTCAGGATGCAGTCCCCCTCCACCAGGCCGCAGTGACCGTGGGAGGTATATTCGCACAGGCAGACATCCACGATGCAGTACAGTTCGGGATAGTCTTTTTTTATCTTCCTCACCGCCCGCTGGGTGATCCCATCCGGCGCATAGGCCTGGCTCCCCACCTCGTCCTTATGGACGGGAATGCCGAACAGCAGGATGCCGGAAACGCCGCTCTCCCGTACTTTTTTCAAAATGCCGTCCAGCCGGTCCAGGGAATACTGAAATACTCCGGGCATGGATGCCACGGGATTTTCCAGGTTTTCTCCCTCCGCCACAAAAATGGGATAGATGAAATCCTTCGGATGCAGTCTGGTCTCCTGCATCATCCCTCTGATTACCTCGTTTTTTCTCAGTCTGCGAAATCTCTGCATAACTTCCTCCTTTTTGCCATGAAACAACGGTTCGCGCCGCATACTGCAGCGCGAAATCTTACGAACGGGAACGGCGCATCCTCCGGTCCGCTCCCACAGCCTGAACCAGGCCGTCTATATTGAACTCCTCCGCTGTAAATGCTTCCGGCTGTTCCGTCAGAATCTGTTTCAGCCGTCCCTTTTCTTCCTCCCAGGCAGCGCGGCACTGGGGTCCGATGCAGCCGATGCGTGGCAGGGAGCCGCATTGAAAAGCGTTATGTAGGGCGGTTTTATCCACACTCTGTATGAGTCCATCCACAAAGCTTCTGACGCCGGATGCGCTTCCAAACAGCAGATAGTCCGGCGGATTTTCCCTCAGCCTCCGGAAAACTTTCTCCCTCTGTCCGGGCTTTTCCCTCAGCTCATACAGTGCAAAATCCTCATACTCTCTTCCCGCCCCGGACAGCTTCTGCGTCAGCGCAGGGCTGCCAAGCTCCGAACGCAGAAGCAGGGCCCGTTCACCCGGCCCCATCCGCTCCGCCAGCGCCGCTCCCAGATGAGAGGCGTCGTGTATCTCCGGCATGAGGTCAAAAATAAGACCGCTTTCTGCCAGCGTCTCCCCGGTTCCCGGGCCGATGACGGCGATTCGCTTTCCGGCCAGCGTGCGCAGATCCCGGCGCTCCTGTTTCATTTTTTCCAGAAAAATCCGGACGCCGTTGGGGCTGGTGAAGACCAGCCAGGAAAAACCGGAAAGCTCCGGCAGAGGCCGTTCCGTGGGCACGGTTTCCAGAAAACTCAGCTTCACCGTCTCCGCGCCCTGTTTTCCAAGGGCAGCAGCAAGTCTTGCCGCAAAGCCTTCCGTTCCGGTCACGCCCACACGGACGCCGGAAAGCGGCCCAAAGACCTGCTGCTCCGCCGTGCCCCGGGGCAACTTTCCCTGCGGGAAAGTTCTCTGCGTGGAAATTCTCTGTGGGGAAGTCCCATGCGGCACAATCCCCTGCGGCGAAGGCCCCAACGGCCAATCATTTGACTCTGAAAAATCCATCGGCGCAAGATGCAAGGCAGCAGTCTCTCCGATCACAATGACCGCCGGCGCTTTCAGGCCTGCCCGCTCCGCTTCCTCCGCCAGCCGTTCAAGCGGAGCACGCACCCATTTCTGTCGGTCCGTCGCGCCCTCCATCACCACAGCCGCAGGACGGGAGGGCGGCATACCTGCGCCGATCAGCCGGTCCGTCAGCTCCTTCAGATGGTGCATACCCATAAGAACGACCAGAGTGCCGGAAAGGCGGGCGAGCGCCCCGTAATCCGCCTCCGTCAAACGTTCCTCTCCTTCCGTCAGGCTGGAGGCCGTCAACACCGTCACCGAACGGCTCAGTCCACGGTGAGTGACCGGAATGCCCGCGGCGGCAGGAGCCGCGATGGCAGATGATATGCCGGGCACCTCTTCACAGGCGATTCCCGCCTCCCGCAGAGCCAGCATTTCCTCTCCCCCTCTGCCGAATACATAGGGATCTCCTCCTTTCAGCCGAACCACCGTTTTTCCTTCCCGTGCCTTCCGGATCAGCAGGCCGTTGATCTCCTCCTGAGAGGCAGCCCGCCCGCCGTACCGCTTTCCCACATCGATCCGCTCGCAGTCCGGCCGCGCCCGCTCCAGGAGCTCCCTTGCCGAAAGGCTGTCATAAAGCAGGACGTCGCAGCTTTCCACCAGAGAAAGACCCTTCACCGTGATCAGCTCCGGCCCGCCACAGCCCGCTCCCACCAGCCAGACCTTTCCTGCTTTATCTTTTTCCGCTCTGTCCGCGCTTTCCATTCCTCTTATTCCAGCCTTCCCTGTCATAATTTCCTCCCTTTCCGGGTGTCTGCTTTCCTGACTTTTTTGCAAAGGGCATCCGCCAGTTCCAGCCTCTGTGCTTCCGGAGCCGTCCCGGACTGTTCCCTTCCCGCATACATCACCGACAGCTCCAGCCGGAGTACACACGCCTTCTCCCTGCTGTCCGCGCTTTTCTCCTTACGGATCTCGCCGCTCCCTTCTTCCGGCTTCCGTTTCCGTCCGCCTTCCTCTTCCGGGCTCTGAGCCGGATTCTGTACCTGAACGTCTGATCCATCCGGCATCGATCCGTCCGGCATCAGAACCCGGCAGTATGCCGCCGCAGGGGCGCTGCAGTCCGCACCGAAATTCAGAAGGGCCCGCCGTTCCGTTTCAAAGGCAAGCCGCGTCAGAGGATCGTCCACCGCCTCAGCCAGCCGCCGGAGAAAAGCCTGACAGCGTCCCTCCACGGCGATGATTCCCTGACAGGCCGCGGGAAGAAAGGCGCTTTCCGGAATCGGAAGAAACAGAAAATGCTCCCGTTCCCGCTCAGGAATTCCCAGCCGGTCCAATCCTGCTTTTGCCAGAATAATCCCATCATATCCACCGTCCTGAAGCTTTTTCAGCCTGCTGTCCACATTTCCCCGGATCAGAGCAAAATCAGCCTGTGGACAGAGCCGTTTTCCATAAAGCTGCCGCCGCAGGCTGCCCGTCCCGATCAAAGCGCCCTCCGGGAACGCCGCAAAAGCCTGCAGGGCCGCATCTCTGCCGCTTCTTTGGGATGATATATCCGGCTTTTCCATGCTCCGCACGGGCAGCACCAGCACATCCCGGGCATCCGCCCGCGGCAGGACGGCCAGGATGTCCAGCCCCTCCGCCAGACGCACGGGCAGATCCTTTGCGCTGTGCACGGCCAGATCGATCCGGCCCTCCAGCAGGGCGGTTTCAAATTCGGAAACGAATACGCCCTTCTGCCCTACCTGGGAAAGCGGCTTATCCTGCACCCGGTCTCCCTTTGTGCGGAGAATCACCGTCTCCGTTTCAAGGCCGGGCCAGGCGGAACGAAGCGCATCTTCCACAAGGGCCGTCTGCGCCAGGGCCAGGCGGCTTCCCCTTGTGCCGATTCTCAGTTTTTTTCCCACCATTTCGGTCGTTTCCATCGTTTCATCCTTTCCCGCATTCCTGAAGAAGCGCTTCCAGCGCCTTCTCCAGCTCTCCGTCCTCCAGCCGGAAGTCCCTCTCCTCACAGAATGCAAAAAGCCTCTTTAAAAGCTCCGCCCGCACATCTGCCTGCGGCACGCTTTTTTTCACCCGATCACGCAGCTCCCCCAGACTTTCCACCGTATCTCCCATTTCCTCCGGAACCATCCGTTCCGCCTTCCTGCGAATCCATGACGCTGCCGCCGGACTGCAGCCCCCTGTGGAAATTCCCACAACCACCGGGCCGCGCTTTACCAGCGCCGGGAAATAAAAGTTGCAGTTCTTCCTGTCATCCACCGCATTGATCAGAATCCCCTGTTCCCTGCACAGCTCTGCCGCCCATGCGTTCGTCTCCGGGCTGTCCGTCGCGGCGATCACGAAAAAAGCTCCTTCCAGATCTGCTTTTTGGGCCGCGCGGTAAATCAGCCGCAGGCCCCCCTGCCCTTCCGGAAGGGACGCCGCCATCCGCTCAATCTCCCCGCAGATGACCGGCGCGATACAGACAAGCTGCGGAGCAAAGGGAAGCAGGGCCGCAATCTTTCCCGCCGCGATCCGGCCTCCGCCAAGGATCACCCCCCGTTTTCCCGCAATATCCATGAAAAAAGGAAAATATGCCATACTCTTCCTCCGTTTCCGGACGCGTCGGCGTCATGCCTGCCGACGGTCCGGGGCCTCCGCCCGTTCACTCCTTCAGCGCCTGAAGAACCGCCTTCAGAGAAGCCGCATCCAGCCTGTCCTTCAGATAAAACAGGAACCGTTCCACAGAGTATCCGTCAAACCGCTCCCGGATCCGGTCCAGCTGTCCGGCCGTCTCATGAAACAGGAGGGCCTTGTACAGCTCCTCCAGCTCCTCCTCCAGAAGCGCTCCGGCATCCAGCACAGCCTGCTGTTTTTTCCGGTTGTTTTCCTCCGCCAGCCGTTCAAAATCATCCATCCCCACCACCCGGCAGCCCGGAAGGGAAGCGATCTGCCGGTCAATGTCCGCCGGAACCGCCATATCGATGAACAGACGGGGCTTCTCCGCCCCGGAACGCTTCAGATATTTTTCTGTCTCCCCCGCCGTAAGGGTATAATGAGGACTTTCCGTGGCCGAAACAATCACGTCCGCCTGCTCCAGGAAGCGGCAGCGGTCCCCGTAATCCACGATGGACAGCCTGCTGTTTTCCCGCTCCCCCAGGCCGTGGCTGCGCCGCGTGGCGTATACATGAATCCCTTCACGTCCCAGCAGATTCTTCAGAACGCTTCCTCCCATCTTCCCGCTGCCGCCGATGAGAAGCACCTGAAGCTCCCTTTTATCCGCCGACTCTCCTGTCCTCTTCCTTTCGGAAGCCTCAGCCTCCCCGTCCGTCTCTGCGGCGCCAGAGCCGTCCGACAGGGCAGACGCTTTTCCACGAAGCTTCGCAAACCGGAATATTTCCGCACAGGCAAGGGTGGCCACGGAAACCGAAGTTTTGGACAGAAGGGTTTCCGTCTTAATCTTCTTGGCACAGGCAAGAGCGCCCTGAAAGACGGCGTTCAGCTCATAACCGCAGAGCCCCCTTTCCGCAGAAAACAGATAGGCCGTCCGCACCTGCCCCAGAATCTCGTCCTCCCCCACCACCATGGAATCCATCCCGCAGGCGACCCGGTACAGATGGGCGCAGGCTTTTTCCCTGGCAAACCGCCTTGCGATCCGCTTCACCTCCGTAACCGCCATGCCGCTTTTTTCAGAAAGCAGCGCTTCCAGCCGCCCGAAGCTTCCCTCCCCCGCCGCATAGACCTCCGTCCGGTTGCAGGTGGAAAGCAGCACCGCCTCGCCTACCCTTTCCAGAAATGCCTCTCTTTCTTTTATGCCTGTTTCTCCCGCAGGAAACGCAAAACGCTTCCGGGTCTCCTCCGGCGCGGACCGGAAGCTGATGCTGATACATTCCATGATAATCTCCATTCCGCCCTCTTATGTTTTCACAAAAAAGCCGGAGCAGGTATCACCTGCCCCTGTGCTTTGATTCTACCATACTGACAGGTGCATTTCCACCTAAAAACTTTTCATTGCCTTCTTTCAGCTTCCCTGCTATATTTAATGATAAATTTTCAGGAAAACAAACCATCTGTGAGTACGGGAAAGGGGCAATTTTTATGATTCTGCTGGAAAATGCGCTCGACTATGAGAATTACATCCGGCTGCGGCAGAGCGTGAACTGGAACTGTTTTTTAAAGGAGCAGACGCTCCTGGCTTTACAGCATTCGCTCTATGACGTCACGGCTGTAAATGAGACGGAAACGATCGCAATGGGCAGGCTGATCGGAGACGGCATGTATTTTATGATCGTGGATGTCGTGGTTCATCCGGCCTTCCAGAACCGGAAAATCGGCACCGCAATCATGCGGAAGGTGCTTGCCTATGTGGAAGAGAACACGCCTCCCGGCGGGCGTTCCAGCGTTTCTCTCATATCCGAAAAGGGCAAGGAAGCCTTTTATGAAAGCCTCGGCTTCAAGAAAATTCCGCATGAATTCTGCGGCAGCGGCATGCGGAAGGTGATTTATGGGGAAAAAAGAAATGCCTGAACGCAGATTCCCTGATTGAAAGCAGTATGATGAAACCGTGAAAAAAGTAACGACAGACAATCCATGGATTGTCTGTCACATCTGCTTTCTCACCACTCTGTATTCGTCTCCGTTGCGATAATAGGGGCATCTGTAGTGGCTATCCGAAATCAGCCGTACATACTCATCCTCATCCATATCCATGTCGCAGAGATATTCTTCATAGTCATCGTCGTAAACATAATACAGACAGGTGGCGCAGGCGTTGTCGTTTCCCATTGTAACCTCCATTTAAAGTATTTTCTTGCTGTATGATACCATTTTATAATCAAAACCGCAAAATGGGAAGACGCCTTCCTTATTTTCCGTATTTTCTTTTCAGCTTTCTGGATAACTTATTTCCGGCCGTTTTCGCCCGCTTTCTGCATTCCCTTTTTTCTGCGGCAAATATGTAATATCCATCTTTCTCCATGACTTTCACGCCACCAAATACAGCGCACAGCTTGTTTTTATACCATTGATACCGTTTTGTGACCAGAAGCATGGTTCCTCCCATCCTCAGATGCCTGAGGCCATCTTCTATGAACGCTTTAGGGACACTGAAATCTTCGTGATATGGCGGGTTCGTTAATATATAATCGAAGTCTTTTTCTTTTATATGTTCAAATGCGTCACTCACAATAACAGAAAGACCTCTAAATCCATTCAGCCTGGCATTTTCTCTTGCAATGTCAACTGCTCTCGGATTGATATCTGTCATAAAAACATTTTCTTCACCTACTATTTTTGCACAATATATTCCGATCACACCATAGCCACATCCCAAGTCAAGCACCTTCTGACCTTTGTGCAAATCCAGGCAGGAAATCATAGCCATCGTCCCACGGTCTACCCTTTGAGGCGAAAACAACGTATCTTCTGTTTGAAGGCATAGCCCGATATCTTCAATCTCGCAGCAGATCATGGCAGACATTTTTCAATCCGCTCCTCCCAGTCCCGTAGTTTATGAAAAATGTCCGCCGCATCCTCCGCGCAGATCCTGTCCTCCGTGCGGATAAAATATGCCGCAAACAGGATTTCAATGCTCTCCATCACAAAGATAAGCGCCGCCTTTTCCTCCCGCCTCAGTTCGTCCACGCTTTCATATCCGGAAATGACATCGCAGGCGATACGAAGCCATTCATCCTCCTCCAGTTTCATTCCGCTCTCTCTGGTAAGCAGGCCCGCCAGAAAATATCCCAGATCAAAAATCCGGATATTTCTCTGACTCAGATCGAAGTCAATATATCCCGAAAACTCCCCGTTCAGAAACAGAAAATTTCCGAAATGAACGTCCCTGTGAATCAGCTGCTTCGGCAGGCTGTCATATCTGCTTCCAAGCTGATTCGTCACGGACAGGTATTCCTGTTCGCTGACCGTTTTCCATGCATTCTCTTCTAACGTCTGTTTGATCCAGCCCTCCATTTCATCCAGCAGGCTGTTATCCCAGAATGTTATTTTCTTCTCGCATTTTCTGAGTATCCCGTGCAGACGGGCGATCGTCTCCCCCATCTTATATGCGGTTCCCGGTTTCCGGATATCCGTCCTGTTGCTGCCGGGCAGCTTTTCAGTCATGAACCAGTATTTTCCATCCGCTTCCACATGATTTTTCCCGTTCAGTGTCTTTATGATCCCAGCAGCCGGAGCTCCGCATTCAGACAGTACGGTTAAAAGCTTCGCATTTCTTTTCAGTTCCTTACTGCTTTCGTATGCTTTCAGCACATGCTGGTGATTTATTTCCCAAACCGCAGGATATTTCTGATCTATATCCGCGGGCTCTATTCCCCAGGCGGAAAGGATTTTCTTCCATTCAGTATTCATTTTCTCTGCCTTTCTTTTTTCCCTCAGAAGGATCCGTCGGATACTCGGTGCGGACAGATGGTAAAATTCGCCCAGCTGGCCGTTCGACCAGCCTTCCAGATGTTTCAGGAAAATATGATGATCTCTTTTTAACAGTTCCGTTTTATAAGCTGTTCTGAACTGTTCCGGGCGATTTTCCGCTTTTCTGGGAACGTATAAATATCCGCCCTGAAAATATTCCTGCACGCTGGTCAGAAGCTCATCAGGCAGGACATCTCTGGCATTTTGATATTTCATCCAAAGTACCTCTGTGCGTGTTTCCTGTTGATCTTTTTAATTTTAGCACAGGAGCGAAAAGAAAAAGCGATCATGTTTCAGACAGAATCAAAAATGAGCATTCCGGAATATGTATGACCATTTAAGATGGAAGGCCTTGTGAGTAACATGTTGTACATGAATCAAAAAATAGAACATAAATATAATTTATGAATAACTATCTCTCTTTCCTGCTATTTTTAGGTAGATAATCACGAATATCATTTACAAAGAAAGCTAATAAATCTCCCTTTTTTAATCCACCTTTTTTCTGTCCCATATCCCTGCGAATTTCAAAAATAATATCTTCCAAAACAAATAAATTATCTGTAGGGTTGTTATTAAGCGCTTGGCTGGTCTCTCGAAATTTTAGCCATTTCCTAATTACCCGACTGGAGCCCCATAAGGTCAGTTTTTGAGAAAATTTAACAATATCTTCCATCATTTGTTCATTTGAATATCCATTTTTGTTTTTAACACCTTGCTGAAGCTTATATACCATCTCAATAAAATCCGAATAAGGCGTCTCCCTTTTTTCATACAAATATCTCTTTGTATTTTGACGGTATTCTAATATTTTAGCAACAATCGAACTCAAAAGTACACCCAAAATAGATACAGCTCCTGTAATGAGTGCAACGATAATGACCGCATCTACATTTGAGGTAACTTGCGTGATTTGTACTATCGCATTTGAAATAATATTTACAATATATTGAATTGCTGCTACTACAACACCTATTAGTATTCCTAATACGACAAACCCTTTAACAATGCTAAAAAAAGAATTTGATTTTTTATCCATATTCTGATCTCCCCTATTCAAAAACCATACTCAATGTAGAAAATAATACTATTCAGTCAATTCAATCCGCCCCAGTCTCTTTCTCAAAAGTTCCAAAACTGCATTGGAATGTTCCGTATCCGTCAGCGTCAGCTTCAGGCACATATCCAGCATTCCAGCCAGCTTTTTGCAGAGATGTTCCGCGTCCTTCTGAAACTGCACTTTAACAGAACCATTGCTCCTCAACTGATCCAGAAGCAGAACTGCCAAAACCACTATTATCAGTTCTGCAATCAATGCAGGTTTTACTTCATCGTAGGGATCGCTCACACCAAAATATGTTTTCGCGCTCAACACATCCACATGAACATACTGACAGGCCGTGGCGTAAAAAAAGTGATAGAGTTCCCGGTCCTCCTCACAAAGCAGCCGTTTCCGCAGTTCCGAAGTTTTCACTTCTTCCAGTCTGTGCTTCGTCTGTTTATGAATAATCCTCCGGTAATTGATATGCCCGTCAGGATAGGTATCAAATGTATAATTTTCTTCATCCACTCTCGGCAAAAGTCGCTTTTCAAAGAATTCCCTGTCTCCATTTATCGCGCAGAGATACATATAATTTTCATAGATACCCCGGCCCAGGGCGTAAATACATTCCGGCAGATTGTTTTCCTTTAACCGGATAATACTCTCCAGCGTCTTAATGGTTTTCACTGCGGGAAACAGACAATAATCCTGTTCTGTTTCCATCTTAAAGTCGCGTATGATCTGTTCCCTGGAATGTCGCCGGATAAAATCATTCAAACAAGCCATCAGCGCGTCCATGATGTAACCCAGTTTGTCTTCCAGAAAGGCATTGGTATATACCACATAATGCAAGCTGTTTACGTGATCTGAAATAGCTTCCTCCATTTTCTCCCGGTATTCTCTACATCTTTCTTCAAATTCCTGAAGATCCCTTTCTGGAAACTGATTTGTCAAGGGGGGATTACCCTGAAATTATACATATTTCTTTTTCGAGTCTGTAAGCCGATGATTTTCACCGTGCCTCTAAAGTTAAATAACAATTATCTCTAAACGCATGACGCAAAATCAGCATCGCATAAGCGATCAGAAAATCCAAACCGCCTGTCCTTATGGCCGGAATAAACGGTCCATTGGGACAGGCGGTTTTCTTTG